>JBBQFH010000008.1:0-114516 GCA_038321865.1 Gemmatimonadales bacterium
AGCGGCCTGCTGCTCGGCTCGTCCATCCGCGAGAAGGGGCCCGCCGTGCCCGCCGAGGTCGGGCGGCCCCTCAGCTCGGCGGAGCGGGCCGGACGGGCGCTGTACCGATCCCAGAAGTGCAACGATTGTCACAAGATTGGCGGCGAAGGCGGTAAGAAGGGCCCGGAGCTGGGCGGAATCGGCCTGCTCCATTCGCCCGGATGGATTCACAGTTTCATTGAGCGTCCGGCGATGTTCCGGGGGGACACGACGGAGATGCCGGCTTTTGGCCCGCCGGCGCTTACCCATCAGCAAATCGAAGAGCTGGCTCAGTATCTCGCATCGCTCCGGGGCAAGGAGGGAATGGTCGTCCAGCCGGAGTTCCATGACACGTTTCCAGCGCCGCGGGCACCTTGAGCGAGACTTCAGGCGGCCTGCATGATTTCTTCAAATGGAGACGACTAAGGTCATAAGGAGAATGGGGCAGGGTGAGCTATCTATTTCAGCAAGGAGCACTTCGATGCGGATGCCTTCTATGGTGCTCTTCGCCAGCCTGGTCGGGCTCACCGTAGCCCCGGCTGCGCACGCGACCGGCGTGACGAAACCATCAGACGGCACCCCTTCCGCCCTCGCCCATGCGGTCTCGCGCTATGTTCACGCCGTTCACGCGGGCGGTATCCCCGCGTGGGCCCGCCGGTACAACGTCAATTGCTCCTACTGCCACACCCCCGCGGTACCTCGACTGAATGAGCTCGGCATGCGGTTCAAATGGGCCGGGTATCGTATGCCGGAAGACATCGACAGCACCGACAAGGTCGATGTCGGCAAGGTGCAGAACTACATCGCGGCCGCCGCGCAAATTCAATATGACTGGGAGAAGACCGCGGGGGCACCGACCACGGCGAGCGGCTTCTCGCTGCCCGCCATCACGCTATTCTATGCCGGGCCGTTCGGACACAATCTCTCCGCATTTCTCGAGGTGCAACACGGGGCCGAAAATGAAATCGAGCGTGTGGCCCAGGTGTCTGTGCTCTGGGGCAACCAGCGCCGGTATGGCGGCGCCCGCTTCGGGCAGATGCACTACCTGGCCGAGTGGGGCGTAGCGGGATTTGATCGCCCGATCGGCATCAGCGCGCCGCTCGCGATCGAGGGCCCCATCACCAACGGAGTGCCCTTCACTTTGGGGGAGCACCAGCTCGGCGTCGAAGCGTTTTACGTCGTGGGGCCGAACCGGCTTTCGGCGGAGATCCTGAACGGCGTCAACGCCCAGGGAATGGGCGCCGTCAGCGACGCGGACACCCGGAAGGACCTGGTGCTCACGGACCAGGTGCTGATCGATCATGCGGGATCGGGAATCCAGGGCGTGGCGTACTACGGCTCGATCGTAGGCCTCGACCCCTCATCCGCCGGGCTGAACACCCACTTCTGGCGACTCGGGATCACGGCGAACAAAATTTTCAACCGGTTCGAGGCGCTCGGCGCACTGATCTACGGGAAGGATAGCAATCTGCCGCTCGGCGGAACGTCCCCTTTCCTAACGAGCACCAACAAAGGGCTTGGGTACTGGTTCTCGGCGCAGTATACGCTGCTCCAGGGAACCGAGCCGTCGCTGACCCTGTTCGGGCGATACGAACACGTCAATCCCAACACGGCCGAGTCTGACCAGACCAACCGGAGGTTCGTCGCCGGCGCCGTATTGCCGATCAATCTGCCTCAGTACCTCCGGTGGGCGCTGGAGTACCGGCGTGACTTCCCTCAAGGCGGGGGCCCAAAGACGAACGCCATCAGTACCCAGGTATGGCTCAACTTCTAATCGCGTAGTCACAGCGATCTCTCGGGCCGCGGCGAGTCCGTGGCCTCCTCGCTTGGAGAATGGCATGACAACCAGGAATCTTTTGGTAGCGGTGACGCTGGTCAGTGTGGTGCTGGCTGGACGCGCGACGGCCCAGCAGCCAAATGGCCAGTCGATCTTCCGCGAGGAATGCAAGCAGTGCCACGGCATCAACGGGGTGCCGGCCGCACGCGACCGGGTGAAATACAAGAAAATCAAAGCGTTCGGGCAGGACGGCTTCGGCTCGACGCTCTCAGTCGATTCCATCGTAAAGATCCTCAGAAAGGGAATCGACAAGGACATGAAGTCCTTCGCCGACAAGCTTGAGGAGCCCGAGATGCGGGCGGTAGCGGCGTACGTGAAGGAGCTCGGCGAGAAATTCAAGGCGAAGAAAGCCTAGCACGCGGAGCGTGACGGCGGGCGGCGACGACGGCTTCGTTCGTCCTGAAGCTGGAAGGGGACAGATCGGCATGTAGGTGTCCGGATTCCCCGTCACGAACTCACAGATGTCGATGATGAGTGATCAGATGAAATCGTCGATGCCGGGAGAGATGAACGACATGCAGACCCACCTTGCTGCGCTCGGCGCACATCTCACCGCGCTCGAGACGGAAATGCAGGCCGGCACACCGGCTCCCGCGAAAGTCTCGGAACATACCGCCGAGATCCTCAAGCTCTGCGAAGGCATGATGCGGATGCCCGCCAAAGCCAAGGCACACGCCATGTAGGCATCAACGGCGCTCACAGAGCGTCAAGGCGCCGTGGGCCCGACGTCGATCACCATCATCAGCCCACCACCCCCATTGGTCTCCACGTTGTTGTTGGTGGTGTGATGCGGGATGTGGCAATGGATCAGCCATTTGCCCGGACGTCGCGCGGTCCACAGTACGTCGTAGCGCTGGCCGGGTCCGACGTTCACGACATCCGCCAGGTAGCGCTGGGCGGGCGCGAGCGTCTGGCCATCGATGGCCACGACCTGAAACGGCCCCCCGTGGATGTGAATGGGATGGATCATGCCGTTATTGGTGCCGATGAAACGAACTTTGAGGGTCTCGCCGACTTTCATCGCGATCGTTTCCGTGGCAGGATACGCTTTGCCGTTTATCGTGAAGTAGTTCGGCTGGCCCCCGTCCATCGGCATCGCCGGATACGTCAGCCCCTCCCGCTTCAGCCACTCCTGCAGCTCGATGACATGATCGTAGTCCGCGTGGATTTCGTCAGCCGGATCTGTCGGATCGATGATGAAGGCGCCATAGAGGCCCAGCGCCTGGGTGCGATCCGGATTGGCGTGCGGGTGGTAGAAGTACGTTCCGCACTGCTCAGCCGTGAATTCATAGGCGTAGGAGCCACCCGGGCGGATTGGCGCCTGGGTGATGTACGCGGGCCCGTCCATCTGGTTGGGCAGGATCAGTCCGTGCCAGTGCACGGTCGTCTCCGCGGGCAGCGCGTTGTGGACGTTGATGCGGACCCGGTCACCCTGGCGGATGTGGATGCGCGGTCCGGGAATCTGGCCGTTGTATGCGTATGCATCCACGGTGATGCCGGGCAGGATGGTCCAGCGAATGACCGACGGAGTCAGGTCGAACACCTTGACGGCGCCGTCCATCCGGAACGGCAGCTCCCGGTCGCCGCGGACATTCAGCCCGTACGAGGCTGTGATGTCGTTGGGGTTGGCCGCCGCCATGTCCCGCATCGCGTCGGCCGGCGTGTCGCGGTCCATGATCATGCCCGGTGGCATGATCGCGCCGCCCACATCCCGGGCCGACAGCGTGAGATTCACCCAATTTGCCGGAGCGAGAGCGCCGACGAGGAGAGCCACCAGCGACACACCGCCCAGCGCGAGCTGCTGCGTCGCGGTCGCGTCGGACGCCATCTCCATCGGCATTGCGCCTGTCCGCATGGTATCGTGATCCATGGCACCGTGGCTGCCATGTTTCGCGGGACCGGCCTTGACGTTCGCCACCTCGAACCTCGAGCCCGGCTTCCGCTCGGTCATGAGTCCGTGCTTGAGCCGCTTGGCGACCATCCAGACGTTTGAGGGATAGGCGAGCGCGAATCCCGCCATTACTCCCACGGACATGACACCCCAGAACAACAGCTCGCCCGGCTGCATCGCCCTCATGTCCCGGCCCATCATGAGGAACGCCATGACCGGCGCCATCCCCGCCATCATGAAGTTCATGCTGATGAATTCCGGCACGAAGCTTCGCCGGACATTCTCGGCGTACGTCCCACCCATCATCGACTGCATAAAGAGGGACTGAAAAATCAGGAGCCCGCAGGCGAACCCCGCGCAGTACTCCACGATGAAGTCGAGCCACATCGGGAGGCCCAGCGCGGCGGTGATGACCGCCGCGAGAATGATCCCGGTCGCGTCGCCCGCAATGCAGTGGATGGTCGATCCGATGCCCTGCTTCCAGAGAGGCGCGACGAAGGTCTCGTGTTCGCCAGGGCGCGGCTCCTTGTCGGCCAGTACGTACAGCAGGAGGCCGAGCGGGCCCGTGTAGAGCGTGACCAGGATGAAGCCCCACTTCATCACCACCGGTTCCGGGTTGTTCCGGTACTGGTCGATGGCGACGTAGAGCGTCGAGGCGCCGGCCAAAACGAACCAGGCCAGGAGGAAGTAGTCGATCGGGCGAATCAACATGAGAGACCCGGGCGAAGGCTGGGTGCCCGCAAAAGGTCAGGCCGCCATCCGGCGGCAGGACTCCGCGCACCGGCGGCAGAGCTCCGCGCAGCGGCGCATCATCTCATCCTCTGGCATACGCTCACAGTCCGCCGCGCAGCGCTCGCACGCCTCGGCGCAGACGCCGCACACCTTCGCATGGAGCGTCGAGCTCCGGAGCATGAAGTCGGCGCTCATTTCGCACGCCTTGGCACAGTCCATCATGATTCCGATGTGGCTGGAGTCGGCATGCTTACCACCCTTCTCAAGGCAATGCGCAATCGTGGCGGTGCAGGTCGCGTAGCACTCCTGGCAGTTCCGCGCACACTCCATCATTTCAGTCCCCATGCCGGCCATATTCATTGGGTGCATCGTATCACCTGTCTCGATTGGGTGTGCGTGATTGGGAGCGCCGGTGCGTCCGGCGGTCGCGGAGAGGGTGCGGCGCCGACGTTCCGCGGCGCGACCCGACGCAAAGATGCAGAGGCACGACAGCCGATGGCACCGAGTTCAAGAATTCTTAACGCGGACGGGGCCGCTGAAGCGCCGACGCTTCGGCGCCAGCGGAAGGACGACACGAAAGCTTGCGCCCGGATGGTTACCCAGGAACTCCACCTTGCCGCCATGCGCCTGCGCCCCCGCCTGAGCGATCGCGAGCCCCAGACCCACACCGTCGGCGCGCGGTCGCGCGGGGTCGCTCCGGTAGAAACGGGTAAACAGCTGTTCAGCCTGAGCGGCGTCGATCCCCGGGCCGTCGTCGGTAACCGTGAGCCCGACGGCGCCGTCCGACTCAACGTGGGCCCAGACGGTGCCGCCCGGCCGGCCGTACTTGATGGCATTGTGCAGCAGATTCCCGACGACGCGCTCAAGAAGCGCGGCATCTCCCTGCACGAGTCCGCCTAGACCGTCCACCTGCACGGTCACGTCCCGGCCCTCGGTCAGGGGGCGATATCGTTCGACGATTCGGTCAACCATCGCCCGAATGTCGACCTCGCTCTCGTCCTCGACCAGCACGCCGGCATCGCTGCGCGCCAGAACGAGCAGGCCGCCGGCCATCCGCGACAGCCGGAGCACCTCCTCGCGGCAACGGCTCAACGTCGCCTGATATTCTTCCGGCGTCCGCTCGCGGCGGAGCGTCACCTCGATGTCGCCTTGCAGCGCCGTGAGGGGGGCACGGAGTTCGTGGCTGGCGTCGGCCGTAAATCGGCGCTGCACCTGAAAGGCGTTGTCCAGCCGGTCCAGCATGCCATTCAGCACGGTGGTGAGCCGGCCAAACTCCGCGACGTCGGCGTGGGCGGTGATCCGTTCCGACAGCGTTCCCGCTTCGATGGCTTCCGCCTGATCGGTGATCTCCCGCGTCGGACGGAGGGCCACACCCGCCATTCGCCACGCGACCAGGTAGGCGCCGCACGCGCCCAGCAACGCCAGCGCGGCCACCAGCGCGCTGAACTGCGACAGCGTGCGGCGGAGGGGTTCGGTCGGCGCCGCCACCTGGAGGACGTGCACCCCATGCGCGGCGCCGACGAGCTCGAGCGGGTACACCACGCTTCGAAGCCGCTGCCCGCGCCACCGGTATGTCGCCCAGGCAATCCGGCCCCCGCGCGCGGTCGCGAGTGCGCCGGAAGGCAGGCTCAGTGCAGCCGTGAGGTTCCGGCTCCGCACCAGCGGCTGACCGGCGCTGGACCAGAGTTGCGCGTAGCGGGTGAGCTCATTGGTTGCTCCCTCCCTGGCCGCCAGAAGCACCCCTTCGTGAAATTCAAACTCCGAGCCCGTCGCGGCGGCTCCCGCCTGTGCCTCGACCTCGGCCAGGTGCAATAAGGTGCCGTCGAGCTCATGATAAAGGATTGTCTGCAGGGCCAGCACGCTTGCGACACTCACCGCCGCCAGCAGCGCGAAGACGCCGGCGGCCATGCGGACGGCCAGTGAGACACGAAAGGAGCGCACGGGCTACGAATCGAGGCGGAGCGAGTAGCCTGCACCGCGGATCGTCTGGATCACGCGGGCTTCGCCGCCGTCCTCCAGCTTCCGCCGGAGGTTCGAGACGTGCGCGTCCACGACGTTGGTTTCGGGATCGAAGGACATGTCCCATACCTTCTCGAGCAGATTGGTCCGGGTGAGCACCTCGTCGCGATGAAGCAGAAAATGCTCGAGCAGCCGGAACTCACGCGGCGAGAGCTCGAGCACACGCGCGCCCCGCCGCACCGAGCGCCGCAGCCGATCCATCTCCAGATCTGCAAAGGCGAGCAGGCCGGTGACGCCGCCGGACTGCCGGCGTGTGAGCGCCCGGACCCGCGCCAGGAAGACATCGAACGCGAACGGCTTCGTCAGGTAGTCGTCCGCCCCCGCATCGAGCCCCCGTATCACGTCCTGCGACGAATCGCGAGCCGTCAACATCAGAATCGGCGTCTCGATGCTCTCCCGGCGAAGCGCGGAGCAGAGCTGAAGTCCGTTTCGTCCCGGGAGCTGGACGTCCAGCACGATGAGGTCATAGGGGTTCAGGTGGCTCAACTGGGCGCCTTCGTTGCCGTCCAACGCCAGATCGACCGCGTGTCCCTCCTCTTCGAGTCCCTGCTTCAGGAATCGCGCGGTCTTCCGATCATCTTCGACGATCAGGATGCGCACGGCGGCTCGGCCACGACGAGGTCGGACTGGATCATGTGCTCCTCAAGAGACGTTAATCTGCCGTTGAGCTAATCGTAATCTCCGTCGGGTATCATTGGGTCCAGGTCCACGGCGTTCGGTACCCTGCCTCAGGTTGAGTCGCGTCATGCCATTGATCAGGCTGATCACAAGATGTTTGCGCACGAGTCTCCCGGGGCTTTGCCTGACGCTGGGCCTCACCCGGGCCGCGGCGGCGCAAATCGACTACCGGAACCTTGACGACGACCGCCCGACGACCATCGAAGACGCCTACCCCATCGAGCGGTATGCATTCGAAATCCAGGCTCCGTACCGCTACGAACGGGTGGCCGGCGGAAGCGAGCTGCACCTCACCGTGCCCGAACTGGAGTACGGCCTCGCGAGCAACGCACAAATCGGCTTCAACGTGCCGTTCGCCTCGGTGCGCGGCCGAGCGGACGTCGTCGGACCGGATGGAAGCATACAGCAGATCGGCAGCTCGCGAACCGGGCTGGCCGGCCTGAAGGTCTTTGGACTCTACAACTTCAACACCGAAGGGCGACTTCTCCCCGCCGTTGCGATTCGCGGGGATGTGAGTTTTGGCGTCGGGGCGCTGGGCGGCCGCGGAACGCGCGCAGCACTCAAGGCCATCGCCACCCGCAGCTGGGGAGCAACCCGTATTCACCTCAACCTGGCGCGAGGCTTCGGATCGGAAACCGGCCTTGGAGCCGCCGATCCCCTCAGCCGCCTGACCTACGGCGGCGCGATTGACCGGACCTTCCTCCGCCAGAGCATGCTCCTGATTGGCGAGATTTACGCCCGCCAGTCCCTTGCCGGCGCCCCCACCGAAGTCAACGTCGGCGTCGGTGTCCGCTATCAGTGGCGGACGGCCACGGTACTCGATATTGGCGTCAGCCGCCGGCTCCGTGCTCTGGGGCCGGACCTCGCGCTGACAATTGGACTTGCGCACGCCTTCGGCGTGGCCGGGCTCATGCCCGGACACCGGTGAACATGATGCAGAAGCCCCCCACGATGCCCATCGCTCGCGTTCGTTTCCGCCGGCTTGCCGGATTGCTCGGTGTTCTCGCCACCCTCGGCCTGCCGCGGCCAGCCGCCGCGCAGGATCGCCGTAACGAGCAATTCTACTATCCAGGCGCATTCAACTGGCAGTTCCTGGCAAACTACGCCGAGGCGGCACGCCTGTTCAACGCGTTCGATTACGGCCACGCGGTCCTCTATGAGAAACTGCTGACCAAGCCAGCGCACCTCCGGGAAGAGCTCGAGCAGAAGCAATTCAACTACCTGACGCGCGACCTGCTGATCCGCCCGCCCCGATTCGCGATCGCCGAGGAGGTAGTGGAGCCGAGCTATGCCAAACTGGTCTGGCAGGCGAAGCAGATGTTCGACTGGGCCCACCTGCTGCACCGCCAGGTGTACGATGTCTATGCCGACGAGCGGCTGACCCCGGCGGCGCGGGACTCGCTGATCGAGCGGCTCACGGACTATTACCTCACGCGGCGAGACTACGCATTTCAGCCGGTGCCCAAGTCCATGGCGCTGATGGACGAGCAGTATTACAGCCAGGTGTTTCGTCGGGGATATCCCAAGTTCAACGGCCTGATCTGGTCCTACCATTGGCTGCAGGTGGGGCTTTACGAACCAATGATCGCCGGCCAAACTCGTGTCGAGAAGAAGGCCGGCGTACAGGCCACGCTCGCACGGTTCTGGAAGATGATGAAAGATCCACCCAACAGCTTTCCGAAAACGATGCCGATGACGTCGGCGGTGGCGCCGCGCTTCAGCGCCGCCCATCCGCGCGCGGCCGTGATCTTCGACAACCTGCACATGATGCACGACATCATTTCGGATATCCTCGCGGCGGACACGGTGCCCCGGGAGCGCAAGCGCAGCGTGATCTATGCCGCGCTCGCCGAGTTTCGCGACACGACGCGCAACGTGATGACGCTCGACGAATGGCGCGGCATGGGTGGCATGATGGGCGGCATCGCCGCGATGGGCGGTCCGGCCATCGATCTCGTCACGCCGTCTCCCGCCGCCGCCGTGCCCGGCGATGCCAGGGCGGTTTCCGGAGTGGCGATGCCCGGCATGAGCAGCGGGACGTCGCGCGGCACGCCGCCATGCAACACTGCCGGCGACAAGCAGAAGCTGGAACTCTACGAGCGGATGATGGGCGACCCGGTGATCCGGGCCCGGATGCAGGCGGACACGGTGCTGCGCCGGCTAATGGCTGACGTGCCCGATTCGACCTGCGTCCGCGCGCGGGCCAAGCCGGCGCCGGCGGCCAACGTTCGCAGCCCGGCCGTTCCCCGGCGGGTCGCACCCAAATCGAATTCACTGTCGCGGAAGCCGCATCCGATGCCGGCGATGCCCGGCATGGGCCAACACTAGTGCGAGCCGGGGAGGTCAGGTGATGCTGCGCCCGGAGCCGGCGACCCGCCTCGCGCTGCCTCGTCGGCTGGCCGCCAGGATCTGGCCGGTGACGCTGGTGTGCGCAGCATTGCTGACGTTGCATCCGGCGACTGCGATCGCGCACCCGCGTCTCCGGCGCTCGACCCCGGCCGCCGACGACACGCTGGCCCGTGCCCCGGCTGAACTCCGGCTCACCTTCAGCGAGCCGATCGAGCTCCGATTTACCCGGATCATGATCATGGGCCGCGGCGGAGCGCCCGTTCCGATGGGGGCGGTGACCCGACTCCCTGACTCGCTCGGCACGGTGGTCGTGGCGATCGGTCGCTCGCTTGAACCTGGCGAGTACGTCGTCGGCTGGCAGGCTGCTGGAGACGACGGGCATGTGGTACGCGGGCATTACCGCTTTCTGGTGACCGGCGGAGGGAACCGGCCGCCACCAGGTGGTGAGGCCGGCGGCGGCGTGATTGCGCCCGGCGCCGCGGCCGCTCACGACGCTCACCATCCGGCCCGGGCGGGGACCGACGACAACGCCTTTGACGTGAGCAGCCCGCTCTTCGTCGGCACCCGCTGGCTCATGTACCTCGCACTGCTCGGCGTAATCGGGGCCGCGGTATTCGAGGGTGCGGTGCTGGCGATCGTTCGGCGTCGGGCAGCCGCAACGTCCGACCACCTCGGGCTCCTGACGCCGCGAGTCGCGACGATCGGCCGCGCAGCGGCCGGACTTCTGCTGCTCACGCTGCCGGTGCGCCTGCTCTTCCAGTCGCTGGCGATGCACGGCCCCGGCGAAGCATTCGATCCCGGCCTGGTCACCGGCATGCTCGGACACACCACCTGGGGCTGGAGCTGGCTCGCGCAACTCGTCGGAGGCGCCGCAGCACTGCTTGCGTTCCAACGTGCCCGGCGTGCCGATAGCCGTGGCTGGCCGCTCGCTCGGCTGGCCGCGGTCGGCCTTGCGTTCACGCCGGCGTTCGCCGGCCACGCCATTGCCGCCGAGCGCTGGGTCCCGCTCGCCGTCATCGCGGACGGGCTCCACGTCCTGGGGGCCGCCGGCTGGCTCGGAACCCTGGGTGTCCTCGTGGCCGCCGGGCTGAGCACCGCCGTCAGGGTGCCTGCCTCGGACCGCGGCCGGGTCGTGGCCGACCTTGTCAACGCCTACTCGCCGATCGCGCTGATCGGGGCGGGCACGGCCGCTGTGACGGGCGGCCTCGCGGCCTGGATCCACATCGGCTATTTCCCGGACCTGTGGGGAACGGCCTACGGGCGCATGCTCCTGCTGAAGCTCGGCATATTGTCCGTCGTCGCCGCCACAGGAGCGTACAACTGGCGCTGGGTACGCCCGTCACTCGGCGATGACGTTGGTGCCGCGCGCGTCCGCCGCTCGGCGATGGTCGAGGTGATCGTTGCGGTGTTCGTCCTGCTCGTCACGGCCATCCTCGTTGCATTGCCCACGCCGATGGGCGCGCGATAGGCCTGCCACGGCGGCCTGGCAAGCTATCCAACCACACGGAGGTTGACTCAACGAGTCTTAATGCTCCGTTCACCCTTGCTTCCCGCCGGCCGGCCTATCCTGCATCCCGAGGTCCCTGAATAGGCGCGCCCCCAAGCGCGACAGGCGGCTGCCAGCCGCCTGAATCGAACCCGGGAGCACGCATGTCCGTAGCAATACCTGGACGACTCACACCGGTTTCAGGTCGCCTCGCGGCGGCACGCCGGTGGCCGCTGGGTGCCGGGCTGGCAATGAGCGCCTGGATGGCGCTCGTGCCTCTCGGCACCGTCGCCGGCCAGACTGCCGCTGCTTCGGCACCACTCCGGCTCGGGGACGTCTATCGCGACGTACAAAGCTCGAGTCCACGAATTGCCGCCGCGGCCGCTCTCGCCCGCGCCGCCGGCGAACGGATCGCGCCCGCCCGGCGCCCGCCCGACCCCCGGATACAGTTCGCGCTCATGAACCGCACACTCCCGGGATTCGCGTTGTCGCAACCGCTCGGAATGAACCAGGTCCAGGTGACCCAGATGGTACCGATCGCCGGCAAGCTCGGGCTCGCAGGCCGGGTGATGGCCGAACGGGCCGGCGCCGAGCGGGAACGTGCGACGGACGTCGTGTGGGACGTGCGGGCCCGCGCCGCCATGGCTTACTACGAGCTGTACCAGATGGACCGCTCGGTCGAAGTCGCCGGCGAGACGCTGCGCCTGCTGCGCTACCTCGCCAAGACGGCGGAGACGATGTATGCGGTGGGGACCGGCCGGCAGACCGACTTGCTGCGCGCGCAGGTCGAGGTGGCCCGCATGACGGAGGACATCCTCCGCATGGAGACGGAGCGCACCTCGGCCGCCGCGCGATTGAACGCGCTGCGCGCCCGGGCGCCCGACGCGCCGCTCGGCTCACCGCTTCTGCCGGCGTTTCCCGATTCACTGCCACCGCTCGACAGCCTGATCGCCCAGGCGGCATGGCAGCGCCCGATGGTCCGGGCCGGCGAAGCCGACCTGCGCGCAGCGGACGCCGGGGCCCGACTGGCCCGTCGCGAGATCTGGCCGGATCTCGAGCTCGGTGCGCAGTACGGGCAGCGGCCGATGCCCGACGGCGGCACCGATCGCATGCTCAGTCTGATGGTCGGAATGACCGTGCCGATCTTCGCCGGCAGCCGACAGCTCGCCATGCGGCGCGAGGCCGACGCGATGCAGCTCATGGCGCAATCGGATCTCGACCGGATGCGTGCCGAGACGCGAGGGCGGACGGCCGAGCTGTACGCGGCGGTCGAACGGGCCCGGCGCCTCGGCGCGTTGTACCGGGGGACGATTCTGCCGCAGGCGGAGACGACTGTGGCCGCGGCGCAATCGGCGTACCAGGCGGGCGCAGTCGACTTCATGACCCTGCTCGATGACCGAATGACGGTCAACCGGTATCGCACGGACCTGGTGACGCTGGATGCGGAGCGTGGCCAGGCGCTGGCCGAACTCGAGATGTTGATCGGGCATGAACTGTTCGATCCCGACGCGGCGACGCACGGAGCGGAACACGCCGCCGACCCTCCAGCGCAGAGGCGATGATGCGTGACGCGCCTCCAGCAGTCCCACCGGCTCCGGGGGAGCCGACTACTGCCGCCTCCCCATTCGGCGCGCCCGGCCGCCGACACTGGCTCCTGCTGCTCGCCGTCCTCATCCTGGCCGGCGTCGGTGCATTCGCCCTCTCCCGTCGCGCGCCGGCACCCGGAGCTGGCGAGAAGGGCCATGCCCACGGGGCTGCTCCGGCGGCGGCCCAAGCGATGCCGGTCTCACTTGGCACGCGGGACCAGGCCCGGATCGGAGTCACGTTTGCCCCGGTAACCCGGACGCCGCTCGACCGGCAGGTACGGGCGGTTGCCCAGGTCAAGTACGATGAAACACGCGTCAAGGCCATCGCACCCCTCATAGAAGGCTGGGTGGACCAGCTGTATGTGAATTTCACCGGGCAGGCGGTACGGCCCGGCGAAGCACTCTTCACGATCTATTCGCCGATGGTCGTGGCCGCGCAGCAGGAACTGCTGCTGTCCAGGGGTCTCGCCCGCGACGTTGCCAGCGGCACACCGGAGGCAAATCAGAGTGCGCGGAATCTGCTCGAGGCGGCGCGCCGCCGGCTCCGCTACTGGGGCGTAGCGGAAGACGAGATCCGGCGGGTCGAAAGCACCGGCGAGGTACGACGGACCGTCACGCTCCGCTCACCCTACGCCGGCGTCGTCATCGACAAGCAGGTGATTGCGGGCCAGCGGCTGATGCCGGGCGATGTGGCCTATCGCATCGCCGACCTCAGCCGGGTCTGGCTCGAAGGAGAGATCTTCGAGCGCGATTTGCCGGCGGTACGGCTCGGCCTGTCCGTGACGGCGGAGCTCACGGCGCTGCCGGGGGAGGCACGCCGCGGACGCGTCGATTACATCTACCCCACGGTTGACCCACAGACGCGCACCATTCGCATCCGGGTCGCGCTGGCGAATCCCGGGCTGCTGCTCAAGCCCGGCATGTATGCCACGATTCGCTTCGACGCCCCGGGTACGCCCGTTTTGTCCGTCCCCCGCTCCGCGATCCTGAGTACGGGGGAGCGGAGCCTGGTGTTCATCCGCGATTCGCTCGGTCGCCTGGTGCCGCGGTCGGTCACCCTCGGCTCCGCCTCGGACGATCGGGTTGAGGTTCTCTCCGGCCTGACGCTCGGGGATACGGTGGTCGCCTCCGGCACTTTCCTCCTCGATGCCGAATCGAATCTCGGCTCCCTCCTCGGTGGAATGGGCAACATGCCCGGCATGACCGTGAGCCCCGCGGCCGCGGAAGCGGCTGCGCCGGGGGCCCCGGCCGGGCCGGCAGCGCGCAAGTGAGCGGCCCATGCTGAACAGGATCATCGCCTGGTCCGTCACGAATCGACTGCTGATCTGGCTGTTCACGGCGGCTGCCGTGCTGCTCGGCCTGAACGCCATTCGCGACACCCCTCTCGAGGCGCTGCCCGACCTGAGCGACGTGCAGGTGATCGTTCAGGCGGACTACAACGATCAGGCCCCGCGCATCGTGGAGGATCAGGTCACCTATCCGATCGCGGCTGAGATGCTCAAGGTCCCGGGCGCGCGGACGGTACGGGGGTATTCCTTCTTCGGCGTGTCGTTCGTTTACGTGATCTTTGAGGACGGGACCGACCTCTATTGGGCGCGGAGCCGCGTCCTCGAGTACATGAATGGCATCAAGGGGAAGCTCCCGCCGAGCGTTACACCTACGCTCGGCCCCGATGCGACGGGGCTTGGCTGGGTCTATCAATACGCTCTCGAGGACACGACGGGCCGCCGCTCGCTTGCGGAGCTCCGCAGCATCCAGGACTGGTACCTTCGCTACGCCCTGACGGCGGTTCCGGGCATTTCCGAGGTCGCCTCGCTGGGTGGCTTCGAGAAGCAGTATCAGGTCGACCTCGACCCGGAGAAGCTGCAGGGCTACGGCATACCGATTACGAGCGTCATGTCGGCGATTCAGAACGCCAACGCCGATGTCGGGGCGATGGTCCTCGAGCTCTCGGAGCGCGAGTACATGGTGCGCGGCCTCGGTTATCTCAAGTCCATTGCCGACATCGAGAATGTCGTCGTGGGCGCGACGGCGGCGGGGACGCCGGTCCGGGTCGCCGAGCTCGGGCGCGTCACCGTCGGCCCGGCGGTGCGGCGAGGCATCGCCGAGCTGGACGGGCGCGGCGATGCGGTGGGCGGGATCGTCATCATGCGTTTCGGCGAGAACGCGCTCTCCACGATTCGAAACCTCAAGGTGAAGCTGGCACAGGTGGCGGCCGGCCTCCCCGCCGGCGTCGTCGTGCGCCCGGTTTACGACCGCAGCTCGCTGATCGAGCGCGCCATCGAAACCCTCCGCGGGAAGCTCCTCGAGGAGAGTGTCATCGTGGCGCTGGTCTGCATCGTGTTTCTGCTGCATGCCCGATCGGCCCTGGTGGCGATCATCACGCTGCCCGTAGGCATCCTGATTGCCTTCGTGGCGATGCGATCGGTCCGCGTCGGCGCCGACATCATGTCGCTCGGTGGGATCGCGATCGCGATCGGAGCGATGATCGACGCGGCCATCGTCATGATCGAAAACATGCACAAGCATCTGGAACGGGCGGTCGATGCGAAGGAGGGGGCCGCTGGCAACCGACCGGGGCGGTTCGATACTGGCATCCTGTCCGCCGGCGAGCGGTGGCAGGTGGTGCTGGAATCCGCCCGCGAGGTGGGTCCGGCCCTCTTCTTCTCGCTTCTGATCATCACCGTGAGCTTCGTGCCGGTGTTTTCGCTGGAGGGCCAGGAAGGCCGGCTGTTCAAGCCCCTGGCATTCACCAAGACGTTCGCGATGGCGGCGGCCAGCCTGCTCTCCCTCACCCTCGTCCCGGTGGCGATGGGCGTCTTCATCCGGGGCCGGCTGTATCGCGAGCGCGCCAACCCGGTCAACCGCGTGCTGATTCGCATCTACCGGCCGGTGCTGACGGCCGTTCTCCGCCACCGGTGGGGCGTGATCACGGCGGGCGCCGCCGCACTCGTGCTCTCCATCGTGCCCTGGTCGCGCATCGGCAGCGAGTTCATGCCGCCGCTCCAGGAGGGCACGATTCTCTACATGCCCACGACACTGCCAGGTGTAAGCGTGGCCCGGGCACGGGAGATCCTCCGCATTCAGGACAGTCTCTTCATGACGTTTCCGGAGGTCGAGCATGCATGGGGCAAAGCGGGACGCGCGGCCACTGCGACCGACCCGGCCGGACTCGACATGTTCGAGACCACCATCACGCTCAAACCGGAGCAGCAGTGGCGACGGGGCATGACGTATGAGCGGCTGCTGGCGCAGATGGACTCAACCGTCCGGCTGCCCGGCGTGACCAATGCGTGGACGATGCCGATCAAGGGCCGCATCGACATGCTCGCGACTGGCATCCGCACACCCGTCGGCATCAAGCTCTTCGGTCCCGATCTCGCCGAGCTCGAACGGTTGGGCAAGGAAGTGGAACAGGCGGTCCAGACGGTACCTGGCACACGCAGCGCATTCGCCGAGCGCGCGGTATCGGGCTACTACCTCGACATCGACATCGATCGGGCCGCCGCGGCACGCCACGGACTCAACGTCGGCGACGTGCAGACCGTGATTGCCGCCGCGGTCGGCGGCATGACGGTCACCCAGACGGTCGAAGGGCGAGAGCGATATGGCGTGCGGGTCCGCTATCCGCAGGAGCTCCGCGACACCCCCGAGCGACTGGCGTCCGTCCTGATTCCGAGCAGCCACGGCATCAGCGCTGCCGGTGCCCGCACCGGCGTGGGTGGAAGCATGGCGGCGGGCGGCGCCTCCGACGCGGGCGGCAACAGCGGCTCGGTCCCCCTGGGCCAGGTCGCCACGATTCGCCAGGTCGCGGGCCCGATGGTGGTCCGGACCGAGGATGCCGTGCCGACCGCGTGGGTCTACGTCGACGTGACCGGGCGCGATATCGGCGGCTATGTGGCGGAGGCGCAGCGCGTGGTTGGGGCCCGGGTGAAGCTGCCGGCCGGGTACTCGATCGCCTGGAGCGGACAGTATGAATACATGCTTCGGGCTGCGGCCAAGCTGCGGGTCGTCATTCCGGCGACGCTGGCCATCATCTTCCTTCTGCTCTACTTCAATTTCAAGAGCGTCGGCGAGACGCTGATCGTGATGCTCTCACTGCCCTTCGCACTCGTGGGCGGAATCTGGTTCGTCTGGATACTTGGCTACAACTGGTCCGTCGCAGTGGCGATCGGGTTCATCGCGCTCTCGGGTGTCGCCGCGGAGACGGGGGTCATCATGCTCATCTACCTCGACCACGCCTGGAAGGAACGCGTGGTGTCGGGACGAACCTCGCTCCGGGACCTCTATGAGGCGGTCATGGAAGGCGGAGTGGATCGCGTCCGGCCCAAGATGATGACCGTCACGGCGATCATGGGAGGGCTCCTGCCGATCCTCTGGGGCAATGGCGCGGGAGCGAGCGTCATGAGGCGCATTGCGGCACCGATGATCGGCGGGATGATCAGCAGCACGGTGCTCACGCTGCTCGTCATCCCCGCGATCTATTCACTCTGGAAGGAACGGGAACTGCGGACTGATCGAAGCTGAAGCTCCGGCAGTGGCCCGTGCCTTCCGGCACGGGCCTCCTGCGCGGGCCACATCGTGCCTAGGGGCAGCTCACCGTGGGGTTCCATGGCGAGAACAGCCCACTTGGGTTGTGCTGGAAGATCCACACATGCAGCTCGTAATGCGGGCCGAATGGCGCATGGTTGCTGAGCGGAAGGTTCGCCCCGAACAAAGTGGGCGGGGCGGCCGTCGCGCCGCCATGGGCGGCGTCCCAGGTCGACTTCAACACGAAATACTCGACTCCGGTCAGCCGGTACTCGCCGTTCGGCTTCCGCTCGTAGAGCAGCACATCCGGTTTGAGCAGGGTGATCTCCGCGTCATCGCGAAGCACGGCATTCACCGCATGATGGCCCATCGCCCCGAGTGTCGGGTTGCTCACGCACTGTGCCTCGATCGCGTAGCCGGCGGCCACCGCCTTGTCGACGTTGTGGTACGGCGCAGTGAGGCGTCGAAGCTCGGCAAGCTCGGCGTTCACGGTCGCCGACGCCGCCCCCGAGGCGTGCGCAGCCGCGCCGACGCCGAGGCTGGGACCCGCGTCGGTCGCGGCGGTGATGGTATCCGTTTGACATCCTCCGACGAGTGCGGCAGAAAGCGCGACCGCGAGCATGGCGGAAAGCGTGTTGCGTTGCATCTGGCACCTACTTTCAGCGGTACTGAGATGGGGCGACGGCGCCTGTGGATCGGATGGCGTAAAAGATGTTACGGCCCACGCGGCCGACACGCAAGAATGGACAATCCTCCCCTTCCACACTTGGTTGCAACGGATAGCCTTCAATCGACATCGCAGCTCCGGATCGTAGTGTTGATCCTCGCCATCACTGGCGGTACCACATAAAGGTGCCACCATATGTTGACGAGCCGTCGAAGAGAACGTGCGTACCGGAGACTGTGCCGTCCGCGAACGCGCCCGAGAACGTCCAGAATGTGACAGCAATTGAATATGCACCAGTCACGTCGGGGTACCTCGGTGAGGTGTCAGTAGGATCTCCACAGCCAGGTAGCGCAGGCACTAAGGCGAGCAGCGTCCAAACGGCGGCGGAGTCCTCGGGTGCTCGTGAGATTTCATCGCGGTACCGCCTTTTGACTCTCGCGACAAGAGGCCCAGCGTCACCAAAGTGACACTGGGCCCTCCGATTGCCCCTCCTGGGCTCGAACCAGGACTCTCCTGATCCAGAGTCAGGCGTGTTGCCAGTTACACCAAGGGGCAGAAAATCGGTTGTACCTGCCGCGCGCTCTGGAACGCGCTTCATGGAGCTGAGGGGGATCGAACCCCTGACCTCACCGATGCGAACGGTGCGCTCTCCCAGCTGAGCTACAGCCCCGGAGGCGCCAAAACTAGTCCGCCGGTCCGGGGCCGTCAACCGCCCCGAGCGTACAGTCTAACCGATTGTGGAATCCGACGATAGGGCCGTCACGCCGGCTGGTACGGCACCTCCACGGTGAGTCCGTCCCGCGCGATCGTCACCTCGGGAAAGACCGCCCGCGCCTCCGCCAGAAGCTCCGGCGCATCCCGCGTATACCGCGGACTGATGTGCGTCAGGATCAGCCGCCGTACCCCCGCCTCGCTCGCCACCCGTGCCGCTTCCGCCGCCGTCGAATGGCCCGTCTCCTGTGCCCGCTCCGCTTCCTCGTTCCCGAACGTCGCCTCGTGAATCAGCAGGTCGGCGCCGCGCGCGGCCTCCAGCACCGAGGCGCACGGCCTGGTGTCCCCCGAGTAGACCAGGCGCCTTCCCGGCCTCGGTGGGCCGACCAGCTCGGCCGGCGTCACCGTCCGGCCATCGGGCAGCGACACGTCCTGGCCCTTGTGGATCCGCCCCCAAAGCGGCCCTTCCGGAATCCCGAGCTCCACGGCACGCGCGGGATCGAACCGGCCCAGCCGTGCGGGCTCGACCAGCGCCCAGCCGATGGTGTCGGCGCGATGCTCGGTCTCGAACACCTCCAGCGCGTAGTCGCCGCGGTCGAGACGGTCACCGGCCTTCACCTCGACGATCTCGACCGGAAACCGGCTCCGCTCGATGCCCAGATTGACGGCGGCGCCAAGCAGCTTCGCGGCGCCCCGCGGGCCGTACAGAATGACGGGAAGGGTGCGGTCCTGGAGGCCGAGCGTCCGGAGCAGGCCGGTGACGCCCAGCATGTGGTCGGCGTGATAGTGGGAAAAGAAGATCTCGCGGAAGGCGAAGCTCGCGCCGTAGCGCATCATCTGCCGCTGCGTCCCCTCGCCGCAGTCGAACAGCAGCGTCTCCCCTTCCCGCGCCACCGCGAGCGCGCTGACGTTCCGCTCGATGCTGGGGCAGGCGGCGCCGGTGCCGAGGAAGGTGACGGTGAGCATGCGGAAAGGTAGCGGCGCCGCCGCTAGAAGATCTTCACCGGCACCGTCAGCTGGATCTTCCCCGGGTGCTTCTTGATGTCCGCCATCAGCGAGTCCATCGACGCCGTGAGACCCACGATGTTGTGGTACAGCATGCTGTCGCTCGCCAGCTTGCCGAGGGTGCCTTCGCCGCGCTGGACCATGCCCAGGATCGAGTCGAAGCGGGCGCCCGTTTTGGTAAACTGGGCCGACATCGCCGTCAGGTTCTGGGTGAGCGAGTCGGAGCGCTGCAGCGCCTTCTGCAGGCCCGGGCTCGCCAGCGTGCTGTCGAGCCGGAGGCCAAGCGCCCGGAACTGGGTCATGGTGCGCGTCAGCTCGGCGGTGGGACCCTTGTTCGGGTTGCCGTACAGCTCCATGGTGTGCTGCGCGGCGACCAGCGTCGCCTGCGCGGCAGCGGTGGTCGCACGAAGCTGGCGCACCATCTGGGTGTCCACCAGCTGCTGGATGCCGTAGAGCACGCTGTCGGCGCGGGCGCTGAGAGTCTTCGCGATGTCGCTGAACCCCGGCTCCTCGGTGCCCTTGATCAGGGTGCCCTTGGGGAGCGGTGTGGCGGCGTGGCCGGGCTTGAAGTCCACACCGGCATCGCCCGTCAGATTGAGCGCGACGATCTGGGCCGACGCGTCGGTCTTCGGAATCAGGTCCTTGGGCAGGTTAATCTCGACGATCACGTGATCCTGATCGACCAGCGTGATCTTCTGCACCTTCCCCTTGGTGACGCCGGCCACCCGCACCGGCGACGCCTCCTTCAGGTTGCCGACGTCGTGGAACTCGATCCGCGTGTGGTCGCCGGCCTTGAAGTCGCGCCCCTTGAGCCACATCGTGCCCAGGAAGAAGGCGACGAACCCGAGGACGACCAGCGTACCGACGGTGACTTCGCGCTTGTAATGGAGATCCATGGACTCGGCTCAGGCCGCAGCGGTGGAAGGGTCTTCAAAGTCGCGCTCGAGGAACTCCTTGACCTTGGGGAGCTCCGACGCGCGGAATTCTTCGGGCGTGCCCTGCATGATGATCTTGCCGCCGCTCAGGAGCGCCAGCCGGTCCGCGACCCGGAACGCACCGCGCACGTCGTGGGTGACCATCACGCTGGTCACGCCGAGCTCGCTGGCCAGCCGCTCCACCAGGCCGTCGATGATGTCCGAGTTGACCGGGTCGAGACCCGACGTTGGCTCGTCATAGAGCAGGTACTTCGGCTCGCCGACGATGGCCCGTGCGATACCGACGCGCTTCCGCATCCCGCCCGACAGCTCCGCCGGATACTTGTTGATGACGTCGGCCGGCAGGTTGACCAGTTTGACCACCTGGGCCACCCGGTTCTTCGAGTACTCAGCGTCGTCATATTTCTCCTCGTCGGAGATGCCGAGCCGGATGTTCTCGAAGACGTTGTCGGAATCGAACAGCGCCCCGTTCTGGAAGACGTAGCCGATCCTGTAGCGCAGCTCGGCCAGCGCCTTCCGCTTGAGGCGGCCGACTACCAGACCGTCCACCAGCACCTGCCCCCGGTCCGGCTTGATCAACCCGATGATGTGCTTGAGCAGCACGCTCTTGCCGGTGCCCGACGGCCCCAGGAGCGCGACCGTCTCCCCGTCCTGGACCACGAAGTCGACGCCGTCGAGGATGACCTGCTCGCCGAAGCGCTTCTTGACCCCGCGCAGCTCGATCATGAATTCGGCATCAGTTGAGGAGCAGCTTCGCGAGCAGCGTGTCGAGCAGCAGGATGAGGACCGAGCTGCTTACCACTGCGGCGGTGGTCGAGCGGCCGACGCCTTCGGCGCCCTGCCCCGTGCTGAAGCCCATGTAGCACGGAATGATGGTGATCGCCCCCGCGAAGAAGAACGCCTTGATCAGCGAGTAGTACGCGTCGAACGGCCGCCAGAACGCCTGCGCCCCGTAGGCGAAGTCGGCGTTGGTCAGCGGCAGCACCTGCTTCGCCGCCCACCAGCCGGCACCCACCCCGACGATGTCGGCGAAGATGACCAGCACCGGGATCATCACCAGCCCCGCCACGACCCGCGGGATGATCAGGTGCGACGCCGGCGACCGCCCCAGGCTCTCCAGCGCGTCGATCTGCTCGGTGACCCGCATGGTGCCCAGCTCGGCGGCGTACCGCGCACCGATGCGGCCCGCCAGGATGAGGCCGACCAGCACCGGCCCCAGCTCCAGCACGATCGACTCCGTCACCAGCGTGCCGACCACGTAGTACGGAAGACTGCCGGTGAACTGGTACCCCGCCTGGAGCGCGGTCACCGCCCCGGCGAACGCCGAGACGAGCAGCACGATGAAGAGGCTGCCCACGCCGATGTTCCACGCCTCGATGAACGCGCGGGGAACCCAGATCCGCACTTCCTTGAGGCCGCGAACGATCTCGACGACGAGCATGGCGACGCGCCCGACGTTCGCCATGCTCCCAATGAGCCAGCGGCCGACGAGAACGCGCGGATCTGATGTGGTCGTGGCCGCTGGCATGTCGTGTATCTTGCTCCACCATGGCTCGTAAGTCTACCCCTCGCATACCCCCGCGCGCGGCGGAGTTCCGCCGGCGCCTCGTCAAGTGGTACGCCCTTGCGGCCCGCCCGCTTCCCTGGCGGGAAACGCGTGACCCGTATCACGTTATCGTATCCGAATTCATGCTGCAGCAGACCCAGGTTTCCCGGGTCGAAGCGTACTACCACCGATTCCTTGATCAATACCCCACCATCCGGCATCTGGCCGATGCCGCACCAGCCGCGGTGCACGAGAGCTGGCAGGGGCTCGGCTACTACCGACGCGCCGCCAACCTCCATCGCCTGGCGCGGGAGGTTGTGCGTGACCATGCGGGGATTGTTCCGAGCGATCCGTTCGAGCTGCGCCGGCTGCCGGGTGTCGGCCGCTACACCGCGGGCGCGGTGGCGAGCTTTGCCTACGAGCGCTCGACGCCGGCGGTGGACACCAACGTCGCCCGCGTGCTCCGTCGCGCGTTCCATCCCCGCCTCGCCCCGACGGCCGCGGAACACCGGCTCTGGGACACGGCCGAGCGGATCGTCCCCCGCCGGGGCGCGGCGGCGTGGACCTTCAATCAGGCGATCATGGAGCTGGGAGCGCTGGTGTGCACCGCACGCGTGGCGCGCTGCGGCGAGTGCCCGGTCCGGGCGGCCTGCTCGACCGGGCGGCGTACGGCAGCTACATCAGCGAGCCGTGCATCAGCATCATCCCGGCGAACAGCGCGGTAAGCGCCAGCACGCCGGCGATCGTGCTGACCAGCTTCTGCCGCTGGCGCAGCTCGTCGAACCAGGGCCCTTCCTTGCCGGTGGGATCGAGCCGCCCGAGCTTGGCCGCCGTCGGCAGGCTGATGAAGAGCGTGAGGAGCCCCGCCACCGCGCCGCACCCCTGCATCAGGATCAGCCAGAGATCAGCGCCGGGAAACCGGGTGCCGGTGTTCCGGAAAGTGAGCAGCACCCCGGCGAGCACCGTGATCAGCGCGCCGGGACCGACCAGGGTGCGGTAGACCAGCGACTGGGCGCGGACGATCGCGCCCAGTGTCCCGCGGTCCTCCCGCTTGCCGGCGATCCCCGCCACCATCACCGCCAATGCGCCGCCGATCCAGAGCGTGAAGCCGAGCAGGTGGAGAAAGAGCCAGATCCGGGTCATCGCATCTCTCCGGTGGGAACGGCGGTGTCGATCGGCTGGCGGCCGGCGGCGCCGGCGTTGAGCTCGTGCCAGTTGGTGATGCGCTCCTCGCCCAGCCGCCAGCAGAGGAAGATGGGGCGGTCGTCCCGCAGCGAATAGAAGTCCACCAGCCCCACATCGAACCCCTTGAAGAGGCAGCCGATCGACTCCATCTCCTCGAGATAGTCGTTGATGCGGGCCGCGTGGGCCGCCACCGTCTCGCGCGCGGCGAGCAGCTCGCCGGTCTCGCCCCAGTCGGCCCGGGCGCCGCCGGTGAGCACCTCGTAGCGCGCCACCGCCTCGCGCCACGCCGGATACTCGGCCAGCAGGTCGGAGACGATGCGCCGCACCAGCGGCAGCGTGCGCTCCGCTTCGGCCAGGGTGAAGAGCTTGAACTCGGCCATGCTAGGCCAGGACGATGGTGATCCCCGCGACCTGCTCGGGGTGGCTGATGAAGCCGACGACCCGCGAGTCGTCATCCACCACGGTGATGGTGGCGCGGAGATGCGACTCGTTGGGATCGTGATCCAGCCGGAGCTGGTAGCCGTCGAGCTCCTGCGAGGGCGTCACCACCGGCGAGTTGGTGCGCATCAGCTCGTCGGCGCGTGTGTGCATCGGGTGCTTGGCCGCGGCGACGCAGCGGGTGACGATATCGCGGTCGCTCAAGGTGCCGAGGAAGCGGCGGGTGCGGTGATCGTCCACCACGGGGACGACGGAGATGTTGCGGTCGCGGAACATGATGGCGACTTCACTCGCCATCGCGCCGGCCACGGCGACGATCGGGTCCTTCACCATCAATTCTGAGGCGTGCATCGGTGTTCCAGTCTGACGAGGCCTTCGCAATCTGCGCCCCGCGGCCGAGGGGTCAAGGGCCCTCGCCGGCCAGCACCGCGCGGGTTGCGCGATATCCCTCGGCGGCGTACTCCCGCGCCCGGTCCACCCGGAAGGTGGCGTTCCGCTCCACCCGGGGGCGCACGTAGATCAGCGGCGGCTTCGTCGAATCCCCCCGCCAGAGTGCCAGCTGCAGCACGGTGTTCGCCGCCATCAGGATGCCGCAGGCGTCACTGTGGGCGCGGAGCAGCGCGGGATAGGACGACGGGCCGGCGATGAGCTCGTCGAACCCGGGGCCGATGTCCACCGCGACGACGTGATCGGCGTCGGCCGCCGCCGCCTCGAGCGGCACCACGCCGCGAAGCCCGCCATCGCCGCACCGGCGCCCGTCGATCACGACCGCCGGATAGAAGAGCGGCAGCGCGCACGATGCCATCAGCGCATCCATCAGCGGCACGTCGCGCCCGCCGTGGCCGAACAGCACCGGCTCGCCGGTGTCGAGATCCACGGTCGTGACGGTGAGCGGGAGCCGGAGCTCGCCGAAGCTGCGGGCCGGAATGAACCACTCCAGCGCCCGGCGCAGCGGCTCCGGCTTCATCAGCGATTCGAGATAGAGCCCGCCGAGCGGCGCCAGGATCGAGCGGGCGATTCCCTTCCGTCCGGCCTCGACCAGGCGCTCCAGTACGTCATCCGGCCCGAGCCCCGCGGCGAAGCCCGCGCCGATCACCGCCCCCATCGATGTGCCCACGTAGCGGGTCGGCGCGAACCCCGCCTCGGTGAGCGCCCGAACCGAGCCGGCGTGGGCCGCCGCCTTGGCGCCCCCGCCGCTCAGCGCCGCGACGACCCGCCGCTCCGTCACGCCTTGGACCGTTCCCGGTGCAGCCGCGCCCGCTCGTGCCGCTCGATCTCTTCCGCCGAGCCGGGAATCAGCCGCGGCACCCGTGTCGGCCGCCCGGTCTCGTCGATCGCGACGAAGACCACGTGCGCCGTATGCGTGTGCCGCCGCTCGCCGGTGCTTACCGTCTCGGAGAAGACCTCGACGGTGATGTCCATCGAGCTGTTGCCGACGAAGTCCACGGTCGCGAGGCAGCTGACGAGCGAGCCGACCGGGATCCGCTCGCGGAAATCCACCCGGTCGATGCTGGCGGTGACGGCGGGGCCTCCCGCGTGCCGGATGGCGGCCACCGCCGCCGCCTGGTCCACCAGCGACATCAGGTGCCCGCCGAACAGATCGCCCAGCACGTTCTGCATGTGCGGCATGACGAACGTCGTGATCTCGCCGCGGGAGAACGACATCGGGCGGGACTCGGGAAGCATGGCGTTCCGCGGTCGGGGATCGAGGTGCGGGTTAATAGTCTACCGGCCTCAGGTAGTACTCGCCGATGGCGGTCTGGCTCACCATCGCGACGGTGGGAAGGCGCCGCTTCCAGTGGGTCGAGTCGAGCCGGCGGCGCACCAGCGCCACCTCGTCCGCCGTGAAGCCCCGGGCCACGACCTCTTCGGCCCGGAAGCCGAGCAGCAGCCAGTGAAGGATGAGATCGGCCCGGAGATAGGAGATGCCGAAGTCGCCCTCGTCGGTCTGGCCATGGATCAGGTCGGCACTGGCCGGCTTGTCGATGATGACGTCGGGCACGCCCACATGGCGCGCCAGCTGCCAGACCTGGGTCTTGAACAGATCGCCGATCGGGTTGACCGGCGGTGAATCATCGGCGTGCCAGGTGAAGTAACCCAGCAGGCGCTCCGTCTTGTTGCCGGTGCCGACCGGGAGCGCGTTGAGCGCCGCGGACAGGTCGAACAGCGTGATCATGCGAGTGCGCGCCATGATGTTGCCCAGCCGGGCCGGCGTCGGCGGGTCGCCGACGGCGCCGGCCAGCGCATCCACCGCCGCGCTGATCTCCACCGTGCGCATCTCGATGCCCAGCGCGCCGGCCACGAGCTCGGCGTGCTGCAGGCTTTCCGGACTCGACGTGCGATACGGCATCCGCACCGCGATCACATTCTCCGGACCGAGCGCCTCCGCAGCGAGATGCGCGGCGAGCGCACTGTCCACCCCGCCCGAGAGCCCGATGATCGCCCTGGTGAAGCCGCGGCGCCGGGTGAGCTCGTCGCGAAGGAACTCGACCAGCCAGCGCCGCGCCAGCGGCGCCTCGATCGCCAGCGTGTCGGGCGAGGTGAACGCCGCCGTCTCGCTCGGCGTGTATGCCTCCCTCGGCACCGCGGACGGGACGGCCCGTGTCGTCGCGGCCCCGCCGCGTTCGGGCACCGACGCAAGCAGATGCGGCAGCCGCATTTCGAGATCGGACAGGAGCGGCGCGTCGGCCCGGGCGCGGGTGATCTCGTCGAAGTCGACCGTGCCCGCCAGCACCGCTTCATCGAACACCGGTCCGCGCACCGTGAGCGTTCCATCGGGCGCCGCCAGGAGCGACCCACCCGGAAACGCCTTGCCGCCCTCGAATCCCACCAGCTGCGCGAGGGCGACGTAGACGCCGTGCTCGCTCGCGATTCCCTGGATGATGCGCTCCCAGCGCGAGAGACTCGACGGCCGCCCGGGGTCGGCGTCGGGCTCGATACCGCGCGCGGGGCTGGCGCTCGGCACGAGAATGAGCTGGGCGCCGTCGAGCGCACCGAGCATGGGAACCACCGAGTGCCACGCATCCTCGCAGATGAGCATCGCCTCGCGGCCCCAGCGGGTGTCGAACGCCTGCACCGACCGGCCCGGCTCGACGAAGCGCTCCTCGTCGAACACGCCGTAGGTGGGCAGGAAGATCTTCCGATGCACGTGACGGATGCCGGCGTCGGTGCCGCCGAGCGAGGCGTAGAGCGCGGAGTTGTGCAGGCGGTTGTCGCGCACCTCGTAGAAGCCGAGGGCCACGTCGAGCGGCGGCGCGCCGGAACGCGCGTGTTCGCCGCTCAGGTCGTCGAAGAGGCGTTCGGCGGTGAGCGCCAGCTCCCGCACCGCGCCTTCGACGAAGTAACCGGTGAGCGCCGTCTCGGGGGCGATGACCAGCGCGGGCGGCCGGTCCCACGCCCCGACCTCGCGAAACACCCCGCCGAAGCGGCGCAGGTTCTCGGCGTACGCCCCTTTGCTCGGGCGGAGCTGGGCAATGGCGAGATGGAGCATGGTCGTGGTAATGTAGAGCCCATGGGCATGATCTGGTACATCGCGGCCGGCAGCGCGCTGGGCGGCGTCAGCCGCTATCTGATCGGCGGGTTGGTGCAGCGCGCGGCCGGGCCGGCGTTCCCGACCGGCACGCTCATCGTCAACGTCACCGGGTCGTTCCTGCTGGGGCTGGTAATCGCCTATGCGATCGAGACGCCGTCGGTCAGCTCGGAGCTGCGCGCCTTTCTGACGATCGGGTTCTGCGGCGGCTATACCACCTTTTCGACCTTCAGCTTCGAGGCGACCCGGATGCTGCAGACCGGTGCGTGGGCGCGGGCGGGTCTCTACGTAGGGCTGAGCGTCCTCCTGTCGCTCGGCGCCATCGCGACCGGTCTCCTTGCCGCACGGCAGCTCATACTGCTTCGCCTCCGTTGATCTCCGATTTGCCGGGAGCATGCATGCCCACCGCCTTCGACGCCCTTCGTGATGCCCCCAATGCCTGCCAGGTGCTGCCCAACATCATCACTGGCGGCCAGCCGACGCGGGCGCAGCTCGAAGCGCTCAAGGCCGCCGGCGGCGGCATCGTGCTCGACATCCGCGACCCGATGGAGCCGCGCCCCCTGGATGAGCCCGCCGAGGTCCGTACGCTCGGCCTCGAGTACGTAAACGTCCCCGTTTCAGGCGACGTGCTCACCGACGCGACGCTTGAGCGCATCCTCGGCGTCCTCCGCGGCGCGGGCGAGAAGCAGATCTTCTTTCACTGCGGGAGCGGCAACCGGGTCGGCGGGGCGATGGTCCCCTTCCTGATGCTCGATCAGGGCATGGAAGAGGACGACGCCGTCACCCAGGCGATGCGGATGGGACTCCGGAGCCCGGAGTACCTGGAGTGGGGGCTCGACTACGCGCACCGGCACGCCACGGGCTGACCGCGGCCCTGCCGGATGCAGAACGGGGCGACCACGATGGTCGCCCCGTTCCGTTTTCATGCCAGCCGATGTTCAGCGCTTGCGGTTCGACTCCGACGGCCGGGAGTACTCGCGCGGGGCGGCGGCTCGAGGGCTCTCCTCCCGCGGGGGCGGCGCCATCCGCGGCTGTTCGCGCTGCTGCTCCCTCGGCTGCTCCCGCGCACTGCGGTCGATCTGCGGGCGGTACTCCTGCGGCCGGAACTCCTGCTTGGGCTGACGCTGCTCCCTCGGCGCGGCCACTTCCTGCGGCTGGGCCTCCTGCCGCGAGCGGTAGTCGGGCTTGGCCGGGTAGGCGCGGACCGCCTCGACCTCACGATAATCCCGCTTTGCCGGCATGTCCGGCCGCACTTGCTCGAAGCGACCCTGCTGCTCCGGACGCGCCGTCTCGGGCATCATGTCGAGGCGACGGCCACGCTGATCCTGCCGGGTCCGCTGCTCGCCGCGCGGCGCATCCACGCGGCGGCCTTCGCCACGGCTCTGGGGCTCGGCCGAACGTTCGGCCGGACGCGACTTCACCCCGTCCGAACCCCGGCTGCCTTCCACTCGCTGCCGCCGGGCATCAACCGCGTTGTCCCGGCCCGGCTGGGCGACGATGTCCGGCCGCGAAGGTGTGCCGGCCTTGGGCGAATTGAGCGGCGGCTGGTAGACCCGCTGGGTCGCCTGCCGCGGGTCGTCGTTGCGGCGCGTGCGGTAGAGACTCGCCGTCGACCCGCCGTTCCAGGTCCGGTTGATGGACTTGAACTGGTACGGGGTGTAGATCTGCCCCTGATAGGTCGAGCGCGGGTAGTAGTTGTTGTACCCGTAGCCACCGCCGTACGGATAATACGTCGGGTAGTTGTAGGACCGGCGGTAGTTGTAGCCCGAGTAATACCCCCCGTAGTAGAAGGGGTCGTAGCTGAACGGATCGTAGTAGTACGAACGGTAGGGCCGCCCGAAGATCAGGTTGACCGACGGGCCCGATCGGCCGCCGAGGTAGTACGGATCGCAGTCCCAGCTGAAGTCGCAGAACGGGTCGTAGTAGGAGCGGCGGACCACCACGGGCGCGGGCGAGTAATACGAGACGCTTCGCCCGTAGGAGACGTCATAGCTCAGCAGGTCGTAGTCGAACCGGCTGGCCGACATCCGCTTGACCATGTCGGTCAGATCGGGCTCCGGATCATCGCCGAGCCGCGTGGCGTTGAGCGAGCGGTAGTCCCAGTGATCGCCCTGCACGAATTCGTCGAAGCGGAACGGATCGTGGGAGACCGCGGCGAACACCGTCCCGCCGCCCGACGACGTTTCTACCGTGAACGACTCCCGGTTGCCCCGGCCGCGGATCTCGTACCGGTGACCGCCACGAACGAAGTTGTCGTCGCCCGGATCCAGCGGAAACAGGACGCGCACCCGCCCATCCGGATCGGCGTGCAGGACCACGACGTAACCGTCGTCGTCGGTCTCGACCTGCACCTTTGCGCGATCGCCGCGCTCGAAGTGCCGGTCGTTGTTCATCCAGATGCGGATTGGGGGATCCTGCGCGCCGGTGCTGGGCGATGGCCCGCCGGCGGCCGTGATGGCGACCAACAATGCGGCGATCATGGGGCACCTCCGAAAACGTAACTGTCGACTGGGAATTGGACTGGGCGGAACGCGACTCGCCTCGTCACTGCCAGCCTTGTGCCAATCTTACAGGTTGTTGCGGTACAACGGCTTGGAAAAATGATCCAAACTCGAGTGTCCCTTTTCCGAACACTTTCAGGGCTTGGCTGTCTCCTGGCCGCCGCTCCAGCGGTGCCAGTACATCCGCATCTCGGTGATGAGTTCGCCCGCCGTTTCGCAGAAGATCGCGCCACGGGCATCCACCCAGTCTCCGGTCCGGCGGCGCCGGAAGACGCAGCGGAACTCCGTCGAAAACCAGGGCCCTGCGGCATAGATCTCTCCCGAGGTGAACGTCACCTCGGACTGATTGTACGGCATCTCCGCCCAGTAGCCGCGAATCTGGTGGACACCGGTGAGCGGCGCCGAGAACGGGGTCTCGATGAAGATCGCCTCGGGGGCGAACACGAGCATCATCGTATCAACGCTGCCGCGGGTCCATCCGGTTCCAAACGAGTCGATCAGCGTGCGTCCGAGCACGCGGGTATCCCGGGGTCCGCCGTCTACGATCGTCATGCAGCCGGTACCTTGCTCCGTTCCGGGGATTGGTAAACATTCCGAGCGGTCATGCCTTTCAACATACACGCGCGGTGGCGCATGCGCGCCGGGCCGGTGGCGCTGCTGCTGGCGCTCGGCCCGGCCGCGCTGGCCGGTCAGGGGTGCCCGCCGGAGTCGGGGCAGGCGTCAGCCGCCGGGTGGCGTGCCTTCCGAACCGACTCCTTGGTTGCCGCGGGCCGCCTGTTCGGGCGGGCCGCCGCGCTCTGCCCCGCCAATCTGGACGCCGCTTCCGGGCTCGGCTACCTCGCGCTCCGGCAGGGCGATCCGCGCCGCGCCGACTCGCTGTTCCGTTCCGTCGTCCGCCGCGATCCATCCAATGCTGACGGGTGGGATGGGCAGGCCCGCGCCGCGGCCCGCCTGGGCGACAGTGCGACCGCCGTGACATCGGCCAGGCGGGCGCTCGGTCTCGATCCGCGGAACGCCGACGCACGCGCCCTCCTGAACCAGCTCCAGCCGGATTGGGATCGACTGCCGCAAGCGGTCAGGCAAAGGCCGGAGGCGCTCGTCGTTCCCGCGCGGGTGCGCGGCGAGCGGTTCGAGATTCCCGCCGGCCGGGGCTGGCGTCCCTTCTATGTGAAGGGAATCAACCTCGGCGTGGCCACGCCCGGCCATCACCCCTCCGAGTTCCCCGCGGACTCGGCCGTGTACGCCGGCTGGCTCGACACGATCGCCGGCCTGCACGCCAACACCCTCCGCGTCTACACCATCCTGCCGCCGGCGTTCTATCGCGCGCTGGACGCGTGGAACGGCAGACATCCGGAACAGGCGCTCTGGCTCATTCACGGGGTGTGGGCCGAGCTGCCGCCCGGCAACGACTTCGACGACCATGGGTGGAAAGCCGAGTTCCGGACGGAGATGCGCCGGGTGGTGGACCTGCTGCACGGACAGGCGACAGTGCCGGCGCGGCCCGGCCATGCGAGCGGCCGGTACGATGCCGATGTCTCCCGCTGGACGCTGGGATATATCATCGGCCGCGAGTGGGAGCCGTATGCGGTGAAGGCGTATGACGCCGCACACCCGGCGCGCACGCTCAAAACCCGCTTCCTCGACCTCTCGGCCGGCACGCCGATGGATGCCTGGCTGGTCGAGCAGTGCGACTATCTGCTCGGCTACGAAGCCGACCGCTACAATGCACTCCGTCCCATCGCCTACACCAACTGGCCCACCCTCGACCCGCTGGCCCACCCGACCGAGGCGAGCAGCGCCGAAGAGCTCGCATGGCGGCGCCGGAACGGGCAGACCGGGGAGCACGCCAACCTCGAGTATGAGAACGATGCCGTCGCGCTGGACGCGACGCTGGTCCGGGCCACGGCGGCCAACCCCGCCGGCTGGTTCGCCAGCTACCACGCGTATCCGTACTACCCGGACTTCATGCTGCACGAGCCGGCGTACAGTCATTCGACGTCGAGCGAAGGCCGGTCCAACTACTTCGGGTACCTCAAGGACCTGCGCCGGTACCACGCCGGCGTACCGCTCCTGATCTCGGAGTACGGCGTGCCGTCGAGCCGGGGAGTGGCGCACCTGCAGCCGCAGGGCTGGAATCACGGCGGGCACGATGAGCGCGAGATGGGCGCGATCGATGCCCGACTGACCCGGGAGATCCATGAGGCCGGTACCGCCGGCGGCGTGCTGTTCGCCTGGATGGACGAGTGGTTCAAGCGGAACTGGGTGGTGATCGACTTCGAGATTCCACTCGAGAACACGCGCCTCTGGCACAACGTCATGGACGCGGAGCAGCACTACGGCCTCCTCGCACAGTATGCCGGATCCGCAGACGGCACGCCGGTGCCGGGCGGCGACGCGGCGCCCTGGCGTGCGCTGCCGGTGGTGGCGCGCGGCGCACCATCCGAGGGTACGCTGAGGGTGGGGTCCGATGCGTCGTATATCCAGATCGCATTGGAGATGGTGCCGCCCGACTGGCGTCGCGAGGGGATCGAGATCGGCATCGACACCTGGCGCTCGGCCGCCGGGCAGCACCTGCTGCCGGCCTCCGGCCTGAGAAGCACTGTCGGCTTCGAGTTCCAGGTGAATCTGGCGGGGCCGGACAGCGGCGCCATCCGCGTGGCGCCCTCGTACAACCGCTACGACGTTCCGGCCGACCCCGCGAGCGGCCGGGATTTCGGGCACTTCTTCCATCGCCCGGTCACGGTCAGCGACCGGGCCGACGGGCGCTTCGATGCGATGCAGGTAACGGTCAACCGCTCGCGCTACGGGCGCGACGGCACCTTCTTTCCTGCGGCGACGGTGGACCGCGGGCGCCTCCGCTATGGCAGCGCCGGCGCTTCGACCCTCTCCGACTGGTATTATGACTCGCGTGCCGGGCTGCTCGAGCTCCGGATCCCGTGGGACCTCCTGAACGTGACCGACCCGTCCACGCGGACGCTGCTCTTCGATCACGATTCGACCGGCGAGTTTGGCACGGTGCACGCCGACAGCTTTCATTTCGTCGTCGCGCGGTACGACAAGGCACGGCGGCGCGCCGCATCGACCCTCGGCCCGGCGGCGTGGACCTGGCAACCGTGGACCGTCCCCGTTTCCCACAGTCGGCTCAAGCCCGCGGCCGATTCGATGCGCGCCGTGTGGGGCGCGCTACCCTGAATCCGGAGCTTCGGTGATCCGACGCCTCACCCCGCTCGTGCTGCTGGCGCTGGCCGCCGGGCGCCTCGACGCCCAGCTGCCCGAGGGCAACCGCGCGTGGGCCGCCGGGCGCTACGACGAGGCGCGTGCGGCGTACGAGCGCGTGCTTCAGGCCGATCCCCGGTCGGTGCGGGCGCTCTACCGGCTCGGCGTGCTGGCTTCGTGGCGAAACCAGCTTGATTCAGCACTCGTGCTGCTCAGGCGGGCGCGCGGAATCGAGCCGGATGATCCGGATGTGCGGGTGAGTGAGGCCCAGGTGCTCGGCTGGCAGGGGCACCACGACGCGGCGATCGCGCGGTACGACAGCGTGCTGGCCGTCGACCCCGAGCGGCGCGATGCGCTGCTCGGGCGTGCCCGCGTCCTGGCCTGGGCCGAGCGCTATGCGGCCGCCGATTCCGGGTACCGGCTGATGCTGTTGAACGACCCGGAGGATGCGGACGCGCTGCTCGGCCGCGCCCAGCTGGCGCACTGGAACGGGCACGACGGCGCGGCAGGCGCATTCCTGGCCAGGGCGCTGGCGCGCGACTCGTCAAACCGCGAGGCGCAAGCGCTCCGGCGCGAGCTCCACGCCGCCTCCGGCCCCGAGGCCGAAGCGACGGTCAACTGGAACAACGACTCCGACCACAACACGAACTGGACCGAGGCACTGACGCTCTCTACCGGCATCGCGCCCGGCATCCGCGTCTTCGCGACCGGCGGATTGCAGCGGAGCAGCGATCCGGTGCGGAGCGCGAGCAGGCTGCTGGCGGAGAGCGGGCTCCAGCTGGCCATGGGCCGAGTCCGGCTCACCGCCGCGGCAGGCGGACGGGAGCTTCGGCCCGACGCGCTGCCCTCGAGATCAGTATTCACCTATCGGGCGGGCGCGGGATACCGCCCCGCGCGGGGACTCGACCTGGGTGCGACGTTCGCCCACTTGCCGCTGGACGAGACCGCACTCCTGATCGGGGGCGGGCTCGACATCGACGCGCTCGACGGAAGCGTGGAAGCGCGGCTGGCCCGGCGCCTCGCGCTCAGTCTGGGCGGGGGCGCCGCCTGGATCAGTGACGGCAACCGGCGCGTCTCCGCGGTGGCAGCACTGACCCACACGGCCACCCGGCACCTGTTCCTCGGCGCGTACGGCCGGCTGCTCGACTACGAGCAGCACGGGGTGGGTTACTTCTCGCCCGACCGATTCGTGCTGGCGGAGGCCCGCGGCGGCTATCTCGCCGCGGGCCACGGATGGGAAGGCCGTCTGAGCGGCGGAGCCGGCGTGCAGCACACGACTGGATCGTCGGCGCAGGGGGAGTGGCACGTCGAGGCCCGGATCGCGCGGCGGTGGAACACGCTCAACAGCGTCGAGCTGTTCGGCGGGGTGACCAACAGCGTGGCCAGCTCGGTCAACGGTGCGTTTCGCTACCGGTCGGCGGGCGCGCGGGTGCTCATCGGGTTCTGATGCCGGGAATGTAGGTCTCGAAGAAGCCACGGCCGCTGTCCGACACCGCCGCGCCGGCCAGTCGGCCGGCCAGCACGAAGCGGCCGCGCATCTGCAGGAAATACCGCCTGAAATCAGCCGCACCCATCGCCGTCGCCAGCGCGTCCTCCACCACGACCGACAGGCGAACGGTATCGGCCTCCCGCGCCGCGAGCAGCTCGAACCGCTCGGGGCTCATGACGCCTGGCGTTGCCGTCGGCCGGGACCCGCTGTAGCGAATCGTCCTGAAGCGCACCACCTGGCGCGTGCCCAGCGAATCCACCACGGCCATGAAGAATGGCGAGCCGCCAGCGGCGGAGTCGGCGGCATAGACTCCGCCATAGAGCAGGTCGAGACTCCGGCCATGCGCCACTCCCCATTCCCACGTCACATCGCGCCACACCCCCCAGTTGTGATCGTGATAGGCAGGTGCGCCTGTCACCGACCGGCAGACGCCGCCGGTGCAGAAACGCCCGTCGGCGGTGCCGGCCAGGGCCGGCACCACGTAGCCGGAGACGAACGCGTCCGCCCGGAGCTCGGCCGGCGGAAAGTACCGGTGCGGTGAGGGGTGCAGCACGAAGTCGATCTGGAGCCGCCCAGGCACTCGCGCGGAGAGGGTGTAGACACCACCGCGCTGCCGCACGATGTTGGGCCCGAGGGCGAGGTCTGCCGCCGCGGTGTCGAGTCGAACGCCGTCGGGTGCGATGGCCTCCGTGAAGCGCTCATAGCGTCCGTCGCTCCGCCGGTGTGTGACGATCAATTGCCCGCCCCAGCGCCCCGTGAGTACGGCGCCCCCGACGAGCATCGTCACATACCACCATTCCTGCGGACCAGTCACGATATTGAAGTAATGCCATTCGCCCCACGTCGAGTCGGGCACCGCCGGAAGGTGGAAGTGGTCGAGCTGGTCGTAGAGCTGCTGCGGTGTGGGTGCAACGTAGGCGAGGTCCGCCGGCGAGTCATCCCACGCGCCCGTGCGGACCTGGAGACCCGCGCCAACCGCCCTGGCGCGGCTCGGCACCTCGCCGCCGGCACGGACGACGACGGTCCGGCTACCCGCGTGGAGGTAGAGCAGCTTGTTCTCGATCACTGGCGCGACCGCGCGGATCACGCCGGCCTCGCGCGGGCCGCCCAGAATCTGGCGCGTCACGTACCGCGCGCGGTCGATGCCGAAGAACATGCCGCTGATCCCACCAGTGCGCATCGCCTCCAGGTCGATGCCCTGCGGCAGCACGGTGAGCTCGCCGCCACCGACCAGCGCCACGTCGCGCGACTGCGTCAGCATCGCCTCGCCGACGGACAGCAGGACGATCATCACCCCGACCCCGATGGCGAACCCCGCCAGCAGCACCAGCGACCGCGCCTTGCGGACAGCCAGATGCCGGAACGCGAGGATCAGCAGCATCAGCCGCGCACGCAGCCGTCGAGCATGTGCACCACGCGCCCCGCCTCTGCCGCCAGCCGATCATCGTGGGTGACGACGACCAGCGTGGTGCCGTCGGCGTTCAGCCGCCGGAACAGCGCGAGGATTTCGGCACCCGTCGCCGCATCGAGCTCGCCGGTCGGCTCGTCGGCGAGGAGCATCGCGGGCCGGTTCGCCAGCGCCCGCGCAATCGCGACTCGCTGCATCTCGCCGCCGGAGAGCTGCGTCGGCCGGTGCCCTGCCCTGTCACGCAGGCCGACGTACTCCAGCAGCTCGGCGGCCCGCTCCCGCCGTTCCCGCCGGCCGACGCCGGCCTCGGCCATCGGGAGCTCGACATTTTCGCTCGCGGTGAGCACCGGCAGCAGGTGGAACCGCTGAAAGACGAAGCCGAGCCGGAGGAGCCGGAGCCGGGTGAGCGCGCTGTCTCCGAGCGTCTCCAGGTGCGTGCCAAGCAGCGCGACCGATCCGGAGGACGGCGTGTCGATGCCGCCCATGAGCTGCAGCAGCGTGGACTTCCCGCTTCCCGACGGCCCGACGATGGCGACGTACTCGCCGGCCTCGATGTCGAGCGAGACGCCGCGGAGCGCGTGCACCGTTTCGCCGTTCATCGGGTAGTCCTTCTTCAGCTCCCTCGCGCTGAGAACGGTCATGTCGCCTCGGCGCGCAGCGTCGCCGCGATGGGGGCCCGGGCGGCGAGCCATGCGGGGTAGAGACCGGCGAGCGAGCCGGTCACGAGGAGGATGGCTCCGGCCAGCGCGATCGCGTCGGCCCGCGGGACGAAGAACGAGAAGGCCGCCGGGAGCCCGGGGAAGCTGGTGAGAATGGCGTCGAGGTAGCGGGCAGTCGCAAGTCCGAGAACGACGCCGACCGCGGCGCCGGCGGCCGTGAGCGCCGCGCCTTCGGTCAGCACCTGCGTGACGATACGGTGCCGGCTCACACCGATGGCGCGGAGCGTGGCGATCTCCCCCAGGCGCTCGTTGACGGTGATGGTGAGGAGCGTCGCCACCAGCAGCACGGTGACGACCAGGCTCACCGTGCCGAGGATGTAGGAGAGCTGGCGGAAGTAGACCATGCGTTCACGGAATGATGCGACCAGGTCGGCCACGCTGCTGATTTCGAGGCGAGGGAAGCTGCGGCTCAGACGTGCGGCGGTGGCCGCCACGTCGGCGCCGTCGCGCACCTTCACGACGACGAGTGATGCGCGATCGGTCGCGGCGGGGCCCAGCACGGACTGCAGCGCCGCGAGGGTGAGGCCGACGGACCGCTGACCCCGATAGTCGTAGAGCCAGCGGACGATGCCGCGCACCACGAACGGATGCTCACCCCGGCTGCCGGACATCTGGGGATCGAGCCGGCCCGTGAGCCCTAGCGTGTCGCCCGGCTGCGCTTTGAGCAGGCCGGCGGCGGCGCGGCTGAGGAGCAGCCCGGCCGTATCATCGGGCGCCAGGTCGCGCCCGGACTCGAGCTGATAGAGTGCCTGCGCGTTCGGCTCGATGCCGTAGGCTACCACGGTCCTCAGCGTATCCGACCGGGCGGCATACAGGTTGGCACCGAGCACGCCGCCGGCGGCGGCGACGTCGGGTTGGTCGCGCAGGCTCCGGACGATCGCCGCCGCGCCGGAGAGCGAAGCTTCGGTATCGAACGGCAGCGTTCCCTTCGGGGTCACCCGGATCTGATATCCGCGCCCGCTGAGGAGCCGGGCGAACGATCGCTCGATGCCGCCGCTCAGCATGACCATGTCGAGCAGCATCGCCGACGCCACCGCGATGCCCGCAAGTGACAGCGCCATCCGGAGAGGCTGGCGAAAGAGGTTCCGGACGCCGAGGCCGGCGGCCATCAGCCGCGGCCCCAGAGCGTCATGGGGCGGGTCCGCACCAGGCGAAGCGCGGCGAGCGCGCCGGCACCGAGCCCCAGCACGAGCGACAGGCTGACGCTGAACATCACGATGGACGGCGTGATGAGCGAGAAGACGAGCCGGGTGGAGAAGAACCGCTGGTAGTAGGCGTTGGTGAGCGAGCCCGCGGCAAAGGCGACGCCGATGCCGAGAGCTGAGCCGGCCAGCGCCACCGCCGCCGACTCGAGCACGAGGGCGCCGAAAATGGTGCGCCGGCGCACGCCGACGAAGCGCATGACCGCCGCATCCGAGCGGCGCTCCTCGACCTTGAGCAGCATGATGCAGAGCAGGAAGACGGCGCTCGCCACGATGCTGATGACGGCGATCGCCCGATGAAAGCGGCTGACCACGAGAAAGGTCTGGGACGACTCGGCCGCGATCGTCGCGGAGGGAAAGGCGCGGAAGCCGAACGCGATCCGGTTGAGACGAGCGGCGACGCTGTCGCCACCGGCGCCGGGCACCAGGGCGATGCCGAAGCGGTCGACCCGATCCGGTGCGCCGAGGAGCCCGGCCAGATCGGGAAGGTGCATGCGGATCCGGTACTCGCGCTTCAGCACTGAGGCCGGGTCGGGCGCCGCTTCGTATTCCGCGACGATCACGGCGCGGATCGGCATCGAGCCGGCGCCGGTCCCCAGTGCGACGGTATCGCCGACCCGCAGCCCGAGATCCGCCGCGAGCCGGCGCTCGACCGCCACCTGCGCGGGCTGGGGCAGCTGCGGCGAACCGGCTAGCGCCAAAAGAACGAGGAGCATCGGGGGTGCGTACCCGGCGGCGCCGGGCCGGTTCCGCCTACTTCGCCTGCAGCGCCCGGGCCATGGCCGCCTTCACCGTCACCCGCGGCTCCTTGGCCATCGCGCGCTCGAGTGTCGTGCGGCCGGCCGCGCCTCCGACCTGCCCGACTACGCGCGCCGCCTGAACGGCAAAGAGCGGGTCGTAATCATCGAGCCCCCGGGTGGCGACCGCGGCGGCCCGGCTGACATCCGGCAGATGAGTCAGCGCATCGAGAGCCGCGCCGCGGAGATTCCGCGGCTCGCTCGGCGCCGTGAGCTTCTCGAGCGCATCCGCCGCGCGGGGATCCTTCAGCCGCCCAAGATGAAATGCGGCGGTCTGCCGGAGGTTGGTCGGCAGCCCGACGGCAGTGGCCGCGATCAGGTCCGGCACCGCGCCGGCGCCGGCACCGCGCGCGTAGACCGTGAGCGCGGCGCCGCGCACGTCGTCATTGGGGTCGGCCTGGATCATCGCCCGCGCGGTGGCCGTCGCACCGAGCGAGTCGAGCCGGATCAGTGCCAGGATCGCGGTGGCGCGAACGCCGCTGTCGGGGTCGCGGAGCGCCGAGCGGACGGCATCCAGCCCCTCGGGTGACTTGTCAGCCTGCATCTGCGACACGGCGACCGCGCGGAGCGTGCCGCTGGCCTCGTTGAGCACGATGAATCGCCGCGCCGACACGGCGGCGCTGTCAGCCGAACGGTCCAGCTGCCGGAGGGCCCAGTTGCGCGCCGCCCAGTCGAGGTCGTGCCGGGCAAGTTCCGCAAGCTCGGCCGGCGTCTGGTCGGTGGTGACGGCGCCGAGCAGCCAGCCGCCCTCGTCGAAGCGGAACGTCACCGGGGCTTCGGGCAGCGCCAGCGGGAAAGTCTCGTTCTGCCGGGTCACCATGATCTCCCGCCGCACCACCGAATCATGGGTCACGATGCGCACCGTGACCGGGAAGCGGAAGAGCGGATGGGTCGCGTCGATCGGCTGGGTCTGTTCGACCGTAACGGCGAGCGTCTTCGCGGCCGGGTCCCAGCGGCGGCCGACTTTCACCTTCGGGTAGCCGATGCCGTAGGCCCACTGGTCGAAGAACCAGTCGAGGTCCCGATTGGCCGTCTTCTCGAACGCGATCGCGTAGTCGGCGGTGGTCACCGGCTGGTAGGCGTTGTCGGTGAGGAAGCGGTGCATGCCGGCCCAGAACAGCGAGTCACCGAGCAGGCGCCGGAGCTGGTGCGCCACCTGGGCGCCCTTCGGATAGACGTGGCCGCTGAAGAAGAGCACGATCGGGTCGTCGCCCTCATAGGTGCCCCACACCAGCGGGCGCTGCTGGTTCAGGTCGGCCTGCATGGCCTGCTGCTGCTGGCCGTACCATGACTGCTGGCCCGCATCCCAGCCGCGGCTCTTCTCGTTCTGCACCGATTCCATGTAGGTGGTGAGGCCCTCGTTGAGCCAGATATGCGCCCAGGTAGCGGCGGTCGTCAGGTCGCCGAACCACTGGTGAGCCAGCTCGTGCGCGTTGAGCCCGCGGCCGGAACTCTCCGGCTCGCCGCCGGCGGCGTGCAGGACGAGGTCGGTCTGGGTCGTGGCGGACACGTTTTCCATCCCGCCGAAGGTGAAATCGGGAATCACCGCCTGCGAGTACTTGGCCCACGGATAGTTGACGCCCAGCACCCGGGAATAGATCTCGATCATCGACGGCGTTTCGCCGAACGTCCGCAGCGCGGCGGCGGTGGTGTCGGGATCGACCCAGTACTCGACCGGGATGCCGCGCCAGTTGTCCTGGAGCACCGCGAACGGCCCCACCACCACCGAATACAGATAGGTGGACGCCGGCTTCTCCTGCGCCCAGTGCCAGATCTGCCCGCCACGCGGCGACGGCGTCACGCCCACCAGGCGGCCGTTCGACAGCACCTTGAGTCCGGTGTCGGCGGTGACGTAGAAATCCCACGTCGTCTTGTCGTTGGCGGCGTCGTAGGTGGGAACCCAGTTGCGGGTCTCCGTCGCCTCACCCTGCGACCAGATCACCCGGCGCCGGGGCACGAAGTAGATCCCGCGCTCGGGCACGGTGTGGTAGCGCACCGTCATGACGACGGTATCGCCAGCACGCGCCGCGCGGGCCAGTCGCACGGTGACGTGCGAAGTGTCGAAGGTGAAGCGGAGCGCCTTGCCGCGGGCGTCGGTCGCTCCATCGATCGTGAGGTTGCCGGCATCGAGCCGCACCGTGTCCGTCGCCGCGCGGAGCGCGAGGCGCGTCTGCACGGTGCCGGTCACCATCCGCCGTGCCATGTCGAACGAGACATCCACCCGCTGGTGGACCAGATCGAAGGCGGGAGCCCGCAACGGCCACGCGTGGGGCGGCGCATACTCACCGATACGACCGGCGCGCGGCTGCTGCGCAGTGAGCGTCGTGGCAAGCAGCATCAGGCAGGCGGCGGGGGCGATTCGGCGCATCAGGACGACTCCGGGTACGGGAGAGTGCGGGCGACGCCGGACAGTAACCGGTCCCACTGCGGGAGTCGAGCGCATGTGACGTGGGTCCGAGTGGGAGGCGGGGCGCAGCCCGAGATTGGAGGCGCTGCGCCAAATTGGCGCACGGCTCGCCTGTAACCCGCGGTCAAGGAGTCACCCGTGCACCTCCCGACCCTGCTGCTGCTCATCCTCGTTCAGGCGCCGGGATCAACCCCTGACGACAGCTTGCTCATCGCGGTTTCGAGCCAGCCGCGCCGGCTTCGCCTGGGCGGGCGCCACGGCGCCGGGCCACGAAGGTATCGGGAGCGCCGAGCTGGACAGCAAGCGGCGCAAGCACCGCACGATCGCGATCACGTCGATGGGAATTTCGCTGACGCGGATCGAGCGCACGGTCAGCCCGGGCGTGCCCGACAACTGGAACAGGCTGCGCACGGTTTCGGCCGTGACCTCTTCCTCTGGTTCGCGATCGTGCTGGTGAGCACGATGCTGGCGGCAATCTGATCCATTCAAGTTGAGGGAACTACCGATGGCGCTTCCGGACTCGCCGCAAAACGACGCGGCCGATGACTGCACCGACTGCCCACTGAGCGGGCGCCGCTCATTTCTCCGTGACGCGGCCGCGCTGGTGGGCGCCGCCGTCCTCGGGCTCGGCGGCGCGCCGAGTGCCGCGAGCGCGATGTCGGTGAGGCTGGTGCGGGCCCTGGGGGTGAACGGAGACGAACGGAGCTACCCGATTCCGGCGGCCGATGGCGCCACGATCGACCGCGACGCCGAAGTCATCATCATGCGGTTCCAGCAACACCGCTACGCCTTCTCGCTCTCCTGCCCTCACCAGCACACCGCACTTCGGTGGATGGCGGCCGAAGGACGGTTCCAGTGTCCCAAGCATCACTCGCGCTACCAGCCCGACGGGCTCTTCATCTCCGGCCGGGCCACGCGCAACATGGACCGCTTCGCGCTCCGGAAGGACGACGGGAAGCTGGTCGTCGATCTGGAGAAGCTGTACCGCGCCGACAAGAACCCGGCGGAGTGGAGCGCGGCCAGCGTCGCCGCCTGATCAGGGCTGCGCCGCCGGCGCCTTCTTGGCGAAATCGCCTGCCTTGACGATCGTGATCTTCGACGGGTCGATGTAGCGCCGGACCGCGGCGTTGAGCTCCGCCGGCGTCAGCGCGGCGAGGCGCCGCTCGAACTCGACGTCGTAGGTCAGCGTGCGGTTCAGGAACAGGTAGTTGGTCAGCATCCCCGCCAGTGAGCCGTCCTGCGCCCGTTGCAGCTGGCGCTGCTGGAGATACCCTTCCCGCGCCTTGTTGAGCTCGTCCGCGGTGAACCCGTCGCGAACGGCGCGCGTCAGCTCTTCGCGAAATGCCGCCTCGAGCCGGGCCGCGTTCTCCGGCGCGTAGATGGCGTATGCCTGGAACATGCCGGCGCTGTCGAGCGGCGCCGCCGAGATGCCGGAGCCGACGCCGTAGCTGATCCCTTCCTTCTGCCGGATGCGCGTGGCCAGCCGGGAGTTCAGGAACCCCCCGCCGAGTATGTAATTGCCAAGCACCAGCGCCGGATAGTTCGGATCGTCGTCCCGCACCCGCAGGTTCTCGCCGGCCAGGAAGAAGGCGTTCGCCTTGTCTGGTGTCTCGATCGAGACGGTCGTGGCCGGACGGTCACGATAGACACCGGGCACCCGGACGAACGGCTTGGTGCTCTTCCATCCGCCGAACAGCTGTACCACCTGGGCCGCCGCCGCCGCCTGATCGAAGTCTCCCACGATGGCCAGCTCGGAGTTGGTCGCGCCGTAGAAATCGCCGTAAAAGGACCGCGCGTCGGCCAGCGTGGCCGCGGTATAGTCGGCGACCTGTTCCTCGAGCGTCGGCGTGTAGCGCGGATGCCCCTTGGGCCAGGGGTTGATGTAACGGCCGTAGGCGATTGATCCCAGGGCGGTGGGCTCCGATTTCTGCTGTTCCAGTCCCGCGATATTCTCCCGCCGGAGCTCGTCGAATTCCTTCTGGTCGAACGCCGGGTGGGTGAGTACGTCGCCCACGACGGCGAGCACCGCCGGCAGGTTGGCGTGGATCGTCTCGATCCTGATGTTGGCGCCGGTCGGTCCGCCTGAGATGCTCACCTGCGCCTTGAGGCGGTCGAGCTCATCCTTGATCTGCTGCCGGGTGCGGGTCCGGGTGCCGCGCATCAGCATGTCGGCGGCGAGGTCGGCGGCGACGGCGCGGTTCATCAGCGACTGCTCGGTGCCGAAATGGAGCGCCATCGACGCGATGACCGTGCCGCCGCGCGTGCGCTTGGGCAGCAGCGCGACCTTCATGCCGCTGGGCAGGGTCGAACGCGTGGTGCGCGACTCGATCACCGCCGGTGACGGATCGAATGCCTCCCCCACCGAGCGGGCGGTGTCGCCGCGGTAATCCTTGACCAGTGCCAGCGCGTCGGGCGCGGGCGGAATCTCCGCACGATCGGGCTTGGGCGTCGGCACGAAGATGCCGAGCGTGAGGTTGGCGGGCTTCAGGTAGGCGGCGGCCACCCGCTTCACGTCATCCGAGGTCACCGCGCGAAGGCGGTCGCGGTGGAGGAAGAGCAGGCGCCAGTCGCCCATGGCGGCCCACTCGCTCAGCTCGAGCCCGACCCGGGCCGAGTTGTTGAGGGTGAGATCGATGTTCTTGAGAAGGGTGGACTTGGCCCTTTCGACTTCCTCGCTGGTCGGCGGGTGGGCGCCGAGATCGGCGACGGCCTGAAGCAGCGCGGCCCGGGCGCTGTCCACCGGATCCTCCTGCCGCACTTCCGCGCCGAGCACGAGCACGCCGGGCTCGCGGAGCTGGAAGCCGAACGAGAACACGCTCGCGGCCTTCCGCGGTTCGACCAGCGCCTTGTACAGGCGGCCGGACGGGGCGCTGCCGAGCACTTCGCCGAGCACGTCGATCGCGGCGTAGTCGGGATGCGCGCCCGACGGAACGTGGTAGACCGCGTCGATCACCTGGACATCACCGACCCGCCGCAGCGTCACGCTTCGCTCGCCGTCCTGCGTCGGCTCGGCGGTGTAGGTCGGATAGAGCATCATCGTGCCGGTGCGGGCGGGACGCGGAACCCGACCGAACTTCTCCCGCACGAGCGCGAGCGCCCGCTGCTCGTTGAACTTGCCCGCGATCACCAGCATCGCATTGTCGGGCTGGTAGTAGCGGTGGTAAAACGCCTGGAGCCGCTCGATCGGCACCTGTTCGATGTCGGAGCGCGCCCCGATCGTCGAGTTGCCGTAGTTGTGCCAGATGAAGGCGGTCGAGATGGTGCGTTCCAGCAGCACGCTGCCGGGATCGTTCTCGCCGGACTCGAATTCGTTGCGGACGACGGTGAACTCGGATTCGAGATCCTTCTTCGCGATGCGGCTGTTCACCATCCGGTCGGCCTCGAGATCGAGCGCCCACACGAGATTGGTGTCGGTCGCGCTGAAGGTCTCGAAGTAATTGGTGCGGTCGAGCCAGGTCGTGCCGTTGGGCTGGGCACCGAGCTCGGTCAGCTCCTGGGGAATGTTGGGATGCCGCGGCGTGCCCTTGAAGACCATGTGCTCGAGCAGGTGCGCCATGCCGGTTTCACCGTAGCCCTCGTGCCGGGATCCGACGAGGTAGGTGATGTTGACCGTCGCCGTCGGCTTGGACATGTCGGGAAACAGGAGCACGCGGAGCCCGTTGGAAAGCTGGTACTCGGTGATTCCCTCCACCGACGCCCCGCGGGTGAGCGTCACGCCCGTGCGCGGCACCGGGCGTGCCGCCGTGCGGGGCGTCTGACCCGAGGCCGCGGAGCCGCCGGCAGCCAGCGTGGTGAGACCGAGTGCGAGCGTGAACCAACGATTCCGCATGACGGATGGAGCTGACATGGTGCCTCGTGGGGGAGCGGGCGGCGAAACGGGGGTCAGGTGGGATATACCGGCGCGCGCGCCGATGTCAAGCGATCAGGGCCGCTCGCTCGTCAGCTCGGCCAGGGCGCGCTTGGCTTCGGTGACCCTGGGCTGGAGCGACGCATCCGCTCCGGCCCACAACCGAAGAAATCGCGAGTAGGCATCGGCGGCATCCTTGCGGTTGCCCATGGCCTCGTAGGTGCGCGCGAGCGCGAGCTGGCTGACGCCGACGAGCTGCGGGTCCACATCCAGCGTGTAACGGAGCCGCCGAAGCCCCTCCTCGCGGCTGGCCGGGCGGGCAGCCAGCGCGAGCGCCCGCTGCAGCCGGAGTGGCCCGGCAAGCGCGCCGGTGTTGGCCGCGCCGCGAAGGGCGGTTTCGAGCTTGGCGAGTCCGGCCGTCGTATCACCCGTGGCCAGCGACAGCCAGCCGTCCGCGCCCACGAAGAGGGGGTGCATGAACGGCGGCATGGTGGGGCCACCGAGGGAGAGACCCTGCTGGATCAACGTGCTGGCGGTCCGGGTGTCGCCGTAGCCCAGGGAGAACAGCGCCCGGAAATAGCCTTCGAACGGATTGGTGAATGCCGCCTTGGCGCCCGGAGCCGCGAGCGGCGTGCCCTGGGTCTTCCGTTCCGCGCGCAGGCCGTTCACGAACGAATCGGCGTACCCCGCTGGGGCGAAGCCCGCGAGCACCGGCGCGATGATCACATTATAACGGCCGGCTTCACCGGCGACGCCCGCCATCAGCTGTTGTGCCGCTGAAAGCCGGCCGAGCCCTACCAGATACATGGCGCGGGTCGGCTTCAGCTGGGCGGCCATCGGGTTGCCCGGGGGCACCAGTCGTTCGATCGCTTCGAGGCGGGCGAGCGTTTCCTCCGGCGTCCGCCCCTGGAAGTGCGTGAGCCCGGCGAAGGCGGCATTGACGGCATCCATGCGCGCGGTCGAGAAAAGCGCACCGACCGAGTCCGGCAGGGCCCTGCCCCAGACGAGCTGGCCGGCCGGGTTGAAGCGGGAGAGTTCACCGACGGCGCCGCCTCGCTCGAGCACGCCGATGTAGTGCCGGAAGCCGGTACTGTCGTTGAAGATCAGCGTCATCTCCAGCGGGTGGATCGCTGCCGCGGTCAGCGTCGAGTCCAGCGCGAGGACCCGATCGAAGGGCGCGCGGAGTGCGGCCGGGTCGAGTCCGTTGAGATACCTGGTGTGATACTGTGATTCGCCGAGGAGATACCATCCGTCCGCGTCGTCGGGATGTGCGGCGGTGTAGGCGCGCATCGAGTCGGTGGCGGCGGGATCGCCCTGCTGAAACAGCCGGTAGGCGACGACCAGCGAGCGCTCGTTGGGCGGGAGCTTTGACGCATACTGCACCGCGAGGGCGCTGGCCCGGGCCGCCGGCGCGGCATTGGCGTTCCCGATCCACCCGTAGGCCATGGCGAGCCGATGCTGCGCCAGCGCGAAGGTCGAATCTTCAGTCACCGCGCGGTTGAATGCCGCCGCGGCCGAATCCCAGGCACTTCGCCGGTAGAACTGCTCGCCGTTGAGATAGTCGCGCATCGCGGCGAGTGAGGTGGTGGTCAGTCCCGCGACGCGAAGCGAGGGGATCGGCTCACGCGAGCGCCACACCTCGCGTACCAGTGCGAGGCTCAACTGATCCACCAGACTGATGACGCTGTCCGCGGCGCCATCGACCTGCGCCCGCCCGAGCTTGCTGCCGTCCGCGGCATACAACTCGGCGCTCAGGCGCACCGCCGGGCCGCTGGCCACGACGCTGCCGAGCAGCACCGCGCGGGCGTGAACGGCGCGGCCGATCTTGAGCGCCTGCTCGAGATCGGTCTCGCCCCCGCCGCTCTTCTTCCATTGCTGCAGCACGGTCCTTGGCTCCACCGTCCGGATATCGGCCAGGGCATCGAGGTTGGTGGACATCAGGTCCACCATGCCCTCCCGCATCACCTCGAGGTTCGGCCCCGATGTCCGGAACGGCAGCACCGCGATCAGCTCGGCGTCGGAGACGACCGCATGCGCGCCCGCGCCGCCGCGGGTGAGCGCGAAGGCCGCCACCGCGACGATCACCACCGCTGCCGCGATCGCGGCGAGGCGCCGCCGTCCACCTCGCGCGGCTCCCCGCGCCGGCATCGGCCCGGTGAAGGTCTCGCCGATCGCAGCGGCGTATTCGGCGATGGTCGGGAATCGCCGCGCCGGGTCGGTGTCGAGGGCACGGATGTTGGCGGGATCGAGCGTGGCGGCAACGGGCACGGCGTCGGCCATGGGGGGGCGCGCGCCGGTAATGTTCTGCGTGAGGACCGCCTGCATGGACGCGCCGGCAAAGGCGGGCTTCCCGGCCACCATCTCGTAGAAGACGCAGGCGAGGCTGTACTGGTCGCTCCGCCCGTCGACCTGGTCGCTGGCGGTCGCCTGCTCCGGGCTCATGTACGCCGGCGTCCCGATCGCGAGGCCAAGCCCGGTGAGCGATGGCCCGCCTGCCGTCGCCTCGGCCGCGCGGGCGATGCCGAAATCGGCCACGACGGCGTGGCCGCCGGACAGCATGATGTTCTCCGGCTTGATATCCCGGTGGATGATGCCGTGCGCGTGCGCATAGGCCAGCGCACTGGCGACCTCGCGCACGAGGGCCACCGCTTCCGGCAGCGGGACCTGGTGCTCGCGGTCGAGGCGCTCGCGGAGCGACTCCCCTTCCACGAACGGCATCACGTAGTACAGGACGCCGTCGGCCGCGCCCGAATCGTAGACCGGAAGGATGTGCGGGTGCTGCAGCCGGGCCGCCATCTCGATCTCGCGGAGAAACCGATCGGTGCCCACACTCGCGGCGAGCTCGGGCCGGAGCACCTTGATGGCCACCTTGCGCCGATGCTTGAGGTCTTCGGCCAGATAGACGGTGGCCATGCCGCCCGCTCCGGCCTGCCGCTCGATGGCGTAGTGACCCTGCAGCGCGGCGGTGAGGCGCGCGAGTGGCTCAGTCATCGGGATGCCGCTCTACTGGTGGCTGAAGGGGTGCTCGAAACTCAGGTACAGGAAGAGATAACCGGTTCCCCCACTCGGTCCGAGCCCTATGGGATAGGCGATGCCGGGCACGATCTGCAGGCCGCTCGGGAAATTGATCGCCCAGCGGATCCCGGGACTGATGAAATAGCTGTCGTCCGTCCGGGTCAGTCCGGAGGCATTGACCGACTGGGTGCGGGCCCACACGCTCTCGAGCATGAGGTTGACCCACGGCCGCGCGAGCCAGATCGCGCTGGCGCCCGCGCCGAATGATGTGGTGCGGGCGCGCACGGTTCCAGACCCGTGCGCCCGTGGCGTGACGGTCGCGCCGGCGTTGAGATGCGTGACGAGCGACGGCGCCAGGACGATGCTGATCGGCAGCACTGCCTGCACCCCGAGCCCGCCGGTGCCGCGGCCACCCGATACACTGCCGGTCGGCGCCAGCAGCGTAAGCCTGGGCGCGACGGCGACGCGCGCCTCACCCGAGCCCGCAAGCTGAAACCGGTAGTTGAGCGCCACGTCGCCGATCCCCGTGCCGGAGCCCTGGTCGTGCAGGACCGGCACGGTGTAGCTCAGCTGATGGCGGATGCCGCCGACCGGCCACTCCTGCGTGAAGCTGTATGCCCAGCTTCCCGACTGGCGCTGGAAGGAGCTGATGTGCTGCACCACCCCACGCTCCTGATTGTAGGCCTCCTCGACCAGAAAGCTGTTGTCCTGGATGGGCCGCGCCGGCGGTGTGGGCTCCTGCGCGCCAAGCGCCCGCACCGACAGCAGTGCCGCCAGCACGAGGGTCCGGCTCACGCGAGCCACTGGCGCGCGGTCCCCACGAGCAGCCACAGGTTGAGCACGATGATGACGGCCGCGACGGACCACGCCATCGCGGTGACCGCGGGCCGGTTCACGAAGATGCCCATCTTCGCCCGGTCGCAGGTGAAGCGCACCAGCGGCACCACGGCGAAGGACAGCTGCAGACTCAGGATCACCTGGCTGAGGATGAGCAGCGCCCCGGTGCCGCGCTCGCCATAGATCGCGGTGACGATCACCGCCGGAATGATGGCGATCATGCGGGTGACGAGGCGCCGGAGCCAGGGGGGCAGACGGATGTCGAGAAAGCCCTCCATGACGATCTGGCCGGCCAGGGTGCCGGTGATCGTCGAGTTCTGGCCCGAAGCGAGCAGTGCGACCGCGAACAGCACGCTCGCGGCGGTGGTACCGAGGAGCGGGGTCAGCAGGTGATACGCGTTGCCGATGTCGGCGACTTCCTGGTTGCCCGACGTGTGGAACGTGGCGGCGGCGAGGATCAGGATCGCGGCATTGATGAAGAAGGCGAACAGCAGCGCGATCGTGGAGTCGAAGGTGGCGAACCGGATCGCCTCCCGCTTCGAGGCGTCGTCCCCGCCGATGCCGCGGGTCTGCACGATCGAGGAGTGCAGATAGAGGTTGTGCGGCATCACGGTCGCGCCGAGAATGCCGATGGCGATGTAGAGCATCGCGGGGTTGGTGACGATTTCGCGCCGGGGAATCAGTCCGCTCGCCACGCCTGCGAGATCGGGCCGCGCCAGCAGCAGCTCGACGGCGAAGCAGGCGCCGATGGTCGCCACCAGCACGACCACGAACGCCTCGAGATAGCGGAAGCCCTTGTGCTGCAGCAGCAGAATCGCGAGCACGTCGGCGGCCGTCATGCAGACACCCCAGAGGAGCGGAATGCCGAACAGCAGGTTGAGCGCGATGGCGGAGCCAATCACTTCGGCGAGGTCGCATGCGGCGATCGCGATCTCGCAGAGAATCCAGAGCACGAAGCTCACCGGGCGCGAGTAATGGTCCCGGCAGGCCTGGGCCAGGTCCCGTCCGGTCACGATGCCGAGCTTGAGCGCGAGCGACTGGAGGAGGATGGCCATCAGGTTGGAGAGGAGCACCACGCTGACCAGCGTGTAGCCGAAACGGGCGCCGCCGGCGAGATCGGTGGCCCAGTTGCCGGGATCCATGTACCCGACCGCGACCATGTAGCCCGGGCCCGAGAATGCCAGCGCCTTCCGCCAGAAGCTGGCGCCGGCCGGGATCCGGATGCTCCGGTGGGACTCCGGCAGGCTGGGTGAGCGGCGCGGGTGGCGCCATCCCGCGAGTTCCTCGATCGGCGGGGTCGACGCGGCGTTCACCCGGCCACCGTTCGCGAACAGAGAATGTCGCGCGCCATCTGCGACGCGACGACGCGGTCGCCGCCGCTGGTCCGGATCGTGATGGGCCCGTCGAACGGCTGGCGATCGGTCACCGTGACCACTGCGCCAGGGGTCAGGCCGAGCGCCGCGAGATAGCGCAGCCGGTCGGGCTCGTGCGCGTTCACCCGGCGGACCGCGACCTCGATGCCGGCCGGCGCGTCGCTCAACGATGTTCCGGCGTCCTCGGCGACATCGCCTTCCGCCGTCGGGATGGGGTCGCCGTGCGGATCGACGCCGGGATTGCCGAGCGCCGCCGCCATCCGTTCGGCGAGTGTGTCGGACACGGCGTGTTCCAGTCGCTCGGCCTCCTCGTGCACGGTGTCCCAGCTGTAGCCGAGGAAGGCGACGAGGTACGACTCGATGAGCCGGTGGCGGCGCACCGTCCGGAGCGCGGCACGCCTCCCTTCGGAGGTGAGCACCACACCCTTGTAGGGTGCGTGCTCGAGCAGCCCCTGCTCCGACAGTCGCTTGACCATTCCGCTGACCGAGGGCGGCGAGAGCGCGAGCAGATGCGCGATGTCGCTCGTCGCCGCCGGCTGGCCGCCGGGGGAAAGCCGATAGATCGCCTTGAGATAGTCTTCCGCCGAGCGGGTGAGCGACTCGGCGAGCGCACCGGGGGTCATGCAGAATCCCGTAGTTAGGTTAAGCTAACTCTAGGATGTTGCATGGCGTACGTCAATAGGTGGCAGGAGATTCCCGTCAGGTCTGGAGCAGGAGGGAGAGGATCCGTTCGGTCATGCCCCAGATGGGGCCCAGCGGAGTATCGTATTCCCTGGCGTCGTCGGGAGCGAGCGACGCGAGCTCGATCCACGCCGTCTCCGCCACCTCGGGACTGGCGATCGTGGGCGGGCGCCGCGCCAGCGTGAACACGAACGGGCGCACGGCGACCGGGGGCAACACCGGGATGCGGGGCACGACGTCGGGAAGGACACCGGCGAGATCGGTGTGGTCGAGCACGACACCGACCTCTTCGCGCGTCTCCCGAATCGCCGTGGCCAGGAGATCGGTGTCGTCCGACTGCCGCCGTCCGCCCGGGAGCGCCAGGTGTCCGGACCACGGATCGCCGACCCGGTCGGCGCGCCGGATCAGCAGGAAGGCGTCGGGCTCGGGCACGAGGATGAGCGCTACCGCGGCCCACCAGAGGCCGGGCTCTTCCGCCGTCGGATCGGAAGCGGGGCGGAGCCGCGCCCGAATGTCGGCGAGCCGGGAGGGTCCGGACGTCATCCCAGCGAGGCTCCGAGCCAGTCCACGGTGCGCGACATGACGCGCTCGATCGCTGAATCGGCCGGGGGCGAACTCCAGGGATGCGCGGCGCCGAAGGTGTGGCCGGCTCCGTCGATCAGCGCCAGCTCGGTCGAGGCGCGGCCGCTGGCCGCGTGGAGGCGGCGCGCGTCATCCGGCGCTACGGCCTCGTCCGCCGTCCCGTGCACGATGAGCCAGGGAACCTCGACCCCTGCTGCGGCCCGCACGATGTCCACCGTATCGGCACGCTGCTCGATTTCATCCAGCACGTCGGTGAGCAGGGGAATGACCTGCCCGGTGCGGGCGTTGGCGATCTCGAGATGGCCGCTCGCACGCCAGGCGGCGCGCTCGCGAGCGTCCCAGCGCTGGACCGTGCCGATGGCGGCCCAGGTCACGAGGCTCCGTACCCGGCCGTCGCGGGCGGTCTGGAGAACGGCGATGCCGCCGCCGCGGGAGTGGCCCACCAGCCCGGCGCTGGCTGGCGGCACGACGCCGAGCGCGCCGTCGAACAGGGCATCGGTGACGGCGCCGAGATCGGCCAGTTCGGCGCCGTAGGTGTTGCGGGCGAAGCGGTCGGGCAGGACGGCATCGCCGGAGGCGTCGACTCCGCTGCCGCTCATGTTGAACGTGACGGCAGTGAACCCCGCCCGGGCCAGACGCTCCGCCAGCGGCGGGAACATCCCCCAATCCTTGAAGCCCTTGAAGCCGTGGACGACGATCACCGCCGGCCGCGGCGACGCGCGTCCGGCGGCGCGGACGTCCACGAAGATCTCACCCAGCGCGCCGTGCAGGACGTGGCGAGTGAGCGTGGGGGTCGCCATCGACGTCAGCTGGAGGAGACGGCGGGCTCGAGCAGCTCGAGCGTCCCGGCGCCGGCGTCGAGCCGGGCCCGCACCCCGAGGGGAATCGTCCACTGGTCGTCGATATGCCCGATGGGGAATCCGTGGGCGACCGGTACCCCCAACGGCTCGAGATAGGTTGCCAGGACTTCATCGAGCCCCAGCGCCCCATCGGCGCCGCGACGGCCGAGCTCGCTGAACCGGCCGATGACGGCGCCCGCGAGCCGATCCAGTAATCCGGCCATCCGCAGGTGTGCCAGCATGCGGTCGATCCGGTAGACCTCCTCGCCGACGTCTTCGAGGAACAGGAGCGCGCCGTCGAGCCGAGGCGCGAACCTGGTCCCGATCAGGCACTGCAGCAGCGTGAGATTGCCGCCGACGAGTATTCCTTCCGCGATGCCGCCGCGCAACGTGACCACCCGGTCGCGCTGCGGCACCAGGGTGTCGGGGGGAGTCGGCAGCGCCTCGAGGGTTCCGCCCGGCGCGGCGACGCCGACCGCGCGTTCGAAATGGCGGCGAGCGAAGGCGGGCATGCTCGCGCGGGCCGTCGGCCCGTGAAAGGTGACGACGCCGGTTTCCTGGAACAGCGCGACCAGCAGCGCCGTGATGTCGGAATAGCCGATGACCGGCTTCGGATGGCGTGCGAAGCCGTCGAAGTCCACCCGGTCGAGCAGCCGGGTGATGCCGTAGCCGCCGCGGATGCACCACACCGCATCGACGTCGGGCGCCGCGAGCGCCGAGTTGAGGTCGGCCAGCCTGGCGTCGTCGCCGCCGGCCAGGTAGCCGTATTTCTCTGCCGCGTGAGGCGCCAGCGTCGGCTCGTAGCCGAGCGCACGGCAGAGCTCGGCCGCCCGGGCGAGATCGTCGCGCTCGAGCAGCGGGCCGGCCGGTGCGACCAGCGTCACGCGGCTGCCCGGCACGAGCCGCGGCGGACGTACGATTGGTTTTGGCCCCATCGTCTCTCCGTTATACTTCTCTCGACCTTTACCTGGAGCACGGCTTTGCGCGCTTCGCAGCCTGCGTTGCTCGCCGCTGGTCGTGTGATCGTTGATATGCGGGACTCCATGGTCGCCCAGTGGGCCGATTGGCTCGGCGACCGCATGACGTCCGCACCCACGATACCGCGTCAGACGGTCGAGCGGGAGTTCCGGCTCCTCATCGATGTTCTCACCGAGATGGTTGGCCCGCTCCGGCGCGAGGTCCGCGCCGTGTGGTTCCACACCTGCGAGCACTACGGCCGCACGGCCTCGGCGCGCGGGCTCGCCGCGGGCGAAGTGGTCGAGGAACTGCAATACCTGCGGGAGCTGCTGATCCGGAACCTCGCGCCGGTGCTGGCCGCGATGCGTGCCCGGCAAGGCATGGCGATCATGCTGCGGCTCAACCGGGTAATCGACCAGGGTGTCGCCGCGGCGGTGGTGGGCTACACCGACGCGCTGGTCGCGACGCTGTTCGCCCAGAACGGCGTGCCGGTCTCCGACGCCGACCGCCACCCCGATGAGGTCGGCCGGCAGCTCACGGCACTCGAAGCCGAGCTCGCCGCGATCGCCCCGCTGCAGTAGGACCACGGTGGCCGCGCCGCTGTTCGGGGCGGTGCCCTGGCTGCTGCCGTTCGCGAGCCTGGTCCGGCTGGCCCGGCGCACGCCCAACCTCGAGCTGGCCCCGGACATTCCCGGCGGCCCTCCCGTCACCCTCATCATTCCGGCCCGAAACGAAAGCCGCACGATCGGTACGGTGCTCGCGTCCGTCCTGTCGAGCAGCTACGGGCCACTCGAGATCATCGTGGTCGACGACGGTTCGACCGACGACACTGCGGCGCAGGTGGCCGCCGTCGCCGCGCGTGATGGCCGGGTGCGGCTCCTGTCCGGCGCGCCGCTTCCCGCGGGCTGGTACGGGAAGCCGTGGGCCTGTGTCCAGGGCGCGCGCGCTGCCCGTGGCGACGTCCTCGTCTTCACCGATGCGGACACCCGGCACCAGCCGGCGCTCCTCGCCCATGCCGTCGGCGCCCTGCTCGCGGAGCGCGCCGATCTCCTGACGATCGCGCCGCGACAGCGCTGCGAGTCGTTCTGGGAGCGAGTCGTCATGCCGCAGATGTGGCTGCTCCTCGGCCTGCGGTATCATCCCCGGGCGGTCAATCGGGCGCGCCGTGCCCGCGACGTGATCGCCAACGGCCAGTTCATCATGGTGCGGCGCGCCGCCTACCTGCTGGCGGGCACGCACGAGGCCGTCAAGGCTGAGATCGCCGAAGACCTCGCGCTGGCACAGACTTTCTTCGGCCACGGGCTGCGGATTCACTTCGCCTTCGCCGAGGCGCTGATGGAAACGCGGATGTACGAGAGCCTCCCGCATCTGATCGAGGGCTGGTCGAAAAACGTCTACCTCGGCGGCCGGCGCTCCTTTCCGGATGAGCCGGTGCGGCGGGCGCTGGTGCCGGTGGCACTGGCATCCGTCATGGTCTTCTGGCTGGCGCCGCCGCTGGCGCTCGCGGCCGCGTTGCTTGGCGTGACGCACGGCATCGCGACGGCGGCCGCCCTCGCAACCTCGCTGAGCGTCCTGTTCTGGATGCTGATGTCGTATGGAATGAGCATTCCGGTCTGGTACGGGCTGCTCTACCCGCTGGGCGCGGCGGTCGTGCTGCACATCGTGGCCCGATCGACGTGGCGCGGCCGGCGCCGGGTCGAGTGGCGGGGCCGGACCTACTCAGGCGTCTAGCACGCTGCGCACCCGCTCCGCCAGGTCGACGACCGTCCAGGGTTTCCGGATCAGCGCAGGCGGCACCCGGTCGACGCCGAGCTGACGGATCTCCTCCGTTCCATAGCCGCTCGAGAACAGAAAGCGCACCGTGTGCCCCTCCCGGCGGAGCGCCTCGTACAGGCCGCGTCCGCCGAGCCGTGGCATGATGATATCCGAAAGCACCAGGTGCACTTCCGATCGGCGCGCCCGAAACAGCTCCACTGCCTCCTCGCCATCCGCCGCAGTGAGCACGGTATAGCCCAGCCGCTCGAGCTCGCGTGTCATAGCCCGGCGAAGCGAGCGCTCATCTTCTACCACGAGGATGGTCTCGGTGCCGGAGGGGAGGCCCTGCAGGGGCTCCTCAGGGTGGGAGGCGCCGTCGTCCGAGGCGCCCGGGGCGATGCCCCGCCGGAACCCGATTCGGACGGCGGTTCCCTGCCGCGGAGCGCTCTCCACAGTGATCCACCCCTCCTGCTGGCAGACCAGGCCATACACCATCGACATGCCCAGGCCCGTGCCGAGCGGGGCGGGCTTGGTCGTGAAAAACGGCTCGAAGATGCGGGCGCGGGTCTCCGCGTCCATGCCGGCTCCGTCGTCGCTGACGACGTTCGCGTCGACGATGCGCCCCGTTTCGGAATCGATCAGCATGCCGACGTTAGCTCAGGCCCTTGAGGGTCTCCCACCGAACCAGCTGGTCGATCGGCAGCAGCGCCAGCGCGCGGTCGGACAGAAGGATCCAGGCCACCCCGCACACCGCGTAGATCCCCGCGATGACGAGGGGAGTGAGGAAACGTGCCGACGCGCCGCCGCGGTCCACGGAGCCCATCAGTCCCTGCTCCGGCTTTCACCGGCTTGAGGAAAATCGGTCGGGCGGGCGGCATGGCGGTCCCCGCCGCCGACCCGTCCGGCCGCACCGTACGGCTCTCCCGAAGGAGCCGTTGCGGATGCGCCTCGACCACCTGCTCCAGCGCATACAAGGCCTGGAGGACCTGCCGCGCCTGTTCGCGGCGCTCGGACACGAGCCGCTCTGGGAAGAGTGGCACGAGCCGGCGCTCCCGCTCGGAGGCGCGCCGGGCTCCCGCGTTGCGACTGTGGGCCGCTACGGCGGATTCTCATGGCTGGCATTCGAGACCGGCACACCGGCACGCTGCGCGCGTGCCAATGCGCAACGTCTCAATCGGCAGGGGCGCTGTTCAGGGGTAGTAGCATTGTACCCTGGCGGACGCGAGTTGGCGATTGCCTCCGCGTTCGATCCTGACGCGGTGCTGGTGATCAACCTGGCGCAGCCTGCGGCAGCGGGGACGGCCAGCCTGGCACGGCTGGGCACCCCGGCCGGAACGACGCTGGCCTTTGCCGCGCTCGCGGCGGAAGCACTCGCCGGCGAGCCGATCGGCCGACGCTTCTTCCGGCGCTTCGGCGACACCCTGGGCCGGATGGCCGAGACACTCCCCGAGCCGATTCCCACCGAGCAACGTCATGCGCTCACGCTGATCCAGCTCACCCGGGTGCTCTTCCTTTACTTCCTGCAATCGAAGGGCTGGCTCGACGGGCGCAGCGATTTCATCGCCAGGGCGGTGGACGACGTCTTGGCCCGGCGGCGCCTCATCCAGCGGGACCTGCTGCGCCCCCTCTTCTTCGGGACCCTGAACCGTCCGGCCGAAGAGCGCGGGCGTGCGGCCAGCCGGCTCGGTTCGATTCCGTTTCTGAATGGCGGGTTGTTCGAACCTCACCCCCTTGAGCGGCGCTGGAAGACCGACTTCCCCAATCCGGTGTGGCGCGATGCCTTCGATTCCCTCTTCGAGCGATTTCATTTCACCGTCGCCGAGGAGACTGCGATGGGCGGCGTTGCGCCCGACATGCTGGGGCGTGTCTTCGAGGGCGTCATGGAACCGGGCGAGCGGCGGAGCAGCGGCACGTTCTACACCCCGGCCTCGCTGGTACGGCGGCTGGTTGACGCGGCACTCGCGGCGGCGCTCGCGTCACGCCTGCGGTGTACCGACGCGGAAGCGTTCGAGCGGCTGATCACCGGTGAGGCGCAGGCGATCGCGGCGGTGAAACTGTTCCGCGTGCTCGATCCCGCCGTCGGATCGGGTGCATTCCTGCTGGGAGCGCTCGAGCGTCTGGCCCAGCTGCGGCCACAGGACCGGCCGGCCGCGGTCAAGCGCGACATCCTGCGTCGTTCGCTGTTCGGCGTCGACCGTAACGCGATGGCAGTCCGCCTGACCGAGCTCCGCCTCTGGCTGGCGGTGATTGCGGCCGAGCCGGACGGCCGCGCTCGCGATGTCGCGCCCCTGCCCAACCTCGATTGTCTGGTGCGCCAGGGTGACAGCCTGGCGGATCCGCTGAGCGGTGGCGGGGTGACCCGTAGCGAGGCACGAGTGATCGGACAGTTGCGTCAGGAAGCGGTGGCCGCGAGCGGCGGAGACAAGACGCGGCTCCTGCGGGCGCTTCGCGCGGCCGAGCGGAACGCCGCGGATCGATCGCTGACACGCGCCGATGGTCGGATCAGCCGCGAAATCGCCGAGCTGATCGGTACTGCACGTGCGCCGACCCTGTTCGGCGGGAAGCCGGCCGTTGGGCCGGATGTCTTCGAGCGCCTGCGCCACCTCCGGCGCGCGAGGTGCGCCATCCGGACGGGTCGGCGCCGGCTGGCGACCGAGGGAGAGCTCCCCTGGTTCGACTACGAGTCCCAGTTCCCCGATGTCCTGGCGCGGGGCGGCTTCGACATCGTGATCGGGAACCCGCCCTGGGTGCGCGCGGAGTCGCTGCCGGCGGCGGTGCGTGAGCGCCTGGCGGCGCGCTATCGCTGGTGGCGCGGATCCCGGGGCCGGGGGTTCGCGCACCGGCCCGACCTCGCGATCGCGTTCATCGAACGGGCGCACGAGCTGGTCGCTCCCGGCGGGGCAGTCGCATTGCTCGTTCCGTCGAAAGTGGCGGCAGCGGGCTACGGTGCCGCGGTGCGCTCCGCGCTGGCCGCGGGCACCCAGTTGCACGCGGTCGTGGACCTGTCCGCCGACCCGGATGCGGCATTTGAGGCGACAGCGTATCCCATGGCAGTGGTCCTGAGCAAGCGCGCCTCTCCCACCGGGCACCGGATCCGGACCGTGCTCGATCCGCGCGCCCCCGGCGACATCGCGCAGCGCGAGCTTGGGGAAGGGCCGTGGATCATTCGCGGCCGCCAGGCGGCGCACGTCGCGCGTGACATTCGCGCGGCCCATCCGCTCCTCTCCGACCGGTTCGTCTGTCACCTGGGTGTCAAGACCGGAGCTGATGATCTGTTCCTCGACCCACCGGCCGAGATCGAGCGGGGCCTTCTCCGGTGGGCGATTCGCGGCCGCGACATCGCGGCGTTCCGGGTCATGGCCCGCCGCCGTCTGCTCTGGACGCACGACGCACGCGGCGAGCCGCTTGCACGGCTGCCGCACGCCGCCGCCCGATACCTGTCGCGGCACGAGGGACGGCTTCGCGCGAGGGCGGACTTCGTTCGCGGACCGTCGTGGACCGTCTTCCGGGTGGCGGCCGGTGTGGAGCGGCACCGCGTCGCCTGGCCGGATCTGTCACGCGGACTGGTGGCGGTGGCGCTCGCGGGGCCGTCGGGAGCCGTCGTTCCGCTCAACACCTGCTACGTCGCCATCACGGCGAACGATTCCGAGTCGCACGCGCTGGCGGCGTGGCTCAACTGCACCTGGGTGCGAGCGCTCGCCGGCCTGATCGCCATGCCCGCCGCCGGGGGGTTCGCACGCCACGGGACCGGAACGGTCGGCGCGCTCCCGCTGCCGCTGGCCGCGATCGCCGACCCGCGGCTCGCCGCGCTCGGTGCGCGCGCGGGCACAGGAGAGGCGCTTCAGGACGAGATCGACGAGCTGACCGCGGGCGCCCTGGGCCTCACGCCGCAGGAGCGAAGTGTCCTGGCATCCGTCGTCGGTCCCGACGATCGTCGCTGAGGCGTTGCGGCCGGTGCGGGATCCACTGCGGACCGCACTGCGCCCCGGGCCCCCGGCGCCGGCCGGCCAGGTGGTCCGGTCGCTCGTGGCCGGGGTCGCCCCCGCGCGGGCAGCCGATCAGCCGCCTGACTGGCTCTACGACGGGCAGCGCTACGCGTACGCGCGCGCGATCGCGGCCCTGAGACGGTTCCGCGGGGCGCTCCTGGCCGAGCCCACCGGCAGCGGCAAGACGTTCATCGCCCTGGCGGTGGCGCGGGCCTTCCAGCGGCCGCCCGTCGCGTGTCTCGTGCCCGCGGCGCTCGCGGCCCAGTGGCGCGCGACCGCCGCGACACTCGGCGTTTCCGTCGTGATCGGGTCCCACGAGCAGGCCAGCCGGGGCCGGCTGCCCCGGGGAACCCGTGGACTCGTGCTGATAGACGAGAGCCATCACTTCCGCCATCCCGACATCCGCCGCTATGCCCACGTCGCGGATTTTCTCGTGGGCCGTCCGGCGCTGCTGCTCACCGCCACGCCGGTCGTCAACCGGATTGAGGACCTCTCCCATCAGCTACGGCTCGCCGTGCGCGACGATGCGCTGGCAGGAGAAGGCCTCATCTCGCTCCTTGGGCTCGAACGGGGTGGCCGGGGCGCGCTCGCGGCCGTCGTGATCAGCTCGGCGCATTGCCCCGGCGTGCCGGCCCGGGCGCACCGGACGGTCACACCTGACGACACGGCGGGTGAGGCAAGGGTTCTCGCCGCCATGGACCGTCTCGCGCTCTCCAGCGATCCCTCGATCGCGGGCCTGATCCGGGCGGTGCTGCTTCGGGCCATGGCGTCGAGTCCCGGATCACTCCACGGCGCGCTGCGCCGATATCGGCGGCTCCTGCTCCAGGCGGCGGATGCGGCGGCCGGCGGGCGGGCCGTCTCGCGTTCCGCGATACGCGCGTGGGCCGGGGCAAGTGGAGACCAGCTGATCCTCTGGTCTCTCATGCCGGATGACAAGGTCAGCCCGGACCTGATGCTCGGCGACGCCGAGCCGCTGGAGCCCCTGCTCGCCATGGCCGCCGCCCTGGTCAGCGCTCCGGATCCCAAGCTCGGTCACCTCCGCGAGCTGCTCTCCGACGGCGCGCGGACGCTCGTTTTCACCGGGGCGCGCGATACCGTGTCCTACCTTAGGCGGCGACTGGAGGTGCCGACCGCCTGGTGCACCGGCGAGCGCTCCGGAATCGGGCCCACCACGGTATCACGCGCCGCCGTGCTCGCCCGCTTTGCGCCGGGAGCGCGGGGCGGCCCGCACGTCCTGCTCGCGACGGATGTCGCCGCGGAGGGTCTCGATCTTCAGGGCGCCGAACGCGTGGTGCATTACGATCTGCCCTGGACCGCGACCCGGCTCGCGCAGCGGGAGGGCCGGGTCGCGCGACTGGGCTCGCGGCACCAGGCAGTCGACGTCGTCCGGTTCGACCCGTCGGCCGCGCTGGAGCGGCGCCTGCGGCAGCTCGACGCGCTGGCACGCTCGGCCAGTGCCCCAGTCGAGGTCGGATTCGGAGAGACCGACATCTGGCGCTGGCGCGATGCGGTGGCCCGGCGCTTCGGCGACACTCCCGCCGCGGCGGGCGTGGCCTGCATTGCCTCGCCCAATCGTGGCGTGCTCGCCGGTGTGACCCTCTGCGGCGTGGACCCTCACGATCCTCATCGGCAGCCGGGCGCGCTACTCTGGCTGGGCGCCAACGGGAACATTCTGCGGGATCCCGAGTGGCTGGTGAGCCGCCTGGCCGAAGCGAGCTCGGCGCAGGAGGCGCCGGTGGACGAATCGCGCGTTTCCGCCGCGATCGCAGCACTCACGGCCGAGATCGCAGCCATGCTGCGACGCGTGGGGCGGATGCGCTGGCAGCAGGCCGACTCGTCCGGCGGCGCCGCCGCCGTACGTGATCGCCTGACCGCCCTGGCGCGTGACGCCGCACGGAAGCGCGACCGGCCGCTGCTGGCCAGACTCGACGGCGTGCTGGCGGTCGCCGCGGGCGGGCACACGGCCGGAGAGATCCGGCTGCTCGGCCGGCTGGCCCACGTGGACGACGCCTCCCTGATGGCTGCACTGTCCGGACTCCCGCCGGCCGCGGCGGAGCCGCGAAACGTCGAGGCACGGATCTCCGGCGTGATCGTCTTCGGGCCAGCGGCGCCGTGATTCCGTTTCCGCCGGGGGCCCGTGCGGCTACGTTGTTCCTCCATGATCAAGCTCGAGACAGTCCTCTTCGACCTCGACGGGACGCTGATCGACTCGGTGCGTCTCATTCTCGACAGCTACCACCACACACTGGCCGCGCACGGACTCCCGCCGCGCACCGACGACGAGTGGCTGCGCGGGGTCGGCACGCCGTTGCGAGTGCAGTTCGCGCCCTGGAAAGAGAGTCCGGGAATCGACGCGATGATCGCGACGTACCGGGAGTACAATCTGGCGCACCATGACACCTGCGTGACGGCATACCCCGGCGTGGTGGCGGCGCTTGAGGCCGTGAGGGTCACCGGTGTCCGCACCGGGCTGGTGACGAGCAAGAACCGGAGCGGCGCGGAGCGCGGCCTTCGGCTGTGCGGCATCCTGGAAACGATGGACGTGATCGTGGGATCGGATGACGTCGTGCATCCGAAGCCCGATCGCGAGCCGGTCGTAAAGGCGATGGCGCTGCTGGGGAGCGATCCGTCCGCCACGCTCTACGTCGGCGACAGCATTCATGACATGGAGTCGGGTCGCGCCGCGGGGGTGTGGACCGCCGGGGTGCTGTGGGGGCCCTTCGGGCGGGCCGATCTCGAGCCGGCCACCCCGGATTACTGGCTGGACCGGCCGGCGGACCTGGTGGCGCTGGTGCGCTCAGCCACCTGAGCTGCGCCTGGCTGCCGTCTGGCCGAGCCTCCCCGGCCGGGCTATTTTTGGCGACCCATCCCACGCCACGAGGCCGTACATGCGACTGCTCCCCCGCGACGAGAAGTTCTTCGACCTCTTCACCGCGGTCGCCAAGCTCAACGTGGACGCGGCCAAGCTGCTGCAGGACCTGCTCAAGGCGGGGCTGGACGGGCGGCGGCCGATCGTGGACTCGATCAAGCGGCTCGAGCACCAGGCCGACCAGATCACGCACGATGTCGTCGGCCGGCTCGATCGGACCTTCATCACGCCGCTCGACCGCGAAGACATTCATATGCTGGCGTCGCGCCTGGACGACATCATGGACCTCATCGACGGCACGGCGCGCCGGATTCAGATGTTCCGGGCCGGGGAGCCGCCGGCTGGCGCCCTGATGCTCGCCGACGTCATTCATCGCGCCACGCTGCAGCTGCTGATCGCGGTCCAGAACCTGGAAAACAGCAAGGACGGCTCGGTGCTGGAGGCCTGCAAGCAGGTCAAGCAGCTCGAGGAGGAAGGCGATTCGCTCTACCACGAGTGGATCGGCAAGCTGTTCGAGGGCGCAACCGACGCGCTCCTCGTGATCAAATGGAAGGAAATCTACGACACGCTCGAGCGCACGATCGACCAGGCCGAAGACGTGTCGAACGTGCTCGAATCCGTCTCGATCAAGCACGCCTGATCATGGACGGAACGATCGCCTTCGTCCTGGTCATCATCGGCGTCGCGTTCTGCTTCGATTTCATCAACGGATTTCACGACAGCGCGAACTCGATCGCGACGGTCGTCTCCACCCGCGTGCTCTCGCCGGGCGTGGCGGTCTTCTGGGCGGCCTTCTTCAACTTCGTGGCCGCCTTCACCGTCGGCACGGCCGTCGCCAAGGCCATCGGCAAGGGACTCCTCGATCCGTCGGTGGTGGATCCGACGCTCATCCTGTCGGCGCTGCTGGGTGCCATCGTCTGGGATCTGCTCACCTGGTATCTCGGCCTCCCGACGTCGTCGTCCCACGCCTTGCTCGGCGGGCTGGGGGGTGCGGCCATCGCCAAGGCCGGCTTCGGGGCCCTGCTCCTGCACGGCTGGATCCTGCCGGTCGTCTTCATCGTCGTTTCGCCGGTGATGGGCTTCGTCCTCGCGCTGGCCCTGACGGTCGGCCTGTCGTGGCTGCTCCGCTACCGGCGGCCCGGACCGATCGACCGCGTCTTCCGCAAGCTCCAGCTCATCTCCGCGGCGCTCTATTCGCTCAGCCACGGCGCCAACGATGCCCAGAAGACGATGGGCATCGTGGTGGGCCTGCTGGTCGCCACCCAGGCGCATTTCGTCAATCAGCCGGGCATCCTGTCCCATCTCTACCTCCCGACCGCCGATCACATACCGCTCTGGGTCGAAATGTTCGCCTATACGGCCATCGCGCTCGGCACGGCGATGGGCGGGTGGCGGATCGTGAAGACGATGGGCAGCCGGATCACCAAGCTGCGGCCCTTCGGAGGATTCTGCGCGGAAACCGGCGGCGGGATCACGGTGCTCATCGCATCGCACTTCGGCGTGCCCGTGAGCACGACACACACCATCACCGGTGCCATCGTCGGCGTCGGTACGGCCAGTCGGGTTTCGGCGGTGAGGTGGGGGGTGGCGACCCGGATCGTCTGGGCCTGGGTGCTGACGATGCCAATGGCCGCGGTCATCGCGGCCATTTCGTACCTGCTGTTGCGCTGAACCGCGTTCAGGCTGCCCGGATCAGCGCCTTCCGTCCGATCACGTCCCGATAATCGCGGATCAGCAGGTCGTCAATCGCATCCCAGCGGCGCTCCGACGCGGTGCGCAGCGCGCCCGCCGCGAGCCGCCGCCTGAGTGCGCCGTCATTGAGCAGCCGGCCGAGTCCCTCCGTGAGGGCGTCCATGCTGCCGGGAGTCACCAGCCAGGCGTTGTCCCCGTGACGCGCGAATTCCATCACACCGCCCGCCGCAGCCGTCACTGACGGAATGCCCGACGCCATCGACTCGACCAGCACGTTGCCGAAGGTCTCGGTGGTGGAGGGAAACGCAAAGATGTCCGCCGAAGCGTAGGCGACGGACAGCGCGTCGCCCTCGAGCAGGCCCAGCACGTGGACCCCGGGAATGTTGCGGCGCTCGATCGCCGCCGCCAGCGGCCCGCGGCCGACCAGGGCGAGCTGCGCGGTGCCGCGCCGCGCGCCAAGCGCCTGCCAGGCATCGAGCAGCAGGTCGAGATTCTTCTCCCGCGCGAGGCGCCCGACATAGGTAACCAGCAGATCGTCGGGGCCGACGCCCAGTCCGGTGCGGAAGGCCTGGTCGCGGTGGCGGGGATTGAACGTCGACGTATCCACGCCGCGGGTCCAGATCGCGGTGCGGTTGACGCCGCGGCCATGCAGGTGATCCTGATAAAAACTCGACGGACACAGGACGAGGCTCGCCTGGCTGTAGAACCAGCGCAGGTAGCGCCAGCCGGCGTTCACGGCCCAATCCACTCCGTAGCGTCCGGCATACTGGTCGTAGTTGGTGTGTGCCGACGCGACCACCGGCACCCCGAGCCGTCGCGCGATTTTCACTCCGGCGAGTCCCATGGCGAATTCGGTGGCCACGTGCACCAGGTCCGGGCGGAATCGCTCCGCATCTTCCAGGAGCTCGCCGGAGCGCGGAAACGCCCACTGGACATCGGGGTACAGAAAAAGCGGCATGCTGGGCGAGCGATGGACCTCGGGCCGGTCACTGACGCCCGGCGGGAGGGCGTAGGTCGCGGAATAGACGCGCACGTCGTGACCCCGGGCCCGCAGTGAGTCCGACAGCCGGCGCAGCGTCACGCCGACCCCGCTCACCATGGGCCAGTACACTTCGGAAAACAGCGCGATACGCAAGGGATCAGTCGTCACGGCCGGGAAACATGCGGTGTAACTTACCCCTATGGCAAGCCGAACCATGAACTTCGAGTTCTCCGGTGCCCCCGAGATCCGCGCGTCACGGGACGAGGTGTGGCGCCGCCTGCTCGACCCGCACTTTATCGGCGGCTCCGCCCCGGGCGTCGAGACCGTCGAGCCGCTCGACCCGACCCACTTTCGCATGATTCTCGGCTTCGGCATCGCGCTTCTCAAGCTGCGCTTTGCGCTCGATGTCGAGATGTTCGACATCGTGGAGGGCCGAAGCGCCCGCATGCGCGCGCACGGCCGGGCATCGGGCTCCTCGGTCGAGATGGTCTCGCACATTCAGGTGGAGGACGCGTCACCCGGGCGGGTGCGGCTCCGCTGGACCGCCGCGAGCAAGGTGAGCGGTGCCCTGGCCGGCGTCGGGTCGCGGCTGGTGGAGGGAGTGGCGAAGAAGCTCACGGCCCAGTTCTGGGCCAGCTTCGCCGAACGGGTCACCCGGGATGCCGCCGCGTGATGCGCGCGATCGTCGTCTTCCTCCTGGCGCTGCCGGCCTCCGGATGCGTCGCGGCACGCTACGACCTGATCGTCCGGAACGGAACCGTCTACGACGGAAGCGGCGCGGCTCCGCGCCCTGCGGACGTGGGCGTCCGCGGCGACTCGATCGTGGCGGTGGGCGATCTGGCCGGCCGTCGCGCCCGCCGGGAGGTCGATGCCGCCGGCATGGCGGTCGCGCCCGGGTTCGTCAACATGCTCAGCTGGGCGTCGGACGCGCTGCTGCACGATGGCCGATCCCAAGGCGACATTCGCCAGGGTGTGACGCTGGAGGTCTTCGGCGAAGGCAGCTCGATGGGACCGCTGACCGACAGCATGCGGCGCGAGCAGCTCGCCCGCCAGAGCGACATCAGGTACGACATTCCCTGGACGACGCTGGGCGAGGGACTCTCGTACCTCGAACGGCACGGGATCTCGCCCAACGTCGCCTCGTTCGTCGGCGCCACGACGGTTCGCGTCCATGAGCTCGGCTACGTCAACCGCCCGCCCACCGCCGCCGAGCTCCTCCGCATGCAGGATCTGGTGCGGCAGGCGATGCGCGAGGGTGCGCTCGGCGTCGGCTCGTCGCTGATCTACGCGCCCGCCAACTTCGCCGGCACCGAGGAGCTGATCGCCCTGGCCAGGGCGGCGGGGGAGTTCGGCGGCATGTACATCTCGCACATGCGGAATGAAGGCCCGCGCCTCCTCGAGGCCGCCGACGAGCTGATCCGGATCGCGCACGACGCCGGTGTGCCGGCCGAGATCTACCACATCAAGGCGGCGGGCCGGCGGAACTGGTCGAAGCTCGGCCCCCTGCTGGCCAAGGTGGATTCTGCTCGTGCCGCGGGGCTTCGTATCACCGCCGACATGTACACCTACCCGGCCAGCTCCACCGGCCTCGACGCGACGATGCCGCTCTGGGTGCAGGAGGGGGGACATGCCGCATGGGTGGCGCGCCTCAAAGACCCGGCGATCCGGGCCCGGGTCATCGCCGAGATGCGGAACACCACCGGCTCGTGGGACAACTCCTTCGCCAGCTCCGGTGGGCCGTCAGGTGTGCTGCTGGTGAGCTTCCGGACAGACTCGCTGCGCTATCTGACGGGCCGGACGCTGGAAGAGGTGGCCCGCATGCGAGGCAAGTCCGCCGAGGAAACGGCGATCGATCTGGTGATCCAGGACGACAGCCGGGTCGGTTGCGTGTTCTTCACGATGTCGGAGGAGAATGTGCGGCGGGAGGCGGCAATTCCCTGGATCAGCTTCGCCTCGGATGCCGGCTCCTACGCCACCGAGGGCGTCTTTCTGAAGACCGGCACCCATCCTCGCGCGTACGGCAATTTCGCCCGCCTGCTCGGTCGGTACGTCCGCGACGAGCGCGTGATACCGCTGGAAGAGGCGGTGCGCCGCCTGACGTCGCTTCCGGTCGCGAATCTGGGCATCACGCGGCGGGGGTATCTCCGGGCGGGGTACTACGCCGACATCGTCATCTTCGATCCCGCGACGATCGCCGACCGCGCCACCTTCGCAGCGCCGCACCAGTACAGCGTGGGAATGCGTGATGTGATCGTGAACGGGGTGCCGGTCCTCGCCCGCGGCGAGCACACCGGGGCCAAGCCGGGACGATTCGTCCGGGGCCCGGGATGGCGACCCCCTCCGACACGGTGAATCCCGCGCGCGTCGGCTGCGCCGGCTGGTCCGTTCACGCGTTCGCTTCCGCGCTCTTCCCCCCGACCGGCAGCCATCTCGAGCGCTACGCCGGCCTCCTCAACGCGGTCGAGATCAACTCGTCGTTCCATCGCGAGCATCGAATCGCAACCTACGCCCGCTGGGCCGCGAGCGTGCCCGATGGCTTCCGCTTTTCGGCCAAGATCCCGAAATCGATTACCCATGAGCAGCGGCTGGTCGGAGCCGAACCGCTGATCGAGCGCTTCGTCGCCGGCCCCGCCGCGCTCGGCCCGCACGCGGGACCGCTCGTCGTGCAGCTGCCGCCAAGCCTGGCGCTCGACCCAGCCATTGCCGATGGCTTCTTTGCGGCCGTTCGGCGCCACTGGGAGGGACCGCTGGTCTGCGAGCCGCGCCACCCGTCGTGGTTCGGCCCGGATGGCGAGGAGATTCTCCGCAGGCATCGAACAGGCAGGGTGGCCGCGGATCCGGTGCTGGCGCCCGGTGCGGATCGGCCGGGAGGCTGGCCCGGCGTCGCGTACTGGCGGCTCCACGGTTCGCCGAGGACCTACTTCTCGGGATATTCGCCCGAGCGTCTGGAGGCGCTCGCGGCGGCGCTGGATGACCACGCCGCGGCGGCGCACCGCTGGTGCATCTTCGACAACACCGCCCTCGGTGCGGCCGCGCACGATGCCGTCGCCCTCGGCCGCCTCCGCGGCGCCGGATAGCGTCGCGGGCGGGACCTCCGGGTCAGCCCACCGACAGCTTCCGCAGCTGGCGCATCAGCCGCCGCTGCGCGGTGACATCCTGCACCGCCACGAAAATCGTATCGTCTCCCGCCAGCGTGCCCACCACCTCACCCCACGCCAGGCGATCCAGGGCGGCACCTACCCGGTTGGCTTCGCCGGGCGGGGTGTGCAGCACGACCATTGCATCCCCTGCCGGGTCGATGCCGATCACGCCATCCGCAATCCTGCGCTCGTCGGGATCGCGCGACTCAGCCATCGCGGGCCGGCGGTAGGACCCGTCCACCTTCGCCAGTCGCAGCGTTGCGATGTCACGGCTCACCGACGACTGGGTGACGTCCCACCCCTCGCGCGCCAGCGAGTCCGCCAGCTCGTCCTGCGTCCGGATCGCGTGCGTGCTGATCAACTCGAGAATCTTGAGGTGTCGCTTGCGCCGGTCGGCGGTCATGCGCGTTCACCGGCGAGGCGGCTCATGGCGCGCTCGAAGCGCGTGCGCTCCCGTGCCGCCCATCGGCGCGCCAGACGTACGCGCGCGCGCGCGACCGCGAGTCCGGGGTTGCCCAGGCCGCCGGTCGAGCGCCGGCGCGCGCTGATCGCGGCGGCCGCGGGCGCGTCGAACGTCTCGCCCGCCTTGAGTCCCGCGGCCACGGCACGGTAGGCAGCGCGAAACGCCTCCCCCGCTACCACCCGGCGCATCACTTCATCGGTCGCCAGGGCGCCGCCGGCGAGCGCCGCGGCACAGCGCTCCGCATCCACGCCGAGCATCGGGACGGCGCGCGTCAGCATGGCGAGCATCTCGCCGGTACGCGCCAGCCCGCGGAACAGCGGCTCCTTGAGGAGCTGGAAATCGCGGTGGTAGCCGCCGGTGAGCTTGGCCGCGAGCTGCATCGTGGTGAAGAGATCGCCGTCAACGGTTGCGGCACGGGCCCGGGTGAGCTCGAACAGGTCGGGGTTTCGCTTGTGCGGCATGATGCTCGAGCCGGTAGCCAGCTCCGGCGGCAGCACGAGGTACCCATATTCTTCGGCGCTGTAGAGAATGACGTCGGATGAGAGCCGGGAGAGGTCGTGGCCGATCTGCGTGCACCAGAACAGCGCCGCGGCCTCGAGCTTGCCGCGGCCGTTCTGCACCGTCGCGACGTTGTGGTCGAGTGCGGCGAAGCCCAGCGCCCGAGCGGCGGATTCGCGGTCGAGCGGCAGCGGTACACCGTATCCGGCCGCGCTCCCCAGCGGTGACCGGTCTACCCGTGCCCAGAGAGCGGGCAGCGATTCAGCCGTGTCCAGCAGCCCTTCCGCGTACGCCCCGGCCCACAATGCGACTGATGACGGCATGGCTCGCCGCGTGTGGGTGTAGCCGGGCAGCAGCACCCTCCGCTCACGAGCAGCCAGGGCGAGCAGCGCGTCCGCCAGCGCCAGCGCACCATCGTGCAGGCCAAGCAAGGTGTCCTTGAGATAGAGCCGGAGGTCCACCGTGACCTGGTCGTTGCGCGACCGCCCGGTGTGCAGCCGCTCGCCGGCGTCCCGCCAGCGCTCGGTAAGCCACATCTCGACCGCCGAGTGCACATCCTCGTGACGGCGACCGATCCGGAGATCGCCCGCGTCGACGGCACGCAGTGCCGAGCGCAGCGCGGCACGGAGCCGGCGATGCTCGGTCGCGCTCAGCAGCCCCGACGCGCGGAGCCCCTCGACATGTCCGAGACTCCCGAGCACATCCCAGCGCAACAATCGGGTATCCCAGGTCCGGTCGTCGCCCACCGTGTAATCGAGCATCTGGCGGTCTATCGCGGCACCGGGTGACCAAAGTGTCGAGCTCATGCGAGATACTCCATGGCCAGCCTGGCGTAGAAGCGCCGCGCCTCGCTGACCTCGAAGAGGTCCACGCACTCGTCCGCCGTATGCGACCGGCGGCTGGTGCCGGGGCCGCATTTGAAGGCGTCACGGTCGCGGAGGAAGACCCAGTCCGAGCAGGTTGGGCTGCCGTAGTGCGCGGCGTGCGGCCGAATCCGCGACGCCGCCGCCAGCAGGGCCGACCCCGCAGGGGTCTCGCACGGCACCAGCCGGTCCGAGGTCACTACCACTTCGGAACCGAGGGCGGAGCGGAGGAGCGCCGCCAGCTCATCGTGCGGCCAGGCCGGCGTGCTGCGAATGTCGAGCACTGCCTTGGCGGTCGGCGGCGTGACGTTCCGGCTCACCCCCGCCTCGACCATCGTCGGGGTGACGGTCGGAAGCCCCAGAATCGGGTGCGGCCGCGACGCGGCCACCGAATCCAGGCGCACCAGGTCGCGCGCCAGCTCGACCAGCGCGTTGGTGAACCTGCCGTCGGCCGCGGCATAGCCGGCATGGCGCTGGTCGCCCTGGGCGACGAGATCCACCATCATGAGTCCCCGCTGCGCCACGGCGAACTCGAGGTTGGTCGGCTCACCCACCACCGCGGCATCCACGACTCCCGCCGAGGCGAGTGCCCGCGGCATGGACGTGTTCCGCGTCTCTTCGCCGTAGCCGAGGATCACGAGGACGCGCCCCCGCGGGGGGCCGCCGGCGTCAGCGAGGTCGCGCGCCGCGCAGAGCATCGCGGCAACGGACGCCTTCGCGTCGCTCGAACCCCGCCCATACAACCGGCCATCCATGATCGCGGGCTGAAACGGATCGCGGCTCCATCCCTCTCCCGGGGGCACCACGTCGAGGTGCGAGACGAACGCCAGCGTCGGGCCAGCGGCGCGGCCGGCTGCGGTGACGCGGATGCCGGCGTCGTCGCGAACGACCTCGAGGCCCCACCCGCGAACCGTCTCTTCGACGAGCCGTCCGACCGCCTCTTCGTCTCCGCTGACCGAGGGCGTGGCGACGAGCTGGCGGAGCAGCTCGATCTCAGCCGGCCAGGTCAACGCCAAGGTAGGTCGCCTTCTCCTTTCGTCCCACGATCATGGTGCCGCAGCCGGAGCCGGTGAACACCTCCAGTAGCAGCGCATCGGGCGCCCGGCCATCGATGATGTGGGTCCGCTCCACCCCGCCGGTCGCGGCGCGAATGCAGGCCTCCACCTTGGGCCGCATCCCGCCGGCCAGTGCGCCGCTGGCCATCAGTCCGGCCAGATCGTCGGGGTCGGCGAAGGTGACGAGCGTGGCCGGATCGTTCCGGTCTCGCAGCACGCCGGGAGCGCCGGTCAGGAAGATCAGCTTCTGCGCGTGCAGCGCCACCGCCAGCGACTCGGCCACCGTATCGGCGTTTACGTTGTAGACGTTTCCCTCGTCGTCACCGGCGAGGCTGGCCACCACGGGAACGAACCGCGCTTCGACCAGCGTGGTGATCACCCGAGGGTCGACCCGGTCGACGTCGCCCACATGGCCGAAGTCCACGTGGCGAGTCACGCCCGCATCGTCCACCAGCGACACCGGCGGACGGCGGTGCGCCGTGATCAGATCGGCGTCGACCCCGCTCAGTCCGACCGCCTGCACGCGATGCTCGCGGAGCGCCGCCACCAGATCGGTGCTTAGGACCCCCGCGTACACCATCTTGGCAACGTCGAGCGCGTCATCGTCGGTGACGCGGCGGCCGGCGACGATGGTCGGCTCACGGCCCAGGCGGCGGCTCAGTGCCGTGGCCTGGGGACCACCGCCGTGCACGACGACGAGCCGGATGCTGAGCGAGGACAGCAGGGCGATCTGGGCCGCCACCTGGTCGAGGACCTCGACGTCCTTCAGCACGTCACCGCCCAGCTTCACCACGAACACCTGGTCGCGATACGCGCGCACGTAGCGCAACGCTCCCTTGAGCCCGGCGATTCCCTTCGTCGGATCGATGCTCATGACCGGTCTCCGATCAGCTGAAGCAGCAGCGCGCGCTGCGCGTGGAGGCGATTCTCCGCCTCGTCCACCACCACCGAGTTGGGCCCATCGAGCACCGCGTCGTCGATCTCGATGTTACGCCTCACCGGCAGACAGTGCATCACGATGCCCTTCCCGCCGCGCGTATTCCTGAGGCGGGGCGCGGTCATCCGCCAATCCCGCAGTCCGCTCCGGAGCTCCGCCTCGGCTTCCGGCTGCCCGAAGTGCTCGAGCGATCCCCACGACTTGACGTAGACTGCGTCGGCGCCGACGAGCGCATCATCAATGTCCTCGCTGACGTGGACCATCGCCCCCTGCTCGCGCGCCAGCCGCCGTACCAGCGCCGTGTCGTCCGAATCAAGATCGTATCCCGGGGGCCGCGCGATGACGACCTCCATGCCCAGCATCGCCGCCGCGATCGCGGCGCTGGCCGGCACAGCCGTCGGCAGCGCCTTCGGATGCCAGGCCCACGTCAACACGAAGCGCTTGCCGCAGGTTTCACCGAGCTTCTCGCGCAGCGTCATGGCGTCGGCCAGCCCCTGGCACGGGTGCCGCCGGGTGGATTCGAGGTTGATCACAGGCTTCTCACAGTAGCGCGCGAAGTCGCGGATGACCCGGTCCTCCCGCTCGACCGCCCAGTCCCGTCCCCGGGGAAACACGCGAACCGCGAGCGCGTCGGCGTAGCGGCCCAGCACGCGCGCCGCCTCGGCGATGTGCTCGACGGCCGTGCCGTCCATCACCGCACCCGGCTCCGTTTCGAGAGACCAGCTGCCCTTGCCCGGCTCCAGCACCACGGCGTGGCCGCCGTGCAGGAACATGCCGGTCTCGAAGCTGCTTCGGGTGCGAAGACTCGGGTCCATGAATACCATCGCCAGGACCTTCCTTTCGAGCCCGCCGTCGATCTCACCACGCTTCACGCGGTCGGCCAGCCCGAGCAGCTCCGTGATCTCGGCCGCCGACCAATCCTCCATCGCCAGAAAGTCCCGCTTGGTCACCTCAGCACCTCTTTCAGCGCGGCGAGCAGGAGATCGGCCTCGGCGAAGGAAAACGACAGCGGCGGCAGGAGGCGGAGCACGGCGGGGTCCGACGCGGTACCGGTGAGGACCCGGTGCCCGAACAGGGCACGCTGCACCGGCGCGGCCGGACGGTCCAGGCACAACCCGAGCAGCAGGCCCCGTCCCTGCACCCGCGGGACCCCCATCGCGAGCGCGCCACGCGTCAGGTGGTCGCCTACCGCGGTCGCGTTGCCGATCAGCCCTTCATCCTCGATGACCCGCAGCGTCGCCAGCGCGGCCGCGCAGGGCACCGGCCCGCCGCCGAAGGTGCTGCCGAGATCGCCGATGACGAGACCCTCGGCGATGGCGCGGGTCGCGATCACTGCACCGATCGGTATCCCCGACGCCAGCCCTTTCGCCAGCGTCAGCAGGTCGGGCACGACGCCATACGCCTCGGCCGCGGTGAAGGCCCCGCAGCGGCCGACACCGCACTGCACCTCGTCGAAGATGAGTTGCGCGCCGCGCTCATCGCAGACTCGCCGGGCAGCCTGGAGAAACTCGACCGAGCAGTCACGCGCGCCCGACATTCCCTGCACCGGCTCGATGATGACACCGGCAATCGTGTCGTCCACCGCGGCATTCAGCGCGGCGATGTCGTTGAACGGAACCTTTTGCGACAGCGGCATCCCCGCGCGGAGCGCTCCCTCCTCGTACTTCGCGCCGTCGGTGACCGCCAGCGTCGCGACCGTGCGCCCGTGCCATCCACCCGCCAGCGACACCATCCCCTGCCGTCCTGTCGTTTTCCGGGCGAGGCCAAGGGCGTTCTCGTTCGCTTCGGCGCCCGAGTTGCAGAAGAACACGCGCTCGAGCGGGTCCGGCGCGAGCCGGCCAAGCCGGCGCGCGAGCTCGTCGCGATTGGGATGCGGCACCACCGATGAATAGAAAAGCAGCTTCGCCGCCTGCTCGCTGATCGCGCGGACCACGGCCGGGTGGCTGTGGCCGGTGGAGGCCACGGCGTGGCCGCCGTAGGCGTCGAGCCACTCGTTGCCGTCCTCGTCGATCAGCCAGGATCCGTGGCCGGACACCGGGTGCACCGGCATCTGTGCGTAGACGGGCAGCAGGGCGTCGAGCGTGTCTAGCACGGATAGGCTCCCACGGCCGTGAGGCCGGCATCCTCGGCAAGTCCGAGGGAGAGGTTCATGGCCTGAATCGCCTGGCCGCCGGCGCCCTTGATCAGGTTGTCGATCGCGACGGTCACCTGGATCTCCCGCCCGTCCTCACTGCCGGCGGCATGGACGAGGGCATAGTTGCCCCCGACGGCGTGGGTCAGCTCGGGCGGCCGATCGAGTATGCGGACAAACCGCTTGCCATCATACGTGTTCCGGTACGCCGTGATGACGCTGGCAGCCGCCCCGGCATTGGGGAGATAGGCGTGCAGCGTGAGGTAGATGCCGCGGACGAACGGGCCCGCGTGCACCATGAGGCGCGCGAGCGCGTCGGGCCGGCCGGTCCACCCGCGCCAGGCATGCAGCACTTCCGCCTCGTGGCGATGCGCGAGCACCGAATAGGCGAAGACGTTGCTGGCACGAGCCGGGTGGTGCGTGGTCGGCTTCGGATGCACCCCTGCGCCGCTCGATCCCGTGATGGCGTAGAGCGTCGGCGACACGGCGAGGCCGGCCTGCGCCAGTGGGTAGAGCGCCAGCTGTGCCGCCGTCGCGAAACACCCGGGCGCCGCGATCGCGGTGGCGCCGCGAAGCCGCTCGCCGAGGACGTCAGCCAGGCCGTAGGTGAAGCGTCCGACCAGATCGGGCGCGGGATGCGTCCCGTAGTAGCGCTCGTAGAGCCGCGGCGCGGCGATCCGGAAGTCCGCCGCCAGGTCAACGATCATCCCCGGGCCGGCCTCGAAGATTTCGCTCGCCATGCGGGACGACTCCCCATGCTCCAGGGCGAGGAACACGACGTCGCGGCCCCGGGCCACTTCGCCCGGCGTCTCACCGGAAAAGCGGGCATCGGTAAGCGGCGCCAGCGTCGGATGCGCCTCAGCGATCGGCTTGCCGGCCTGGCTCCGGCTGGTCGCGACGCACTCGGCGACATTCGGGTGCTGCAGCAGCAGCCGCAGCAGCTCGCCGCCCACGTATCCGGCGGCGCCGACGACCGCCACCCGAAGACCGCTCACGCGGGTGCGCCGATCAGGGCGGGCGCCGCGGCCGCCGTCGCCCGCGCCTCGAGGCCGGCGATGGCGGCGGCCACGAGGCCGGCGGCGTCGCGCCGCGCGTTGTGCGCCGGCAGGCCCAGCGACGCGCTGATGTAATCCCGGCCCACTTCGTTATCGGTGGCCGGGCCGGTGATGGCGGTGATCGGGAGACCGTACTCGCGACGCATCAGCTCCGCGGCTCCCCAGCAGCCGACCGGGTCCGGCGCCGCCATGATCCACGCTGCGCCGGCGGCGGCGAGCTCCGGATCGTGCATGATGTCCTGGACGCCGTATTCCCCGAGGATGCCGTCACCGAGCTCCGCGACGATCACGTCGGGCTTCGCGGCGGCCAGCCGGTTGAAGATGCCCTTGGCCGTCGCCACCGTGACGCCGGGGTGCGTGCTGGCGACGCCGACGTCGTTGAAGGTGAGCGCGGCGATCGCACCGGCATCGGTCATCGAGAGCACGTCCCGCATGAGCGACACCCCGGTCAGCTTGCACGCCGCGACCCGGTATCCCGCGCGCACCAGCCCGCGCACCAGTTCCGTCGCCGCCACGGTCTTGCCGGCGTTCATGCAGGTTCCCGCCACGTAGATCACTGGCACGGTGCTGTCGAGCCGGTCGGCCGGCGGCACCGCGCGGTCGCGGATGTGGGCCGGCCGGCCGACGCGGTCGCCCAGCGCCGGGAAGGTGAGAATCGACCCCAATACCTCGGCGGCGAACGGCGGACCGATGTCCGGGTTGACCGAAGTGCAGTGCCCAAGAATTCCACCGAGGTTCAGCACGTTGATCGTGTCGCCGACGGCGATGCGGGATGGCACGACGCCGGCATACGCGCGGAGCGCGCGCCGGCTGCCGAGGGTGCCGGCGAGCACGTCCCCGGCGCGGAGCGACACCATCCGGCCGGTCAGATCCTCGACCGTGTTGTATGACGACTTGTCGTCCAGGATCCGGACCGCGAGCACGTACCCCTCGGCCGGCACGATCTCGTCGCCGACGATGACCTCGGCCGAGAGCTGCGCGTTCCTGGTGGACGAAGCGATCCGGTCGAGCCGGACCCGCGTGGTGACGACCATCGGCCTCTCCTTACTGGTGGCCGCCCGCGGCGCGTGCCGCGAGCAGCGACGGAATCGCCGACACCCGGGCAAAGGCGCGGGCCTCGTCGCCGGTCCAGAGATGATTCTCCTCGCCGTATGTCGCGATCGCCGGGTCCATCATCGAATGGGGACTCCGGGTGCCCACCACCTGAAACCGGCCGGCCGCGAGCCGGATCCGGGTCTCGCCCGTGACCCGCTGCTGCGAGCTGGTGATGAGTGCTTCGATATCCCGCAGCGCCGGATCGAAGTACTGCCCTTCGTGGAGGCGATCGCCGTAGAAACGGCCGAGCTGGTCCTTCCAGAAGGTCTGCCACTTGGTGAGGACGAGCTTCTCCAGCTCGCGATGCGCCGCGATGAGCAGCAGCGCGGCACCGGCTTCGAAGCCGATGCGGCCCTTGATGCCGAGCGCCGTTTCGCCCACGTGGATGTTGCGGCCGATGCCGTAGCGCTCCGCCAGATCGCCCAGGCGCTCGATGAGACCGGGACCGGTCAGCGCCGCTCCATCGAGCGAGACCGGCAGCCCCTGGGTCCATGCAACGACGATTTCGACGGGCGCGGGCGCGCCGGCCGGCGGATCGAGCAGCTCCGCCGGCGGACCGGCCCAGGTGTCGTGGGTCCAGCCGCCACCCCACGTGGTGCCCCAGAGGCCGCGGTTGATCGAGTACGACCCGGCCTTGTCGGGCACCGGCAGGCCCCGCTCCCGGAGGTAGGCGATGGCCTCATCGCGTTTGACGGCTTCGTCGCGGATGGGCGTGACGATGTCGAGCTCGGGGGCGAGCACCCGGAGCGCCACATCGAAACGAATCTGATCGTTTCCCGCGCCGGTCGAGCCGTGTGCGATCGCGATGGCGCCGATGGCCCGTGCCACCTCCAGTACCGACAGCGCCTGCTGCGTCCGCTCGGCGGCGACACTCAGCGGATACACCTCGCCGCGGAGCACGTTGCCCTGCACCAGGTAACGGACGAAGCGGTCGTAGACCTCCTGTCGCGCATCCACCTCGTGATGCTGCACGGCGCCGACCGCGGCCGCCTGCGCCCGGATGGCGGCGCGCTGGGCGTCACTACTGCCGCCGGTATTCACGAAAATGGTGTGAACAGCCCAGCCCGCCTCGGTGAGGCGCGGCACGCAGTAGGAAGTATCGAGACCGCCGGAAAAGGCGAGGGCGAGCACGCCGCGTTGAGTTTGCATAATGCATAAATATGCATTATTGCGTCCGGCACGCAAGGCCCGGACGCGCGAAAGCCCCGGCGGGAAGCCGAGGCTTTCGCCCTGAGCAAGGGCCAGGCTACTTCCGCAGGTCGCGCCGGAGCTCGCGGCGATCCTGCCGCCGGTCCGCCTGATCGGCCCGCACGTCCCGGTGATCCCGGCGCAGCTCCCGGACGTCACGCCGCATCGCCGCAGGCCGCCCCGCGCGGTGGTCCCGCCGGAGCTCACGCCGGTCCTGCCGGATTTCGGCCCGGTCGCTCCGCACCTCGCGGTGGTCCCGCCGGAGTTCCCGCCGATCGTGGCGAAGCTCGTGCGGGTGGGCCGGTGTGGCCTGAGCGGCCGCGGCGGCCGGGAGCCCGGCCAGCAGGCCCAGTGTCGCCGCAATCATGAGCGCGTGTCGCATACGTCCTCCCGGTGGAGTGAGTTGGAGCGGCGCGGTGCGCGCCGGTCGACACTCAAAGGACGTCGACCGGACGCAGGCGTTAAGCCGGCCCTACCACCCTTCCGCGACCGCCTGCACCAGCGACCCCAGGCTCACCACGTCGCGCAGGTCGATCACCTCGGCCGGTGAGTGGGCGTATCGGAGCGGCCAGGCGAGCGGCACGTCCGGGACACCCCACGCAGCGAAGGCCGAGCCGTCGTTTCCGCCGTTGGTGGTGCCCACCTGCAGCGCGATGCCGCGCGCGTGCGCCAGCGAGACCAGCGAATCGAGCAGGGCCGGCGGAGTGACCGAGCTGTTGTCCACCGCCCGCGCGACCGCGCCCTGCCCCAGCGGGGTCACGGCGAAGGCAGGCAGCTCGAGCGGCGAATCGGCGGAGACGAACGTGTCGATCGCGTGCACCCGCGCGGCGGTGAGGCCCAGCTGTCGCGCCGCGGCGGCCGCCCCCTCGAGGCCGACCTCTTCCCGCACGCTCCACACGAATACGACGCTGTGCCGGATTCGTGCGCGGTCCAGGTGGCGGACGGCGAGAATCTGTGCCGCCGAACCGACGCGATCATCGAACGACCGTCCGGTCGCACGGGTACCGAGCAGCCGGACGTATTGCTTCGGCATCGTGACCGTGCTGCCGACCCTGACCCCCAGCCGCTCGGTCGCCGCGCGCGAGTTGCTCCCGACGTCGACGCGGAACGGCGGCGGTGTGCGCCGCGGGGAATCGCCCACTGAATCGCGCGGCATGAAGATTCCGGGCACCGTCGTGCTGCCGGTCTGAACCAGCGCGGGCCTCGCCTCGAACAGTGAGGGAAAGAATCCGCCCAGCGAGCGAAGCTCCAGCGTGCCGTCGTCCCGGATCGCGGTGACGCGGTAGCCGATCTCATCGGTGTGCGCCACGAAGACCACCGTCGGCTCGCCTTTGCCGATCCGAAGCCAGAGGTTGCCGGCGGTATCCGTTTCGGTTCGGGCCCACGCCGGAAGCAGCCGCCTGACGGTTTCGCGCACCGGCCCCTCCATGCCCGACGGCCCGTAGCTTTCGACCAGCGCCGCCAGGACCTGCTGCGCTTCCGGCACGGCGATCGCCGTCTGCTGTGCGGCGGCGGCGGTGGGCACCGACAACAGGACGCCAAGCAGCAGGGCTCTCATTGCCGTCCTCCCAGCCAGCGGCGCAGTTGGTCTGCCAGGGTCCCGACGTCGCGCAGGGCGATCGTCTCGACCGGTGTGCCCGCGTACCGCACCGTGACGCCGATTCGATGGACCCGGCCCAGGCCGGTTGCGGCTCTGCTGAGCGCCGAATCGGCGCCCTCGTACGGCGCGCCAGGAGCCCCGGCAGTACCGTCCACAATGAGCGTCTCGGTGAACGGCCCATATTCGTGCATCAGGGTGAGCAGCCCTCGAGCCGCCAGGTTCTGCTCGGTCAGAAAGGCGATGACCGTGGTGCCCGACCCGGAGGCGATCGGTTCCCGCGCGGCGGCGACCAGCGCAGCGCAGCTGGCCCGGCGGCCGGCCACCGGCGCGGCCAGCAGCGAGTCGCCGTAGTGATGCGGGCGCTTCGCCAGCGCGACCGGGGAGAGCAATTCGACTCCGGCCGCCAGCGCCTGCGCCCCGCTGACCGCGCCGATATCCACGTAGGCGTTGTCCGCGGTGAAGGGATCCTCGGCGGTGGTGCGGCCGCGGGTCAGGTGCACCGAGCGCACCCCGACGACGGCGGGCAGCGGGCCGTGGCGTCCCCACACCGTGACGCGCTGCCCCTCGAGCTGCTGATCGGCGAGGGGCGGAACCCGGCCGGGAACGCGATGCAGCGTGAGCCACCCGTCGGGCCGGATCCCGCCGACTACGTACCCGGGCTCATCCAGCGGGCAGGCGACGAGCCGGGCCGGCGCGCCGGAGCCGCGCCGCAGGACCACGCTGCCCGACCGGTCTCGCGCCGAACCGGGAACGATGGGCAGCAGCGAGTCGGCGACCGCCTGTTCGTAGCCGGTGATCGCCGTCATGCCGGCGAGGCGCACGGCGAGCGCCGCGGGCGAGCTGGTTTGCAGCTGGAGCAGGAGGAGGAGCATGCAATCGTCCGGTGGTGGATGTGGCGCGACGCGACGCGGCCCTCTTCGGCGCGTACCGAGGAGGGCCGGACAGCCACGCCATGGTGGCTGCAGCGCAGAGCGTGATTACGTCAGCTCTCCTCGTTCGTCATCGCGGTGCCGGTGTCGAGATCGTGCACGTACAACGCCGATCCGTAACCGCCCGGCGACTCGTCGATGACCCGGCGCAGCAGGTCGAGAGCGTCGGAAAGCGATTGGGTGAAGGCGTACTCCAGTGCCGACGGCACCGGTTCGCCTTCGCGGGACTCCGGAAGATACGCGGCCAGGAAGCGGTCGACGACGGCGGGTTGCAGGTCGGTGTGCTGGGACGGGGGCAGTCCATGGCGGCGTTCGATTTCCCGCAGGAGGCGCTCAGCCATGACGAGGCGTTCCTGCTCGAGGGCGACAGTCAGCATCACATTGGTCCCTCAGCTGGCAGAGGCGGCCCCTGGAGCGCGGCCGGCGACGTGGGAGGAATTCGTGGCGGCTCCAGCCGCCGTTTCTACCATCGCTGTCGGCGGAGCCCCGCGACAGAGAATAAATCCCGAACCGAACAGTTCTACCTTGACGTCGGAACCCCGGCGGGGGCACGGCGGACCCCTGTCAGGATTGTCTCCATGAGCGGGAAGTAGACCCGCCAGTAGAACAGGTTGGTCACGCTCTGGAAGGCGGGCGGCATCCATCTCGCCGTGGCCGCCGCGCCGCGGTATCGGGTCCACGCCGGGACGAAGCGGTTGTCGGCGAAGTCACCGGCGAAATAGAAGATGGGTGCGACGGGCCCCTCCCGCCGCAGGATGGCGGGGAAACGAGCGGGGATGCCGGCGGTCGCGAGGAGCTTCTGTCCACGGTAGGTCAGCGCCAGGTCGTAATGCGCCTCGACCGCCGTTCCTGCGTGGGGCACCACGATGTCGAACCAGTAATGATAGGGAACACGATCGGCGGTGTGATATGCCCGGGCCCGACCGGGCGCGAACACCAACGATGCCGCATCGGACGAGGCGTCGGGCCCCTCCGCCAGCACGAGCAGACGCCCGCTCTCGTGCACGAACAGGAAACCCGGGCCGGCGAAAGGCCATGGCTGTCCGTACTGGCGGGCGTAATCGGTCACCGCCCATATCGGCACCTCGACGTTGGCGGTCAGGTCGTCGAAACGGCGACCGATCCAGCCGGTCCACGTGACGCCGAACAGCTCTTCGAGCCCGGCGCGCGCACTCCCTTCAGTCGGGCTGGCGAAGCTGTTGAATTCGCCGATGAGCGCCGCGCCGGCGGCCACGCCCTGGCGGATCGAGGCGACTTCAGCGCCGGAGAGACCGCCATAGATCTTCCGCGAGTGGGTGCCGGCGAGGTTGAGCTGCTCGAAGTCGTCGACGTATACGCCATAGGTGTCGGCGAGGTAGATCAGCGCGTAACCGCGCATGCTCTCCGGGAGCGGTCGGATCGCGTAGCGCTTACCGGGCAGCGGGACAAAACCCGCATAATCGGCCTGGTAGCTCCACGGCTGGCCGTCCGGCCGAACGTACCGCAGATGATTGAGCGTCCACATGAGGCCGGTGTGTTCGCGATCGGAGTCGTCGGGCACGGTCTTGTCCACGATCAGCGCGGCCAGCGGCTTGGCGGGGATCAGGTACCAGGCGGCCCATGGAAGCGCAAATGCGCCGACGAGGATCGCGGCCGCGACGATCACCCAGCCGAGCTGTCGCCGCCGATCGCTCACGCGGACCTCCCGGAGCCATCGGCGGCCAGCCAGACCTGCGCCACAGCGACGTCTCCCGGGGTGAGCTGGTGTCCCGCATTCTCCCAGTGAAGGGTGACGTCCGCTCCGCCCGCCGCGAGCAGTGTGGCGAGTTGCTCGGCCTGTGCCGGCGCCATGAGCGGATCGGCCCGACCCGACAGGAGCAGCACCCGGACGGCATGGAGCTCCGCCACGGACTCGGGCACCAGCGGCACCATGGCCCGGATGAGCACCGCCTGCTGGACCGGCTGCGGGCGGAGCAGCAGCAGCGCGGCCGCGATGTTGGCCCCATTGGAGAAGCCGACCGCCACCACCCGCTCACGGTCGAACTGGTAGACCGCCGACGCATGATCGATGAAATCGGCGAGCCCCGCAGTCTGCCGCCGAATGTCGGGCTCGTCGAACACCCCTTCGGCGAGGCGCCGGAAGAACCTCGGCATCCCCTGCTCCAGCACCCGGCCGCGGGGGCTGAGCAGCGCGGCGCCCGGCAGCAGCGCCTGTCCCAGCGGGATCAGATCGTTCTCGTCGCCACCGGTGCCGTGCAGCAGCAGCACCGTGCGGGACTCGCCGGGTTGCCCCGGCACGAAGCGATGGACGAATCCCAGATCCACCTCGGTCATGGTCGCCTCCCGGCCGACCGTCGGGCAGGGGGGTCGGCAAGGCCGGTGCTCCCGGACGTGCAGACGCACGTAACCCGTAGCGCTAGATAGGGATCCGTCAGCAATGCCCCGATGCCGACCGTCGGCAGCAGACGCGGGAGGAGGGTCATGAAGGCTCGTAAAGGGTCGGGATACGATTAACTTAGCTGGGCTCAGGACTTGCGCCCAGATGGTTCAGTGTGACATTACTCACGGTCCCCAGACGGGGTTGATGCCATAATGTGCGCGTTAGCAGGTCTAAAATCCTGGCGGCCCGTGGCCGGCCGGGACTTGTCCCACCCCATCCGTGGAGTTACATGATGAAGTTTCGCGCTTTCGTACTGCCTTGCCTGCTGTCAGCGGGGTTGCTCGTGCCGGCTGCCCAGGCCCAGCGTGGGGGTACAGTTGAATTCGGACTGTACGCTCGCAAGAACTGGTTCGGTCAAAGCTACGGTCTTCACCAGACGGCGGGAGGCGGCGCGCGACTCGGCTTCTTCCTGGTTCGTGGGCTCGAGCTCGAGGCCAACGCCGCCTACACGCCGACACGCCTTCTCGGCAGCGAAGAGCAGATCCGGGCGATGCGGCTCAACGGCCTGCTGAGCTACAGCATCCCGCTGAGCGACCATGCCGCGTTCATCCTCGGCGGCGGGTATACGTACGACAAATACAAGTTCCGTCAGCTGGGCACGGGGCAGAAGTTCGTGTCCTACGGACATGACACCGGACCGTCGGGCCTGCTCGGCCTGCGCCTCGGTCTCGGCGGGAATCTGTCGATCCGGCTCGACGCGACGGTCGATCAGATCACCAAGACGGATACGCTGCTCGCCTACAACATCAAGAAGGACCAGCACTGGGGTGCCCAGGCCGGTCTCTCCTTCCTGTTCGGCAACCGCGGCGAAGGCTTCAAGGGCGGCAAGGACGCTGATGGCGACGGCGTGATGGACAGCGCCGACCAGTGCCCGGACACGCCGAAGGGCACGCAGGTCAACAGCTCGGGTTGCCCGATGGTCGCGACCCCGGTCATGAATGCCGATTCGATGCGGCTCGCGGCCCAGGCCGACTCGATGCGGATGAAGATGCACGCTGATTCCGTCGCCGCGCAGATGCGTGCGGATTCGATGGCGGCCGAAGCGGCGCGCATGAAGGCCCAGAAGGACAGCATGGATGCGGCAGTCGCTGCCAACGAGGCCCGGATTTCGGCTCTCGAGGACAGCCTCAAGTCGGCTCGTGGTGCGGCGCTCCGCGCTTCGCTGCGTGACTCGCTGGCCGCGGCCCGGATGCGTGACAGCCTGCGCATTCTCATGGCCACGCCGAATGCCAAGCTGATCCTGCAGGGCGTGAACTTCGCGACCAACTCCTCGAAGCTGACGCAGAGCTCCGAGTTCATCCTGAACGAAGTGGCCAAGTCGCTCGTGGACAACCCGAACGTCCGGGTACGCGTCGGCGGTCACACGGACAATACCGGCTCGCGGGCGCTGAACGAGCGGCTGTCACAGGCTCGTGCCGAATCGGTCAAGCAGTATCTCACCGACCACGGCGTCGCGGCGGATCGCATGGAAGCCCAGGGCTTTGCCTGGGACCAGCCGGTTGCCTCGAACAAGACGGTTACCGGGCGGGCTCGTAACCGCCGGACGCAGCTTGACCGCCTGAACTAGACGGTCCGCTCTACGGAAGACGGCGCCGCGCACGATCCCTCGGGATCGGGCGCGGCGTTCTTCTTTGGGCTGTCGCTGGCCGCGCGCCGCTGCGCCGCTTACCTTAACTGCCACGATCTTCGCCCGTCCCGGTGCCACCGCCCCAAATTCAGGAGAGTGCTATGCGGCGTCGTTCCGTTGCCTTTGCGACGGCCCTCGCGTGCCTGACCGCCGGCTCGGCTGCCGCGCAGGACGCCGGAACCGTCGAGCTAGGCGTGTTTGGCCGGTACACCAGCTTTTCGTCGAGCGGCGTTCCGCTGACCAACTATGCCGGCATCGGATTCCGCGCCGGATACTTTCTGTCACCCATGCTTTCCCTCGAGGCTGACGTCTCGCGCACCCGGAGCCACAACCGGTTCGCCAATGCCGGCTGGGTGACGTACTACCCGTATCATCTTCGCGGCGTCGTCCACCTTCCGTTCAGCAACCGCCTCAGCGGCATGCTGGGCCTCGGCCCGGTCATCAACAGCTACCGGCGGTCAGGGCACGACAGCGATCTCGGCATCGGTGGGCTGGCGGGAGTGCGGATCGGCCTCACGCGGATGATCGCGCTGCGGCTGGACGCCACCGCGGATTACGCCCTGCACCGGGCGACGGGCGGCGATCGCTACTGGAATTTCGGAACGCAGGCCGGCATCAGCGTGCTGCTCGGCACGAAACGCGGGGAGAGTGGCGCGGCGGATGCGGACGGCGACGGGATCAGCAATGCGCTCGACCGGTGCCCGGGCTCGCCGGCCGGTAGCGCAGTGGACCCGAGCGGCTGCACCCAGCGTGCCGATACCGACCGGGACGGCGTGATCGACATCAACGATCTCTGCCCCAACACGCCGAGCGGCGCGAAGGTAGACGCCAACGGGTGCTCCGGCACCGAGCCGAAGGACCAGGGAAACGCGGCGGCTCCCGCGGCCGGATCCACGGCGGACAGCGACAACGACGGCATCATGGACTCGGCAGACAAGTGCCCGAACACGCCCGCGGGCCAGCACGTGGACACGAATGGCTGCGCGATGGGCATGGATGCCGACGGGGACGGGGTCATGGATGACCGGGACCGCTGCCCGAGCAGCCGCCCCGGTGAGGCGGTGGATGCGACCGGCTGCCGGGCGATATTCGCGGCGGGACAGACGGTCATGGCGGTCGAGGACGTAACCTTCGAGCACGGCGGCAGCACCCTGACCGATCGGGCCCGGCAGACGCTGTATCAGGTGGCGCAGTCGCTGGCCGCACACGCCGCAACGGCAGTCGAGGTCGCCGGCTTCGGCGACGCCGCAGGCGACACCCAGCTGGGCCAGGCACGCGCCGACACGGTGCGGGCCTACCTGATGCAGAACGGCGTCGCCGAGGCACAGCTCACCGCGAAGGGCTACGCTCCGGCTGAGCCCGCGGCGGCGGGACGGATCGAGCTCCGACAGAAGTAATCATGACGACCGCCGCGACGATGATCGCCGCGGCGATGAGGGTTCGGGCGCTCAAGGGCTCGCCGGCGAGCGCCCAGCCGAGGATGACTGCGACGGCCGGATTGACGTAGGCATAGGTGGACACTCGGGCCGGCGTCGAGACGCCGAGCAGCCACACGAAGGCCGTGAACGCGATCAACGACCCGAAGACGATGAGGTACAGCATCGCCAGCGCCGACCGGAGTGTCACTCCGGCCGGTGCGAACGCGGCAAGCTCTCCCGACACCAGCCCGCCCAGCAGCAAGCCGACACCTCCGCTCAGCATCTCCATCGCCGTCGCCAGCTGTGGTGAGCGGGGCAATGGCGCGCGCTTCGAGTAGACCGAGCCGACCGACCAGGCGATCGACCCGAACGTGAGCGCCATGGCGGCCACCGGGTCGATTCTCGCCCCGCCCGCGATCCGTCCCGGCGCCACCAGCAGCGCGACGCCCCCGAGCCCGACCAGCAGCCCGACTACGACTCCGCCGGTCGGCCGATGCCCGCCGGGCCGAATCCACTCCACCACCACTGTCCAGACCGGAACGGTCGCCACCACCAGGGCGACGAGACCCGACGGCACCCGCTGCTCCGACCACACCACGGCACCGTTGCCGAAGGTCAGGAGGAGCGCCCCGATTGCGGCCGCGCCAAGCCAGTTTCGCCGGGTGGGCGCCGGTACGCCGCGGGCTCGGGCCCATATGAACAACACGGCGCCCGCGATGATGAATCGCGTCCCCGCCATCAGGAATGGCGGCAGGGTGTCGATGGCGAGCCGGATGGCGAGGTAGGTGGAGCCCCAGATCAGATAGATCGCCGCGAAGGCGGCGATCACGCGAGCGCGGCTGGGGCTGCTTGGCATGCGACAAGATAATGGCGGCGGGCTCCGGGGCGTCGTAGCTTGCGTGATGCCCTCTCCAACCGCGGCTCCCGCCGGCTACGCCCGGCGCGTCGGCCTGTTTTCCGGTGTGATGATGGTGATCGGAGGCATCATCGGCTCCGGCATCTTCCGCAATCCGCAGGTGGTCGCCCAGCGGGTGCACACGCCGCTGCTCACGCTCGGCGTCTGGGTGGTCGGCGGGGTGATCGCACTCATCGGCGCATTCGTCTACGGGGAACTCGGCGCGCGCTTCCCGCGGGCCGGCGGCGGCTACGTCTACATCCGTGACGCCTACGGGACGCTGCCCGCATTCCTGTACGCGTGGGCGCTGCTGCTGATGGTCGCGACCGGGGCGATCGCCGCCGTCGCGGTGACGTTCGCCAACTACTTCATCGAGCTGACCGGCCTGGCCGTGCCGGCCAACCTGCTGGCGGGCGGCGCCATCGTTCTCCTGTCCATCGTCAACTACGTCGGTGTGCGACCCGGCGCGATCACCCAGAACATCTTCACCGTGCTGAAGCTGGCCGCACTCACGGTGGTGATCGGAGCCGGGATCGCCGCCGCGGCGCACCTCATCCCGCTGGCGCCGATGGTCATGGCGCCCACCAGCGCGCCCGGCTCTCCCGTGCTGGCGCTGGCAGCGGCGCTGGTGCCGGTCCTCTTCTCCTATGGCGGGTGGCAGCAGACGAATTACATCGCCGAGGAGATCATCGATCCGGAGCGGAACCTGCCCCGCGCACTGATGATCGGCGTGGTGGGCGTCGTCATCGTATATCTGCTCGCGAACTACACCTACATCGCGACACTCGGCGCGGCCGGTCTGGCGAGCAGTGAGGCACCGGCGGCCGCGGCGATGGGCCGCCTGCTCGGGCCGGCCGGGCGGAAGTTCATCGCCGCGGGGATCGTGGTCTCGACGTTCGGCTTCCTGAATCTGGTCATCCTGGTGTCGCCGCGCGTGTACCAGGCGATGGCGGCGGACGGCCTCTTCTTCCCGCAGCTGGCGAAGCTTCACCCGACGTACCGCACCCCCGGCGCCGCCATCATCGTCCAGTGCATCTGGGCCATGATCCTGCTCGGCCTCGGTACCTATGGCGCGCTGCTCGACTACGTGGTGTTCGCCGACTGGATCACCTTCGCCGCGACGGCGTCGACGCTCTTCGTCTACCGGGCGCGCGAGCGCCGGTCTGGCACCAGTAATCCGGCCACCTTCCGCACCTTCGGCTACCCGGTCACGCCCCTGCTCTTCATCGCGGCGGGTGTGTACGTGGTGATCGGGTCGATCGCATCGAATCCGGCAAATGCACTCAAGGGGTCCGCGCTGCTCGCGGCGGGCGTCCCGGTGTACCTGTTCTGGAAGGCCCGCTCAGCCAGGGCCGGCTAGCCCTTCCCGTCGCGCTTCGTCCGCCTCCATCCCCCTCCTCCGCGGGCGACTGGAGGCTCTTCCTCGACGGGCTCATCGGCCAGATACTCGGCCTGGTACATCCGGATCAGCTCGAAGAAATAGGAGATGGCGAGCGGGCCGATCAGCAGGCCCAGCAGCCCGAAGTACTTGATGCCGCCGAAGGCGCCGATCACCGTGATGAACGGGTGAATCTGGGCGTAGCGCCGGAAAACCCACGGGCGGATGAGGTTGTCGATGTTGCCGATGACGATCAGGCCCCAGAGGCCGAGGCCGACCGCTCCGAGATAGCGGCGCTCGAGCGCCAGGACAACGACTCCCGGGACCCACACGAGACCGCTGCCCACCACCGGCAGAATCGCGACGATGACGGTCACCACTCCCCAGAAAATCGCATTGGAGAGCCCCGTCGCCCAGAAGGCGAGGCCGACGCAGACCCCCTGCACGGTCGCGGTGGCGAAGGTGCCGATGAGCGTGGAGACCGTCACGTCCTTGAAGCGGCGCTTGAGCACGGCGCTGTTCTCGGCGGAGAACGGAATGAAGGGCCGCAGCGTGCGCCACGTGCGACCCGGCTCGCAGAGCAGGTAGTAGAGGCCGAAGAAGGCGACGGTAAGCTGGATGCCCAGACGTGCGAGCGTCCCGATGAGGCCGAGCGCACCGGTGCCGACCCACGACAGCGCGCGCGATCCCAGCGCTTCGATCTGCGACCCGACGTCGTAGGGGCCCACTCTCAGCTCGCGAAGCCGATCCACCAGCGAGCTCCGGATGACCCCACCGGCGATGTCCTGCGCCTCGCTGGCGATCAACCCCGCCATCGACGCCACCGGCACGACGATCACGAGAATGGCAGCGAGGATCGTGATCCCCGCGGCCACTCCGGCGGGCATATAGGCCGCCAGCCGTCGATGGAGGGGGGCGAAGCAGATATACAGCACCGGCGCGCCCACGAGGCCGGTGCTGAAGGGCCACAGGGCAAACGCCAGCCCGAGGCCGAGCAGGAAGATGACGAACGCGGCCCGATGCTGTTTGGTGTCGAAGAGCGCCATGCGGTAGTCTAGGTCCGGTCGGGTCCCCCCGCCAGCGCCCTACTGGATAGACGCGGGAGCCGGGCATACCTTTATCGCCTCGCCCATGATCAGACTTGGCAGGTGGCTCTTCCGGGAGCCGTGACGTATATGCAATGGCCGTCCGAACTCAGCTTCGTCGCCATCGCCTCCGCCGGAGGACTCCTTGCCCTGGGGTTCCTGCTGCGGAGCGAAGTGGCGCGCCGGCGCGAGAAGGAAATCGAGGCGCGCCGGCACGACCGCCAGCTGCGGAGCCTGACCGGCGCCCTGCGCGAGGCCATCGTCGCCTACGATCTCGACCTCCGGCTGCAGTTCGTCAATCCTGCCTTCACGACCGTCACCGGCTACGGCACCGAGGAGCTGCGCGAGCGCAACTTCATCGACTATGTCCACCCCGATGACCGTATCACCGTTACCGCCGAGCGCGAGTCGCTGGCCCGTGACGGGCTTCCCGTCGATCAGGAGTACCGGATCATCACCAAGGACGGCCGCGAGCGCTGGGTCTCGAGCACCTGGCAGGTGATGCGGGGAGACGACGACAAGCCGGTCGGTTATCTCGGCACCGAGCTCGACATCACGTCGCGGAAGCGCGGGCAGGAACGCCTCCTCGACGATGCCGAGCTGTTTCAGGCGGTCATGGAAGTGCAGCAGGCGGTCGCTGCCGCCGGACTCGACTCTGCCACCGTGATGCGCGTGATCGCCGAGCGGAGCCAGGCGCTCACCAGCGCGGTCGGCGCCGTGGTCGAGATGATCCACGCGGACGAGGCCGTGCCCCGCGTGGCCGTCGGGGTTCACGCGCCCACGCTCAAGCTGCGCGGCAGCCTCTCCGGTGCCTCGATCCTCAGCGGCGAGCTGCAGCGGACCGACGACGCCTCGGCCGATGCGCGGGAGGATCCGGACAACTTCCAGCGCCACGGCATGAAATCCATCGTCGCCGTGCCGCTCAAGTCCGACGGCCGGGTGCTCGGCGTGCTGAAGGTCGTGTCTCCTGAGGCGCAGGCCTTCAGCGACCGGGACGCCCGGGCGCTTGCGCTGCTTGCCGGGATGATGGGATCGGCGGTGAGCCACGCCGCCGCGTTCGAGGGCCGGCAGCATCGGCTCGAGGAGCGGACGCGAGCGCTGCAGGAGAGTGAGCAGCGCTTCAAGCAGCTGGTCGATGCGGCCCAGGAAGGGATCTGGGTGGTGGACGACCGTGGCGCCACCACCTACGCCAATCAGCGAATGGCCGACCTGCTCGGACACGCGCACGGTGAGCTGACCGGCCGTCTGATATTCGACTTCCTGGATCCGCCGGCCCGCGCCGATGCCCAGCGCCAGTTCAGCCACGCACCGGGCGAGCTCCGGCTTCCGCGCGACCTGCGCTTCCGCCGTCGCGACGGCGTCGAGCTGTGGGCCACGGTCGCGACCAATCCGATCATCGGGCGTGACGGCGAATTCGTCGGCACTGTCGCCATGGTGAGCGACGTGACCGAACGGAAGCGCGCCGAGGACCGTCTCAGGCGGACCGCCGAACGGCTGCGTGCCTTGCACGAGCTCGACCAGGCGGTGCTTTCGGCGGGCTCCCCGGCTGAAGTCGGCGCCGCGGCCCTGTCCCACCTCCGCCGCCTGGTACCCTGCCACCGGTGCAGCGTCGTGCTCTACGACTTCCACGGCGCGAGGGCACAGATCGTCGCGGGGTACGCCGGCGATGCCGTGCTCGGACCCGAGATCATCCCGCTCGCCGATTTTTCCTCCGTCGAGACGCTGCGGCGCGGCGCCGTGCGCCAGATCGACGACATCACGCTGCTCCCCCACCAGCCGGCGGTGATCGAGCGAATTTCGGCGGCGGGAGTCCGCGCGCTGTTGTCCGTACCCTTGCTGGTCGAAGGCGAGGCGATCGGCGAGCTGAACATCGGCGCGGCCACCAGCGGGGGACTCAGCAGCGAGCACCGGGAGATTGCGCTCGAGGTCGCCACGCCGCTGGCGACCGCGATCCAGCAGGCGCGGCTCCGCGAGGAGGTCGCCCGGCACACCGTGGAACTCGAGGCGCGCGTCGCGGAACGGACATCCGCGCTTCGGGAAGCCAACGAAGAGCTGGAAGCCTTCTCGTACTCCGTCTCGCACGACCTTCGCGCCCCCATTCGGCATCTTGGAGGTTTCGCCCAGCTGCTGCTCGATGAGCACGGCGACGAGCTCGGCGAACGCGCGCGTCACTACGCCGAGCGGATTCGCAGCGGCGCCAGGGAAATGGCGATGCTGGTGGACGACCTGCTGAACCTGGCCCGTGTCGCCCGGCAGCATCTCGCACGCCAGCGGACCGACCTCACTGCGCTGGTGCGGGATCTCCGGAGCGAGCTGGATCCGAACACCACGACCCGCAGCATCGAGTGGGATGTCGGCGATCTCCCGGCGGTGAGCGCCGACCCGGCCCTCATGCGCGTCGCGGTCGGCAACCTGCTCGCCAATGCGGTCAAGTTCACGGGCCGGCAGGACCATGCCATGATCCGCATCTTCCCCGTCGAGGTTGACGGACAGTCGGGTCTGGGCGTGGAAGACAATGGCGTCGGCTTCGGCATGGCGAACGCCGACCGGCTCTTTGGCGTCTTCGAGCGGCTGCATCACGCCGAGGAATTCGAGGGCACCGGTGTCGGCCTGGCGATCGTGCGCCGAATCGCGCAGAAGCATGGCGGCCGCGCGTGGGCCGAGGGCGAGCCCGGGCGCGGCGCCACATTCTATCTGACGGTGGACGATGGCGCCGATTGACGTGCTGCTGGTTGAGGACGACGCCGCCGATGCCGAGCTCACGCTGCTGGCGCTCGGGCGCGCCGGCGTGGACGCAACCGCGCGTCACGTGCGCGACGGCGAATCGGCGCTGACGCTGCTGCGCGCCAGCGGCTCGTACCCCCGTCTGGTGCTGCTCGACCTCAAGTTGCCGGGAACCCCGGGACTGGAGGTGCTTCGCCAGATTCGCGCCGAGCCCGCCACGCGGCACGTCCCCGTGGTCGTTTTCACCTCCTCCGCGGAGCCGCGCGATCTCACCGGCAGCTACGGACTGGGCGCCAATGCCTACGCCCAGAAGCCGGTGGACTTCGTCGCCTTCAGCGAAGCCATCCGCCACATCTGCGACTTCTGGCTCGGTGTCAACCGGGTTCCCACCCAAACCCCCGGGCGCTGACCGGCATCTGATCGAGGTGCCAGCGCTCGCAGCCCGCCATCCGATCGAGGCATCCCTCGGCATGTTCGAGCTGGTGGCACGTGCGCGCGCCGGCGACCATGACGCCTTCGGCGCGATCTATCGCGCCCACGCCGGCCGGGTGTACGCGCTTTGCCTCCGACTCGAGGGTGACGCCGGCCGGGCGGAGGAGCTGATGCAGGACGTCTTCGTCCGTGCATGGGAGCGGCTGGGGTCATTCCGGGGTGACAGCGCGTTCGGAACCTGGCTCCATCGGCTTGCCGTCAACGTCGTACTCGGGGACCGCCGCTCCGCCTGGCGGCGGGCGCGCCGGGTGTTCACCACCGACGATCCCGCCGCGCTCGAACGCGGGGTGGAGTCACCGGGGCCGGGACTGCGCATCGATCTGGACCACGCCATCGCCGCCCTGCCGCCGGGGGCGCGCGCCGTGTTCGTGCTCCACGACGTCGAAGGCTACCAGCATGGAGAGATCGCCGAGTTCATGGGCGTTGCGGAAGGCACCTCGAAGACACAGCTGTTCCGGGCTCGCCGATTGCTGCGGGAGGCACTGGACCGATGAACTGCGATGAGATGCGCGAGCTGGTCGACCGCCATGTGGCCGGCACGCTGGCCCCCGACAGGCGCGAAGCCGCCGACCGGCATCTGGCCGGCTGCGCCGAGTGCCGCGCCGACCTCGACGCCGCACGGGCGCTGGCTCCGACGCTGGCCGGCCTCCCCCGGACGATCGAACCCCCGGACGATCTCTGGCCTGACATCAGGAGCCGGCTTTCGGTCCGTCCGGCTCGCCAGCTCAGCCGCGGCAGGATCGCGGCACTGGCCCTGGCTGCGGCGGTGGTATTGATGGCCGGCTCGTCCGCCGTGACACTCTGGCTCACCCACGATCACTCCCAGGAAATGACTGCTGCACCGAGCCCGACGGTGATCGAGGCCGGATATGTGGACGCAAGCGCCCAGCTTCTCCGTGCGCTCGCCGCCGAGCGGGACAAGCTATCGCCGGCCACGGTCGCGACACTGCAGCGGAACCTGGCTGTCATCGACGCGGCCATCGCCGAGTCGAGAGCGGCGCTGGCGGCTGATCCCGGCAACCACGACCTCGCGGCACTGTTGTGGGCCGGCTATCGACAGAAGGTTGCGTTGCTCCAGCAGGTCACCCGCATCGCCGAGCGTACCTGATGCGCGGAGCACCGTTCGCGCTGCTGCTGGCGTTGCCCGCCGCACTGGCCGCGCAGCAACACGTCGACCGCCGGTTCGCGGTGCAGTCCAACGCCTCGATTCGAATATTCAATCTCGCGGGGAGCACACGGGTCACCGGCTGGGACCGTGATTCGATCACGATCACCGGCGAAGTCCCGAAGGGCGCCGGCCGTTTCTTCGCCGGCGGCTCGGGCGGGGCGGCCAAGCTCGGCGTCTTTTCCGACTCGCTCGACGCACCCGGCGCCACGCTCGAGATCCGGGTTCCCCGCGGGGCGAATGTCTGGATCAAGTCGGCCACCGCGACGGTCGCCGTGAGCGGCGTCGAGGGCGAGCTCGACGTGTCGACCGTGAGCGGCAACATCGCGGTGGACGGCGCACCTCGGCGCCTTGCCACCGAGGCGATGGACGGCAACATCGACCTGGTGACCCGAGCGCCCTTCACCCGCGCAAAAACCGCGAGCGGAGCCATCACGCTGCGGGGTGGGGGCGGTGACGTCCTCGCATCCTCCGTCAGCGGCCCGATCCGCTACCTTGGCGCGCACAAGGTGCTGACGGGGCGGCTCGAGTCGGTCAGCGGCTCGGTCGAGTTCGGCGGGACGGTCATGCGTGGCGGCACGCTCAGCATCGAGACCCATGACGGGTCCGTGTCACTGGCGGTCCCCAACGACCAGCTTGCGGATTTCGAGGTCACGACCTTCGGCGGCGCCGTCACCAACGCCCTTCGTCACGAGGTGGCCAGGATGCCCCGAGGCAAGCCCGTGCGCTTTTCCACCGGGCCGGACGGCGCGGCGATCACGGTGCGCAGCTTCAAGGGCAGCGTCAGCGTGTCGGCCATGTAGCTCCAAACCTTCGGGGCGCGGCGGGCGTCGGATCGGTACGCAGCTCAATCATTCCCGCTTCCGGAGGTTCCCATGCGCGCACCGACTCGCCGATCCGCTTTCCTGGCCGCAGGCATCGTCCTGGCACTGGGTGCCGCCGCCGGCCCCGTGCTTGCCGGGCCTCCCTGGGTCTCGATCGAGCTCCCGGCCAACCCGCTGGACCCCACGATCCGCGGCGCCTTCCTCAGCGTCCGCTCCTACCATCACCAGACGCAGACCGCGTACCCGGTCATCGGCCGTGCCATCGGCATGGTGGATGGCCGCCGCCGGACCTATGACCTCACGCTGTCGCCGACGGGCACCCCCGGACTCTATGCCGTCCGCCGCACCTGGCCCGCGACCGGGACATGGGTATTGACGTTCAACGTCGGCGGCAGCGAAGGGCCGACCGCCATCGTCGGCGTGGGGCCCGATGGTGAAGTCCATTCGGTGAAGGTGCCCCGGCGGTCGCCCGACCAGCCGTGGGGCCGCCCGGTTACCGACCGGGACATCGATTCGGCGCTGCAGTCGCTGGCCGCGGCACACGGCCCGCTCACCACCGATGCGGGCTTCGCCGGCGCGGCGCTGACGCTGCCCGTACTAGTGCTCGCGGCGCGCCGTCGTCGCTGAGGACTCGCCCGGAGAATCGGTATAGATTCCGGACTTCTTCGACCTCTGGAGTCCGTATGCCGACGAGCAGCTCTGAAGCGACCTGGGAAGGGAAACTGAGGGACGGCAAGGGCCGGTTTCGCGCGTTGTCGGGCGCGTTCGAGGCCCCCTATTCATTCGCGACGCGCTTCGGCGAGGCCAAGGGGACCAATCCCGAGGAGCTGCTCGCCGCGGCGCATGCGGCCTGTCTCAGCATGGCGATTTCGGCCGGCCTCGAGAAGGCGGGACATCCGGCAACCAGAATCACCACCACGGCCGCCGCCACGGTGGACCGGGCGGGTGACGGATTCAAAATCACCACCATGAAGCTCCGCGTCCGCGGACTGGTGGCCGGGATCGACGCCGCCGCGTTCCGGCAGGCGGCCGAGGAGGCGAAGCAGGGCTGCCCGATTTCGCAGGCGTTGCAGGGCAACGTCCAGGTCGAGCTCGATGCCGCGCTGGAATAGGGGTCCATGACGATACCCCTGGCCGACGCCCGGCTGAACCGGTGGCGCGCAGATACCCCGGGCGTGGATGGTCGGATTCATCTCAACAATGCCGGCGCCGCCTTACAACCCGATCCGGTGCTGGCCGCCGTCTGCGGACATCTGGCACGCGAGGCCTCGCTGGGCGGCTACGAGGCGGCGGACGCCGCGAAGGGCGAGATCGCGCGCGTCTACGAAGCGCTGGGCCTGCTGATCGGCGCGGCCCCTTCCTGCATCGCCCTGGCACAGAGCTCCACGACGGCGTTCGCGCAGGCTTTGTCTGCGTTCGATTTCGCGCCCGGTGATGCGATCCTCACCACCCGCGCAGACTACGCCTCCAACCAGATCATGTTTCTGTCGCTCGCCCGGCGGCGCGGGGTCGAGGTGCTGCGCGCCGAGGATCTGCCCGAGGGCGGCGTGGACCCCGGCTCGGTGCGCCGGGCGATCGCGCGCCGCCGGCCCGCCCTGGTGGCGGTCTCCTGGATACCGACCAACTCCGGACTGGTCCAGGACGCCGAGGCGGTCGGCGCGATCTGCCGGGAGACGGCGGTCCCGTATCTCGTGGACGCGTGTCAGGCGGTCGGTCAGATGCCTGTGGACGTGGCGCGGCTCGGCTGTGACTTCCTGGCGGCGACGGCGCGGAAGTTCCTGCGCGGGCCGCGGGGGATGGGATTTCTCTACGTCTCGGACACGGCGCTGGCGCGCGGTGCGTTTCCGCTTCTGGTGGACATGCGTGGCGCGACGTGGAGCGGAGCCGACGAGTTCACGCTCTCCCCGGGCGCGCGCCGGTTCGAGACCTGGGAAATGCCCCCCGCGCTGGTGCTCGGGCTCGGTGCCGCGGCGGAGTATGCCCTTGGGGTGGGGCTGGATACCGCGCGGGACCGGTCGTGGTCACTGGCCGAGCGGGCACGGGCTGGCCTGGCGGCGCTGCCCGGTGCCCGCGTGCTGGACCGCGGGCGGACTCGCTGCGCCATCGCCACTGTCGCGTTCGCCGGTCATGACGGTGCCGAGCTGAAGCTCCGGCTCCGCGAACGCGGGATCAACACCAGCTCTCCCGGCCGCGAGGACGCGGTGATCGACATGGACGCCAAAGGGACCGACTCGGCGCTCCGGATTTCTCCGCACTATTACAATATTGAGAGCGAAGTCGACGACGCGGTCGCCGCGATCGCCGAACTGGTCAGCTGACGCCGCGGAGCAGCGGCTGCAGGACGCGCCACACGTTGTCGGCGAGGATGCGCTGCCCGACGGCGGTCGGATGCATGCCGTCCGGCTGGTTGAGCGAGTCGATTCCCGCCACGTGCGCCAGCAGGAACGGAATCAGGACCGCCCCGTTGGCCGCCGCCAGCTCGGGAAAGACCACGCGGAATCGCCGGGTGTATTCGATGCCGTAATTGGGTGGCGCCTCTATCCCGACGATGACGATGCGGGGCGGCGGCGCCTGGGCGCGCGCGCGGTCGATGATCGCCTGAATGTTGCCGCGCATCGCGGCCACGTCGAGCCCTCGAAGCCCGTCGTTGGCGCCGGTCTCGATCACCAGCACGGCAACCGGCCGGCTCATGATCCAGTCGATGCTGCGGCGGGAGTCGGCCGAGGTCGCCCCGCTCACGCCGGCGTTGACGACCTCGTACCCGAGGCCTGCGGCGTCCACCCGGCGCTGAATCAGGGCCGGGTACGCGTCCGACTGATCCGGAAGGCCGTACCCGGCGGTCAGGCTGGTGCCCAGGAACACAATGCGGGGACGCGCCGGGGCTGCTCGCGGTACGGCCGCCGTGTCGGCTCGTGACAGGGCGCCCGCCTGATCCCGGCCTCCACAGGCGGCGACGACGAGCGACAGCAGGGCGGCAACGGTGCGGGGCGTGGGTATCATTGAGGCGATGGGCTCGGCTGTCGTACTCTTTCGGGGACCGGAATGCTCCGCTGCGAATCACTCACCAAGACGTATCCATCCGGTGGGCGCGACCTCACCGTCGTGAAGGATATCAGCTTCAGCCTCGAACCGGGGGGCTTCCTCGCGATCGTCGGGCCTTCCGGCAGCGGCAAGACCACACTGCTCGGCCTGCTCGCAGGCCTGGACCGCCCGACGTCCGGCTCGGTCTATCTCGACGGCGAATCACTCGACCGGCTCGACGAGGATGCGCGCGCGCGCCTGCGCGGCGAGAAGGTCGGCTTCGTCTTTCAGTCCTTCCAGCTGATTCCGACGCTCACGGCACTGGAGAACGTGCAGGTGCCGCTGGAGCTGCGCGGGATGGAAGCGGGTCCGCGTGCCACCGAGTTGCTCGCCCGCGTGGGACTGGGCGGCCGCGAGCATCACTATCCGGCCCAGTTGTCCGGCGGCGAGCAGCAGCGCGTCGCGCTCGCCCGGGCGTTCAGCAATCGCCCGCGGGTCCTGTTTGCCGACGAGCCGACCGGCAACCTCGACGCTCGCACCGGCGCGACCGTCGTGGATCTGATGGTCGAGCTGAACCGGGACCTGGGCACGACGCTCGTTCTCGTGACCCACGACCAGGACATCGCCGCTCGTGCCCGCCGGACGATTCGGCTGGCGGATGGCGTCATCGTAGCCGACAGCGCCGCGTGACCGCCGGCTTCGTCTGGCGGATGGCGTGGCGGGAAGGGCGCGCCGCGGCCCGCCGGCTGCTCCTGCTCACGGCGTCCGTCACGGCCGGGGTGGCGGCACTGGTCGCCATCAACTCCTTTACCGACAACCTGCGTCTCTCCGTTCGCGAGCAGGCACGCTCGCTGCTCGGCGCCGATCTTTCGCTCTCCAGCCAGCAGCCGTTCAACCCGGGCGTCGAGGCACTGATCGACACGCTGGGCGAAGCGGGCGTGGCCCGGGTCACCACATTCGGTGCGATGGCGTACACGCCATCGGGTGCAGGCGCGCGGCTGGTGCAGGTTTCCGCGCTGGACGGCTCATTCCCCTTCTATGGCGAGGTCGTCACTGCGCCCGCCGAGGCCTGGCGCGAGCTGCAGCAGGGCCGGCGGGTCATCGTGGACCCTTCCCTTCTCGGCGCCCTGGGTGCGCATGTCGGTGATTCGCTCGCGTTGGGCGAGTCGCGTTTCGCCATCGCCGGCACCATGACCCGGATGCCCGGCGACGTGGGCATGCGCTCGGCCCTGGGGCCACGGGTATTCATTCCCGGCCGCTACACCGCGGCGACCAGGCTGCTCGCATTCGGCGCGCGGGTACAGCGCGAGGCATTCATCCGCCTTCCGCCCGGGAGGGCGGCCCAGCCGATCGCGGATCGCTACCGCGCCACGCTCCGCGCGCAGAGCGTGCGGATCCGGACCGTCGGCGAGGACCAGCAGAATCTCGATAACGCCCTCCAGCGCCTGGGCAACTATCTGGGGCTGGTGGCGCTGATCGCGCTGCTGCTCGGCGGCCTCGGCGTGGCGAGCGCCACCCACGTGTTCATCCGGCAGAAGACCGAAACGATCGCCGTGATTCGCTGCCTCGGCGCCACCGCCGGCGATGTGTTCGCCATTTACGTCGCCCAGGCCGCCGCCATGGGGGTGCTCGGCAGCGTCGCCGGCGCGGCTATCGGCGTCGCCATTCAGCAGGCGCTCCCGCACGTGCTGGCCTCGCTGCTGCCGGTGGACATTTCAACCAGCCCGTCATGGACGGCGATCGCGGTCGGCATCGGCACCGGGCTCTGGGTCGCCATCGCCTTCGCCCTGCTGCCCCTGCTCACCGCCCGCCGGGTTCCGCCGCTCGCCGCACTGCGACAGGCGTACGAATCCGGCGCGGCCGCCCGTGAGCCGTGGAGGATCCCGGCGTTCGTGCTGCTCGCCGCGAGCGTACTCGGGCTGTCGGTGCTGCAGGCCGGCGGCTGGCGAGCCGGCACCGGCTTCGCCGCCGGCATCGGCCTCGCGATCGCGCTGCTCTGGGCCGCCGCGCTGCTGCTGATCCGAAGCGTCCGCCGCTGGCTGCCGGGCCGCTGGCCCTACGTCTGGCGCCAGGGGCTGGCCAATCTGCACCGGCCCGCCAATCAGACGATGGCCGTCGTGCTGTCCCTCGGGTTCGGCGCTTTCCTGCTCGCGACGCTGTTTCTCGCCCAGTACAACCTGCTCGAGGAGTTGCGGATCACCGGCGGGCCCGGACGGCCCAACCTGGTCTTCTTCGACATTCAGCCCGAGCAGATCGAAGGAGTCGCGCGAGAACTCCGCACCCGCGGGTACCCAGTCAGCAGCCCGGTGCCCATCGTCCCGATGCGCATCCAGTCGGTGAAGGGGCGCCCGGTCGCCGAGGTCGTTGCGGACACGATGCGGCGGAATCGCTCCCGCGGACGCGGCGGCGGCGGGGGCTGGGCACTCAGGCGGGAATACCGGTCGACGTACCGGGACACGACCGTCGCATCCGAGAAACTGGTTGCCGGGCGCTGGTGGCCGGTGACGCGCGCGCCGTCCGCCCCGGTGCCGGTATCCATGGAGATGGATGTCGCCGCCGACCTCGGCGTCCGGCTCGGTGACGAGATCGTGTGGGATGTGCAGGGGACGCCCGTCACGAGCAGAATCGTGAACCTGCGCGACGTGGACTGGGCGCGCTTCGAGCCCAACTTCTTCGCGGTGTTCGCGTCGGGCGCGCTGGAGTCGGCGCCCCAGACGCTCGTCGTCCTGACACGGACGCCCGACGCTGCGGCCCGCGGCCGCCTGCAGCGCCAGCTGGCCGAGCGGTTTCCCAACGTGACGTCGTTCGACCTCGCGATCGTCCAGGAAGCCGTGGAGCGGCTGGTGAGCCGAGTGGTGCTCGCCATCCGCTTCATGGCGCTGTTCAGCCTCACCACCGGCGCGGTGGTGCTCGCAGGCGCCGTCAGCACCAGCCGCTATCAGCGCATGCGTGAGAGTGCCCTGCTCAAGACCCTGGGCGCCAGCCGGCGGCAGGTGATCCAGGTGGTGCTGGCCGAGTACGTCGCCCTGGGCGTCCTGTCGGCGGTGGCGGCACTCATGCTCGCCATCGCCGCGGGCTGGGCACTGTCGCGCCTTCTCTTTGACCTGCCGTTCCGGCTGCCGCTCGGCGCGGTGGCGGGGCTGGTCGGCGGCATGGCGGTGCTCGCGGTGGTGATCGGCGTGTGGGGCAGCATCGACGTGGTGCGGCGCACGCCGCTCGAGGCGCTCCGCGGGTCATAGCGGGGTGCCCGATGCGCGGATACCTTGCAGCTTCCCTTCCGACGGTCCAGGAGTCTTGCCGATGCTGGCTATTGATCTCACCGGTAAGCGCGCGCTCATCGCCGGCGTCTCGGACGACGGGGGATTCGGCTTCGCCATCGCACGTTCGCTCGCCGAGGCCGGGGCCACGATCTGCATCGGCAGCTGGCCGCCGGCGCTCGGGATCTTCACGAAGCTGCTCGAGCGGGGCAAGATCGTGGACTCCATGCAGCTGACCGGCGGACGTCAGCTCGAGTTCGAGCGTATCTACCCGCTCGATGCGGCGTTCGACACGATGGACGACGTGCCGGCGGAGATCCGCGACAACAAGCGGTATCGCGACCAGGGTGACTTCACGATTCGGGGCATGGTTGACCGCGTGCGGAACGACTTCGGGGCCGCCGGCCTCGACATCGTGGTGCACAGTCTTGCCAATGGACCCGAGGTGCGGAAGCCGCTGGTGGACACCAGCCGCCGCGGGTATCTCGAGGCGGTGAGCGTCAGTGCCTACAGCAACGTCGCCATGGTGCGGGAGCTGAGTCCGATGATGCGGCCGGGCGGCTCGTTCGTCTCGCTCACGTACATGGCGGGTGAGCGGGTGATCCCCGGCTACGGGGGCGGCATGTCCTCCGCCAAGGCCGCACTGGAAGCCGACACGCGGACCCTCGCCTACGAGGCGGGGCGGCGCTGGGGCGTCCGGATCAACACGATCAGCGCCGGCCCCTACGCGTCCCGCGCCGCCAGCGCGATCGGCTTTATTGATACGATGATCAACTACTCCGCGGCGAATTCTCCGCTGCCCCGCTCGCTGGAGGCCGAGGAGGTGGGCAATACCGCCGCCTTCCTGTGCAGCCCGCTGGCCAAAGGCATTACCGGCACCACCGTCTACGTGGACAACGGCTTCCACGCGATGGGCATGGCCGTGCTCGATCAGCCCACCTCCGACCGGAGCTAGCGCATGTTCATCGGGCATTATGGAGTGGCCTTCGCGCTCAAGCGGGCGGAGCCGCGCGTGTCGCTCGGCACGCTGTTCATCGCGGTCCAGCTGGTGGACATCCTGTGGGGCGGGACCCTGCTGCTCGGCTGGGAGCACGCCCGCGTGGTGCCGGGGTACATGCCGGCGTCGGCGCTGGAGTTTCTCGACTACCCGATCACCCACAGCCTGCTGGCCGTGGTCTGCTGGGGGGCCGCGGCGGCGCTGCTCTATTTCTCGTGGCCGACGCGCAACGTCACCCACCACTGGCGGGCGGCGTTGATCGTCGGACTTGCCGTCCTCTCGCACTGGCCGCTCGATCTGCTCATGCATGCGCGCGACCTGCCGCTCGCCGGTAACGACTCGGCCAGGTTCGGCCTGGGTCTCTGGCGGAGCGTACCCGCGACCCTCGCGATCGAGATCGCAATTCTCGCCGCCGGCGCCACGCTCTATGCGACGCTGCGCTCCCGTCGTCACCCGCTGCGTCCGGTGCCCTTTGCGGTGCTCCTGGGTGTGCTGCTGGTGACCTTCGTCTCGTCGATGTTCTCGGCACCGCCGGCGAATATGCGCTACATCGGCGTCGGCGCGATCGCCGTCGGCGTGCTGATGGCTGCGCTGGCCTGGTGGGTTGACCGCCCCGCGGCCGAGGTTCCGACGGAGCATCGGCACCCGGTCAAGGCCAGGCATGCCGCCTGAGGTGGAGCGGAGCGTTTTTGCCGCCGGCGCGCTGTCGGCGCTGCTTGCGGTCGCCGCGGGCGCGTTCGGTGCCCATGCGCTCCGCGGCCGCCTGAGCCCCGAGTCGATCGCCATCTTCGAGACAGCGGCGCGATATCAGATGTACCACGCGCTGGGCCTCCTGGCGGTGGCCTGGGCCATTATGCAGTGGCCCGGCGGGCGGAGTGCCGTCCGGGCCGGCTGGGCCTTCGCGGCAGGCACGGTGATCTTCTGTGGCAGCCTCTACGCGCTCGCACTGACCGGCCTGAGCTGGCTCGGCGCCGTCACGCCGATCGGCGGAGTCGCGTTCATGGCGGGCTGGGTCTTCCTCGCGCTCGCCGCGCGGAAAACGGACCGAATCCATCCCGCTGCAGCATCCTGATCCGCTCGGCCAGGCGCACGCCGTCTCCTCGCGCGACCGGAACCCCGTACCGCACTCCCATCGAGTCAGCCGGCAGCCGCCCGTTCAGGTCCGCGGCAAATGACGCCATCATTCGTGCGTAACCCGCCCGGTGGGCGCGCGCGGCCCGCAGGTGATCGGGCGTTCGAAGCAGCATGAGCCCGAGCAGGGCGGTCTCGCAAAGCATCGCCACCAGCGGTGGGGCATAGAGTTCCCAGGCGAAGTACACCGCCGCGAAGAGCGGAACGGCCAGCAGCCTGCCCCCGACCGGTATGCCGGCGTCGCCTCCCCGCCACACCGTGCTCCACCCCATCGCGAGTACCGCCAGCATGGCGCCGACGCCGAAGCAGATCATGCCGAAGGCGCGGTATCGCTCGACCCCGCCCACCCTGATGTATCCGCGGATGAGGACGACCGCGCTGGCCAGCAGCAGTCCACCGAGTACCGGCACGATCGGCCCGTCGGCGCCGAGCGCGGAGTGTGCCAGCGCCGTGAGGCTGGTCGTCGATGCGGCCCCGAACGCCGCCGCGTCGAACCGGGCGAAGTACACCAGCGAGATCGTCAGCACCAGGAGCGCGACCAGCAGGAGCCCGGGCCCGGTCTCGAGCGGGACGTCGGGCTCGCGCGGCGGCCAGTGCCGCCGCCCACAGGCGGCGATCCATGGCACCGCGCTGAGCGCCAGCACGGCGCCGGCAGTTCCGCACAGCGGCAGCATGACCAGCATCAGGCCCGCGGCGACACCCCAGCCTCGCCGGCGGAGGGTCGGATCGCTGACGATCGCGACCAGCAGCATCGCTCCCAGCGCACTCGTGAGGGCGGGCTCCAGTGCGCGGCTCCAGCCGAGCAGTATCCAGTGGGCCGGTCCGAGCATCAGCAGCGCGAGGAAGGCGTCGGCGATGCGGGCACGGCCACCTCGCAGCCGGCGCAGGCTCAGCAGGAGGGCGGCCGCCGCGATCCCGGTGGCCACGGCGGCGAGCACCCCGCCAGCCCTGAAGTCCCTGGCCAGCGCGACGACACCGCTGAGCACGAGCCGCGGCAACGGGGCACGGTTATCCAGTTCCTGGCTCCAGAGCCAGCCGCTGAAGTCGGCCGAGTTGCCGGTGACCGGTTCCACCAGGGACCAATCGGTGGCGAGCGGGATGTTGCGGCCGTACCGAAGCACCCCGAACAGGATGACGAGCAGCAACGCAAGCCAGGTGCTCCACGCAGCGGCGTCGCCGGCGGAAATCGGCCCGCGGGTATGCGGGATCACCGTTCTTCTCTGGCCCATCGGAAAAAGATGATGGCGATCGCGCCGAACAGCCACAGGTTGCCCGGCACCCACATCAGCAGGCCACCGAACTTCTGGTCGTCCAGGGGCGAGAGGCCCCAGGTGCGCGGCGCCGTGACATACCACTGATAGAGCGGCGTGTCGGCCATGGCGATGATCGCCGCCACCAGCTGCATCGGGATGCTCACGAGGAACAGGTAGAGCATCCGGACCGGAAGCGGCAGCGCCGGGAGCTCCGGCACCGTGCTCATCACCGGCCACCACATCAGCACCGCGGCGACGATGAACATGAGGTGCGTCAGGATATGGACCTCGTGATCGCGCATCATGAGGTCGTAGAGCGGCACCGTGTGCCAGGCCAGCAGCACAGCCGTGAAGAGCCCCCCCGCCAGCAGCGGACGCGTCAGCAGCCGCAGGACGGGGCCGAGTCCGCGCCTCCGTGCCAGGGGCGACAGCAGCCATCCCGGCGTGCCGGCGATCAGCAGCGGGGGCAGCACCAGCGTGAGGAGCAGGTGCTGCGCCATGTGGATCAGGAAGAGATAGTAGTCACTGAGGTCGTGGATGGGGCCGTTGAGCGAGAGCAGAAGGACGCCCAGCCCCAGGCAGAAACACAGCACCTGCCACGGCCGGGCCGGCGGGCCGAGCGACCAGCGCCGGCGAGCGGAGCCGATCCCCCAAAAATAAAGGGCACCGAGGATCGCGGTGCCCAGGACGACGCTTGGATGCAGCGACCACTCCGCGACGAACGGCGTGGCTGGCCTCGGCCGCGCGTCGAGGAGCAGCGCGGGGAGCAGGGAGATCAATGAATCATCTGCTGAAACGCATGGTGATAGCCGAACAGTACGATGAGCGCGACGATCACGACGGCCGCGATGATGAGCGGGAAGATGAAGACCCCGCTGAACAGCTTGCTGTCCTGCTTGAGGTGCATGTAGTACATGGCGACGAGCGCGAACTTGAGCGCCGACAGCACCAGGAGGATCGGGACGATCACCGGATGCAGCATCGCCCCGAACCCCAGCCCGACCGGCTCGGACGCGATGGAATAGACGGCGACTTCCAGGGCGGTCAGCGCGAACAGGATCAGGCCGATCTTGACGTACACTCCGATACCGGGGTGTGCGTGCTCGTGCTCGGTGGTGGTCGCCGTCGCTGCCGTGCTCACGTCTGCCATGGTCCGTCCCTCACTTCATCAGGTAGACGACGGGAAAGATGACAATCCACACCACGTCGACGAAGTGCCAGTAGAGCGCCGCCATCTCCAGGTTCAGCGCCTTCTCCTTCGGCAGCTGCCCGCGAAGCGCCAGGATGAAGATCGTGATCAGCCAGATGACGCCGATGGTCACGTGGGTGCCGTGAAAGCCGGTCAGCGTAAAAAAGCTGGCACCGAACATGTTGGTCTGGAGCTTAAGCCCCTCTCGCACGAAGTGGGTGAACTCGTACACCTGCATCCCCACGAAGAACATGCCGCACAGAATCGTGGCGCCGAGGCCGCCGAGCATCTGGGCCCGCTTGCCCCGCTGCGCGCCGTTGAGGCCGATCACCACGAAGAGCGAGCTGAACAGCAGCAGCGCCGTGCCGATCGTCACCAGCTTGATCTCGAGGATCGGCTCGAAATGCTGCCCGGTCGGCGAGGTCCACGCCTCGTGCGGAAACGGGCCGATGCCCCGCTGGAGCACCTTGGGACGGTACACGAGATAGGTCGAGATCAGCGACGCGAAGAACAGGCATTCGGACCCGATGAAGGTCCAGATCGCCAGCTTCCGGTTGTCGAGCCCGGTGGACGTCGGGTGTTCGAGCGCGTGGGCCGTGTCGTGCGACAAGGTGAATCTCCTCTGAAGGACTACGCCGGCTCGAAGGCCCAGTTGTACACGCTGAAGAACAGCAGCGAGATCGCCGCGGCGACGCCGATCGCCCCGGTCCGGTGCGACGTCATGAGCGACACGAACACCGCCACGACGCCTACGGCCGCGAGCGCCGGCCAGAACGACGGATTGGGCATGTGAATCCCCGCGCCGCTCACGTGCTGCGGCTCCGGCAGCGGCCCGCCATGCTCCCGCTTCAGCTCCCACAGCGGGTCTCGGCTATGCACCGTGGGCACCTCCGGGAAATTGAACTCCTGCGGCGGGGAGGGGATCGCCCATTCAAGGGTGGCGCCGTTCCACGGATCGGCCGGGGCGTTCGCCGGCTTGCGCCAGGTCTTCAGGACGTTGGCGATGAACACCAGGAAGGCGACCCCGAGGAGCAGGGCGCCGGCCGTTTCGATCTGGTTGTAGATGTCGAAGCCAAGGCCGGCCGGGTAGGTGTACACGCGGCGCGGCATCCCCAGCAGGCCGACGATGTGCATCGGGAAGAACGTGAGGTTGAAGCCGATCAGCATGAGCCAGAAATGGACCTTGCCCAGCGTCTCGTCGAGCAGCCGGCCGAACATCTTCGGCCACCAGTAGTACGCGCCTCCCGTCAGGGCGAAGATGCTGCCCCCGAACAGCACGTAGTGAAAGTGGGCCACGACGAAGTAGCTGTCGGTCTGCTGCAGGTCGGCCGGCGGCGACGCGTGCATGACGCCGGAGAGCCCGCCCATGATGAACATCGCGATGAAGCCGACGGCGAAGTACATCGGGGTCCTGAACTGCACCGACCCGCCCCAGATGGTGCCGATCCAGTTGAAGATCTTGACGCCGGTCGGCACGGCGATAAGCATCGTCGTGAGTGAAAACACCGTGTCGGCGATCGGTCCCATCCCGGTCGAGAACATGTGGTGTGACCACACCCCGAAGCCGAGGAAGGCGATGAACGCGCCCGAGAATACCATCGCCGCATACCCGAACAGCGGCTTCCGGGAGAAGACCGGCAGGATCTCGGAGACGATGCCGAACGACGGCAGGATCAGGATGTAGACCTCGGGGTGGCCGAAGATCCAGAAGAGGTGCTGCCAGAGGAGCGGATCCCCGCCGCCGGACGGGACGAAGAAGTGGGTCCCGAAAAAGCGGTCGAACATCAGCAGGATCAGCGCGACCGTGATGACCGGGAACGCCAGCAGGATCAGGATCTGGGTGATGAAGCTCATCCACACGAACATCGGCATCCGCATCAGCTTCATGCCGGGCGCGCGAAGGTTCAGCACCGTCACGAAGAAGTTGACGCCCGCCGCCAGCGAGGCGATACCCAGGATCTGGAGGCCAAGCATCCAGAAGTCCACGTTCAGCCCCGGCGAGAACTGCTTCGACGTGAGGTTGGCGTAGCCGAACCAGCCCTGGTTGGGCGCCGCACCGAAGAGGAAGCTGGCGTTGAGGAAGAGCCCGCCGAGGAGGAAGACCCAGTAGCTGAACGCATTGAGCCGCGGGAACGCGACGTCGCGCGCGCCGATCAGCAGCGGAATGAAGAAGTTGAAGTACATCGCGCTGAGCGGCATCACGGCGAGGAAGATCATCGTCGTGCCGTGCATGGTGAAGAGCTGGTTGTAGAGCTCCGGCGAAAGGAAGGTGTTGTCCGGCCGGCCCAGCTGGATGCGCAGCAGCAGCGCCTCGATGCCGCCCAGGAGGAAGAACACGAAGGCGGTCGCACCGTAGAGAATCCCGATGCGCTTGTGGTCGACCGTCGTGATCCAGCTCCACAGCCCCGTACTCGGGCCGTGTGATGCGGAGGCATGGGTGTGAGCGTGGTCCACTGCGCTGGTTGCCATACGAGCCCTGTCGTGGTGAAGGTCTCGCGCGCCGGCGGGCGCGCGACGGGTCCCTCTATCTGCCGGTATGCGTGCGGAGATAGGCCGCGACGGTCCGGGCCTCGTCGTCGGTCAGGCCGAGGTTGAGCATGAGCACGCCGTGCTTGATCGCCTGCGGATTGTGAATCCAGCGGGCGAGATTCTCATCGGTGTTGCGCAGGGTGCCGGCGGCGATGTATTTCCGCGCGCCGACGTTGGACAGATTCGGCCCCAGCAGATTCCGGCTGAACTTCACCGCGTTCAGCGCGTGGCATCCGGTGCAGCCCTTGGTCAGGAAGAGCTTCGCGCCCGCGGTGGTGTCGGGCCCGGACGGTGCGGTCGCCGCCACGGCCGGAGTCCCCGTCACGCTGTCCGCCGGTGCCGGCGCCCCGGTACCCTGGAGGCCCTTGATGTACGCGTCGAAATCGGCCTCGGCCTCGGCCGCCACATGGAAGGCCATCCGGCCATGCTGCGTCCCGCAGAATTCGGCGCACTGCCCCGGGTAGAACCCCGCCGAATCGGCCCGGAACCAGAGCGTCGTCTTCCGGTCGGGGAAGACGTCCCGCTTGGCACCGAGCTGCGGCATCCAGAAACTGTGCAGCACGTCGAACGCACCCATCTTGAGCGACACGGTCCGGCCCACCGGGACGTGCAGCTCGTTGGCGGTCGTCACCCCGTACTGCGGATAGCGAAACTCCCACCACCACTGGTGCCCCGTCACCTCCACCTGCAGCACGTTGCCGCCGCTCGGCTGTTCGTAGGTTCTGAAGATCGCGCGCACCGTCGGAACGGCGATCATGGCCAGAATCAGCGCCGGAATGGCGGTCCACATGATTTCCAGGGTGGTGTTCCCGTGCGTCTGCGTCGGCTCGGGATCGTCCGGCTTGCCGCGAAAGTGCAGGATGGCCCAGACCAGCGCGCCCTCGACCAGCACGAACACGCCGGCGGCCCAGTACACGGTGGTCATGAACACGCCGTCGATCATCCGCGTGAAGTCGGACTTCGGGCTCAGCGTGCTCTGCGGGTAGCCTCCGCCGCACGCCGCCAGCAGCAGCAGCAGAAGCACGGGCGCAAGCGGAAGCGCGCGTCGCACGGCAGCGGCTCGGGAGACCATCACGCGGTTTTCCTGTCGGGAGAAGGACATGCGAGCCCGGAGTTTCAGGACGCGTGACTTTAGCGCCTTCCGGCCATGAAATCAAGCAGTTGCGAGCCTCGGCGGACGGCTATTCCGCCCGGCGGATCACCATGTCGAACGGCACCGCTTCGTCGATCGCGTAGATGTAGTGCCACCACTCCTGGTCATAGTTCGTGAACCCCTCCGACTCCATCACGCGCTTGAGCCGCAGCCGGTTGGTCCGGGCGCCGCCCGACGCGTTCGCTGTGTGGGCCGCCGCCGTGAAGGCATCAAACGGCGTGCCCATGTCGAGCGGCTGGCCGGTCGCGAGCGCCACCAGCGTCAGATCCACGGCCACGCCCTGGTTGTGCCGGCTTCGCCGTGCCACGTATCCCTGGTCCAGCACCCAGGTCTGGCCGGTACGCTCCGCCCACGCGACCATGGCGAGCGTCGCCCGCAGCGGGCGGTACCCGTCATACACGCGCAGTCCCAGCCCCTCCGCCCGGAGCCGCCCCTGCACCCGCCCCAGCGCCGCGGCGGCCTCCCGCCGGAGCAGTGCCCGGTTGGCCTCGTAACCGGGCAGCACCGCGCCGGTGAAATTGTTCGTCGTGGCGTAGCGGGCCTCGACCGAAATGGTGCTGTCGGCCACACGGACATCCTGCAGCAGCGAGCGCGCCGCGGAGTCGGAGGCGGTGGGCATGGGAGCGGTGTTCGCGACGGCCGCCGGCGCGGGATGCGAGCATGCGGCGGCGAGCCCGAGGGCAGCGGCGAGGAGCGGGCGAGGCATGAGCGAGGCTACAGCCGGGGCGACGGAAGCGCCACCAGCACCGCCGTCACCGCCAGCAGCGCCGCCCCGATCACCAGTTCGGTGGTGGCCGACATCTGGAGCCGCGCGGCGCCGGGCGCCGCACCGAGCGCGGGCCGCACCCGAAGCCAGTTGAAGGCGCCCAGCGCCGCAACCCCAGTGAGCAGCCCCACCTTGAGCACCAGCGCCCGACCGTAGCTGGTGCTCCAGAATCCGGCTATCGACCCGACGTTGAGCCAGGCGAGCACCACCCCGAGCGCGACGGCCATCCCCGCCCCGAAGAGCGCGATCGGAGAATAGGCGTGGACGACCGCCGCGACCGCCCGCTCGCGATCGGCCGGCGAGCCGCGCGTCGCCAGCAGCGTCACCATCAGGAGGATGAACAGGGTGCCGAGCCAGATCCCGCCGCCGAGCAGATGCAGCCCCTGCAGCGCGACGCCGGCCACGGCACCCAGGCGGCTTTCAATCGCATGGCCGGTGAGGGGCTGGGTGAACGCGGCGATCGCCGTGCCGGCCGCGGCGATCGTCCACCCTGCCCGGAGCCGGCGTGCGAGGACCAGCCCCACGGCGGCGAGCACTGCGGCCGCCCCCTGCACCGACCACATCAGGCCCCAGCTCCCGGCACCGGAAAACCACGGCGTGACGGTCGCGAACGTCATCGGATCGCCCGGGTCCAGCGCCGATTGTGCCTGGAACCAGAGCCGGAGGAGGGCGGAGAGCATCAGACCGATGGCGGCGGCGATCCCGGCCCGGCGGCAGCGGCGCCGGAGCTCCATGCCCACCGGCCCGCCCACGGCCTGGTCCACAACCGTTCGCCCGATCAGGCCGCGGAAGACGCACGACCCGATCAGCCCGAACAGCGCGAGGTACCCGAGCCACCGGCTCGCCGCATACAGGTCGAGCGGCAAGCCGGCGTCCACGGCTATTTGTGTGCGTGGGGCGCGGGGGCGGCGGGTAGCGCCGGGGCGGGCGCTGTCGTCGAATAGGTGAATCGATAGGAGCCGCGCACGACGTGGCCATCGCGGGAGGCCGTCCGCCAGACCACGACATAGAGCCCCGGCGTGAGCCCGGCGGGCACCTTGGCCGCCACGGTCAGCGTGTCCGGCCCCTTGGCGACATGGGGTAACGCGACGGCGCTGCTGTCGGCCCGGAACAGCTTCACGCTGGTGAGCGGAAGTTCCGGCCGCCCGCTGAAGGTGAGCCGGATTTCCGCCGGCGCGCTGCGGACGACCGCGTTTGTCGCCGGGACGCTCCCGGTCAGGTGCGTGTGAAAGAATGCCGCGCCGGCACCGAGCAGAACGAGCGAGAGGACACGCATGACTGCCAAACTCCTGATAAAGGTCCGGACAGCGCGTAACGTAGTGGAAAGGGCCCCGGGCCGGGAGCTACCCCACTTGGGAAACATCGGCTGGAGCACCCTGGTTTCCCCGCCCCGGGGCGACAACGCAAACACAGGACTCACAAGGGCTTGGCCGCGCCACGATGCGCAAGTCGGCACGACGTGGTATGTTGCGTCAGTCATTTGAGCATACTGGAGCCCAGGGACGCCGGTGCGCCCTGGGCAGACTCTTTTTACGCCTGATGAGCCATGATCCGTGAAATGCGGGAAAAGCTGAGCGCCGAGATCGATCAGCTCAGCCACGAACTGAATGTGACCCTGCCCCAGGCCATCGCGCAGGCCGTCGAGCTGGGCGATCTCCGGGAGAATTCCGAATACAAGGCGGCGCTCGAGCGCCAGCAGTTCGTGCAGGCGCGGCTGGGCCAGCTGCACCAGCGGCTGAACCAGCTCAGCCAGCTGGCCAATACCGAGGCGCCCACCGACCGTGTCGGGCTGGGCTCCCGCGTGACGGTGCTCGATCTGGACACGCGCGAGACCGACGTCTATATGGTAGTGCTCGCCGAGATGATGGATATCGACGCCGGCCACATCTCCCTCATGTCCCCGCTGGGTCGTGCCCTGGCCGACGGCCGGGTGGGAGATGAAGTCTCGCTCCGCCTGCCGACCACCAGCCGGAAGCTCCGCATCACCGAGCTGGTGACGGTGCACCAGATGGAATCGGCGGACGGCACGGCGGCCCGGCGGTGAAGAAGGAGTTGCTCGTCGTCGGTGACCGGGTCCTGATCACGCCCGAGGAGGGCGACGACCGGACCCACGTCGGCCTCTACCTGCCGCCCACCGCGCTCGACGCCCAGCAGGTGCAGAGCGGCCTCATCGTGGCCACGGGGCCCGGCGACGCGGTGCCCGATATCAGCAGCCTCGATGAGGAGCCCTGGAAGGCGCACCGGCGCGAGGGCCGGCGCGGCATGCAGGCGAAGATCGGGGATCACGCGATCTTCTTTCGCAAGGCGGCGGTGGAGATCACCTTCGAAAACGAGAAGTATCTGGTCGTGCCCCAGGCCGCGATTCTGGTCCTCGTCAGGCACGACATCGACATCTGAACCGGCGGCGCTGACGTGTGCTACATCCTGTACGTCGCGAGCCCGCTCACCCTGAGCGAAATCCGCTCGATGCTCCCCGCCGGCATCACCGCCCACGGCCTCTCGCCGGACGACGAGCGCCGGCTCCGGCGCGATTTCCGGCCCGCCCGGACCGTCGCCTCCCTCCTCATCGGCCCCTGCAGCTGCGACCTCGTGCTCGACCGTGATCCGGCGGAGCATCTCGAAGAACGCGAGCTGCGCGCCCGCTTCGCCGGATTCCGGATGCCGCGCGCCGAGGTGATCCGCGCGCTCGATGCGCACCGCGGCCGCGGCGACGCGGAGCCGGCCGAACCCGCCGCGCGCTGGCGCCGGATACTGGCGGCGTTCGTCGCCGAACACGCCCGAAATGCCGGGCCCACCGTCTTCTGGCTCCGTTTCGCGCGGGGCGGCGCCGCCGAATCACCGCCCGATCCGCCTCGGCCGGAGCCGGTGACCGTGGCCGAGGTGTGTGCGGCTCCGGATGCGTGGCTGAGCGAAGGCGTTCCCCGACTGGTAATCCGCTGAGGCGATGCGGTACGAATCCGGGACAATCGAGGGTCGCAGCGGCGTGCGGCTGTTTCACCAGGCGTGGCTGCCGGACGCTGAGCCACCTCGCGCCGCCCTCATCAACCTGCATGGCCTGGGAGACCACGGCGGCCTCTATCCCGCGCTGAGCGAGTGGCTCACTCCGCGCGGAATTGCCGTGCATGCGCTCGATCTCCGGGGACACGGGCGCTCCGGCGGCCAGCGTGCGTTCATCCGGGACTGGCGCGAGTACCGGGATGACCTGGACACCTTCGTCCGGCTGGTCGGGGCGCGAGGATCCGGCCGCCCCTTCCTGCTCGGCAACAGTCTCGGCGGGCTCGTGGTACTGGAGTATGCGCTGCACCACGCCGACCGGCTGGCCGGGGTGATCGCGGCGGCTCCCGCGATCGGGCCGGTCGGCGTCCCGCCACTGCTGATGGCGCTGGGCCGCGTGATGTCGCGCATCTGGCCGCGATTTTCGCTGGAGGCGGGCCTCGATCTTGGTGGACTCTCGCGCGATCCGGCGGCGGCGGAGACCCTGGTGCAGGACTCCCTCTTCCATCGAAAGGGCACCGCGCGCCTGTCGACCGAGGTCACCGCGGCGATCGCCCGCGTCCAGTCGATGGCGTCGAACCTCGACCTGCCGGTGCTGCTGATGCACGGCACTGCCGACCGCATGGTGCCTCCCGCCGGAACCCGGGATTTCTTTCAGCGGCTCACCGTCGCCGACCGCACGCTGATCGAGTATCCGGGCGGCTATCACGCACTCTTCGCCGATCTCGACACGCCCCAGGTGCTGGCCGACCTGACGGCCTGGATCGAGCGCCACATTCAGGATCCTGCTCAGCGATGACCGTTCCGTCACGGACGGCCTCCGCGGTCACCACCTTCGGCCGGGCGCTCCGGCGCCGCTGCCCTCACTGCGGCGGCGGACCCGCGTTCGTTTCCTGGATCCGGATGCTGCCCAACTGCCCGGTGTGCGGCCTCCGCTTCGAACGCGGCGAGCGCGGTTACTGGCTGGGTGCCTATTTCTTCAACCTGATGGCGATGGAGACGGTATTTCTCGCCTGGATCCTCGGCGCCCTCGCATGGACGTGGCCCGACACACCATGGTCCCGGCTCGAGTGGGAAACGGTCGCGCTGATGCTGGTGATGCCGATCGCGTTCTATCCCTTCAGCAAGACGCTCTTCCTCGCCTTCGACCATATCGTCCGGCCGGTGACGGACGAAGACTTCGGTGGACCGGTCGAGTTGGGTCGCCGCTCACTTCGGGGGCCGCCCAGCTGAATTCCGCCGGATTGACCCGGCCTGGTTTCGGTGTATATTCGGGTGCAGCGACGGACCCCGAATGCGAGTGTTGCGATGCCCGCCACCAACCCCCGGCCGAATCCGCCCGGCAGCCGATCCGATCCCCAGCCCTGCAGCGGCATCCGGGTGTGCCCCGAGTGTGCCGGCCCGATCGTGCGGAGCTCCGGCTGCGTCGCCTGTGCGCAGTGCGGCTGGGGCCGGTGCGGCTAGTGTCCCCCTCGGGCCCGCAGCTCCCGCTGCTGGGAGAGCGTCCCACGCTTGCCCGCTGGGAATCCCTCGACGAGCGCGCTCGCGGAACGACCTTCGTGTCGCTCCCGGTGCGGACCATGCTCAATTCGCCTGCTGCCACCGGGATGGGGTTCTGGTCGGTGAACCCGTACATCGGCTGCGAGTTCGGCTGCACCTACTGCTACGCCCGCGATACGCACCGCTACACCGTGGAGCGGGCGCACCACGAGGGCCGGCTGGACGACGCGGCCTTCCGAGATTTTCGCGGTGAGGAAGGATGGGAGGCATTCGAGAACCGGATCCTGGTCAAGCGCGATGCCGCGGCCGTACTGGCCCGCACCCTCGACCCGCGCCGCCTCCGCGGCAGCACGCTGGTGATCGGGACCGCCACCGATCCCTATCAGCCCGCCGAACGTCGCTTTGGCCTCACCCGGTCACTGCTGGAAATGCTTCAGGGATACCGCGGCCTCTCCATCGGCATCATTACCAAGTCCCCGCTGGTCACGCGCGACCTGGATCTGCTGGCGCGGCTTTCAGAGCGGCACCATCTGAGCGTGCACGTCTCGATCGCCAAGCGGCACGGCTTTGCGGTGGGGTCCGGCATGGGTGGGGAGCGCTACCACATCAGCGACGTCGAGCCGGCCAACCAGCAGGGGGTGTTGCTCTAGGTCAGTCCCACACCGCCACGATTTTCCCGAACGTCTCATTCCGTTCCATCAGCTCGTGTGCGGCGCCGACGTCGCTCATGGATACGGTACGATCCACGACCGGCCTGAGCGCACCGTGCTCGAACAGCGGTACCATCCGGTCGGTGAACTCGCGCGCGAGTGCCACGCGCTCCTCCAGTCCACGCGTCCGCATCACCGTGCCGATCACCTCGAGGCGTTTCCGCAGGATGTCGGTCAGATCGGCCTGCACCACGCTACCCGTCAGCAAGCCGAGCAGGATCAGCCGGCCGCGCAGCGCCAGCACGGCCAGATTGTCGGCAAAGGCCGCCGCCCCGAGCACATCCACGATGACATCCACCGGCTCGTGCACTTGCGATCGGAACGAGCCGGCGCTGGTATCGATCCCGGCATCGAGGCCGAACATGACCGCCCGGGCAAGTTTCTCCGGGCTCCGTGAGGTGCCGAGCACGGTGGCGCCCAGCCGATGCGCGATCTGCGATGCGGCGGTGCCGAGGCCGCTGCCGACGGCGTGGATCAGGACACGCTCCCCCTCGCGGATTCGGGCGCGGGTGACCAAGGCGTCGTAGGCGGTCAGGAACGATTCCGGAATCGCGGCGGCTTCCACCCATGTCAACCCGTTGGGCACCGGCAGCATCTCATCCTCGTGGCCGACGACGAACTCCGCCTGTCCGCCGCCGCCGACCAGCCCCATGACCCGGTCGCCCACCCGCCAGCGCGTGACGTCCGCCCGGACGGCCTCGACCTCGCCGGCGAACTCGAGGCCGGGTATGTCGGTCGG
>JBBQFH010000009.1:0-113710 GCA_038321865.1 Gemmatimonadales bacterium
CATCGACGGCGGTGAGGATGAACAGCGCTTCGAACATGATCGCGAAGTGGTACCAGAGCGCGGTAAGGCTCTGGCCGAAGGCACCGGCGAAGATCGTCGCCATGCCGACGGCCAGGGACGGTGCGCCGCCGGTACGGGATACCAGCGACGTTTCGCCCATCTGGCTCGCGAGCGCCTGCAGCTGTGCCGGCGTCACCGCGAATCCCCACCCGCGGACCGCGTCGGCGGCGCTCGCGAGGGACGGGCCCAGCGCCGCCGCCGGCGCGTTGATCGCGAAGTAGACGCCGGGCTCCAGGACCGACGCCGCGCAGAGCGCCATCACGGCGACGAACGACTCCATCAGCATGCCGCCGTAACCGATGAGGCGGGCATCGGTCTCGCGCCTGAGCATCTTGGGCGTCGTGCCCGATGCCACGAGCGCGTGGAACCCGCTGATCGCGCCGCAGGCGATGGTGATGAACGCGAACGGAAACATCTTGCCGGCGAACACCGGCCCCGTGCCGTCCACGAACCGGGTGAGCGCCGGCATGCGGAGCGGCGGCAGCACCACCATGATGCCGACCGCCAGCAACAGGATGGTCCCGATCTTCATGAAGGTGGACAGGTAGTCGCGGGGGCAGAGCAGCATCCAGACGGGGAGGATGCTGGCCACGAACCCGTAGCCCATCACGGCGTACGCGATGGTGGTCGCCGACCAGGTGAACCAGGGCGCGAGCGCAGCCGACTGCGCCACCCACCGCCCGGCGACCAGCGCCACGAGCAGCAGCGCCACGCCCGCGAGCGAGGCCTCGAGGGTCCGGCCCGGCCGCCACACCTTCATCCAGAACCCCATCATCACCGCAATCGGGATGGTGCAGATGATGGTGAACACACCCCACGGGCTGTCCTTCAGCGCGTTCACGACCACCAGCGCCAGGACCGCAAGCAGGATGATCATGATCGCCAGGACGGCGGCCATGGCGAGGTAGCCGGTGAAGGGCCCGATCTCCTCCTTCGCCATCTGGCCGAGGGACTTCCCGTCCCGCCGCATCGAGCCGAAGAGGATGACGAAGTCCTGCACGGCCCCACCCAGCACCACGCCGAAAACGATCCAGAGGGTGCCCGGCAGGTAGCCGAACTGCGCCGCGAGCACCGGCCCGACCAGCGGGCCCGCGCCGGCGATGGCGGCGAAGTGGTGGCCGAAGAGCACCCAGCGGGTCGTCGGCACGAAGTCGCGGCCGTTGGCCAGCCGCTCGGCCGGCGTGGCGCGACTGTCGTCGAGGCCGAAGACCCGATCGGCCAGGAAGCGGCTGTAGAAGCGATAGGCGACGAGATAGGTGCCGAGGGCAGCAAGCACCAGCCAGGCGGCGCTCACCGTCTCGCCGCGGTGAAGCGCGAGGACGCCCCAGCCGGCGGCCCCCGCGAGCGTCACCAGGGCCCAGAACAGGAAGTTCATGGCCCTAATCTACGGCCGTTCTTGCTCTTGCCCAGAGTCGTCCGTACGTTCAAGCCTCCATGCCATTCTCGAGTTTCGGGCAGAAGCCCTCCTGGGGGGACGACGCGCCGCGCAAGTCGGGCGCGCACGTCGTCGAACCCAAGCCGCAGGCGATCCCCAGGGGATTCCGCGACAAGGCCGTCATCGTCACCGGCGGCGCCACCGGGCTCGGCCGAAGCATCGCGCTGGAGTTCGGCCGGCTGGGGTGCAGCGTCGCGTTCTGCTATGTGAGCATGGAAGGCCGCGACGTCGTCGAGCAGGCCCTCCTCACCGAAACGGCGATTTCGGCGATGGGCGTGGCGGTGTTCGCCGCGCCCTGCGATGTGCGGGACCGCGTGGCGGTGGAGCGCTTCGTGGCGGAGACGAAGGCGCGGCTCGGCGCGGTGCACTTCCTGATCAACAATGCCGGCGTCGCCAGCGACGGGGCCCTCTGGCGCCTCAGCGAAGAGGCCTGGAACAAGGTCATCGACACCAACGTCACCGGCACCTACAACTGCATCCGCGCGGTGGCCCCAGAGTTCCGGGCCCAGCATTACGGCAAGATCGTCAACGTGGGCGCGCACCAGGCGGAGCGCCCCGGCTTCGGGGTGTGCAATTACGCCACGAGCAAGGCGGCGCTCATGGGGCTGACCCGCTCGGCCGCGGTGGAGCTCGGGCCCTCGAACGTCAACGTGAACGCGGTGGCGCCCGGGTTCATCCGCACCGAACGGATGGGCATGCTGCCGCCCGAGGTGATCGAGCGGGCGGAGAAGAGCGCCGTGCTCGGCCGGGTGGCCGAGCCGGAAGACGTGGCGCACGTGATCTCATTCCTCTGTTCCGATGCCGCGCGCCACATTACGGGCCAGACGCTCGTGGTGGACGGCGGCCTTTCACTCGAGTAGCGGATGGCAACGCACAGGGAAACCAACGCGCCCGAGCGCGAGGCGCGCCTCCGGCCGGAATTCGCCGGCCAGTATCCCGGCCTCGAACCGGGGGTCTGGCTGCCGGCCGGCGGCATCGTGGAGTTCGTGCTGGCGCGCGCCCGGACGTCGCGCCGGCCGAGCGACCCCCAGCAGCGCGAGCTCGACGCCGCGCATTTCGATTTCCGGGGCGGAGCGGGCCGGCCGGGCCCGGCGCGGACGCGGGCCACCGACCGGTGACCAACCCGATGGTGCGTGAGGCCCGCCTCAAGCCCGAGTTCGCCGCACTGTACCCGGGGCTCCAGGCGGACGTCTGGGTCCCGGCGGCGGACGCCGCGGCCCAGGTGCTGGTGATGATGCGGCGAGCGGACGCGACGTTCGAGGACCGGGTGATGAACGAGCGTCACTTCGAGTTTCGCGGCGGGCTTCCGGGGCCGCGCGGCGGAGTCCGCTCGCGCCTCGCCGACCGCGGCGGTGGGTGATTACCTTTCCGGTCTCCTATCCCAAGCAGACCTCTGTTGCCGAACCACATCCCGCTCGCGATTCGCATCCTGAGGGTCACCGCGCTCTCGCTAGCCCTGGCCTGCAGCCGTGGCGCCGGGCCCGCCGGCGCGCCGACGCCCGCCGTGGCCCAGCGCCCCGATGCCGCGCACGGGCTCGCGGTGGCGCCCCTGGCGGGCCAGCCGGTATCGGTGCTTCCCATCACGATGGTCGTGGCCGACTCGTCGGTCGAAGCCGATTCGGGCTGGCGTCTGTACCGTGACCGCCGCACGGCGCTGCAGCGCACCGATTCACTGATCGCCGAGACGCTGCTGGGGAAGGGCCCCGAGGTGAAGTGGGTGCTGCCGGCCGAGCTTCGGCGCATGGCCCGGCGCGCACCGGGGATGCTGACCGATCCGGACATGATGGGCCAGGCGATGATGCGGGCGCCCAAGCTGACCCTGATTCCCGATCCACTCCGAAGCTCGCTTCGGAACCTCGTCGCCATCGCCGGCGGCCGCATGATCTTCATCCCTGCCGCGCTGGGCTTCAGCCGCGATCCGGCGGGCAGTATCCACGCCACGCTTTCACTCGTGATGGGTGACGCCCGGACCGGCAAGCTCCTCTGGCGGAGCCTGGCGGAAGGCACCGGCGCCACGCCCGACGCGGCACTCAACGCGGCGCTGACCACCATCTTCCCGCCCGAGTGACGCCATGCCGTTCGACGTGACGCTGATTCCCGGGGACGGCATCGGCCCCGAGATCACGGCGGAGACCGTAAAGGTCCTGGAGGCGACGGGCCTCCGGTTCAACTGGGACGAGGAGCTGGCGGGAATGGCGGCCGTGGACGCGACCGGCACGCCACTGCCCGACGCGACGGTGGAGAGCATCCGCCGCAACACGCTCGCGCTCAAGGGCCCGCTCACCACCCCGGTCGGGACCGGCTACCGCTCGGTGAACGTGGGACTGCGAAAGGCCTTCGAGCTGTACGCGAACCTGCGGCCGGCCCGGAGCATCGTGCCCGGCGGCCGCTACGAGAACATCGACATCGTGCTGGTGCGGGAGAACCTCGAAGGACTCTATGTCGGGGTGGAGCATTTCGTGGCGGTGGGCAACGATCCCAAGGCGGTGGCGGAATCGCTGGCGATCGTGACCCGGATCGGCTGCGAGCGCATCATTCGCTACGCGTTCGAGTACGCCGTGAGGCACGGCCGGAAGAAAGTCACGATCGTCCACAAGGCGAACATCCTCAAGATGGTCAGCGGGCTCTTCCTTGAGGTGGGGAAGCAGATCGCGGCGGAGTACGAGGGCCGGATCGTCGCCAACGACATGATCGTGGACAACACGGCGATGCAGCTGGTCATGCGCCCCGAGCAGTTCGACGTGATGGTCACGACCAACATGTTCGGTGACATCCTGAGCGACGAAGTGTCCGGGCTGGTCGGCGGCCTCGGCCTCGCGCCGGGCGCCAATATCGGCACGTCGGCGGCGATCTTCGAGGCGGTACACGGGAGCGCGCCCGACATCGCGGGGAAAGGCGTGGCGAATCCCTCGGCCCAGATCCTGGCCGCTGCGATGATGCTCGACCACCTCGGCGAGGTCGAGCGCGGCAATCGGGTGCGCGCCGCCGTGGAACAGGTGATCGTGACCGACAACATCCGCACGCGGGACCTGGGCGGGACGGCGGGGACGCGGGAGTTCGGCGATGCCGTTGCCCGTCGGGTGGGCTGAGGTCCCCTGTGCGGCCTGCGGCGAGCACATTCCCGGCCTCGCCTGGGGCGAGCTGTGCGCCGACTGCCTCAGGGCGCGCAAGCGGCGTGCAAATCGGGTCTCCAGCCTCATCTCCCTCGCGGGAACGGCGCTGACGGCGGCGTACGTCTCCTTCCGGCTTCCGGCGGTTCCGAACGCCCGCATCTACAGTGTGGTGCTGGTCGTCGCCGTCTACGTCATCCTTCGGCGGATCGCGACCCGCGTGGCCATGGAGTTTCTGCCGCGCCAGCCCCGCCCCACTCGGGAGTAAGACAGATGGAGAGAGTCCGACACGCGGCCCTGCCCCTCGCGGCCATGCTGCTCACCAGTGCGGGCGGCCTCGCCGCCCAGACCAGTCTCACGATCTACAACGATGGCCGGGTGCTGATTCGGCGGACGGTGCCGGTGCACGTGCCGCGCGGCGCGTCCACCCAGACCGTCACGCTCGGCGCCCTCGATCCATCGTCGCTCTTCTCGCTGGATTCGTCGGTCGTCATCCAGCGGTCTGCCTATGACGGAGCGGTCGACGAGGCCAGCGTCCTGCGCCGCTCCGTGGGCCGGCGGCTGGTATTCCGAGTCGCCCGGACCGGGCCCGGCGGCGTGGAGGCGCGCGACACGGTGAGCGCGCTGGTCCTCAGCGTCGACCCGCTGCAGCTGCAGATGCCCGACGGCCGCATCACCTTCTCGGCGCCCGGCGTGCCACTGTATCCGGCCGACCTGGTCGTCTCGGCGCCGACCGCGACGCTGGCGCTGCAGAGCGCCGGCGCGCGTGACAACCTTCGCGTCGGCTACTTCACTGAGGGCGCCCGCTGGCAGGCGAGCTATCAGGTGATCCTGGCCGGGACCGACGCCCGCGTGACCGGCGCGGCGGTGATCGGCTCGCAGTCGCTTCGGGCCGACAGCGCGGAGATCCAGCTGCTGGCCGGGTCGGTGAGCGCGGCGGCGCCGCCGCCCGGCATCTACAACCAGGGCGCGGTCGCGCGGATGTCGATGGCCAAGGACGCCGTGCAGGAGTCGGCGTCGGAGCAGCGGGTCGGCGAGTTCCACCTGTATTCACTCCCGGAGCGACTCACGCTGCTGCCCGGCATGACTACGTCGGCGTCGATGTTCAGCCCGGCGACGGTGAAATACGAGCGGAACTACGTCGTCCGCGGCCAGCTGCCCTACTGGGGGTATCTGCCGCAGCAGCCGAACGAGGAGGATGTCCCGGTCGAAGTGAGCTACACCCTCCGCCGGCCGCGGAAGACCGACTTCGGCGACCGGCCGCTCCCCGGCGGCGTGGCGCGCCTGTTCCAGGCGGACAGCAGCGGGCGGCTCCAGCTCGTCGGCGAGGCGGCGATGGACCACACGCCGGCCGGCGAGGATCTGCGGCTGTCGGCGGGCAACGCCTTTGATTTGACAGCCAAGCGGGTGCAGGCGACCTACACCACCCGCCGCGACAGCATCGGCGGGACGCTCCGCACCTCCGCCCTCGCGGATTACCGCGTGACGGTGACCAATGCGACTGACAGCGCGGCGACGGTGGATGTGCTGGAGCAGCGTCGCGGTGACTGGAGCGTCATCGCCAGCTCGATCAAGCCGGAGAAGCTGTCGTCCAGCGTGACGCGATTCCGGGTGGCGGTGCCTGCCCGGGGCACGGCGCTGGTCACCTACCGCGTCCGGGTCATCTGGTGAAGCAGGAGATCTCGATCGTCCACCTGTCGGACGTCCACTTCGGTGTGGACGCCGATCTGTGGCAGCTGGAGCAGATCGAGGAGTACGTGCCGACGCTCCGTCCCGACGCGATCGCGCTGTCGGGTGATCTCACCCAGCGGGCGCGGCACGGTGAGTTCATGGCGGCGCACGCCTTCGTGCGCCGCCTGCGCAAGGTGGCCCCCGTCCTGGTCGTGCCTGGCAACCACGACGTGCAATGGTGGGCCAGTCCCTTCGGGATGCGGGGGACCGCGCCGCTCTACGCCAAGTACCGCCGCTACTTCGGCGAGGATCTGGCACCGGTGCTCGAGATTCCCGGCGCCGTGATCGTCGGGTTGCTGTCGGCGTACGGGATGGCGCCGGGCTCGCTCACGTGGAACCTGCGGGACATCGCCGTGAAAGGTCATTTGCCCAGCTCGGAGACGGATCGCGCGCGGGAGATCTTCGCCCGGGCGCCGGCCGATGTCGCCCGCGTCATCGTCACGCACCACAATGTGCTGCCCGGCAAGATCTCCCAGCGCCATGGGCTGTCGAACTGGCGCAGCGCGCAGCGGCAGCTGCAGGAGTGCGGGGCCGACGTGGTGCTCTGCGGCCACGACCATCAGGAGGGTGCGTCGCAGGTGGCCGGCCGGCTGGCGGTGAGCGCCGCCGGGACCCACACCTCCCGCACCCGGGGCCGCCGGCCCTCGGTCTTCAACGTCGTCCGGGTGGACACAGAATCGGTGCACGTGCAGCATTTCCGCTGGGAGCATGCCGGACGAAAGTTTCTCCGGTCCGACCAGTACACCTTCGCGCGGCAGCCCTACCGCCATCCTCTCGTCTCGACCACCGTTGGCGATCAGCCTCTCTGACGTCCTGGAATCCCGGTTGCGCCTGCTGGGACTCCGCGATGTGGACGAACTACGGACGCATGCCAACCGCACGGTGATGCTGAGCCTCCGTGGCGGGGTGCTGCGGCTTCACGCCGGGTACGCCCACGCACCGGACCGGGTGCTCGCGGCAATCGTCACCTATCTTCGGCGCGGCATCCGCCGTTCGACCCGGACCGCCGCGCAGCGTGAGTTCCTCTCCTTTCCCGTTCACGCGCACGTGCCGCCGCGCCCGGTCCGGGAGCCCGCCGCCGCGCGCCCGGGCGATGCCGCGGCGCTGGCGCGTCTCGTCGAGGCGCACCGCGGGCTGAGTGCCCGGCATTTCGGTGGCAGCCTCGGTCCGCTTCCCATCCGGCTCTCCGGCCGCATGCGCCGGCGCCTGGGCGAGCTCGCCGTGTCGCTGGTGGACGGGCGTCCGGCCGCGATCACGATCAGCCGGCGGCATCTTCGGGCCGACCCGTGGCCGGAGGTGGAACACACGCTGCTGCATGAGATGGTGCACCAGTGGCAGGCGGAAACCGGTGCCCCGCTGGATCACGGCGAGGGGTTCCGGCGCAAGGCACGTGAGGTGGGTGCGCTCCCCCGGGCCACGCGGCGGCTGGACCGGGCCCGGGGGGGCGCGATCGAGTAGATCGCGCGCCCGCCGCTCCGGCGGTATGTTGGCATATCGTCGTCCGGTCCCGGTTCCACGCTCCCCGGAACGTCCATGAACCAGATCCCCGTCAGCGGCCACGAGACCACCACGAAGGTTATCCTCGGCGATCGCGCCGACGCGCCCAAGCCGCGCGACGACGAGATCGATGTCTACGGACTGACCCACACGGGGCTGGTCCGGAAGAACAACCAGGATCACTTCCTCATCTGCCAGCTCAAGCGGGACATCGTGGTTCATGCCACCAGCCTGCCCGACGCGCCGGTGTTCGGCGCCAGCGACCGGCTGGCGTTTCTCGCGATGGTCGCCGACGGGGTCGGCGGCGGGCCGATGGGCGAGGAAGCGAGCCGGCTCGCCGTCGAAACGATCACCGAGTACGTCGCCCACTGCACGCGGTGCTACTACAGCGCCGACCCCGCCCAGGACGCGACCTTCACCGAGGCCCTGTCCGACGCCGCGCTGCAGTCCCACGCGACGATCGCGGAACGCGCGCAGGCCGATCCCGAGCGGCGGGGGATGGCGACGACGCTCACGCTCTGGATCGGCGTCTGGCCGCACGCCTATCTGCTGCAGGTGGGGGACAGCCGGCTCTACATGCTCCGCGGCGACAAACTGACGCAGATCTCCCGAGACCAGACGATGGCGCAGGAGCTGATCGACCAGGGGGTGCTGACGCCCGCCGCCGCCGCGTCCACCCGCTGGTCCAACATGCTCTCGAGCTCGATCGGCGGCCGGCAGACCGCGCCGGTGGTGACGCGGCTGCAGAACGACTGGGGGACGGTGTGGCTGCTCTGCAGTGACGGCCTGACCCGGCACGTGACCGACGAGCGGATCGGCGAGCGCCTTCGCGACATGACGTCCGCCAAGCAGGTGTGCGAGACGCTGCTGCAGGACGCGCTCGACGGCGGCGGCAGCGACAACATCACGATCATCGTCGGGCGCAGCGTCCCGAACGGCCAGCTCTGACGCGCGCGCTGTTCGCCGCCATCCTCCTCGGGGCCTCCGGCGCGGGGCCGCGCCCCCTCGGCCGCGCGTCGACCGCAGTGCTGCCCGTGGTCGTCGCGAACGACAACCGCCGGCCTGCCGGCCGGCTGCATGGCGACACGCTGGAGCTCCGGCTCGAAGTCCGGATGGCCACCTGGCACCCCGAATCGGACAGTGGCCCGGCCATCGATGTGGCGGCCTTCGCCGAGGTGGGACACCCACCGGAAATCCCGGCTCCGCTGATCCGCGTACCCGAGGGCACCATCATCGTGGCCTCGGTGCGGAACGCGCTGGGCGACTCGGCGATCACCATTCACGGGCTGCTGGCCCGCCCCGCCGCCGCCGGCGACAGCGTGGTGCTCCGCCCGGGCGAATCACGCACCGTGCGCTTTGCAGTGGGGCGCGCCGGCACCTATCTCTACCACGCCGTCCTCGGCCGGCATACCTCGTTCCGCCCCAACGGGGTTCGCCAGGACGACGAGCGCGAACAGCTGGGCGGGGCGCTGGTCGTGGACCCGCCGGGCGGCTCGCCGCCCGATCGCATCCTCGTGATGAACGTCTGGGGCCAGACGCTCGACCCGGAGGATTACCGAAACGCGCTCACCATCAACGGACGGTCCTGGCCCTACACCGAGCGGATGAATGCCCTGGTCGGCGACAGCGTGCGCTGGCGCATCGTCAATGCGTCGGACCGGAACCATCCGATGCATCTCCACGGCTTCTACTTTCGCGTGGATGCCCGCGGTGATCTCCTGGCCGATACCCTGTACCGACCCGACGACCGCCGGCTCGCGGTGACCGAAGGCATGGCTCCGCTGTCGACACTGACGATGGTGTTCAGCCCCAACCGGCCGGGCAACTGGCTGTTCCACTGCCACATCGGATTTCATGTCGTGCCGGATACGCGTCTCGACCCGCCGGTCGACGGCAGCCATGATCGAATGGCGCACGACCCGCTGGTCCATATGGCCGGCCTGGTCACCGGGATTACGGTACGGCCGGGGACAGCCTTCCGCGCGCCGCTGCGCCGAAACCCAAAGGTGCTGCGGCTCTATATCCAGGAAGGCACGCGCCGCGCGCATGCGCCGCGCGCGCTCGGATTCGTGCTGCAGCGCGACACCCGCGAGCCGGCGGCCGACTCCGTCGAGACGCCGGGCTCGGTGCTGACGCTGGTGCGCGGTGAGCCCACGGACGTGATGGTGATCAACCGGCTCCGCGAGCCGGCCGCCGTGCACTGGCACGGCATCGAGCTGGAGAGCTATTCGGACGGCGTGGCGGGCTGGAGCGGTGTTGGTACCGTGATGGCGCCCTCGATCGAGCCGGGCGACTCGTTCCTGGCCCACCTGACGACGCCGCGGGCCGGCACGTTCATGTATCACACGCACATGAACGACATCGAGCAGCTTTCCTCGGGCCTCTACGGCGGCATCGTGGTGCTGGAGCCAGGGCAGCGCCTCGACCCTTCCCGGGATCACCTCTACGTGGCCGGCTGGGACGGCATGGAGCTGCCGCGGCGCGTGATCGTGAACGGGGACTCGCTGCCCGGGCCGCTGAACCTGGCAGCGGGCGTGGCTCACCGGTTCCGGTTCGTCAACATCGGCGTCGCGTTGCGGTTCCCGTTCGCGATCTACGCTGGATCCGAGCTCGCCCGCTGGCGCCCGCTGGCGAAGGACGGCGCTGAATTTCCGAGCGGGCCGGCCGTCCCGGGCCGAGCGGTTCGCGTGCTCCAGGTGGGGGAGACCTTCGACGCCGCCTTCGAGCCGCCGCCCGGCGAATATCGACTCGTGATCGGCCCGCCGGCGAAGCCGTACTACGTGCAGCGGCTCATCGTGCGCTGATCCCGCCGGCCGTCGCCGGATCGGCGCCCGTACGCCTTGCGCGGCAAGCCTGCCGACGGCTTATTCCTGCACTCCATTTTTCACAACGCGCAGTAACCCCCGCAGTGGAAATTCATGTCCCTGGCCCTGCGCTCGTGTCCATCGTGCCAGATCTCGCTGCCGCAGGAGGCGCAGTTCTGCCTGCGCTGTGGCGTCGCCACGCCGACCGACCCGGGTGTCCCGCCACGAACGGGGACGACCGGCGTCGTCGAGGTGCAGCAGGTCAAGCGGGCCCTCGCCGACCGCTACCGCGTCGACCGCGTCCTCGGTGAGGGCGGAATGGCCACCGTCTATCTCGCCGAAGACCTGAAGCATCACCGCAAGGTGGCCGTGAAGGTGATGCGCCCCGAGCTGGCCGCCACCCTCGGCTCCGAACGGTTTCTGCGCGAGGTCGAGGTCGCCGCGCAGCTGAGCCATCCGCACATCCTGCCGATGTACGACTCGGGCGAGGCGGCCGGCCTGCTCTATTACGTCATGCCGTACGTCGAGGGCCAGACCCTCCGCGAGCGGCTGCAGCAGGAAAAGCAGCTGCCGGTAGACGAGGCGCTCCGGCTCGGCCGCGAGGTGGCGGAGGCGCTGGCCCACGCGCATGGCCGCGGCATCGTCCACCGCGACATCAAGCCCGCCAACATCCTGCTGCAGTCGGGCCACGCCCTGGTAGCGGATTTCGGAATCGCCCGGGCGCTGGAGGGGTCGGGTGAGGCGCTGACGCAGACCGGGTTCGCCGTCGGCACGCCACAGTACATGGCGCCGGAGCAGGCGAGCGGGGATGCCGGCGTCGACGGCCGAGCCGATGTCTACGCGCTGGGCGCCGTCGTGTACGAGATGCTGGCCGGGGAGCCGCCGTTCACCGGGCCGTCGTCCCGGGTGATCGTGATGCGCAGCATGACCGAGCAGCCGCGTGTGCTCACGGCGACGCGCGCGGGGCTCGCACCAGTCGTCGAAGCCGCGGTCCTCAAGGCGCTGGCCAAGAGTCCGGCCGACCGCTATCAGACCGCGGAGGCGATGGGCGGCGCCCTCACCCACTCGCTCGACCTGAGCCGGAGCGGCGCGTCCCATGTGCCGGTTGCGGTGCCGGCGGGCCAGGGCCCCGCACCGTGGCAGGTGTGGGGCCTGTTCGCGCTCGGCTCGGCGGGGATGCTGGGCCTGGTCTATGCGCTGCTCAGGCGCTGGGACCTGCCGCAATGGACGCTGCTCTTCGCCGTGGCGCTGCTGGCGATCGGCGCCGCGGTGCTGGTGGCGACCGGCCGAGCCGAATCGCGGCGGCGCCAGGGACGGCCGCCGGAGGGGCTCGGCGAGTGGCTCACCTGGCGCAACGCCGCGATCGGCGGCGGGCTCGCCGTGGCACTGTGGGCTGTCGTCGCCACCGCGCTGGCGCTCCAGGCGCCGGGCACGGCGACGTCGGCCGATCGCTCGCGGGTCGCCATTCTTCCGTTCGAGAACCAGGGCGGGGCGGCGGATGCCTACTTCGCCGACGGCGTGGCGGACGAGGTGCGCGGGAAGCTGGCCCAGGTCCACGGCCTCACCGTCATCGCGTCGTCCAGCGCGGGCCAGTACCGCGCAACGACGAAGACACCGCAGCAGATCGCCCGCGAGCTCAATGTCGGCTACCTGCTGATTGGCAAGGTCCGCTGGGTCGGAGCCGCCGGCGGCCCGCGGCGCGTGCAGGTCGTGCCGGAGCTGGTGAACGGCACGACCGGTGCCACCACCTGGCAGCAGACCTTCGATACCGACGTGAGCGACGTGTTCGCGGTGCAGGCGCAGATCGCGACTCAGGTCGCCGCGGCGCTGGGCACCCAGCTGGGCACGCAGGAGCAGCGGGCGCTGACGCGGCGGCCGACGGCCAGCGCGGCGGCGTATGAGGTCTATCTCAAGGGGAAAGCGCTGACCAGCGTGGATGCGGGCACCCAGCGGCTCGCCGCGTCCTACTTCGAGCAGGCCGTGGCGCTCGACTCGGGCTTCGTGGACGCATGGGCCAGTCTCGCCAGCGCGCTCGGGCGGGTGTACTCCAACGGCAGCCGCGATCCGGTGGTGGCCGCCCGCGCCGGCGAGGCGCTTCGGCACACACTGGCGCTGGATCCGAATGGTGCGCAGGGGCAGATGGCCGCGGTCCGCTACTACGGCACGGTGGCTCCCGATCCGGCGCGGTCTGCCGCCGCCATCGCCCAGGCGCTGCGGGCCGCCCCCAACGACGCCGACGTCCTGGCCGTCGCGGCGAGCAGCGACATGGGCGCCGGCAATCTGGATGCCGGTATCGCCAAGCTGGAACGGGCACGGGATCTGGATCCGCGCTCGGCCACGACACTCAGCTCGTTGCAGCAGGCCTATGTGTTCAAGCGGCGGTACTCCGACGCGCTGTCCGTGGGCGCGACCGCGCGCGCATTCGTGCCGGCCGATCTGAACCTGATCGAATGGCAGTCCATCGCCTATCTTGCGCAGGGCGATTTGCGCGGCGCACGGGGCTTCATACGCTCCTCGATCGACGCGGTCAACACGGCGCCGGCCGTGGCCGCCTTCTTCGGCGGCTATCAGGAGCTCGGATGGGCGCTCGACGATACGGAACAGCGCCTGCTGCTCCGGCTCACGCCGGCGGCGTTCGATAACGATCCCGCCTGGTGGGGCCAGTCCCTCGCGACCGCGCACTGGGAGCGCGGCGACAAGGCGGCGGCACGCGCGTATGCGGATTCGGCGCTCGCCGCATCGGTCCCCCAGCTCGCGGCCGCGCCCAGGGATCCGCAGATTCGCGCACTCTACGGACTGATGCTGGCCTACGAGGGGCGTACCGCCGAGGCCCGCGCGCAGGAGGATACGGTGCGGACAGGCGGCGGTTTGCAGGCGGCCACTCTGGCAAACCGGGCCTACGTCCTCATGCAGTTCGTCCGCACGTCGCTCGCTCTCGGCGACAACGATCGTGCCCTGGCCGATCTTGAGTCTCTGACGGCCATACCCTACATCTTCACGCCGGCCTGGCTTCGGATCGACCCGACCTTCGCGTCCCTCCGGGGCAATCCGCGCTTCGAGCGGCTGGCGGGCGCGACGCAGTGACCGGCGCGGCCCCATGACCACACCGGTTCCCGATCGCCTGAGCGCGGCGCTGGCCAGCCATTACCGGCTGGAGCGGGAGCTGGGCGCCGGCGGGATGGCCACGGTCTATCTCGCCGAAGATCTGAAGCATCACCGCAAGGTCGCGATCAAGGTGCTGCGCGAAGACCTGGCCGCCTCGCTCGGCGCCGCGCGTTTCCTCAGGGAAATCGAGATCGCCGCCCAGCTCCAGCATCCGCACATCCTGTCGCTGCTCGACTCGGGGGACGCGGACGGCTTCCTCTATTACGTCATGCCCTACATCAGCGGCCAGTCGCTCCGCGATCGCATCACGCGGGAAGGCGAGCTGCCGGTTCACGAAGCCGTCCGGCTCACAGCCGAAGTGGTGGACGCGCTGGCCCATGCGCACGCCCACGGCGTGGTCCACCGGGACATCAAGCCCGACAACGTCATGCTCTCCGGCCGGCACGCGCTCGTCGCCGACTTCGGCGTGGCCAAGGCGGTCAGCGAGGCCACCGGCCGCAACACCATCACCACACTCGGCGTCGCGGTGGGCACGCCCACGTACATGTCCCCCGAGCAGGCGGCGGCCGACCCGCACATCGACCATCGCTCGGATATCTATGCCGTCGGGGTGATGGCCTACGAGCTGCTGGCCGGCCGTCCGCCGTTCACCGGCGCCACGCCCCAGCAGGTGCTCGCCGCGCACGTCACCGAAGCCCCCGATCCGGTGAGCAAGCGGCGGCCCGGGATCCCGCCGCTGCTCGAGCAGGCGGTGATGCGCTGCCTCGCCAAGCGCCCGGCCGACCGCTGGCAGACCGCCGACGAGCTGCTCGCCCAGCTGGAACAGGCCGCGACGCCGACCGGCGGGATCACGCCGACGCGTGGCGTGACCCCGACCGACACCCAGCCGATCGTGGTCGGACGGGGATACCGGTGGCGGGTGCCGCTGATCGTCGCCGGCGTCGCGGTACTGCTCGGTGCCGGCAGCATCCTGGGACACGTGTTCTCGCGCCCGGCGCCGGCCCTCACGTTGGGGCAGTCCACCCAGATCACGTCGGACGCGGGGCTCGAAATTCTGCCGGCGATCTCACCGGACGGGAAGTTCGTCGCGTACGCCGCGGGCTCGTCCTCGCGCATGCGGATCTTCGTCCGCCCGATCGCGGGCGGCCGCACCATCGCGCTGACCGATGACACCACGGAGATCCAGACGGGTCCGCGCTGGTCGCCCGATGGTGCCACGCTCCTGTTCCTCACGGGGGGCGGCGTGGCGACGGCGCCGGCCCTGGGCGGCGCGGCACGACCGCTCATCGCGCCGCTTCCGTCCGTGCGGATCCGTAGTGCCGATTGGTCGCCGGACGGCCGCCACGTGGCGTTCGTTCGCGGTGACACCCTTTACGACTTCGCGGTGGCGAGCGCGGTCAGCCGCCCGGTCGCCGCGGGCCGGCTGCTGCACTCCTGCGCCTGGTCGCCGGCCGGCGGCCTGATCGCGTGCGTCACGGAGAACGCAGAGTTCGTGCAATTGGGCACGAATTTCGGGAACGTAGCAGCCAGTACGATCGTGGTGATTCCTGCCGGCGGTGGGCCCAGCGTTTCGGTCACCGACAGCACCCGCATCAATCAGAGCCCGGCGTGGTCGCGGGACGGCCGCTCGCTGTTCTTCGTGTCGGATCGTCAGGGGCCGCGGGACATTTATGTGCTGCCGGTGTCTCGCTCCGGGGCTGTGGACGGCCCGGCGGTCCGGCTGACGACGGGACTCAACGCGATGTCGCTGACGTTGTCGGGCGATGGCCACCAGCTCGCCTACGCGGTGTATACCGCAAAGGCGAATATCTGGTCGGTGCCGATTCCGGCGTCGCCGCCGGTGTCAATCGCAACGGCGACGCCGGTCACGTCCGGCACCCAGGTCATCGAAGGATTCCGCGTCTCTCCCGACCGCCGCTGGCTGGCGTTCGATTCCAACCTGCACGGCAATGCGGATCTCTACCGGGTCGCCCTGGCCGGCGGCGAACCCGAGCGACTGACCAGCGCAGCGGCCGACGAATTTCAGCCCGCGATATCGCCCGACGGGGCGGAGGTGGCCTACCACAGCGTTGTTGGCTCGGTGCGGCAGGTCTTCGTCCTTCCGCTCAACGGGGGCAGCCCGCAGCGAGTCGCGCCCACCGCCACCGAGCAACGTGTGCCCGACTGGTCGCCGGACGGCAAGGCACTCGCGTGGTACGACCGTCAGCGCGTCGAGACGTGGGTATCGCGCCGGGCCGCGGATGGCAAGTGGCAGGCGCCGCTGCTCCGCGGCACCCGCATGCGCTGGCCACGGTGGTCTCCCGACGGCACGCAGTTGATCGTTACGACGCCCGAGGGCGACATCGTGACTGTCGTGGCCTCCTCTGGCGCGGCGGACACGATCTACCTGCCTCGCGTCGGCACCCTCGATCCGCTCGCGGAGACGGCGGCGTGGGGACCGGACGGCCGGAGTATCTGGTTGAAGAGCCACGACGACGAGGGCAACGCGGCACTGTGGTCGTTGACGGGGCGGGGCGCCGAGCCGAAGCTGCTGGTCCGCTTCGACGATCCGACCCGTCCGTCGTACCGGGTGGAATGGGCCACGGACGGCACCCGCATCTTCTTCGCCCTCAACGATCGTCAGAGCGATGTCTGGGTGGCCGACGTGGGCCACCCGTGATCGGCATTTCCGAACGCCTTACGGCCGCCCTCGAGGGGCGCTACACGCTGGAGCGCGAGCTGGGCCAGGGCGGCATGGCGACGGTCTACCTGGCGGACGATGCGCGCCACCGGCGCAAGGTGGCGGTGAAGGTGCTCCGGCCCGAGCTCGCCGCGACGATCGGCCCGGAGCGCTTTCTCCGCGAGATCGAGATCGCCGCGCAGCTGCAGCACCCGCACATCCTGCCGCTGCTCGACTCCGGCGAAGCCGACGGGTTCCTCTACTACGTCATGCCGTTCGTGGATGGCCAGTCGCTCCGCGAGCGGCTGGGCCGCCAGGGCGAGCTGCCGGTGAACGAAGCGCTCAAGCTGCTGGTCGAGATCGTGGACGCGCTGAGCTACGCCCACGCGCGCGGCGTGGTGCACCGGGACGTGAAGCCTGACAACGTCATGCTGTCCGGGCGGCACGCGCTGGTGCTCGACTTCGGCGTAGCCAAGGCGGTGAGTGAGGCGAGCGGCCGGAACCAGCTGACGACCGCCGGCGTGGCGCTCGGAACGCCCGCCTACATGGCGCCGGAGCAGGCCGTCGCCGATCCGCATCTCGATCATCGGGTGGACATCTACGCCGTGGGGGTGATGGCCTACGAGCTGCTGGCGGGTCGAGCGCCGTTCATCGGCGGGACGCCGCAGCAGGTACTTGCCGCGCATGTGACGCAGGCACCCGATCCGCTGTCACGGCACCGTCCGGGCATCTCGCCGGTCCTCGAGGCGATCGTCATGCGCTGCCTGGCCAAGCGGCCGGCCGACCGGTGGCAGAGCGCCGATGAGCTGCTGAGCCAGCTGGAGCCGCTGGTCACGTCGAGCGGGGGACTGACGCCGACGTCCACCCGACCGGTCGCGGGGTGGCGACCGGAGCGGCATGCGGGGCGGTGGATCGCGGCGGCGGCCGCGGGCGTCGCCATCGCGGCCGTGCTGTGGAAGGTGTGGCCGACGGCGCGCCCGCGGGCGCCGGTCAACCTCGACCGGGTACAGGTGACCTTCACCGGCAACACGTGGGCGCCATCGATCTCTCCCGATGGCAAGCGCATCGCCTTTGCCGAGCGTCAGTGCGACAGCGCCGGAATTTGCGCCTTCGATCTGGTGGTGCAGGACGCCGGAGGCGCCGGATCGACCAGGATCCTCCGCGGCGCGACGAACATGTGGTCCACCGAGTGGACGGCGGATGGCAGGTTCCTGCTGGTCGGCGGCGCGATCAATGACAGCTGGGGCTCCTACAGCGTCCCGATGCTCGGTGGAGAGCCGCGCCTGCTGGGCCAGGGGCTGGCGACGCTGATCGGCAACGGCGACACGACCCTCATCGTGTTTCGCTCCGCCCGGGACACCGTGGCCTGGTTTCGGCGGGTCGGGACCGGCGATGGCGTCGTCTATGACAGTGTCCCGTTCCGGGCCCCGCCGGGAGATTATCCGCTGGCGCGCGTGACCGCGGATGGCCGCTGGCTCGTGGTGCTCACAGCCCGCGAACAGTCTCGAATTCTCACGATCGCCGATCGCGGCGGCCGGATCCGCGACTCGCTGGTGTTCCCCCACAACAGGGTCTGGCAGGCGTTCCCCATCGCGGGAACGAACGCGATTGGGGTCGCGTCGGGGATGGAGGGGGTGGGCGATGCGAATGACCTCATCGTCTACCGGATCGACGAAACCGGGCGACTCACCGGCGCGGCGGACACGGTGGCGCATCAGCTCGACGTCGACTGGCTCGACATGGGACGTGGGGGCGAGCTGCTCATCGGGGCCGGTCCCGCCGAGTATTCGGTGTCCAGCTTCCGCTGGGAGCCCTTCCTCAAGCCGGCCTTCCCGCTCCGCCATCTGGCCGTGTCGACGACTATTTCCGTGACCGGCGGGCTCAGTCCCGACGGCCGGCAGGTGATGCTGGCCCGGTCCGTCATTCGGAACGGACGCGTGCTTCGCCAGCTCTCGCTCATGTCGTCGGACAGCGGCGCTGAGCGCGCGCTGGGCAGCCCCCGCGACATCGTGGACTGGGACTTGGGCGAGCGCGAGATTTTCATCGGCTACCGACGACACGACAGCGTCGTCGTAGCCACCCTCGATCCCGCCACAGGCGGGTCGCGTGATCTTCGTGCCTATCCGGCCGACGAATACGGCGGCGTGGAGGCATCGGCACCGGGCGGCTTCGTGATGTATACGCCGCTGGGTGATCGCATTCGGCGCGTTCTCGCGCCGGGGCTGCCCGATACCACCTTTGCGACGCCTCCGACGTTCGGACACATCATGGACGCAGAGCCGTCACCGGACGGGCGCGCGGTCGCGATTGTCGGGTGGGATGCGAGGGAGGACTCCATATTGGTGTTCCGGATGTCGCTCGTGGATGGATCCACGACCCGGCTGGCGACATTGACCGGCGAGGGCGCAGATGCGCTTCGCTGGCTTCCCGACGGCAGTCTGATCGTTCCGGTCCGTGAGACTGCCCAGACGATCGCGCTGTATCGCCTGTCGACGACCACCGGCCCACCCCAGCGGCTGGGACTCCTGCCCCGCTTCTCGGCAACCTACCGCTTCTCGGCTGACGGCCGCCGCGGAATCGTGCGTGCCCGCGAGAGCAAAACCGACCTGCACATCATCCGGAACTTCCGGGAACTGGTGGGGCACTAGGGGGTACGGGCACCAGCCACCAGCACGCCGCCTCCTCGCACGGGCTCCCAGTTCCAGCTATTTTGCCTCCCGGCACACCCGTACCCCAACAGGACCCAGGCATGGCCACCGGCATCGTCACATCCCAGTTTCTCGGCGTCGATTTCCTGAACCTCGATTCGCTCCTCAGCGAGGAGGAGCGCGCCGTTCGTGACACGGTCCGGAGCTGGGTGGATGAGAACCTGATGCCGGTGATCGGCCAGGCGTACATCGACGGCAAGTTCCCGAAGCAGCTGATACCGGGGATGGCCGAGCTGGGCCTCTTCGGGGCCAACCTCCCGGAGGAGTACGGCTGCGCGGGGCTCAACAACGTCGCCTACGGCCTGATCATGCAGGAGCTCGAGCGCGGCGACAGCGGGATCCGGTCGTTCGCCTCGGTGCAGGGCGCGCTGGTGATGTATCCGATCTATGCCTTCGGCAGCGAAGAGCAGAAGAAAAAGTGGCTGCCGCTGCTGGCTTCAGGCCAGGAGATCGGCTGCTTCGGCCTCACCGAGCCCGACTTCGGGTCCAATCCCGGCGGGATGATCACCACCGCGAAGGAAACCGCCGACGGCTGGGTGCTCAACGGCACCAAGATGTGGATCACCAACGGCTCGCAGGCCACGGTGTCCATCATCTGGGCCAAGACGGGTGACATCGCGGACTCGAAGTCGATTCGCGGATTCATCGTCCCGACCGACACGAAGGGCTACAGCGGCAAGGACCAGAAGGGGAAGCTTTCGCTTCGAGCCAGCGACACGAGCGAGATCCATCTTCAGGACGTGCATCTGCCGAAGGACGCAATCCTGCCGAAGAGCGGCGGGCTCAAGAGCCCGCTGATGTGTCTCACACAGGCGCGCTACGGGATCGCCTGGGGCGCGATGGGCGCGGCGATGGCCTGTTACGACGAAGCGCTGCGCTACGCCAAGTCGCGGGTGATGTTCGACCGCCCGATCGCCGGCACCCAGATCCAGCAGGTCCGCCTGGTGGAGATGCTGACCGAGATCACCAAGGCGCAGTTCATGACCCTGCAGCTCGGCCGGCTCAAGGATGCGGGCACCATGATTCCGGACCAGGTCTCGCTCTGCAAGCGGAACAACGTGGACATGGCGACCGAGTGCGCCCGGGAGGCACGGCGCCTGCTCGGCGCCAACGGTATCCTGGTGGAGTATCACTCGATGCGCCACATGGCCAATCTCGAATCGGTCTACACCTACGAAGGCACCCACGACATGCATTCGCTGATCCTGGGCCAGGCCATCACCGGGCTGGCCGCCTTCTAGGTGCGCGGCCGGTGACTCATTCTCGTCGGAGCACAGCGTGAAGATCGCGGTTTGCATCAAGCGGGTACCGGATACCGAGCTTCGGTTCGCCATCGCGGCGGACGGCAAGTCGCTCGACCCGGCCGGCCTCAAGTACGACCTCAGCGACTTCGATGGCTACGCGATCGAGGTCGGCCTCCGGATGATCGAGCAGGCGAAGACCGGCGAGGTCGTCATCATCGCCCTCGGCCCCGACGCGGTGCAGGAGACGATCCGGAAGTCATTCAGCATGGGCGCCGAGCGGGGCGTGCATCTGCGCGCCGATACCATCCCGTCTGACGGACTCCTGATTGCGCGGGCGCTCGCCGCGGAATTGAAGGACGGCGGGTACGACCTGATCCTGTTCGGGCGGATGGCGACCGATTCCGCGGCGGGAATCGTCGGGCCGATGACGGCGCAGCTGATGGGGCTGCCCTGCGTCACGGCGATCTCGCAGCTCGCTATCGCGGACGGACGCGGCACCGCGCGCCGGGAGCTCGAAGGCGTCGCCGAAGTGGTGACCTTTCCGCTGCCGGCGGTGCTCACGATCGACGAGGGGATCGCCCGGGCACGGCTCCCGTCGCTCAAGGGGATCATGGCGGCCAAGAAGAAGACCATCGAGTCGAAGCCCGTCGAGCTGGGCGAGCCGCACCTGACCGTCGAGCGGATGGAGCTGCCGGCCGAGCGGAGCGGCGGGCGGATCGTCGGCGAGGGGCCAGACGCGGTGCCGGAGCTGGTGCGGCTCCTCAAGACCGAAGCGAAGGTGATCTGATGGGCAACACGTTCGCATTCGCGGAATCGCGCGGCGGTGCGCTGCGCACGGTGGCGTTCGAGGCGGTGACGGCGGCGCGCCGCGCGGCCGAAGTGTCAGGCGGCGGGGAAGTGCACGCGCTGGTCGTCGGGGCGCCGGGGATCGCGGGCCAGGCGGAGCAGCTCGCCCGCCACGGCGCGGATCTCATCACGGTGGTCGAGCATGCCGGGCTGGAGCGCTACAATCCCGAGTCCGTCGCGGCAACCGTCGCGGCCCGGATCGGTGCCGGCGCCTATCGCGCGGCGTTCTTCGCCGCTTCGGCGCAGGGGCGCGATCTCGCGCCGCGCGTCGCGGCCGCGCTCGGCAAGAGTCTCGCGTCGGACGTCGTCGCCTTCGAACTGCAGGGGGAGACGTTCATCGTGCGCCACCCGGTATACGCCGGCAAGGCGATGGTGACGCTGCGGCTGACGGGTTCGCCGGCGCTCATCTCGCTCCGCCCTGGCGCGGTGGCGGCGGCGGAGGCGCGGGGCGGCGGCCGGGTAGAGCAGGCTCAACCGGCGCTCGATCCTTCGGCGGCGAAGGTGGTGGTGACGGAGCTGCTCGACCGCGGAGGGGCCAAGCTCGATCTGGGCGAGGCGCCGGTGATCGTGAGTGGCGGGCGGGGGCTTCGGGCGGCGGAGCACTTCGCGCTGGTCGAGGCGCTTGCCGCCGCGTTCGGCAACGCCGCGGTCGGTGCGACGCGGGCCGTGACCGATGACGGCTGGCGCCCGGCGACCGATCAGATCGGACAGACGGGCCGCGTGGTGAGTCCCGACCTTTACGTCGCCGTCGGGATATCCGGCGCGGTGCAGCATCTCGCGGGCATGCGGACCGCCAAGACGATCGTGGCCATCAACAAGGACAAGGACGCGCCGATCTTCAAGATCGCCGACTACGGCATCGTCGGGGATCTGTTCGAGATCGTGCCGCGGCTGACGGAAGAGATCCGGAAGGCAAAGGCGGGCGCCTAGCGCCCGCCTGAGGAACTATTCCCGCACGTTCACCGTCCGCTCCCGGCGGACTATTGTTCCGCCCGCCACGTCCTCCACCGTCAGCACCATCCGGTACTGCCCCCCCTTGAGTGTCTTCAGCTCCAGGCTCCGCCGCACGTGCTCGGTCGGCGCAGCCGCCTTGTCCTCGAAGGCTACGCGGACACCGTCGCCCACGGCCGTGGCGAGGGGATTGGCCAGCTCGATGGTCGTCCGGTAGGTCCGGCCCGGCACCAGGCCGTTCACGTCATAGTACAGCTCCATCGAGCCGGTGCGGGGATACATGTCGAGCGGATTGAGCGGCACCGGATCGCCGCCATGGGCCCAGACCAGTCCGCCCCCCTCCCGGCCGGCGACGAGGTCACTGATCGACAGGCCCGACGGGTCGCCGAGGGTCATGGCGTCGCGGCCGGCGGCTGCGGCGGCCTTGCTGCCGGGCTGGGTGAAGAGCACGCGGACGTCCGGGTGGCCCGGCGGCATCGGCAGCTCGAGCATGCCGTTCAGAAAGGCGCCCGCCTTGAGCGGCTCCGCCACGCGGAAGTAGCGGGTGGTGTCGCGGCGGAAGACATCGAGCCCGCTCGGCCCGACCGCAATGGTCCGGATCGACAGCGGATAGATGACGCCCGCGATGCCGGCCCGCGTTTCCGGGGTGAGCCGGTCGCCCGGAATCGCGAAGACCACGAGCAGCCGTGCACTCGTGCCGTCCGGCTCGCCCACGGCGCAGAGCTGCACTACGGGCTTGAGCGAGCTCTCGTAGCGCTGGACATAGGTGTCGGTGTGGAGGGCGGTGGCCATCTGCGCCCGTCCGGTCTCGGTCATTCGCTGGACCAGCTGCGGGCTGATGTAGGAGCCCATGTCCGTCATGCCGGGGACGGCATCGCCGTTCGGTGCGGCTGCCTGCGCCATCCGGGCGTTGGAGGCACTGAGCTTCTGGCGGTCTGCCAGTGCCTGCAGCGAGTTGGCCAGCTGCTGGTACCGCGGGTCGAGTGAGCCGCGGGTCTCGATCAGATCGTGATACAGCGGCAGCATCGCGACCAGCGTCGTCGCGGCCGTGCTGCCGAGGCGGCGGCTGGAGCAGAAGTGGAGCAGGAGCGCTCCGGTGGGCAGCGCGTATTGCCAGGACTCGTTGGCCACCACGCATCCGTGCACTTTCAGGTCGAGCGAGCCCTCATTCCATGCCGCGCGGCGGTCCGGCTCGCCGTGGCGCATGTAGACCACCCCGCGGTCGTCCACGACGCGGTGGCCCCCTTCCATAAGCGAAAATGCGTCGGGGGCGAGCATGCCCATCGGCCCCAGGTCGTTGGCGACATCAGACCCTCCGGTCAGGTCCGGGTCCCCGCTCGGGCCGGTCGCGCCGGGGCCGTCAGTGAAGGTCGCCCCATCGGTGCGCCCGACGATACGAAAATGCTGGTGCACGTAGTTCCAGCGCCGCAAATGCTCGGCCAGCCGTTCGCCTTCGGGCCGCAGCGCGGTGACGTCACGCCGGCGCCAGAAGTCGTGGATCCACGCGCCAAGATCGGCACCGACGCTGTCGAAGGCGGCGAGCTCGGCCGGGGTTGCAACCCAGCCGATGTCGGCCCGGTAGGCGAGGCGCCCGGCCTTGCCCGCGTGGGCGGCCCCGCTCTCGTAGCGGGCGAGGGCGCTGTCGGCGCGGCCGAGGGCCGAGAGTGCCCGCGCGACTTCGAGGCCGGCGACGCCCGCATCGCCGCCGGCTCGGCTGTAGTCGCTGAGCGCCGCCAGCACCGAGTCGGGGTGATCCAGACCGCGCTGCATCCTGGCCGCGGCCAGGTACGGATCGGGCCCGGCGTGGGCGCTGGTCGCCGCACGCACGGCGCGCTGGACGGCTGCATCGAGCTCGGTCTGGTCGGCCGCCACGATGAGATCCGCCAGCGTGCCGGCCGCGGGCGTGAACGACGAGTCGGCGGTGAGCGCGCGCGCGAGCGCGGAGAGCGCACCGTGGCGCCACGTCTCGCCGTCGCCCTGATGCATGGAGGACTTCACGGTCGTGCCGCGGCGGTCCAGCTCGAGCTTCACCAGCGCCAGTCCGTACCATGGGAGCGGCGATCGCGGCGAGCGAAAAATCCCCTCATCCAGCGTGGCCAGCGCCTCGTCGAGGCGATCGCGTCCCGGCTGCAGCTGCCCCTGGCGGAGCAGCGCAAGCCCGAGACGAAGGCGGCTTGCCGCGCCATCGGGACGGGTGCGTTCCGCCGCCGCGATCGCTGCCGCAGCAGCGGCCGACTGGACGGCGGCAAGCGAATCCTGGTAGGCCCGCAGCGTGCCCGCTGCCGTTCCCTGCGCACCGAGGGCGCCCGGAGCCATGGCGAGCCCCAGGATCAGCGGAAGGGCACGGCGGCAGCGGCCGGGACGTGGAGGCATCAGAGTGCTCCGAAACGAGGGGACGCCGGATGAGACGCCGGAGCGGCCAGCCCGCACACGCGCGGGTTATATTTTCGGCCGAAGCCCGCTCGCGACGATCGCATCCGGAAGGAGCTGCCGTGCCAGGAATTCTGCCGATTCGCCATCAGGTCCCGCTGCCGCTGGAGCGTCTCATCGTTCAGGATGAGCCGGGCGCCGAGGCGATCGAGATGGACGTGACGATCGTGGGTGCGGGGCCGGCAGGCCTGGCCTGCGCGATCGAGCTGGCACGGCTCGCCAAACGGGATCAGGAGGCCGGCGGCGGCCTTCCCGACCTGAATATCGCGATTCTCGAGAAAGCCGAAAGCCTCGGCGAGCACAACCTGTCGGGCGCGGTGGTGAATCCGCGGGCGTTCCGGGAGCTCTTTCCCGAGCTGGAGGATGCCAACTTCCCGTTCCGGAACCACGTGGACGTCGAGTCGGTGTACTTCCTCACCGGGAATCGCTCGCTCCGGATTCCGACGCCGCCGAGCATGCATAACCGGGGCTATTACACGGCCTCGGTCTGCGAGCTGGTCCGCTGGCTGGGTGAACGCGCCGAGGAGCTGGGCGTCAATCTGTTCACCGGATTTCCGGCGGACGCGCTGCTGGTGGACGGCCGCCGTGTCCGCGGCGTCCGGACGACGCCCTCGGGACTCAATCGCGACGGAAGCGCCGGCGCCGGCACCACGCCGCCCACCGATCTGACCGCGCGCGTCACCGTCATCGCCGACGGCACCCGGAGCCTCCTGAGCCAGGCCTATCGAGAATGGCAGGGCATCACCTCGCCCAATCCGCAGATCTTCGCGCTCGGCGTGAAGGAGGTGTGGGACGTCAGGCACCCGCTCGACCGCGTGATTCACACCCTCGGCTGGCCGCTCCCGACCGACGCATTCGGCGGCAGCTTCATGTATCCGCTGGGCCAGACGCAGGTGGCGATCGGCCTGGTGGTCGGTCTTGACTATCACCGGGCATCGCTCGACGTGCATGAGATGCTCCAGCGGATGAAGCTGCACCCGTTGTTTCGCCCGCACCTCGAAGGCGGCACGCTGATCGAGTGGGGCGCCAAGACGATTCCGGAGGGCGGGTTCCATGCGCTCCCCGAGCGTCGGCATGGCGACGGGCTGGTGATGATCGGTGACGCCGTCGGCTTCGTGGACGTTCCCTCGCTCAAGGGCATTCATTACGCCATGCAGTCGGGGATGTATGCCGCCCGCGCGATCTTCCAGGCGCTCAAGGCGGGCGACGTGTCCGGCGCCGGCCTCGCGCCCTACGATCAGCTGGTGAATCAGAGCTACATCGTGGAGGACATGCGGCGTACCCGGAACATGCGACTGGCGTTCAAGGACGGGCTCTTCGCCGGCGGCCTCAAGGCCGGACTGATGGCCATCACGGGCGGGCGGTTCCCCGGCGGGATGATCCCGATGCCGCAGGACGCGGACGTCGAGCGCGACGTGACACCGGCCCAGCCGTTCACGCCGGACAACGTGCTCACCTTCAGCAAGCTCGACGCCGTGTTCAAGTCGGGCAATGCGACCCGTGACACGATCCCGAGCCACCTGCTCGTGGGGAAGGATGTGCAGGGAGACGTCGCCGATTTCTATACGCACGTCTGTCCCGCGGGCGTGTACGAACGGGTGGGGGACGAGCTCCGGATCAACCCGCCGAACTGCATTGATTGCAAGGCGACGGACGTCCTCGGCCCGCGCTGGACTCCGCGCGAGGGCGGGAGCGGGCCCAAGTACCGTGTGATGTAGCATTCCTGGTCGGGCGTTCGATTTTCGGGAGTTGCGGCGCGCCGGAGGGTTCGGTAAGCTGAGGGATTCCCAATTCCCGATCGATCGAAGGACTCGTGCGCGTTCCATCCTTGCGGGCCATTCTGCGGCCTGGCGACACCCTGCTGTTGCAGGCGAGCGCCGCCGGCGAGCTGCTGGTTGCCAAACTGCGCCTCGCCCTCACGGGCGCGCTGCTGCTGGTGCCGGTGTTCGGCCTCATTTTCGATCCCCGCTCGCGCGATCATCGGGTCGGCTTCATCATCACCGCGACTGCGACCGTCGTCGCGGGGCTGATCTACCTGATCGTCCGGCGCGATCGGTATCGCTCGTGGATCGGCTTCGTCAGCACGATCTTCGACGTGACCTTCATCAGCTCGGCTCTGGTGGTCTTCCTGTTCCTCGGCGAGCCGCACACGGCCGTCAACAGCAAGGTCACCTTCGAGACCTACTTCCTCGCGATCACCGCCACCGCACTCCGCTACGACGTACGATTCTGCCTGCTGGCCGGCCTGCTCGCGGTCCTGGAGTACCTCGGCATCGTCGGCTACGCGAGCACCCATTGGCAGCTGAACTCGCCCGCGTTCGCGCCCTACCCGCTCGGCATGTTCGACTGGTCGGTTCAGGTGTCGCGGATCATCCTGCTGATGGTCGCGGCGGCGCTGAGCGCGAGCATCACGTTCCGGGCACAGTCGCTCCGCCGGCTCTCTGCCATGGACCGCATGACCAACGTCTACAACCGTGGCTATTTCGACGAGCGGTTGACCGCCGAGCTCAGCCGCGCGCGGCGGAACGGCCAGCCGCTGGCGCTCGTCATGCTGGATGTGGACCACTTCAAGCGCTTCAACGACAGCCACGGCCACGCCGCCGGCGACGCCGCACTCCGGGCGGTGAGCACCCTGGTGCGTCACGCCGTTCGGCGGAGCGACATGGTCGCCCGCTATGGGGGCGAGGAGTTCGTGCTGGTGATGCCGGTGACGACGGCCGAACAGGCGGTGGACAAGCTCGAGTCAATCCGTGCCGCGGTGGCCGAGCTGGCGATCAAGCTGCCGTTGCAGCAGACCACGGCATCGGTGACGTTCAGCGCGGGCGTCGCGGTGTTCCCGGGAGACGGCGTCACCGCGGACGAGCTGCTGGATCAGGCCGACGGACGGCTGTTTCAGGCCAAGGAGGGCGGCCGGAACCGGGTCATCGGGCCGCCGGCCGCCGCCGCCGATGCCGCCACCGTCGCCGCGACGCGTTCGATTCCGGCCGAGCATCTCCGCACCGGCTCCTGACCGTCACGGCTCACCCATTACCTTGATCACCACGCGCTTCCGGCGCTGGCCGTCCCACTCGCCGTAGAACACCCGCTGCCACGGTCCGAAGTCGAGCATGCCATCGGTGATGGGGACGATCACCTCGTGGCCCATGGTGAGGCTCCAGAGATGCGCGGCGGCGTTGTCCTCACCGGTCTGATTGTGCCGGTAGCGCCCGGGCTCCCACGGCGCAATCCTGGTTTCCAGCCACTCCAGAATGTCCTTCCAGAGTCCCGACTCGTGGTCGTTCACGAATACCGACGCGCTGATGTGCATCGCCGACACCAGCACCATGCCGTCGCGGATGCCGCTGGCGCGCACCTGCTCGAAGACGGCGTCGGTGATGTCGATGATCTCCTGCCGGTTCCTGGTCTCGAACCAGAGGTAGTGGGTATGGGAGCGCGTCATGGCCGGCGCAACAGGTCACGCGCGAGCGCGACGTACCGGTCCACCCCCTCGAACAGCTCGAGCTTGCCGATCCGCTCGCCGTCGGTATGCGCGACGCGAATCGATCCCGGGCCCATCTGAAAGCGCTCGCCCCACGGCGCCAGGAACGGAAGGTCGCTCGCGAAGCTGACCACCTCCGCCTCCCAGCCCTCCGGCGCCGAACCCTTGTATGGCGGAATCTCGACGGCGAACTCGATCGTGACCCCCGGCACGGCACAGGCAGCGATGCGCCGCCGCAGCTCCGCCGTGGGCTCCACCGTGCGGATGAGAAGCTGCGCCTCCGCGTCCGGCGGAATCACGTTGGGAGCGACGCCCCCACGGAGTGTGCCGATGTTGAGTGTCGATGGCCCCAGCAGCGCATCGGCCGGGAGCGGAAGCGCGCGGATCTTCTCCAGCACCGCGAGGAGCGGCTCGATGGCCGACGCGCCCTCGTCGGGATAGGCCGAGTGGGCGGCGCGGCCGGTGGCCCGCAGGTCGACGCGAAGGGCGCCCTTCTGGCCGATGGTGAGGATGTTGTCGGTCGGCTCGCCATTGATCAGGAAGCGGCCTTTCGATTCCAGCGCGGCAGCCGCAATGGCGCCGTCCGATCCGTTCTCCTCGCCGACCACGAACAGCAGGCCGATCCGGCGCTCGCCGTCGGCGGCGAGCCGCTCGGCGGCGGCCACCATCGCCGCGGCGAGCCCCTTGGCGTCGCAGGAGCCGCGCCCGTAGAGACACTCGGCGTCCTCGCGCAGCGGTACGTAGGGTGGAACGCAATCGAGATGGGTCGAGAACACCGCGACAGGTGCCTCGCGCCGGGCATACAGATTGTGGCGGCCCGGCGTGACCTGCTGGCGCTCGACGTCGTAGCCGAGCGAGGCGAGGACGCCCGCGAGGTGCGCGACCGCCGGGCCCTCCGCGCCGGTGGGCGAGGGCAGGGCGACGAGCTGCCGGGTGAGCTCGATGGGGTCGATCATGCGGCGCGCGCGGCCAGTCGTTCGGCGTGACGGTCCGGGACGCCGACCAGCAGCCAGGCCGCCAGCGCCATGAAGACCGCGAGCACGCCCATCGCGACGCGGAAGGAAAGATCCTGATGCCCGCCGCCGAACACCACGTCCACGATCAGCGCCCAGATCAGCGGGCCGACGATCGACGCGGCGCGGGCCGACAGTACCAGAAGGCCGAAGTACCGGCCGGCGTCGGCGTCCGGCACCAGCGTGAGCAGCATCGGTCGCTCGACCGTCCAGATGCCGCCGAACAGGAGGCCCAGTGCCCCGCCGAGAACCCAGAAGGCGGTGTGTCCCCGGATCACCACCATGGCGAGCAGCAGCACCGACCAGCCCAGCAGCACGCCCATGAGGGTGCGCTTGGGGCCGTAGCGGTCGCTCAGGCGGCCGATGATCGCGGCACCGATGATGGACGGCACGGTGAGGACGATGAAGAGCGTGGTCTCCGTCCCGTCCGGAAACTTCATCACGGTGACGGCGTAGATGGCCATGAAACTGATGACGGTCCCGATGGCATCCTGGTAGAAATAGGACGTCAGGATGAACCGGAGCAGTCCCGGGTGCCGCCGTGAGTCGGACACGGAACGCACCAGCTCACGGAACGGTGCGACCAGCGCCAGCTTCGTGCGCTCCGCCTTCGGCACCGGGATGTGGTCGCGGCACCAGAGGAAGAGCGGCAGGGAGAAGATGAGGAATGCCAGCGCCGTGGGGACGAAGGTCGCCGCCCGGCCGCCGCCCGCCGTGAACGGAATTCGGTGCAGCAGGCCCATCACCCTCGGGCCGACGGGGCCCAGCGGGGTCGCGCCGGCGACGAAGGGCACGATCAGCAGCATCCCCACGATGGAGCCGACATACCCGATGGCCGTGCCATAGCCGGAGAGCCGGCCCTGTTCGCCGGCCGGCACCAGCTCGGTCATCATCGCGTTGTAGAAGGGGAGTGCGCCCTGGTAGGCGTAGTTGGCGGCCACGAAGATGGCGAGGATCAGGAGCAGGGAGCCGTCGTGCGCCGTGGCGTGACCGCCCACCACGCCGAGCATCGCCGTCGCCGCGACGCAGACCAGCGTCAGCCCGACGACCCACGGCTTGCGGCGCCGGCGCTGGTCGGAGATGAGCCCGAAGACCGGGATGCTGACGGCGACCAGCACCGACGAGATGCTGGACGCGATCGCGTAGGGGCCGGTGCCGGCCGCGAGGTCTCGCGCGATCCAGACCGAGAAATACAGCGTCACGATGTTCATGGAGAAGATCGTGTTCGCGAAGTCGTACAGCGACCAGCTCCAGCGTTCGCGCGCGGGGGCCCGGCGCACGACGTCGATCTCGCCGGTCGGGCGGAGCACGATTTCCGGGGCGGAGGTGGTCATGGCCCCCAATGTCGTCCCGCCCGGGGTCAGGCGCCAGCGCCCGCCCGGGCCGACTTCCGGAGCGAGAGCCCGACGGCGGCACCAAGCGAAATCAGGATGACGGCGAGCGACAGCATGATGGGGATGTGCACCCAGGCCTCGAGGACCATCTTCAGCCCCACAAATACGAGAATACAGGCGACGCCGAACTTGAGGTAGACGAAACGGTCCATCATGCCGGCGAGCACGAAGAACAGCGCCCGAAGCCCGAGAATGGCGAAGATGTTCGAGCTGTAGACCAGAAAGGGGTCGCGGGTGACGGCGAAGATCGCGGGGATGCTGTCGACCGCGAACACGAGATCGGTCCATTCGACGACTAGGAGCACCAGCAGGAGTGGGGTGGCCAGAAGCCGGCCGCCGACCCGGCTGAAGAACTTCTGGCCGTCATACCGCTCGCTGAACGGAAGCACGCGCCGCGCCAGGCGCGCCACCACGTTGCGTTCGGGATCGATCGTCTCGCCGTTGCCTGTGCGGGCCATCCGGATCCCGGTGACGATCAGGATCGCCCCGAACACGTACATGATCCACTCGAACCGGGCCAGCAGCGCGGCGCCCATCATGATCATGGCCAGGCGCATGACGATCGCGCCGAGGATGCCCCACTTGAGGACGCGCGGCTGAAGCTCGGCGGGAACGGCGAAGAACTGGAAGACCAGGATGAAGACGAACAGGTTGTCGACGCTGAGGCTCAACTCGATCAGATACCCGGTGTAGAACTCCAGCGCATGGCGGGGTCCCTCCTGCCAGAGCATGAAGAGCCCGAACAGCATCGCCAGCACGACGAGCACACCGCTCCAGCTCAGCGCCTCCCTGAGCGAGAGCACGTGCGAGCGGCGATTGAGCACGGCCAGATCGAGCACCAGCAGCACGACCACGAGGCCGCTGAACGCGATCCAGACTCCGAGCGGGTGTATCCCCATCAGTGAAGCCTCACAAAAAAGAGCGAGACCTTCGTCCCCGCTGGTGCAGCGGTGGACGAAGGTCTCGCTCTGATGCAGGGGCCGAGATCGCCGGCCTCCCCTCCCGATTGGACCGTGCCCGCCCGCAGGCGAACAGTGTTGACGATCCAGCCGTCCGCCTTCAGGCGGATGAGCTACTCCCCTTCAGGCACCAATCTATCGGGCGCCGGGCGCCGGGTCAATTTGCCAGGGCCGCAATGGATCGCGAGAGATTGGCCCGGGCTGGTGCCTCCCAGCGTTTCCTGAACGACGCGCTGGCGTAAATCGCCGGGCGGCCGAGGAGGGCGACGAGGACGGCTTGGCGAGCGGCCCGGAACTCGGCCTCGGGCACGAAGGCGTATTCCCGGCGAACCGCGCGTTCGTAGTCATCGAACGTCCGTGCGTCGGCCCCCAGGACCGCCAGGTCGATATCCAGCACCAGCGCGGCGTCTCCGTCGAACGGCCTGTCCTGGTGGGCCGTGGCGAGGATCATGCGCTCGATGCGCGCGACGCGCTCGGTGGCTACACCGGCGGCATGCAGGCGACTGACGGCGAGTGCCGCACTGCGGCTCTCGTTGTCGTCCGCGCGGGGATCGTAGACGGCGTCGTGATACCACAGTGCCGCCTCGACGGCGGCGGCATCGGTGCACTGCGCCCGCACACCGTCCAGCTCCGCCAGGCACTGCCGGAGGTGGGCGAGACCGTGGTAGGCGCGTGCCGGGTCGGCCCAGGCCGCGATGAGCTCGGCGTACGCGCTGTCGCTCCCGCGGCTGGCCCCAAGGGCGCGCCAGACCGCGCGCCACCGGGTGCGGCCCGCTCCGGCGCTCAGAAGCCGAAACCGGCCAGAAAGTACACCCCGGTGCGCTCCTCGCCGTCGGCGATCGTCACGCTCAGCGTGCTCACCGGCCCCTCGACATTGAACCACGCGCCCCCTCCGAAGGCCCGGTGCAGCTTGCTCGACGACTCGCCCGTCGCCCATACCCGCCCGAAGTCCGCGATCCCGTGAATGCCGAAGTTGCCCGGAACCAGCAGCCGGAGCTGGCCGAGGGTGAGTCGGAGCTCGGCGCCGCCCCAGGCGGCCGCGCTGCCGGCGAACCGTTGCTGATCGAAGCCGCGGAGGTTCGCAAACCCGCCGAGAAACGCCGATTCGAAATAGGGCGCATCGCCCCAGACCTTCTTGCCTCCCACGCGGAGTGCGAGCACCGGTTTCATCGGCGCATTCACCCCGAAGTACGTGGCCACCTCGGCGTGCGCTTCGCCGAAGGTCGTGGCCACGTCCCAGAACGCGGGGAAGAGCGAGCCTCCGGCAGATGCCCTGACCCCGCTCCGGGGGGCGCCGGTGTTGTCGCGCGTGTCGTAGGTGGCGTAGGCGCGAACACCCAGCTGGCCGTAATCGCCGGTGCCGCTCAGTCGGCCACTGGACGAAATGCTGCCGGGACTCGAGGTGGTGCTGGTGAACTGGAGCGCGGGCCCGAGACGGATCTCGCCGCGGCCGATGGGAAAGGCCAGCGTCGGCTCCAGGCGGTACTGGGTGTTCTCCACCCGAAAGTAGTCGCCGTTTCCGACGCGAGCCGTTTCGTTGCCCTGCCCGTAGTAGCGGATCACGTCGAGGCCGGAGATCTGCGCCAGGGCCACCAGGTGCGAAGCCCGGTTCTCGCGGTGAAGGTCCAGCGTCGCGGCGACCCGGGTATCGTTGGGACCGGTGCCGCGCTCGACCCACAACGTGGTCTGATACCAGTACGGCCGCATGCGGAAGCCGTACTGGTTGACGCCGACGCTGACTCCGTAGACCAGCCCCAGGTCACTCAGGTAGCGGAACCGCAGATCGGGCACCATCTTCGCGCCGAAATCGGGTGGGGGAATCACCGTATCCCCCCGCACAATCAGCTGCGGGCGCCGGCTGAACAGGGTGTCGGGTCCGTAGGTCAGCTCGTGCGGTCCCGCGCCCTTGTCGTAGAACCTCGTCGCGCCGCGATCGTACTCCACGGCGGAGGAATCGATCAGGGTGTTGTCGCCCTTGCCGCCGATCACCCGGACCTTCATCCCGCGCACCGCCCGCCCGCGCACCAGCGCGCTGTCATCGCCGCCGTGCAGATAGACGCGCACTTCCTGGGTTTCCCCGTTGAGGAAACGGCGGTCGAAATACGGCTGCCGGCTCCCGATCGGGCCGCCGTGATCAGGGCGGCCGTCGAGGAGGCGGACCCGCACACCGGCGCTGTCACGCTCGATCACGGCGATGTCGCGGCTGTCGGTGGCGTGGATGTCCGGCACCTTGGACAGCAGCGAATAGAGCCGGCGGGCTTCGGCGGGCAGGCCGTCGCGGCGCTGCTTCAGCACGGCCGCGATCCGCTCGCCGGTGAGCTTCCGGTACTCGGGCGGCATGCTGCGCACGCCGGAATCGATCACGGCGTCGGTGATGCGCGTGCGGACGAAGTTGGCGATGGAGTCCCATGTCGGGCCATCGAGGCCGTTGAGCAGACCGCGATCGAGCTCACGGCCGTTGAGCGTCAGTCCCTGCAGGTTCGGATAGGTCGCGTTGAACCCGATCAGCTTCGGCGCGCCGAGCCGTGCGAGACTGGGAAAGAGCCCATCGAACCAGATATACGCCTGGTCGCGATCGCGTGGGATCGGCACCCAGATGTGGCCGTCCCCGCGATCGAACCGTGCCCATTTCCACTGGTCCTTGTGCCGGTCCCAGTCGTTGATGAGCAAATCGAAGAGGCGAGCCGTCAGGAATGCCCGCGTGTCCACGCGATCGTCCGGACTGTCCGAGAGCTTCTTCAGCAGGTCGAGGCTGTTCCCGATCTTCATCGACCCGGCAAAGCCGGGCTTCCCATCCGGGCCGTCATTGGGAAACTCCTCGATCAGCCCGAGCGCTCCGCCGAAATCCTTCCGGAACTCGCCGAGCGCGGGATCGTCGGGCATCACGGCGTATTGGGGCGTGGCGTGCAGCACACCGAGCGCGTCGAGCATCGGGGGCACCGTGAGGGCACCGCCGGGATTCGAATGGCTCAACTGGTCGTTGACCAGGTCGGCGACGAAACCTTTCCGCAGCGTCTCGGGCAGAATGACGCGCGCATCCTTCTTGAGGGTGCGGAATACCCACTCCCGGCCGTTGGCGCTCTCGAAGCGGAGCGACTTGGTCTGCTCGCCGCCGCCCCGCTTGGTCGGCTTCAGGCCGCCGTCGAACGCCTGCAGCTCGAGGACCGCGGCGCGGATCGGCATCTGCCAGACGCGCCGGTATTCCCGGCCGAAGAGAAGCTGATGGAAGGTGCCGGCCGCCAGCGAACTGTCGGCAACCGCCGTGACGCTGTCATGTCCCACCCGCGGAGCGGCCGGACGTGCCTGACCGCAGAGCCCGGCGGCGGTTCCGAGCATCAGGGCGGCGAAATGGGCGGAGACGGCGGACCACAGGCGCATGCGTCCCTCTATTTCAGGTAGGCGGCGTAGGTTTCGGTGATGACGCCCTTGGCGTCCACCGTTTCCACGCCGAGTCGAACCTGCTTGTCCTTCAGCACGTCCAGCCGCATGAAGCCGGGGAGCGCCGCCGCATATTGGGTCCGCGGGGTGTAGTGCACGCCATCCTCGTGGTTGATCGTGCCGGCGCCGCTGACCAGCAGGTGCCTCGCCGTCTTGCCCTCGAGGACCTGCAGGCCGTGGTCATGTCCCGAGACGTAGACCAGCGGCTTTCGCACCGCGAAGACCAGCTCCATGGCCCGCCGCATCCGCTCGTTTTTCGGACCGGCGATATCCTGGTCGGAGGCACCCTGTTGGCGATTGAGGGCGTAGTAGGACCCGATGATCGGGAGCGGGATCCACAGCCACGGCCTGAGCGCCCGTAACGGGAACAGATGCGCCTGCCACGGCATGTACCCGCCATGGGGTCCGCCGGACGCGAGCGGGTGGTGGCCCGCGACGACGACGGTCCGGTCGTCGGCGGTGAGCAGTTGGCGGTTGAGCGAGTTGACCACCGACGCCGGCGTATAGTTCGGACACGTCGACGTGGAGTCACGCGGCCGGGTGTAATCGTGCAGCCACCACTGCGTGTCGAGCATGACGAGCCGGAGGTGCGGACTCGGATCCACATATTCGGGGCCTGGACAGCCGCCATGGGGTACCATTCGGGCGTAGGGCGCGCCCTTGGCCGCGATGTAGTCGGCCTGGCGCTTGATCGCGTCCCAGCCGCTCTGCCCCATGTATGACCAGTCGTGATTTCCCGGGATGAAGTAGGTCTCCGTGCGCGTCTGAACGGCGACCGCGATCTGGGCGTCGATCCGCCGCTCGGCGTCGCCGCGGCCGACGCCGCCGGTGTCGGGCATGCCGCGGAGGTAGATGTTGTCGCCCAGGAACACGATGATCCGCTTCCCGGGTGTGGCCTCGACCTGCTTGACCAGCGCAACGAAGACCGGCTCATCCTTGGTCGGCGCACCGGCATCGCCGATGAGAAAGAGGGTGCTCTCGACCAGACCGGGCGCCGCCGAGACGATGGGTGGGGTGATGTCGCCGGTGGCCGTGACCGGTGGTCCGTACCGGGCACAGGCGACGGCGACAGGGATGGCGGCCGCGACGAGAAGGATACGACGTCTCATGGGAATGGGCGGGAATAGACGGTGATGAGGGGACGGTCCCCCCCGGCCTCGTCCGCCACGATCAGGCGGCCGTCGGGGGTGATCGCTGCACCTTCTGGCTGACGGTGGCTGCCGGGGATGTTGCCGACCCGAAGCAGCGCGCCCTCCGGCGAGAGCTCGACCAGCCCCGACTGGAGCGACGACATCACCAGAAAATGGCCGGTCCGCTGGTCGCGGGTGATCTCGGACGCCTCGAACCGCTTCCAGTGCCCGCCGGCGGCGCGGAGCTGCTCGATCGGGATGACCAGCGGTGTCGGCGAGGGCGGCGGGGAGCCCGGCAGGCCCCATCGGTAAATCACCAGCGCGTCCTGCGGCGCCCCCGCATACACGTGCTTGCAGGCCAGCAGCATCGCGTGCGTGGCCGGATCGAATACCATGCCCTCGAACTCGCACGCCTTGCGCAGCTTCGTGTCGTACTCGTTGTAGGGCACCGCCTTGCCCGCGCCCCCTTCGCTGCCCTCGTAAATCCGCCCCTTGCTGTCGAGCAGGTAGACCTGGGCGCCCACCACGGCGATCGCCTCGAAGTCGGCGGTGAGGGCCTCTTCGCCGAGCATGAAGGTCTTCATGATCACGCCGCGCCGGTAGTCGATTTCCCAGATCTCGCTCGTCTCGTCGCCGTGCGCGAGCAGCCGGCCGTCCACGGTCAGCGCGAGCCCGGAGATTTCCTTGAACCTGGGCGGCAGGATCCAGCGGGCGATCGGCTCCGCGGCGGGCTTCCCCTGCGCCACGGCCGCGTCCGCGGCGGCCGCGCGGGCGTTCACCGCGCGAAGCCGTTGCTCCAGCTGCGCGCGCTGTTCCTGCGGACCGGGCACCGGTGAACAACCGAGCAGGAGCAGGGTGGCCGCGGCTCTCCACCCGATCATGCGGGCGGCTTTTCCTTGTCCAGCTCCTGGCTCACCTCGAACTCGGCGCCCAGGATGGAATCTTTCCCGCTGGACATCACCGCATGGAGCACATCATCCTGTGACGGGTTTTTCCGGAGGCGGACAAGGTAGTACAGCATGGCCGGCTTGCCTTCGGCCTCGACCACGTCGTCCAGCCGGAAGCGCTTGGTCGCCTGTTGCAGGATTGGCGTGACGCATTTCTTGGCCGCTTCGACGTCCTCCGTGCTGAGCGAAAGCACCGCGTTGTAGCGTGGCTTCTTGTTCTTCTTGCCGGGCTCGCCGGCGAGCATGTTGCGGACCCGGGCGAAGCGGTCCGCCAGCTGATCGGCCTTTTCGGGCGTGAGCGTCAGCAACAGCTCCCGGTCGGGGACCGGCGGTGTTCCATCCTTATTGTCGACCAGCGCACCGAGCGGCTCGGACCACTGTACCTTCTGGGCGAGATCCAGCGGGCTCCGGCCGAAGTCGGTGCGCCAGACCAGGAGGATGGTGACGTTGAACACGAACGACAGGATCGCCGCCACGGTCAGCGCCTGCACGCCCGCGGCGAGGCCGACGCCGATCGCGAGAAAGACGAATACGGTGTCCCGGTTATCCTTCAGGTTGGCCCGGAACCGGACGCCCGCCACGATGCCTGCGAGACTGAAGGCGAGGGCCAGGCTGTTGCGGACGATCAGCACCACGCCGGTAACGACGATCGGAAGGATCAGCATCGTGTGCACGATCGACTGCGCGTAGCCGGTGGTGCGCCGCGTCGCCATGTAGACCCACGAGACCGGCAACATCAGCACCAGGGATCCCAGCATGACGGCAAAGGCGGTCAGCACCATGTAGAGCCGCGGGTTCAGCCCGCTCGAGTCCACCAGGCCAACGGCGGCAGCCCCCTTCTGCATGCCGTCGGTCAGTACCTGCGAGCCTACCGTGTCACCGATTCGCTCGCCCGAAAAGAGCAAATTGGCGGCGGGGAATACGTACAGAAGCGCAATGGTGATGCCGACGATGAAGACGTAGTAGACCAGGAGGCGCACCACCGGAGACTCCGAGCCGCCGGTGGCCACGTTCATCAGCTTGGAAAAAAACGCCATCGCGGGGCCTCACTTGGTGCCGGGTATCGCACGGGGTGGCAAGGAGTTGCCGACCGCGGTCGGCGACGTCGGCTGGCAATATGCGGTGGGGCGCCCGCGAAGTCTGTGACCCGCGCACGTGATGCGCATCACTCGTCGCGGGTCAGAAGGGCGGCAATGCCTGGTGCACCGGATCGTCCAGCAGGATCGCCGGGACCATCTCCCCGACGCCGGCGTCGAACTGGCCCTCAGCCAGGATCAGCAAGGCGTTGGCCCGCACCATGGAGGTGAGGATGCCGGAGCCCTGAGGTCCGGTGAGCCGCGCCGTGAGCTCGTCGCCGTCCGCGACGACGACCGCACGGAGGAAGTGCTGCAGCCTTGGCTTCACCGCGACCGCTTCGGCGATGCGAACCATCACCGCACGGCGAAACGGGAGCGGCTGCCCGCACATCGCGCGGATGGCGGGCCGCACGAACAGCTCGAACGTCACCATGGTGCTGACCGGATTGCCGGGCAGTCCGAGCCAGGGGACATCACCCAGGAGCCCGAAGCCGACCGGCGCACCCGGCCGCATGCGGAGCTTCCAGAAGCGATGGACGACGCCGAGCTCGTCGAGCGCGGAGCGGACATAGTCGTGCTCGCCCACGCTGATCCCCGCCGTGGACACGATCAGGTCGGCATCCCGGGCCCGCTGGAAATGCGCGCGCATGCTCTCCGGCGTGTCCCGGGCGATGCCGAGATTCCTCGGCTCCCCGCCCGCCTGCCGCACGAGGGCCAGGAGCGTGTGGGTGTTGCTGCTGGCGATCCTGCGGCCCGAGAGGATTTCGTCGGGCTGATCGATGTCCACGATCTCGTCGCCGCTGCCCAGGATCGCGACGCGCGGCCGGCGATACACCAGCGGATGGGCTTCCGCGAGCGACGCGAGGACGCCGAGATGGGCCGCCCCCAGCGGGGTCCCGGCCGTCAGCACGGTGGTGCCGCGCCGCACATCCTCGCCGGCGTGGCGCAGGTTGGCGCCGGCGTCGCGGCCGTTGCGGATCTCGACGAGATCCGCTCCGCCATCGGTATCCTCCTGGCGTACGACGCTGTCCGTTCCGGCCGGCAGTGGCGCGCCGGTGAAGATGCGCGCGCACTCTCCGGGTCCGATTTCGCGGACTGGTACGTGGCCGGCGGGAATGTGCTCCACCACCCTCAGCCGGACCGGCGAGCTCCCGGAGGCAGAGCGGACATCCAGGGCGCGGGTCGCGTACCCGTCCATGGCGGAGTTGGTGCGTCCGGGGATGTCGAGGGAGCTCACCACGTCCTGCGCCAGCACGCTGTCGAGCGCATCGTCGAGCGGAACGCGGAGGGCAGGCTGGCGCCGGACGTCGCTGAGAATGCTGAGCGCCGCGTCCCGGGCGCTCAGCGGCATGGTCACGACGGCAGCACCAGCGCTCCATCCCACGCGATGTTTGCGAGCAGCTGCAGCCACATGGTGTCGGTAAAGTGAAGGACCCGGCAGGACGCGCGGAAGCCGGGGTCGTCGGTGACGATGGCCAGCCAGTGCGCCGAATCGGGAGACGATTCGTCGTAGATCGGGGTCTGGGCGACACCCCGCCGGAAGACCTCGACCTTGGGGAGCGGAGCCCGGCTGAACCCCTCGGCGAGCACGATATCGGCGCCGTCGAGATAGCGCCTGGCCAGCCCGACCGGATCGTAGTCATCGGGTGTGCGCTCGAACAGCACCCGCATGTCGGGTCCCGCGATCAGCGTCCGCTCGGCGCGGCCCTCGTGGAAGTGCCGCCAGGTGTCGCTCCCCACGCGGTCCACGTCCGCCGGGTGGTGTCCGTGCTTCAGGGTCATGACCCGCCGGCGCCGGCGAGTGAACTCGGCGGCCAGCGCCGCGGTCAGCGTGGTCTTTCCGGTGTTCTTGCGTCCGACGATCGAGACGATTCGCGACTCCGCCACATCCCCTCCGCCGCGGCGAGCTCCTCCGCCGTGTTCACGTTGAAGAACAGCTCGGCCGGATCGCCGAGCAGCCGGATCGTACCGAGAGGGAGTATGTGCACGCGGACCTGCTGGTGGAAGCCGATGGCCCGAAGATCACCGGCATCGAGGCTCCGCTCCATGGCCTCGCGGCAGGCCGGCCCGTAGGCGGCACAGAGGGGCTCGACCCCCCGGCGCCCGTCGCTTTCGGGGATGCAGACGTCGGCGTCGCCGAGGCCGTCCGCCAGCGCCAGGACCAGCGGGGCGGTGACGAAGGGCATGTCCCACGCGACGCAGACGACCGGCGCCGGAGACAGCGCGACGGCGGTGTAGAGGCCGCCGAGCGAGCCCAGGTCGGGACGCAGATCGGAGACGGTGCGGAGGCCGGGATACCAGGCGGCCGCCGCGGGGTGGTTCGCCACCAGCAGGGGAGGCGTGCCGAGGGCGTCGGTCAGGGTCCGGACCAGCCGATCGAGGATGCGCTCGCCGCCGATCGACTCGAGACCCTTGGGACGGCCGCCGAACCGGGTGGCGCCGCCACCGGCCAGCACGGCGCCGCGTACCGCGTGCCTAATAGCGACGGCCCCGGCGCCGCTCGAGCACCACGTCGAAGCCGACGTTGAAGCTGAAGAGGTGCTTCATTCTGGTCGCGGTGGGCGGCGGCACGCCATCGGTTGCCGTCCCCGCCGTGACGGTCCGGACCGCCGCGACGTTGTCCCGCAGCTCCCAGCGCACCTGATATCCCCGCCCGATCGCGGACGTGAAGCCGACGGCGAGCACCGCAGTGGGGGTGACACGGGAGTCGTGATCATCGGGATACACAATCGCGTCCGCCAGCTGTCCGGGCTCGTCCTGGCTGGGAAATTGGCCGATCATCCGGATCGAGCTCTGGGTGCTGAACAGGAGGCCGGCGCCGACCCGGCCATACGGCGAGACGGCGCCGCGGCTGTTGACGCGGTAGATGAGACCGCCATTGAGGGCCACTGCGGTGGACGCCTTTTCCGAATTGTCGATCGAGGCGCAGGTGGCGCTGTTGCGGGCCGAGCCCGAGCCGTAGACCAGGCTGCAGCTGTCCTCGAAGCCGAGGCCGAGCAGATACGCCTCGCCGATGTAGCCGAGATGATCGCCCGGATAGTAGAGTCCCGAAAAGCCGAAGGTGACGTTGGACTTGATCCGCCGGCCGAGGGCGAAGGTGTCGGCCGGATTCGGCAGATCGAACACCGGCTGCTTGCTGACGTTCCAGAGGTTCTTGGGCTGCGCGTAGCCCAGCATCACGGTAAAGGCGATGCGTGCCTGATCGTGCGTCGCCTGGGCGGCGAGGGGAGCGGTCGCCACCGCCAACGCGATCACGACCGTGCCGATTCTCCGCATCAAACCCCCATGCTGTGATGAACCACCGCGAGGCACCGATCCTGGACGACCGGGATGCCGGCGGCCTCCAGGCGGTTGGCCGAGACATCATCCCGAATCCCTTCCTGAAGCCAGACGAGTCTGGGTCGAAGGGCCACACACTCGTCCACGATGCCGGCGATCGCGTCCGCACGGCGGAATACGTCGACGATGTCGATCGGTCCCGCGGCGCCGGCGGCGGTCAGGCTCGTCCGCACCGGCTCCCCCAGCACGCTGACCGCCGTCGGGTGCACGGGGACGATCACATATCCGGCGCGCTGCAGGTAGGCCGCGACGCCGAACGCGGGGCGATGCGGCTTGTTGCCAAGCCCGACCACGGCGATGCGGCGGGCGTCCCGGAGGATCTGCCTGACCTGCTCGTCAGTCGGCGGCACTGGCGGCGCCTGGCGGGTGCAGGTGCGGTTGTCCGCTCACCGCCCGACCCACGAGCAGCATGCCGCTCCGCCGGGCGATCTCCACCGCGAGGGTCGACGGCACTGACGGCGTCGCCACCCAGATGACTCCCGCCCGCGCCGCCTTGAAGGCCAGCTCTGCCGAGATGCGGCCGGTGACGAGAAGGCCCAGCCCTGCCGGCTGCACCGCGGAAAGCAGCGCCAACCCGATCGCCTTGTCCACCGCGTTGTGCCGCCCGATATCCTCGGCGTGGGACACGAGCTGATCGCCATCGGCGAGCGCCGCGGCATGGATGCCTCCGGTGTCCCGGTATCGTGCGCCGCGAGCGAAGAGCGCCTTGAAGAGAGGACGAAGGGTATCCAGCCGCGGCGCGGCGCCACGCGCGCTGCCCGCGGTGAGCGAGGATGGGTCGGCAAGGAAGGTGGACACGGCGCCGCAGCCCGAGGCGAGCACCGGCCGCCGGCGCTCTGCCTGCACCGCCGCGACTCGTTCAGGAGGTACGTCGGCCCAGAAGCCGAGGTCGGTCGCACAGGGACGGAGCTTCACCTGGTCGGCCCGATCGATGTATCCCTCGCCGTGCAGCCACCCCACGGCGAGCTCCTCCAGCAGGTCCGGCGTGCACATCCAGGTGACGACCGGCTGCCCGTTGACCTCCAGCCAGACCGGAACCTCCTCGACGGCCGCGCCGTCGACCATCGCCCCGCCGCGCTTGGCCGGGTGAGCGAGGATGGGCTCGTCGGGTGCTCCGGGCAACGTCACGAGGTCAGAGGAGGTCAGAGGGAGAAGGTGTAGCCGAGTCCCACCTGCACCCAGGGCGTCAGGGTCCACTGGTTGAGGCGCCCGTCGAGGATCACCGCATGCGGATCCGCCGTGGTGCCCGGGTCCAGCACCGGCTCCTGGGTGAACGACACCGGATAGCTGAGCTTCCAGAACGCGCCGCGAATGTCGGCGCGCAGATGCAGCCGCTCGGTGAGGAAGTAGCGCGTGCCGATCTGCGGGGCGAAGTAGAACTTGTTGCCGAAGTGGTACCCGCTGGTATCGGCCGGAGTCTGCTGGCCGAAGGCCACGCCGAGCGAGACGCCGGTGTATGGCGCGAGCCGGTGCCAGCTCTTGCCGCCGGTCAGGTTGAGCTGCAGCGAGACGTCCACGAAGCGCACGCGCTGCGGCACGGGCCCGCTCTTCCGGCGCACGACTTCGACGAAGGGATCCACGATGTAGCGCTTGAGGTCGCCCTGGGCGAGCGTAAGCCCGAAGCTCACGCTTCCGGCGGTGCGCACATCGTAGCGGACGCCGTACACATTGCCGTCCTGGGGCCCGATGCCGTAGGTACCCCCGCCGCCGCCGATCCGGCCGAAGAGCGGGGTGATGCTGTGCCCCTTCCGGATGTCGCGGTACGGACTCTCGCGGGGTGCGTAGCCGACCTGCGCCCCGGCGACGGGCGCGAATACGAGCGAGAGGAGGAGCAGGGCAGCGGTAGAGCGCATTGGCATCAGCTTTCGCGAAGGTCGCGGCCGGTCATTTCGGATGGCGGATCGATGCCCAGCAGACGGAGTACCGTTGGGCCGACGTCCCGCAGCGAGCCGCCCGTGCGAAGCGAAGCGGCGTCGGTACGCACGGCGACGAGCGGCACGGGGTTGGTGGTGTGGGCGGTGTGCACGCCGCCCGTGACGGGATCGATCATCAGCTCGCAGTTCCCATGGTCGGCCGTCACCAGCAGGCGGGCCCCGGTCGCGTCCGCCCGCTCGAGGATCCGCCCGAGGCATTGATCCACCGTTTCGACCGCCAGAATCACCGCCGACAGCACACCGGTATGCCCGACCATATCCGCGTTGGCGAAGTTGCACAGCATGAAGTCGTGCTCCCGCGCATCGAGCGCGGCACAGAGCGTGTCGGTGATGCCGGCCGCGCTCATTTCCGGCGCCAGATCGTAGGTCGCCACCTTCTGCGACGCGACCAGCCGGCGGTCCTCGCCCCGATACGGCGGCTCATGGCCTCCGTTGAAGAAATAGGTGACGTGCGGATACTTCTCCGTCTCCGCGGTCCGCAGCTGCGTCCGCCCCGCGTCAGCCAGCACCTCGGCGACGATCCGGGCCATGCTGAAGGGCGGAAACGCCTGCGGCAGCGTGAACGTCTGATCGTACTGGGTCATGGTCACGCCCGCGAGGGCCGGGCGGTCCGACACGTCGAAGCCGCTGAAGCCGGGCACGAACAGCGCGCGCACGATCTGGCGCATCCGGTCGCTGCGGTAATTGAAGCAGAGCACCGCGTCGCCGCCGCGCAGAGGGGCGAACGGCGCGCCGTCCCGCGTGATCACCAGGGGATGGATGAATTCGTCGGTCTCTCCCCGGGCGTAGCAGTCGCGCACCGCCTGAACCGGGTCTGCCACCGCCTGCCCTGCGCCCCGCACCAGGGCGTCGTAGGCGAGCCGGGTGCGTTCCCACCGCTGGTCACGGTCCATCCCGTAGTAGCGCCCGGTGAGGGACGCGATCCCCGCGCGCGCGCCCGCGATCGTCCGGAGATCCGCTTCGAGCTGGCGGACCACCTCGGCGCCCAGCGTCGGCGCGGCATCACGCCCGTCGAGGAAACCCTGAACCGCGATGCGGCGTACCCCGAGCCGGACCCCCAGATCGATACAGGCACGGAGGTGGCTGTCGATCGCGTGCACTCCGCCGGGACCGAGCAGGCCCAGCAGGTGGAGCGTGCCGCCGGTGGTACGCAGGTGGCGGCCAATGGCGTGAAACGGTTCCAGGTCGTAGAAGCTTCCGGTGCGGATGCTCTCGGAGATGCGGACGAGATCCTGGGGCACGACCCGGCCGGCGCCGAGGTTCAGATGGCCGACCTCGCTGTTGCCCATTTGCCCTTCGGGCAGGCCGACGGCAAGGCCGCTCGCGTCGAGGAGGGTGTGCGGGTAGGTGGACCACAGCCGATGCCATGCCGGTGTCCGCGCCAGCTCGATCGCATTCCCCTCGCGCTCGGCACGGTATCCCCACCCATCGAGCACGATGAGCACGACCGGCGCGCCGCGCGCGCTTCCGTTTGACATGACTCTCCGCGTGTTCTACAATCCGCTATCGTGATTTCAGCGCCGGAATCTAGTCCCGCCTTCCGCCGGCTACCAGCCTGCGCAGTCGTTCTCTGCCTCGTATTTGCCCCGTCCGCACACGGGCAGGTGCGACAGGTGTCCGCGACATCCGTACACAAGATTCCGGGCGGCGTCGTGCTCGCGCGGACGACGTCCCCGGCAGCGCTCGCCGTTGCGCGCGTCGACGGCGGCTGGGCACAGGTCACGCTGCAGGGGTGGATGAGCGCGCGCTCGCTGCGGGCCGATCACCGCGACGGCCTGGACCTCGCCGTCATCGCGCCCGACGGCGAGAATCTGCGGGCGGAACCGGACGGGCCGATCATCGCGCGCGTGCGCTACGGCGCGTTGCTGGAACGCCTCGACACGCGCGGGGTCTGGGTCCAGGTGCGCCGCGTCGGGTGGGTCCCGCGCTCGGCGCTGGCGCCCGCAGCCGTGGCGGCGCTGCGCCCGCCTCGCGCCAGTACATCGGCGGCACCCATGGCCTACCAGGCGATGTCCACGTCGAAGCGCGACACCTCCGCCGCGCAGGCGGCGGCACAGAGTCCCTCCGGTCTGGACCGCGTCGAGCTGTCCCAGGCGGCAGCGCTCTTTCTGGTGCCCGAGGGCGGGCAGCTCGGCTCGCTGCAGCCCGGCACGTCCGCGCGCGTCCTCAGCCGCTCGGGCGATTGGGTGCGGATCCAGACGGAAGGCTGGGTCCGCGATGCCGAGCTCCGGCCCGCGACGGGATCGTCCCTCGCCGGCGTGAGCGCAGCCGAAGTGCGAGCCAGCCCCGATCGCTACGTCGGCCAGACGCTCGACTGGCGTCTCCAGATCGTGTCGATCCAGACAGCCGACGAGCTGCGACCGGAAATCCCGCTCGGCCAGCCCTATCTGCTCACGCGCGGACCGATGCCGGAGCCGGGATTCGTCTACGTGATCATTCCGCGCGACCAGGTCGAGCGGTTTCGCGCACTCGGTCCGCTCACCGAGCTGATGCTCCGGGTGCGCATTCGCGCGGCCCGGACGCGGTACCTCGCGACGCCGGTCGCGGAGCTCGTGGGCGTCACCGACTCGGTGGCCGCCCGGCGCTGAACCGGCGGACGACCCTGGCGCCTCCATGATGCCCCTCATCCCCGCGGTTCCGGCAGACGCCGTCCCCGCCATCCTCCTCTCGCTCGCGGTCATCCTCGTCGGCGCCAAGCTGCTGGGGGAGCTGGCCGAGCGACTCGGCCAGCCCGCGGTGCTCGGTGAGCTCCTGGCCGGTGTACTGCTGGGTCCTTCGCTGCTTGGCCTGCTGGAGCCCGGGGCACCGTGGCTGCACCTGTTCGGCGAGATCGGCGTCGTGATCCTGCTGTTTCAGATTGGGCTGGAAACCGATCTCAAGCGGCTGCTGGGCGTCGGTGGGAGCGCGCTGACCGTCGCGATCGTCGGGGTGGTCCTCCCGTTCGGACTGGGATATGGGGTGTGCCGCCTCATGGGGCTTCCCGAGCTCGAGTCGGTGGTCGCCGGTGCGGCGCTCACGGCGACGTCCGTCGGCATCACGGCGAGGGTGCTCTCCGATCTGGGGCGGCTGCAGGACGTCGAGAGCCAGGTCGTGCTCGGGGCCGCGGTGATCGATGATGTGATTGGACTGGTGATCCTCGCTGTCGTGGGCCGAGCCGTGGGCGGGGCGCCGATCACGGCCGGCAGCGTCGCGCTGACGACCGGCGCCGCGTTCGGTTTCGTCGTCGGCGCGGTGCTGCTGGGGCGCCTGGTCGTTCCGCCGGTGTTCGCGCTCCTCGCGCGGATCGGGCGGCCGGAGTCACTGGCGACCATGGGATTGGCCGTGGGATTCCTCGTCGCGGTGCTGGCAGACGTGGCCGGTTCCGCGCTGATCGTCGGCGCCTTTGCCGCCGGTCTCGCCTTCCAGCCGAGCGCGCTCCGGCCGGAGATCGAGCGGGGCGTCACCCGGCTGGGGCATTTCTTCGTGCCGATCTTCTTCGTCGCCGTCGGGGCGGCGGTGGATGTGCGCCGGCTGGGTGATGGGCGAGTGCTGCTGATCGCCGGGCTGCTGATCGTCGTCGCGGTTGCCGGCAAGGTCGTCGCCGGGTTCGCCCCGGTCTGGTTCCGCGGCCGAAAGCTGGTCGTAGGCGTGGGCATGATTCCCCGGGGCGAGGTGGGGCTGATCTTCGCCCAGACGGGTCTGACCGCCGGCGTGCTCGATGCGGGGCTGTATGCGTCCGTTACGGCCATGGTGACCGTGACGACCTTTCTGGCCCCGCCGCTCCTCAGGCTGCTGCTCGGTCGGGCGCGGCCCGGGTCCCGGGATGCCGGCGGGATGGCCGAGCTGGTGACCGAGGCGTAGGCAGTAGCGCCGCCAGCGACACGGCGCCAAGATTAGGCAGGCGCCACGCCGATGGCCTTCTGGGAGCGACCATGAACGACCTGCTGAAGCAGCGAATCCTCCGGAGTCTCGACGCGCTGCCCGACGAGCGCGCCTACCAGATTCTCGATTACGTCGAGTTCCTGGAGAGCAAGTACGCTGAGCGGGCGCGTCCGACCGGTATCCTCGCCAAGCTGACCGAGACGGTGGAGGACACGATGCGGGCGGGCAAGCTCCCGATCAAGGCGATCAGCGGGACCATGGGGCTGCTCGACAGCGCCACGAAGGTGATGAAGGGTGTCGCCGCGGCGGGGCAGGCGGTCGTGGATGAGGCGGTCAAGGCGGCCGACGGCGGTGGGCAGCGCGCGCTGCCGCCGGACAAGCCGCAGTCGAGCACGGGGAGCTGACGCTCCCCGTTTCCGCAGGTCCTCACTCCAACCGGACACTTCATGGCAACCACCGTCGAGGCTCCGCCGCCGGCACCGGCGACTGAGCAGCAGTTCATCCGCGGGATCGGCCCCCTGCAGGCGATCTCGCTGGTGGTCGGCACCATGATCGGCTCCGGCATCTTCATCGTCTCGTCGGGCATCAGCCGCGAGGTGGCGGCCTGGGGGCCGGGGGGGTTGATGCTGGTCTGGCTGCTCACCGGGGCGATGACGCTCGCCGGCGCGCTGGCCTACGCCGAGCTCGCGGCGATGATGCCGAAGGCGGGCGGGCAGTACGTATTCCTGCGCGAGGGGCTGTCACCGGCGGTCGGATTTCTCTTCGGGTGGACGCTCTTCACCGTGATCCAGACCGGGACCATTGCGGCGGTCGCCGTCGCAATGGCCAAGTACCTCGCCGTGTTCTTCCCCACCGTGTCGGACACGATCTTCCTTTCCCTCGGGAGCATCCGGCTTCCGGGGTCCGCCGCCGCCATCCCCCTGGGGGTCTCGGCCCAGCGGCTCATCGCCATCACGAGCATCGTCTTCCTCACGTGGATCAACGCACGCGGCGTGTCGCTCGGCGCGCGCCTGCAGACCTTCCTGACCGTGATCAAGGCGCTGGCCCTCGCGCTGCTGGTGCTGCTGGGGATCGCCATCTTCCGCCGGCCCGCCGTGGTGGCGGCCAACTTCAACGCGCAGGTGTTCTGGGGAACCGGGAGCTGGGGCCTGGCCATGCTCCCCATCATCGGGGCCGCGATGGTCGGCTCGCTCTTCTCCTCCGACGCGTGGAACAACGTGACTTTTGCGGCCGCGGAGGTGCGCGAGCCGGCGAAGAACCTGCCACGCGCCCTTGCGCTCGGGACCGGGCTGGTGACGCTGCTGTACATCCTGGCCAACGTGTCCTACCTGAGCGTGCTGCCCTTCGGCGGAGACCCGAACGGCGCGACGGCGCTGGCCCGCGGCATCCAGCACGCCACCCAGGACCGGGTGGCCTCGGCCGCCGTGGACGTCATGCTCGGCAACGCCGGCGCGGCGGTGATGGCGGCGCTGATCGTCATCTCGACCTTCGGCTGCAACGCCGGGCTGGTGCTGGCAGGCCCCCGGGTCTACTTCGCCATGGCAGAGGACCGCCTGTTCTTTCGCCGGGCGGGCGAGCTGCATCCGCGCCACCGGACGCCGATCTTCGGGCTCGCCGTGCAGGCGTTCTGGGCCTCGGTCCTCTGCCTGAGCGGCACCTACAACCAGCTGCTCGATTACGTGATCTTCGCGTCGGTCCTGTTCTATTTTCTCACGACGCTGGCCCTGTTCCGCCTTCGCCGCGTTCGCCCCGATCTCCCGCGCCCGGTCAAGGCGTTCGGGTATCCGGTGGTGCCGGCGCTCTACCTGGTCGCCGCTGCGGCGCTCATGGTGGTGCTGCTGATCGAGAAACCGCTCTTCACCTGGCCGGGGCTGATCATCGTGGCGCTGGGGATTCCGGTGTATCTGGTCTGGCGGCGTTCCGCCTTGATTTCCCGGTAAATCGGCCCTACTCTACGAGATGGAACCCTCGACACTCAACGGCCCTTCCGCACCCCACCCGGGGCCCGCGGAGGGCCGTCGCGCATCGGTCCCCGAACTGCGAGCCGACCCGCCTGCCGTCAGCCGGATCCGCGCGCAGGTCGGCCTGACCTTCGATGACGTGTTGCTTGTTCCCCGACACTCGAGTGTGCACCCGCGCGATGTGTCCACCCGAACCCGCCTCACCCGCACAATCTCGCTCAACATCCCCCTCATCTCCGCCGCGATGGACACCGTGACCGAGGCCGAGATGGCCATCGCGATGGCGCGCGCCGGCGGGATTGGCGTGATCCACAAGAACATGTCGATCGACCGGCAGGCGGCCGAGGTGGACCGGGTGAAGCGGAGCGAGAGCGGCATGATCCTCAACCCGATCACGCTCGGGCCCGAGCGGCCGCTGCGCGAGGTGGTCGGGTTGATGCGCCGCTTCAAGATTTCCGGCGTGCCGATCGTGGATGGGCAGGGCCGGCTCGTGGGGATCGTGACCAACCGCGACCTGCAGTTCGAGCGGAATCTCGACCAGCCGATCGCCGAGGCGATGACACGGGACAACCTGGTGACCGCGCCGGTCGGTACCGACCTCGACGAAGCCGAGCGGATGCTCGCGCGACACCGGATCGAGAAGCTTCCCGTGGTGGATGATCAGGGCGTGCTGAAGGGGCTGATCACCGTCAAGGACATCTTCAAGCGCCGCGAACATCCCAACGCCAACAAGGACCTCCACGGCCGCCTGCGGGTCGCGGCGGCCGTCGGCGGCACGCCGAACGACCGCACGCGTGCGCGCGCGCTGGTGAATGCCGGCGCCGATGTCATCGTCATCGACTCCGCCCACGGGCACAGCGAGGGTGTGCTGGCGACCCTGGACGCGCTCCGCCAAGAGTTTCCGGACGCCCAGATCATCGCGGGAAACATCGCCACCGAGAGTGGCGCGCGCGAGCTGGTCCGGCGAGGCGTCGATGCCGTGAAGGTCGGCATCGGGCCAGGGAGCATCTGCACCACCCGGGTCGTGACCGGGGTCGGGGTTCCCCAGGTCACCGCGATCATGGACGCGGTCAGGGGAGCCGGCGACATTCCGATCATCGCGGACGGCGGCATCAAGTATTCCGGCGACATGGTCAAGGCGCTGGCCTCGGGGGCGTCATCCGCCATGATGGGGTCGATGCTGGCCGGCACCGAGGAGAGCCCCGGCGAGAGCGTGCTGGCCGAGGGGCGGCGCTTCAAGATGATCCGTGGCATGGGCAGCCTGTCCGCGATGCAGGACGGATCGGCCGACCGCTACTTTCAGGAAGGTGAAATGGCGCCGTCCAAGTGGGTGCCCGAGGGCATCGAAGGCCGGGTGCCCTACAAGGGCGCGGTCGCCGACGTGATCTACCAGATGGTCGGCGGGCTCCGCAGCGGCATGGGCTACTGCGGGGTTGCCGACATCGCCGCGCTCCAGCGCGATGTCGAGATGATTCAGGTGACGTCGGCCGGCCTGCGCGAGTCGCATCCCCACGACGTGACCATCACGCGCGAGGCGCCGAATTACAGTGCGTGACGAGACCGCCGTTTCGTCACTCTGACAGCTGCAGGCTGATCCAATTCCCCAACCGAGGCATCTGATGAGCGCACCCCACGTGAAGGGCGGCACACCGCCGCGTCCCCTGACCTCCGGGGGAGGCACGGGCCTGTGGGCCACGAAGTCGATCACGGCGCTCCGCGCCGAGGCCGAGGCGACCGGCGAGCGATCGCTGAAGCGCACGCTCGGCGCCCTGAACCTGACCATGCTCGGCATCGGTGCGATCATCGGGGCGGGCATCTTCGTGCTCACGGGGCTGGCGGCGGCGCTGCACGCCGGGCCTGCGGTGCCGATCTCCTTCGTGCTCGCGGCGGTCGCCTGCGGCCTGGCCGGCCTTTGCTACGCGGAGATGGCCAGCGCAGTGCCGGTGGCGGGGAGCGCCTACACCTACTCGTACGCGACGATGGGCGAGTTCATTGCGTGGATCATCGGCTGGGACCTGGTCCTCGAGTACGCGATGGGAGCGGCCACGGTCGGCGTGGGCTGGTCGGGGTATTTCGTCAGCATGCTCGACTTCTTCGGCGTGCACCTGCCCGTCGCGCTCACCTCGGCACCGCTCCGGCTCTGCAGCGCCGAGGATGTGACCAAGGCGGTCTCCTTCTGCGCGCACGCCGGATGGAACTCCACCGGGGCGCTGTTCAACCTGCCCGCCGTCGCCATCGTGCTCATCGCGACCACGATTCTGGTCATCGGCATCGAGGAGTCGGCCAAGGTCAACAACGTCATCGTCGTGCTGAAGATCGCCGTGGTGCTGATGTTCATCGCGTTCGGCGCGAAATACGTCAACACCGGCAACTGGCATCCGTTCATCCCGGCCAATACCGGTGTCTTCGGAGAATTCGGCTGGAGCGGCGTCTTTCGCGGCGCCGGCCTGATCTTCTTCGCCTACATCGGCTTCGACGCCGTCAGCACCGCGGCGCAGGAGGCGAAGAACCCGCAGAAGGACATGCCGGTCGGCATTCTCGGCTCGCTCGGGATCTGCACGGTCCTCTACATCCTCGTCGCCCTGGTGCTCACGGGACTGGTCAAGTATGACCAGCTCAACGTCGCGCATCCGGTGGCCTACGCCGTGGAGCAGATCGCCGGACTGAACTGGCTCCGGCCGTTCATCACGATCGGCGCGGTGCTCGGGCTGGGTTCCGTGGTGCTCGTCATGCTCCTGGGCCAGTCACGGGTGTTCTACTCGATGTCCCGGGACGGCCTGATGGGGCCCTGGGCCGGCAAGGTGCACCCGCGCTTCCGGACGCCGTACCTGTCCACCATCTACGTGGGCATCATCGTCTCGGTCATCGCCGGCACCTTCCCGATTCAGATCCTTGGTGAGCTGGTGAACATCGGGACGCTGCTGGCGTTCGTGCTGGTGTGCGCCGGCGTGTGGATTCTCCGGAGCAAGCGGCCCGATCTCGAGCGGCCGTTCCGCACGCCGCTGGTTCCGCTGGTGCCGATCCTTGGCATCCTCTCCTGCATGGGCCTGATGGCCACCCTGCCCGGAGATACCTGGCTCCGGCTGCTGGTCTGGCTGCTGATCGGGTTCGTGATCTACTTCGGCTACGGCAGGAAACACAGCCACCTGCAGCAGGAGATCGCGGCGCGCCAGTCCCCCAACCCCTAGGCGAACCGCTCGAGACGCACGAGGGAGCGCCGCCGCAAGGCGGCGCTCCTGTTTCATCCCGCACCGTGAGCGCCGGGCGTCGCAATTGACACCCCATGCCGAATCTCCTACCCTGTCCCGCTGTTCCGCTCGATACATTCGCCGGCCTCCATCCAGCGCACGAGGATTGCATGGATCTGTTCCGACGCAAGAGCGTCACCGCGCTCCAGTCCGAAGCCGAGAGCGACCACAGCCTGAAGCGGTCGCTGGGACCGCTGGCGCTGACGATGCTTGGCATCGGCGCCATCATCGGGACGGGCATCTTCGTGCTCACCGGCACCGTCGCCGCGCAGAACGCCGGGCCCGCGGTCGTCCTGTCCTTCGTGCTCGCGGGATTCGCCTCGATCTTCGCGGCGCTCTGCTATTCCGAGTTCGCGGCGCTGGTGCCGATGGCCGGCAGCGCGTACACCTACGGCTACGCGACACTGGGCGAGTTCGTGGCCTGGATCATCGGCTGGGATCTGGTGCTGGAATATGCCCTGAGCGCCACGACCGTGGCCATCGGCTGGTCGGGGTACGTCGTATCGTTTCTCAAGGACATCGGCATCGTCATCCCGGCGCACTTTGCCGCGGCGCGCGGCACCATGGTGACGCTCGCCGATGGATCACAGACCATGGCGCTGTTCAACGTCCCTGCGGTGCTCATCGTCGCGCTGGTGACCGGGCTGCTCGTCGTTGGAATCAAGGAGTCGGCCAACGTGAACAGCGTCATCGTGATCATCAAGGTGGCGGTGGTGATCCTGTTCATCGCGCTCGCGGCGCAGGCCATCAATCCGGCCAACTGGCACCCGTTCATTCCGCCCAACACCGGTGCTCGCGAGCATTTCGGCTACACCGGCATCGTCGCCGGGGCGGGCGTCGTCTTCTTCGCCTACATCGGGTTCGACGCGGTGAGCACCGCCGCGCAGGAGGCCAAGAACCCCCAGCGCGACATGCCGATCGGGATCATCACGTCGCTGGTCGTCTGCACGGTGCTCTACATCATCGTCGCGGGCATTGCGACGGGCGTCCTGCCGTACGCCCAGCTCGACGTGCCGGATCCGATCGCCAAGGTCGCGGACGCGGCGGGGCTCAAGTGGATCTCGTCGGTGATCAAGCTCGGCGCCATCGCCGGCCTGTCGTCCGTCATCCTGGTCCAGCTGATGGGCCAGTCCCGGGTGTTCTACAGCATGAGCAAGGACGGCCTGCTGCCGCCGTTCGTGAACCGGGTGCACCCGCGGTTCCGGACGCCGTACATCACGTCCATCGTGACCGGCATCGCCGTCTCGATTCCGGCCGGCTTCCTGACCGTCCGCGAGGCCGGCAGCCTGGTCTCCATCGGCACACTGCTCGCGTTCGCCATCGTGTCGATCGGCGTGCTCGTGCTGCGGGTCCGTGAGCCGGATCTGCACCGTCCCTTCCGCGCACCTGCCATCTGGCTGGTCGCCCCGCTCGGCGCCGGGTCGGCCTTCTACCTGATGTACTATCTCCCGCTCCGAACCTGGGAGCGGCTCATCATCTGGCTGCTCATCGGCTTCGTCGTCTACTTCGCCTACGGTTACCGGCACTCCCGGCTCAATCGCGCGGCGTAGCAGCGGGGTTCCATTATCTTTCGCGCATGTCACTGGACCTCTCCGCCGCCAAGATCGCCGCAGCCACCTCGCTGGCCGCGATCTTCCAGTCGGGACAGCGGGTCTGCCTCACGACCCACGTCAACCCCGACGGCGACGGCCTGGGCAGCGAGATCGGCCTGCTCCAGCTGCTGCGCGCCCGCGGGGTGGACGCGGTCATTACCAATCCGACCGCGACGCCGAGCCGCTTCGAGTTCCTCTTCGAGGGGATCCCGGGCTGTGACCGCAGCGGGCATGCGATCAAGGAGCTGCGGCGGGCGGATGTCATCGTGGTGCTGGACATCTCCGATATCGGCCGGCTCGGCATGCTGAGCGACACCGTCCGCGACACCCGTGTTCCGCTCGCCTGCATCGATCATCACGTGAGCGACAGCGTGCTTCCGCCCGGCCCCCGCTACATGGACCAGTCGGCTGCCGCCACGGGCGAGCTGGTCTACGAGATCGCCGTGGCGAATGCCTGGCCGGTCACGCGCGACGTGGCGCAGGCACTGTACGTCGCCGTCCTCACGGATACCGGCGGGTTCCGGTTCAGCAACACCCGCCCCCGCACCCTCCGCGTCGCTGCCGACCTGCTCGAGACCGGGGTGGATCCCGAGCAGATCTACCTGGACGTCTACGCCCGGGCGCCTGAAGGGCGTCCGCGGCTTTTTGCCGAGGCGCTGCAGACTCTCGTGGTCGAGCCACAGCATGGGCTGGCGTGGGTCACCGTCCCGCCGGGCGCCATCGAGCGGCTCGGCGTGTCGTCCGATGACCTCGACGGCGTCGTCGAGTTCCCGCGGTCGATCGAAGGGGTGCGGATGGCGCTGCTGTTTCGCGAGGCATCGCAGGGGCGGATCAAGGTGTCGCTGCGCTCGGTCGGCAATGTGGACGTCGCCGGCTTTGCCAAGCGGTTCGGGGGCGGCGGCCACCGGAAGGCGGCGGGCCTGTCGGTGGTGGGCAGCATGGTGGACGTGCAGGGCAGGGTGCTCGAGGCCGCCCGGGAATACCTGAGCGACACCAACGGGCACCCGTGAGTGGACTCCCCGCCTTATATTCGCGGCATGGACATCTTCGCACGCATCGAGCGCTCGCTGGACACCCTTCGTCCGTATATCGCCTCCCACAAGGGACACGTCGAGGTCGTTGACTTCGACGAGAGCGACGGCATGCTGCTGCTTCGCCTCGGCGGGACCTGCCACGGCTGCGCCGCGTCGACCATCACGCTGAAACAGGGAATCGAGACGCGGCTGCGGGAGATGGTGCCCGAGGTCAAGCACGTCGAGGCCGTGTGATGGCTGAGACCCTCGAAGCCCGCGTCATCAGCGCGCTCGCCGGCATCCGCAATCCCCGGCTGGAAAACGACCTGATCTCATCCGGCATGGTCCGTGAGCTCGAGGTCCGCCCCGACGGTCGGGTCAGCTTCACCTTCCTGCTCGCCTCCGATGACCCCGCGACGCTGGTTCGCGCCGCCCGGAGCGCCGTCCGCGCGGTGGACGGCGTCGGCGAGGTGAAGATCAACGTCTCCAATCCCGGCGGCCCCGCGACACCGACGCATGGTCCGCCCACGTCCGAGGGAATGACGCCCGCGCCCTCGCCGATGGAGCAGCCCCACCTCGGCCGTATTCTGGCCGTGTCATCGGGGAAGGGCGGCGTTGGCAAGTCCACCGTTGCGGCCAATCTGGCGGTGGCGCTGGCGGAGGCGGGCTATCGGGTCGGCGTGATGGACGCGGATGTCTACGGCCCCAACATGCCGCGCATGTTCGGCATTTTCGAGAAGCCGCCGGTGGCCGGCGGGAAGATGCAGCCGCTCGAAGCCTTCGGCGTGAAGCTGATGTCCCTCGGCTTCCTCATCGATCGTGACGCGCCTGCCATCTGGCGCGGCCCGATCATCATGAAGATCATCCAGCAGTTCCTGCGGGACGTGAACTGGGGCGAGCTCGACTACTTCATCGTGGACATGCCCCCCGGCACCGGCGATGCCCAGCTCTCGCTGGTGCAGTCAGTCCACGTGGCGGCGGCACTCATCGTCACGACGCCGCAGGAAGTGGCGGTGGGTGACGCGCTCCGTGGCGCGCGCATGTTCGAGCGTGTCGGCGTGCCCGTCATCGGCATTGTCGAGAACATGAGCGGATTCACCGATCCGGAGAGCGGGCGCCACTGGGAGCTCTTCTCGTCCGGTGGCGGGCTCCGCCTGGCCGAAGAGCTCGGCGTGCCGCTGCTGGGGAAGGTGCCGCTCCAGCCCGGTCTCGCCGAGCTCGCCGACGGTGGAAAGCCCGTCGTGCTGGGCGCACCGTCGAGCCCGGCGGCCGCGGTGCTGCGCGAGATCGCCGACCGGGTTCGCGAACATATGGGCGGCCGGTCAATCGCCCTGCCGATACTCCGGAGCTGACCGTCCGCCCGCGCACGGCGCGCTCATGAGCGCGCTGATCACGCTGCTCACCGATTTTTCCAACGCCGATTCCTACGTCGCGGAGATGAAGGGCGTGCTGCTGAGTGCGCTCCCCGCGGCGACACTGGTGGATGTGACGCATCTGATTCCGCCGGGCGATGTGCGGAGCGCCGCTCACGTACTTGCCCGGGTCTGGCGCCGTTTCCCGGCGGGCACCGTGCATCTCGCCATCGTGGACCCGGGCGTCGGCACCGCACGGGCGGCGCTGGCGGTGTCCACCCGCGGCCACTACTTCGTCGGCCCCGACAACGGCGTGCTCACGCCCATCCTAAAGGACGAGGTCGACATCGTGGCGCTGCCGACGCCGGCCGACGCCGCGCCGACGTTCCACGGCCGGGACCTGTTCGCGCCCGCCGCGGCCGCGATCGCGTCGGGTCGGCCCATGCGCTCGCTGGGTCCCCGCTTCACCGGCTTGCCCGTTCGCCTCACGTACACGGAGCCACATTACGAGGGTAAGAGCGTCGTCGGTGAGGTCGTATACGTCGACCGGTTCGGGACGCTGGTGACCAACCTGACGCCGGAGCTGGTGCCGCCGTATGCGCGGCTCGAGATCGAGGGCGTCGACGCCGGACCGCTCCGCCGCACGTTCGGGGACGTGCCGACGGGCGGCCTGGTGGCCTATCTCGGTTCCAACGGCGACGTGGAGGTGGCGGTGCGCGACGGCTCCGCGGCGCGGCGGCTGGGAATCGGCGTCGGCGGAAGGGTGCGCGCCCGGCTGGGCTGAGGGTTCACTCGACTCGGAGGCGGCGATGCGTCCCCTGCTCGTGGCGCACCTGGTCGGCGCGGGGTGGGGCAGGCTGGCGCCGCTGGTGCCGACGGACGGCGCGGTCTACGCGATCCTGTTCATCGCGATCACGCTGCTCTTCCTCAAGCGGTGCGGCGATGTCGGACTGCAGGCGGAGGAGTCCCTCGGTGGGGCGGTCAGCGGCGCAGGCGGCGCAATCGCCGGCAGCCGGCTGTTCTTCCTGATCACCACCGGCGCGCTGGTCCGCACCTCTCCGGCGCAGTGGGTCAATCTCGGCGGCGGCACGGCGTCGTGGGGCGCATACCTCGGTGGCATTGCGGGTCTCGCGACGTTCTGCCGGTTCTCGTCGGCGTCGTTCTGGGTCATGGCCGACGTCGGAGCCTCCTGCGCCGGGCTGAGCGAGGTCATCGGACGCTGGGCATGCCTCCTTGCCGGCGATGATTTCGGCCGGGTCAGCACGCTGCCGTGGGCCATCCACTTCCCGCCCGGCAGCTTCGCGTACCGCGCGCATGCGGCGCGAGGGCTGCTGGAGGCCGGCGCCACGCAGTCGCTCGCCGTGCATCCGCTGCAGATCTATCTCATGCTGAATGCCGCCGTCGTGTTCGCGCTGACGACGCTCGCGTGGCGCCGCTGGCGGAACGCACCCGGCCGCACGCTCGCCACCTTTCTGCTGCTGCACGGCGCGACGCGATTCTGCTGGGAATTTCTCCGTGATCCTGATGCCGGCGGCGCGCGCGGCCTGCTGTCAGTGTCGCAGTGGACCTGTCTGGGAATGGTGGCGGCGGGAGTCCTGCTGGCGATACGCCTGCGCGGAATGCGGAGCGAAGTGCCGGCCGCCGCATCGTGATGCGGCGGCCTCCCCGCCAATCAGTTCGGTGCCGAGTACGATTTGCAGGCGGCGAGGGTCACCAGGCCACTGAAGACCATCAGCACCAGCACCAGCAGGCGCGCGCGCAGGCTCTGCGGAACGAAGGAACGCATCCTGTCCTCCTGAGTGAATCGGCGTCGCCCGGTACCGGGATGGCACCGGATCGGCCGGAAAACCTACGGGTGAGACCTGCCGCCAACATGCAGCCCGGCCTGCGGCGGGGCAAGGCCGCCCGGTCAGGGAGGCGCGGCGGCGAAACCGCCGCGGAGCCGCAGCAGCGCTCGGCGGAAGAACCCGAACAGCTTCCAGATGATGAACGTCGCCAGCACGACCAGCACGATCACGATCGCGCCGGTTAGCACCGGATGCGTCGAAGCCAGCCAGCTCAGGCCGATAACGATCGCATCCTCGCCGAGGCTCAACGCCCAGTTGCTGAACGGCTCGGGACTGGTGTTCGCCGCCGCACGCATGGACGCCTTCGCGCCGTGGGACGAGAGTGCCACGCCCCCCGCCAGCAACGCCGCCGCCAGCTTCCATGTCTCGGGCACCGCACCGAACGCGCTGTAGCCGATGAGTGCGGCCGCGGGCGGCCGGATGAAGGTGTGCACGGCGTCCCAGGCGCTGTCCACGACCGGAATCTTGTCGGCGACGAATTCAATCACGAACATCACCGCCGCGATGCCGATGATGAGCGGATTGGCCAGAATCTGGAGTGACGCGGGCAGCTGGACGACCCCGAAGCGCTGGAACAGCCCGGCGGCGGCCACCGTGGCGTAGAGATTCAAACCCGAGGCGAACGACGTACCGAGGGTGAAGCCGAGCGTCTGGAGCGGGCTCAGTTCACCCACTCGACGTCGACGCCGCCGAAGGCGGTCGCGAGGGCGAGATCGATGTGACGGGATGCGCGGGCATAACCCGGAGAAAGATACACCTTCCCCTGCCGTGTCCAGCCTCCGCTGGAAAAACTGGACAGGAATCGGTCTACCGTCAGGCGGACGCCGAGGCCGCGCGGAATACGGAGGGTGAGCGCGCCGATCGCCAGGTGAACATCCAGCCTCGCGTCTGCCGGCCACGCTCCGGTCAGGTCGAGCAGCGTCGTACCCACGCCGCCGTCGAACCGCACCAGCTGACATCGGGCATTGCCGAGCGCGAGCAGCGAAATGTCCGCCGCCCCCGCGCTCAGGTCGGCGCGCTCGCAGCGGGACGAGTTGGGTCGGGAAAAACGGACGGTCGTCCGGCTCGCGCCGGTGGAAAGGCGCAGCCGGGTGAGCTGGAGCCCGCCGAGCTCGATATCGCCGTCGCCCGCTCCCAGCTCCAGCGCGAGGCTGAGCGCCACCCGGGACGAGAGCGCGAGAAATCCGCTCTGCTCGACTCGGCGGCGCGAGGACACGCGGAACCCGGTCCCGACGCTCTCAAGTCCGAGCCGCGCGACACCTGCCGCGGCGTCGAACGCGCTCACTGGAGCGAAGCGGTCGGAATCGTAGGTCACATGCATCCGATACAGGTCGCCGGCGGCCGACGGCACGATACGGAGACTGCCCGCCTCGTAGGCCACCCGCGCCTCCAGCCGGCTTTCACCGTGGAGTTGCCGTGACGTGGTAAAGTCCCGTGTCGTCTGCGCCGCCGCGGTCACCGGCGCGAAAAGCGCGAACGCGAGCGCCAGACGGCTCACGGCCCGCCGATCGGGCTGCGGGCCCCGCCCGGGCGTCGCACCGCCGGCACACCGAATTGCGGCGTGGCCCACAGGTATTCGTCGGTGAGGGCCTCCGGCGGGATGATCCGTCCAGCGAAGTTTTCCCGGAGGCCCGCCCGGCTCAGCAGTGCCGCGCCGAATCCCGCGGTGCCGAGGAGCCAGGTGACGAGGATGGCGGCGCCGCGGATCAGGTCCCCGGCGACGGGCACCCACCCGAACAGCGCCCACGCCGCCCAGAGCGCGAGCGTGGCGACCAGACCGGTCGTCAGGAAGCGATAGCTGCTGGGCGCGCCCATCGTCACGCCCCGCGCCATGCGACGGCGGACGTAGGTCTCACCCATCGCGTGCGCCACCGCGAGATAGCCGCCCACGATGGCGATCACGGCAAGCAGGACGTAGGCGACGACGGCAAAAGGCAGCAGCAGAATCCCCGCCACGCTCAGGACCAGCCCGACCACCACCATGCCGAACGTCGGCAGCAGCAGCACCTGCCCGAGCAGTCCCGTCACGAAGGCGCGCCCGAAGGAGTGCGAGACCGTGTCCGACACGATCTCGAGATTGTGATGCCCGAACGTCGCGAGCCCCAGCCCGAGGAACGCCAGCGTCATGGCCACGCCGGCGAGACCGGCCAGCCGCCGAACGGTCAGCGCCAAAGCCGACACCGGCGCGCCGGCCGCTGCCGCGGGCACCGCCGCGCTCAGCGTCCGGATCTCACCGTCCACCACGCCCCCGTCAACCACCCGGGCGACACCGTGCACGACCAGCACGTCGCCGGCGATGACCGCGCCGGGGTGCACGGTCACATTGCCGTCGAGCGCCACCAGATTGCCCTGCACGCGCCCGTAGATGTCGGCATCGCCGCGCACCACGAGCAGATGCCCCCGGACCGTCTGGTCGGAGCCCACGCTGTAGTTGCCAAGGCGCGCCTGTCCGTTGGGGACCGTGACGCGGATCTGGGATTCGGCCAGACGATTCAGCGGGGCGAAACGGGACTCGATCGCGGCGGGCCGGCTGAGATCGCTCAAATCGATGGTGAGGTCGGAGGGACCGGCCGGCGGCATCGGCTGTGGATGCGCCGCGGGGGCCTGGCCCGGGCGCGGTCCGTCCTGCGCCTCGTGATCACCTCGCAGCTGCTGGATGATTCCCCAGATGTCCCGCGCCGCGGTCAGCGCCGCCGTGCCGCGGTCGGCGGCGGCAGCGGGGCGGGAGATCGCGAGCAGCAGCGCGAGTGTCGCGAACGCCCGGTTACGCGCGCGCATGGGAGACCGGCCCGCTCGGCACCGCCATCAGCTTCCGCAGGGCGAAGAGCCCGCTCACGTAGGCCAGCGACAACAGCGCCGAGATCGCCGCGAGCCGAGCTGGTGAGCCGAGGGCTTCCCGCAGGCCGGCATACCACGGCTGCTGAATGATGCCGGAGACCAGCGCCCGCATGCCGCCCCAGGCCCACGCGGCCGCCGTGCCCGAGATCCAGGTCCCGGCGGCCGCGATCGCCTGTGGATGCGACAGGCTCCACCCGACGCTCGCTGCCATCGAGCCCAGCACGACCACCGCGATCATGGCGGCGGCGGCGATCGCCTTCCGCGTGCCGAAGAGCCGCCGGCGCGCGCTCTGCATGGACCGGAGGGCGAACGGATCCGGGACGGCGACCGACGCCATGACGCGGTCGGCAAATCCGGCGGACGGGCTGAACGCGGTGAGCGCGGCAAGATGGCGGGCGAGGATTCGTTCGGTCCGGGCGGTATCACGACACTCGTCGCAGGCATCGAGGTGCGCCTGCTCCGATTGGCCGAGGTGTCCGGCCAGCCAGGCATCGAGGTCGTCGAGCGACAGATGCGCGTCGGGGCGTCGGTTCATGAGTGAGCCCTCCTACGGGGCCGTTCCAGCGAAGGTTTCACTGCTTCAGGTGCGCCAGACTGAGTCGCAATTCGTTCCGTGCGCGGTGGATGTAGGTCTTCACGGTGCCGAGGGGAAGTCCGAGGATCTCGGCGATTTCCTCATACGCCCGGCCTTCGACATGACGCAGGAGAATGCAGGACCGGTATTCCGGGCGCAGCCGCGCGATCGCGACCTCGATCTCCCCGCCCAGCTCGCGCGCCTCGACCTCCTCGAGCGCCGTCTCCTGGCGGTCGCCGATCTGCAGCGCGGTCGCCTCGATCGCTTCGGGAGTCTCGGCGTGAGGGGATCCGTCGAGCGAGAGCGTGTCCAGCTCGCGCCGCCGGAGATGATCGATCGCCGCGTTGTTGGCGATCTTGAAGATCCAGGAAGAAAACTTGAACTCGGGGCGGTACGACTCGATCGCGTTGAGCGCCTTGACGAACGTCTCCTGCGCCAGGTCTTCGGCCAGCTCACGGTCGCGCACCATCCGGTAGACCAGTGAGAAGATCGGACGCTCGTAGCGGCGCACCAGTTCGCGGTAGGCCGTCTCCTGCCCGTGGCGTGCCAGCGCCACGACCTCCTGGTCGGTGGCGCCCGCCAGATCGACGCGGCCGCTAGGCATGGGGCCCCGGCACGCTTGCGGGGCCGGTTCGGGCAGGACTACATTCCGCGCCTATGTTCGCCTCAAATCGTGAGTTACCGGTTTCCGGCGGGCCGGAGAAGCGGGCGTATGTGCGGGGGATGTTTACCGCCATCGCTCCGACCTACGACCGCCTGAACCGTATCATGAGCCTGCGCCTCGACCTGCGGTGGCGGCGTGTGGCGGTGGAGCGCCTCGGCTGGGAGCGAGTTCCCGACGGAACCTTCCTCGATCTCTGCGCCGGGACGCTCGACTTCGCGGCAACGCTGGCGAGCCGGCCGGGCTTTCGCGGGCGCATCGTCGGCGCCGATTTCGTGCAGCGCATGCTGCAGTTCGGACGGCACAAGTCCACCCGCGTGACGCCGGTGACGGCCGATGCGCTTGACCTGCCGTTTCCGGACGCCACCTTCGATGGCGTCATGATGGGCTGGGGTGCCCGCAATCTTGCCGACCTCGATGCGGGCCTCTCGGAGGCCGCCCGCGTGCTCGCGCCCGGCGCGCGGCTCGTGATGCTCGAGATGAGCACCCCGCCGTCGCAGCCGATGCGGGGTCTCTATCTCGCGTACTTCGAGCGCCTGCTTCCACTGGTCGGCCGGATGATCTCGAAACATAGGAGCGCCTACAACTGGTTGCCAGAGTCGGCACGGGTCTTCCCCGAGCCGGCGGCGCTGGCCGTCCGGCTCGAGCGGGCCGGGTTTCGCGACGTCTCCTTCACCAGTTTCATGGGCGGGGTCACCGCCCTGCACGTCGCTACCCGGACCTGACGCGCCCACCTGAGGAGTCGGCATGGCGATCGACAATCTGCGCGAGTTCATCAGGGCCATCGACGGCATCGGGGAGCTCGCGCGCGTCACACACCCGGTGCGCGCGCGGCTCGAGGTCGCCGAGATCGCCGATCGCGCCATGAAGAGCAAGGCGGGCGGACCTGCGCTGCTGTTCGAGCACGTGCTCCTCGACGACGGCTCGCGGAGCCCGCACCCCGTTGCCATCAACCTCTTCGGCTCGATGCGCCGCATGTGCCTGGCGCTCGGCGTCGAGAACCTCGACGAGATCGGCGGCCGCATCTCCGAGCTGCTGGAGATGAAGGTGCCGGAAGGGCTGTTCGGCAAGCTGGCCATGCTGCCCAGGCTCGCGGAAGTCGCGAAGTTCCCGCCCCGCATCAGGAGCGGGCGGCCACCCTGTCAGGAAGTCGTGCTGCGGGGGACCGAAATCGATCTGGGCCGAATTCCGTTTCTGACCACCTGGCCCGGCGATGGCGGCCCCTACATCACACTGCCGATGGTGATCACGACCGATCCCGCGCGCGGCACCCGAAACGTCGGCATGTATCGCGTCCAGGTGCTCGGCCGCGACACGCTGGCCATGCACTGGCAACGGCACAAGGTCGGCGCAGCCCACTGGCGCGAGATGGCGACGCGCGGCGAGCGCATGCCCGTGGTGATCGCCCTCGGAGGCGATCCGGCCAGCGTCTACTCCGGCTCGGCCCCGCTCCCGCCGACCATCGACGAGTTCATTTTCGCCGGCTTCATCCGGCGCTCGCCGGTGGACCTGGCACGCGCCGTCACCTGCGACCTCGACGTGCCGGCCGAGTCCGAGATCGTGATCGAAGGATACATCGACCCCGCCGAAGCGCTGGTGCTGGAGGGACCATTTGGTGACCACACGGGGTTCTATTCGCTGGCCGATCTGTATCCCCGCGTCCACGTCACCGCGGTCACGATGCGGCGCGACCCGGTCTACGCCGCGACTCTCGTGGGCCGGCCGCCGATGGAGGATTACTACCTCGGCCACGCCACCGAACGAATCTTTCTTCCGCTGCTCCGGCTGACGGTGCCGGAGATCGTAGACTACCACATGCCCGCGCCCGGCATCTTTCACAACCTCGTGTTCGTGGCGATCGACAAACAGTATCCAGGCCAGGCCTACAAGGTGATGAACGCGATGTGGGGCCAGGGGCTGATGTCGCTCGCCAAGGTGCTGGTGATCGTGGACAAGGATGTAAACGTCCGGGATCCCGACGAGGCGTGGTGGGCCGCGCTCAACAACATCGATCCGGAGCGCGACGTGCGCTTCTCCATGGGGCCGGTGGACGTGCTCGATCACGCCAGCCGCGCGTTCACCTACGGGAGCAAGATGGGCATCGACGGCACGCGGAAGTGGAAGGAAGAGGGCTTCGATCGTGAATGGCCCGGCGTGATCGTGATGGACCCCGCCACGAAGCAGCGCGTGGACGAGATGTGGCCGAAGCTCGGGATCACGCTCTCGTGATCGGCCGCAGCGCGTGACGGCCCTCCGCGAGGGTCAGACGTTCGCCGGCGAGTCGCTGCTTGTCCGCTATGTCAATTTCGTCAGGCTGCCGCACACCCTGTTCGCGCTGCCGTTCGCGCTACTCGGCGTCATCGCCGCCTCGCGGCATGCTGTGGTCGGCGCTCGCGTCATCGCGCTCGTCGCCGTGGCCTTCTCGGCGGCCCGCTGGGTCGCGATGGGGTTCAACCGCATTGCCGATCGCCGGTTCGATGCGGAAAATCCGCGGACCCGGGGGCGAGAGTTGCCCCGCGGCGCGCTGACGCTCACGCAGGCCTGGGGCTCGGTCCTCATCGCGGGCGTCATCTTCGTCCTTGCGGCCGCCCTGCTCAATCCGCTCTGCCTGCTGCTCAGCCCGCTGGCGCTCGTGTGGGTCACGACCTACAGTCTCTCCAAGCGCTTCACCTGGTGGCCGCACCTGTGGCTGGGCGCCAGTCTCGCCATGGCGCCGGTCGGTGGATACCTCGCGGTGGCGGGACGCTGGAGCGATCCGGCGTGGGTCCTCCTCGCGGCCGCGCTCGCGGTCGCGACCTGGGTCGCGGGGTTCGACATGTTCTACGCCCTGCCCGACGAGGCGTTCGATCGTGCGCGCGGCCTCCGCAGTGCCGTCGTCCGGCTCGGCCAGCGCCGGGCCATTCTCGCGGCGAAGCTCCTCCACGGGGTCACCATTCCCGCACTGGCGCTCTTTGGTCATGGCGCGGGCTTCGGCGGCTGGTACTACGCCGGCCTGCTCGTCGCCGGCGCGATCCTGCTCTACGAGCACCGCCTCGTCCGCCCGGGCGAGCTCTCCCGGCTCGATGCCGCCTTCTTCACGATGAACGGCGTGATGTCGGTGACGGTCTTCGCGTTCGCGCTCACGGATCGGCTGCTGTGACTCGCTACCCCATCGTCCTCGCCATCACCGGCGCATCCGGCGCGCCCTACGCGGTTCGCCTGCTCGAGGTGCTGAGCCGGGCCGGCACACCCACCTGGCTGATCGTCACGGGACACGGGATGCGCCTGCTGGAGGCGGAGTGCGGCATTGCGAGCATCGAGGCCCTGCGCGCGGCAACCGGCGGCGACTGGGCTGGGGTGACCCACTTTCCCGACGGCGATCGCGGCGCCCTCCCGGCGTCGGGCTCCCAGCGCACGCATGCCATGGTGATCTGCCCCTGCTCGATGGGCACCGTCGCCGCCGTGGCCGGCGGGACCAGCCGCTCCCTCGTGGAGCGCGCCGCCGACGTCACGCTGAAGGAGCGCCGCAAGCTGATTCTCGTGCCCCGGGAGACGCCGCTCTCACTCGTCCATTTGCGGAACCTCGCGGCAGTCACCGAGGCGGGCGCGATCGTGATGCCGGCCGCACCCGGCTTCTATCACCGGCCGACCCGCGTCGCCGAGCTGGTCGACTTCATGGTCCAGCGGGTGATCGATCACCTCGATCTCGACATCGAGATCGCTCCCCGCTGGGACGGTTGAGCGTGCGGCTCGGCGTCATTTCCGATACCCATGGCCTCCTCAGGCCCGAGGTGTTCGAGGCCTTCGCGGAGGTGGATCACATCCTTCACGCGGGAGACGTGGGCTCGCCGGCCCTGCTGGCGGAGCTCGAGGCGATCGCCCCGGTCACGGCGGTATACGGCAACACCGACGGGTTCGATCTCCGCGCCCAGCTGCCCGCCGTTGCCAGGCTCCGGCTCGACGGCTTCGATATCGTTGTGACGCATGGGGATCAGGTGGGGTCACCGACGCCCGAGAAGCTCAATGCCGCGTTTCCGGACGCCGAAATCATCATCTACGGCCACACCCACCGCCCCTTGCTGACGACGGTGGATGTGATCGTGACGGTCATGAATCCGGGAGGTGCGGGCCCCACCCGCTTCAATCTCCCCCCCTCGGTGGGCATCATGGAGCTAGAGGCCGGAATCCCTCCCCGCGCGCGCCTGGTACCGCTGCTCGATTTCGAGCCCGAGGAGTAGCGCCGTCAGGGTTTCGTCGGCATGGCCGGGACGGCGGCTGTGGCCGAGACCGGCGGATCCTCGGGCGGGGTCTGGCTGAGTGGCCCCATTCCCACGCCGATGATCTGTCCCCTGGGGTTCATCACCCACCGAAGCACCAGCGGCTCCGAAAGGTTCTCGAACTCTCCCTGATGCCAGAACTGCGGATTGCCTCGCCGCCGCGTCATCCGCTCTTCCGTCACCTTCTTCTCGGCACCGGCGCGCGCCGCTACCTGGTCCCGGGTCTCCAGTATCCCCTCGGCGCCCTTCAGCGCCAACTGCGTTTCCGGCGCCATGTGCGAGAGCAGGCTGTCGGTCTGTCCGGTGAAGAACCACTCCGTGAAGTGCTTGCCAAGCTTGAGATAGTCGGCGTCGGTGAGGGCGGGCGGTACGGCCTGGGCGCCGGCGGTTCGAGCGAACAACAGCGCGCAGGTGGCGCCGGAAACGAAGATGGATGGACGCAACAGGACCTCCGGACAGGGTATGGCGGCCGTACGGAGAGGTGACTGACTTTGTTTCAGGACGAAACGAAGGGGCCTAGCGCTCGTAACCGGTCAAGCCGTAGAGGAGCAGGGCCAGGACGATCGCGGTGATGATGACATAGGTGCGATCGCGCTGGCGGGCGAACGCCAGCAGCGAGAAGGCGACTCGCGCGATCGGGGTGGCGATCAGGGCCAGCAGCCCCAGCTGAATGATTCCGCGGCCATCCCCGGTGCGAGCCGAACCGATCACTCCCCCGACACTTTTCAGCTCGGCCGGCTGGCCCCGGAACAGGTGATAATCGGCGTGAGTGCCGCCGTAGCGGGCCAGGTACAGCACGCCGCCGACCAGCGCGATCGCCGCGGCTGCCAGCACCCCGTAGCGCAGCAAATTGCCGACGAGCATTTCGACGTGTTCGTCGGTCCAGCGGCTCTGCGGGTCCGGTCCGCTCATAGCGACCCCGTGATTCCCTTGTAGAGCATCTCGATCGCCATGACCACCACCACCACGTTGAAGATCCGGCGGAGCACGCTGGTGTGCGCACCCGCGAGAATCCGGGCGCCAAGCATCGCGCCCGCCAGCACCCCGAGCATGACCGGCATCGCCAGTCCGGGATCGATGTATCCCCGGCTCAGGTAGATACCCGCGCTGGCGGCCGCGGTGACGCCGATCATGAAGTTGCTCGTCGTCGTCGAAACCTTGAACGGCAGATGCATCGCCTGGTCCATCGCCAGCACCTTCACGACACCGGAGCCGATGCCGAGCAGCCCGGACAGGATGCCGGCTACGAACATGAGGCTGAATCCCGTCGGGACGCCCTGGACGGAATAGGCTTGCCGGCCCTCGGGAGTGGGATAGGTGCCGTTGAGCCGGAGCCGCGCCGCCCAGCGGTCGGGCGGGCCGGTGGTCACATGCTCCACCCGCGGCCGCGTGGAGCGGTAGGCCGAATAGAGCAGGACCAGGCCGAAGACGATCGCGATGGCACTCGGCGCCACGAGCGCCGCTACGAACGCCCCCACCAGCGCGCCGACGGTGGTCGCGATTTCCAGTACCATTCCGATGCGGATGTTGGTGTACCCCTCGCGCACGAATGCCGCCGCCGCGCCGGATGACGTTGCGATCACTGAGACGAGCGAGGCGCCGATGGCGTAGCGAATGTCCACGCCGAAGACCAGCGTGAGCAGGGGCACGATCACCAGTCCGCCGCCGAGTCCGGTAAGGGCGCCGAGCACGCCGGCGGCAAAGGAGCCGAGCCCGATGAGCAGCGTAAGGATGAGGACTGACACGCGCGGAAGGTATTCGCAGCCGGGGAGAGTGTCGAGCCTAGTGGATCCAGTGCGCGTACGTGGTTGTGCGGCGGAACGCATCCGGATGCTGCCGGAACCACGACATCACGAGCAGGATCTCGTCGATCGACTCCAGTGGAAGCGGGCCCGGCGGCGGCAGCGGCAGCGCGGCGATGTCGGCTACGACACCCCGGAACGCTTCGTGCTCGATCGGCGTGACGGGGTAGGGATATGAGGCGCGAACGAGTCCCTGCTGGAGGATGTAGGCTCGATCGTCGCCGAAGTCGCCGGGATCGCGGTAGACGAAGGTCAGCAGATCCACGGCGCTCCGGGCGCGGCTGGTCGCGGCGAGCAGCCATTCGAGCTGCTCGAATTTCTCTCGCCAGCGCGCCGCGAGCTCGAACTGCGCGTTTGCCGCGGCGTCGGTCATGGCGCGGACCACGCGGTCGAGCGGCTGGATGGTGCGCCCCTCCAGGAATGCCATCGCGGTTTCGACCCGCTGCGCGTACTCCCACTCCGCGATGAAGCCGGCACACGGTCCCGAGCAGAATCCGAACTCATGTCGGAGACAGGCGGCCTGTCGGGGCTGGCCGAAAAGATCTCCCTGCCCCGGAAACACGATCGGCATGGTCGGCGCGCAGTCGCGCAGCCCGAGCAGATCGTTGAGCGTTCGCACCGCCTCGAGCGTCCGGCCCAGCGAGGGAAACGGCCCATAGCAGCGGAAGTCCTCCCGTGCCACGGCGCTTCCGGCGGTGACCCGGGAGGCCGGTCCAGCCGAGACCTTAATCAGCACCGACCGGCGCGTGCGATTGAGCTTGTAGTTGAAGTGCGGGCGGAGCTTGCGGATGTGGCGCAGCTCGCCGAGATAGGCGGCGAATTCACTCGGCGCATACTCCCAGCGGATATCGTGCGCCGCATGCAGAATGCGGGCGGCCTTGTCTTCGGGGTATTTCGCCCGGAAGTAGCACAGCAGGCGAGTGCGCAGGCGCTTGGCCTTGCCGACGTAGAGCACCTGGCCGGTATTGTCCACCATCTGATAGACACCCGGGCGGTTCTCGGCCAGCGCGCGGACCCGGTCGCGCAACTGGACGAGGTCGGCCGCCGGGAGGGGCAGCATCCGCGCGCGCGGCCGTTTCAGCTTTGGCATCGGTGGCAGAACACGGTGATCCGGGCGTCGATCGTGTGGGTACCGGTGAGGCGGGTGCCGCAGGTGACGCAGGGTTCGCCTTCGCGCCCGTACACCAGCAGCGAAAACTGGAACTCCCCGCGCTCCCCGGTGCCGGTCCGGTAGTCGCGGACGGTGGTGCCCTTCGATCGTATGGCGGTGTCGAGGATACGGCGTACCTCCCCGTGGAGCCGGTGGTACTCGCCCGGGCTGACGCTGTCCGCCGACCGCGAGGGGTCGATTCCGGCGGCAAAGAGCGCCTCGTTCGCATAGATGTTGCCCACTCCGACGACATACCGCTGATCCATCAGTACCTTCTTGATCGCTTGCCGCGACCGGCCCAGCGATGTGGCGAAGGCGTCGGCCGTGAAGCCCGGATCGAGCGGCTCGGGGCCGAGGGCGGTGTCGTACGCCCGCCAGGCCTTGTCATCGAGCAGCAGAATCGTGCCGAGCCGGCGAACGTCGCGGTACACCAGCTCGCGTCCGTCGTCGAGCGGCGCCCGGAGCACCGCGTACTTCGACTCGCCCGCCGTCAGGGGCCGGTCATGCACGATGAGCGAGCCGGTCATGCCGGGCTGGATCACCAGCCGGCCGGCGCTGGTTTCGATGACGGCATGTTTCGCGCGCCGGCTGACGGTGCGGATCGCCGCACCGGTCAGGCGCCGGAGCAGGGTGCGCGCGGTGATACCGCGGAGTACGTCGTCGTGAGACAGGGTGGGGCGTCCGATTCGGCGGCCGCTGAGCGCGGGCCGGATGTCGCGGACGATCGTTTCGACTTCGGGCAGCTCGGGCATGTCGTACCCGAATCCTAACCGAAAGGGTGGACCGGGTCGATAGGAGCGCGGCTCAGGTCATCGGCCGGCTTCGCGCCACCCGATGTCACGCCGGAAGGTTTTCCCGTCGAAACCGATCACCTCCGCGGTCGCGGTACTCCGGGCCCGCGCCCCGGCGAAATCCGGCGCCACCGCAGTGACGTTGAGGACCCGGCCGCCGCTCACCCGGAGCGTGCCGTCGGCATCGAGCGTCGTCCCCGCGTGGAATACCATGACATCCTCGGGCAGCGTCTCGGGCAGCATGATCGCGGCTCCGCGTTCCGGCGCGTCCGGATACCCGCGTGCGGCCAGGACCGTCGTGACGGCAAATCGTCCGGCGGGCGCCGTCAGTGGTGACGGGCGCTCACCGTTGGCGACGCGCTCGAGCGCGTCGGTGAGACCGGCCGACACTAGCGGCAGCACGACCTGTGTCTCGGGATCCCCCAGGCGGCAGTTGAACTCGATCACGCTCAGCTCGCCCGCGGCGTTCACCATCAGGCCGGCGTACAACACGCCGGTGAACCGGGCGTCGCGCCGGCGCATCTCCTCGAGCGTCGGACCCAGGATCGTCTCTTCTACCCGCTGGAGCAGGGCGGGAGTCGCCAGCGAGACCGGACCGTACGCGCCCATGCCGCCGGTATTCGGGCCGGTATCCCCTGCGCCGAGCCGCTTGTGATCCTGCGAGGCCGGCAGCAGCTCGACGTCCTGCCCGTCCGTGATCGCCAGCACCGACAGCTCCTCACCCGGGAGGAAAGCCTCGATCACCACTTCGCTGCCGGCCGTACCGAACTGCCCCTCCGTCAACATCGCGCGGACGACGCGCGCTGCGTCGCGCCTATTCTCGCAGACGACGGCGCCCTTGCCGGCCGCGAGGCCCGACGCCTTCACGACGAGGGGCTCATCCTGGCGGTCCACGAAGGCCAGCGCCGCCGCCAGCTCCGTGAACGCGCCGCTCGCCGCCGTCGGTACCCCCGCCGCCCGCATCACATCCTTCGAGAACGCCTTGGACGATTCGATCCGCGCGGCGGCCGCCGACGGGCCGAACACCGCGCGCCCTTCGGCGCGAAGCCGGTCCGCGAGGCCGAGGGCGAGCGGAACTTCGGGGCCGATCACCGTCAGCGAGATGCCCAGCATGTCCGCCACGTCGGCCAGGCGGTCGAGATCGTCGGCGGCAATCGGCAGATTGGTGGCCAGGGCGGCAGTCCCGGGATTGCCGGGCGCGCAGTAGAGGTCGGCGTCCGGATTGTCGCGGCGGAGGGCCCAGCAGAGCGCATGCTCCCGCCCGCCTCCGCCGACGACGAGAATTCTCACTTCTTCGTGGCGCTCCGGAAGGCGTCGGCCGCGGCGCCGGCGGCACGACGCGCGGCACCCGCCACGTCGCGCGCGAGGTCACGCGCCTCGTCCTTGTAATACGATCCGGCCGCCGACATATCGTCGCGAAGCGGGCGTGCCCGGGCCTCGTCCCCGCGGCGCGTGTATTCACCGCGCATGATGCGATCGTATTCGCCGCTGGTGACCCACCGCTGGAGCTCGGCGGCGCGCACCGTGTGCATCGGGTGGGTCAGCGCCAGCGTGTTGAGAATCTTGTACACGACGTCCAGGCCCTCCTTGCTCTCGGCGTACTCGTGGGCCTGGGCCATGAAGGCGTCAACGTTCATGCTGCCGTCGAACATGCTGCCGCGCCCGCCGCCCGCCATCTTCATGTCGAGCCGCTGCGCCACGACGATGTCCTGATGCCCCAGGAGTCCGGCGCGATCGGACGATAGCTCGCTCTTCCGCGACCACTCGAGAAAGGCCAGCCGGACCGGCAGGAGCACGATGCCCGCGAGCAGCGGCAGGGCGCCAAGGCTGATGAGCGCCAGCACCGCGGCGATCGTGGTGTAGAGGGAGTGGCCGCTCATGACGTGGCCCAGCTCGTGGGCCAGCAGCACGCGCAGCTCGTCGTCGTCGAGCAGCTCCAGCGCGGCCGAGTGCAGGACGACGAACGGATCGTCTACTCCGTAGGCCCCGGCGTTGAAGATCGGCGTCTGGGTGATGTAGAGCTCGGGGATGCGCTCCCAGTCGAAGGTGGTGCAGACCTCGACGTGCAACGTCCAGATCTTGGGAAACTGGGTGGGTCCCACCCGAACGGCGTTGCCCTGAAAGAGCAGGCGGATGCCGCGTTCACCGCCGAGCACCGCGATCACCTTCCGGACGACCTCGTCAAATCCCGGCACCGAGCGGAGCGCCTGGAGGGCCGCCCGGTCGGCGGGGTGCTCCCAGCTTACCGCCGCGATATCGGGGAATGTGCGGCGCGGGCGCGTCGCGGGAATCGAGTTGCTCATGGCGGACTCAGTGGTTGAGGACGGACCACCCTACGCGCCGGGCGGACCGATGTTTCAGGATGGCACGAGCTATCCGGCGGCGTGGAAGGCCTGCTCGAGATCGGCGATCAGGTCGACCGGGTCCTCGATCCCGCAGCTGAGCCGGACGAGACTGTCGGTCAATCCCATCGCCTGGCGCATGGCCGGCGGAATCGAGGCATGGGTCATGGACGCCGGATGACCGATCAGACTCTCGACGCCGCCGAGCGACTCGGCCAGGGCGAACACCCGGGTGCCTTCCGCCACCTTCCGGGCCCGTGTCACGTCCCCCAGCTCGATCGAGATCATCCCGCCGAAGCCACGCATCTGCCGGGCGGCGAGTTCGTGTTGCGGGTGGGACGCCAGGCCCGGGTAATACACCCGCTCGACCACCTTCTGCTCGGTCAGCCACTTGGCGACGAGACGGCCGTTCGCATCGTGCTGCCGCATGCGCAGCGGCAGGGTCTTGGTTCCGCGGAGGGCCAGCCAGCAGTCCATGGGGCCCGGTACCGCCCCGGCGGCGTTCTGAATGAATCCCAGCCGCTCAGCCAGGTCGTCGCGGCTGGTCACCAGCATGCCGCCCACCATGTCACTGTGGCCGTTCAGGTACTTCGTGGTCGAATGCAGGACCAGGTCGGCCCCGAACCCGAGCGGCTGCTGGAAGCACGGTGTCGCGAACGTGTTATCCACCACGTACAGGTAGCCGTGGGCCTGGGTCAGGTCGCCGACCGCCGTCAGGTCCACCAGATTCATCATCGGGTTGGTGGGCGTCTCGCAGAAGATCATGCGGGTTGCCGGAGTGATCGCCCGCTCGACGTTCCCCACGTCACGCATGTCCACGAAGCTGAACGTGACTCCGTACTGGCTGTAGATCCGCTCCATCAGCCGGTGCGAACCGCCGTAGATGTTCTCGCCCGAAATCACGTGATCGCCGGTGCGCAGCAGCTTGAGCGTGGCATCCAGGGCGGCAAGTCCCGACCCGAACGCGAAGCCGTACGCCGCGCCCTCCAGGCTTGCCACGTTCCGCTCCAGCGCCTCCCGCGTCGGGTTCTGCGTCCGGGCGTACTCATATCCCTTGTGCCGCCCCAGCCCTTCCTGCACGTAGGTGGAAGTCTGGTAGATCGGGGTCATGACCGCACCGGATACCGGATCCGGCCGCTGGCCTGCGTGCACGGCGCGGGTGGCGAATCCGTAGGTGTCGTCGTCCGGGAGAATCTTCGTCATGTGCCCGAGTGGTAAGAGGTTGCAGAAGCGTAAGGTCGGCCGTGGGCCGCGGCAAGCGGCGGTTGATCATTGTGACCTCGCCGGGTAGCTTCGCAGGGTGACTTCTGCAGCTACGCTTCCGGTGGCGACCGCGCGGTGCCTGGTAGTGGATGACGACTCCAAGGTGCGGTCTGCCCTCGCGCGCGCCATCGAGGTTCACGGCCTGGCCTGCAGCCAGGCGGCCGGGGGGGCCGAGGCGCTCGAGTTGCTCCGGACCGAAGGCGAGTTTCCGATTTGTATTTCCGACATCCAGATGCCGGGGATGGATGGCGTCGATTTTCTGCGCGAGGCCGTGGCCCGGTATCCCGACATGGCCGTCATCATGCTCACCGGCGTCGCCGAGGTGACCACCGCCATCGAGTGTCTCCGAATCGGAGCCTTCGATTACATCTCGAAGCCCGCGCTCATCGGTGAGGTCCACGCACGCATCAGCAAGGCGCTGGAGAAGCGTGACCTGGTGTTGCAGAACCGGCTCTATCAGCAGACACTGGAAAGCCGGGTGAAGGAGCTCGACCGCCGCAACAAGCAGTCGCTCATCAACGGCGTCGAAATGCTGGTGTTCGCCCTGGAAGCGAAGGACGCATACACCAGCGGTCACTCGCTCCGGGTCAAGGAGTTCGCGGTACGGACCGCCGTGCAGCTGGGCTACACCGGCGAGCGGCTTGCCCAGATCGACCTCGGCAGCAAGCTGCACGATATCGGCAAGATCGGCACCCGCGAGGCGGTTCTCAACAAGCCGGACACGCTCGATCACGACGAGTTCGAGCACATCAAGCTTCACACGGTGCTGGGTGAGCGGATCCTGCTGCCTTTCCTGAGCGAATCTCCCACCGTCCTCCACATCGTCCGCTCCCACCACGAGCGAATCGATGGAAGCGGCTTTCCCGATGGTCTGGCGGGTGACGCCATCCCCATGGAGGCGCGGATTGTGGCGGTCGCCGACGCCTACGATGCGATGACGACCAACCGGGCGTACCGCCCGTCGCGCGCCGCCTCCGCCGCGATGGAAGAGCTCTACGCCTGCGCCGGCACGCACTTCGACGCTGACGTGGTACAGGCGTTCGCGCGTGCCCATGCCGATCACGGCGTCCTGCCCGTGACCGTCTGAGCCCTCCTGCCTTCCGACTGGAATCATGTCCGACACGTTGATGATCAGTGTATCCGGGATGCGGGGCCACGTCGGCAGCGACCTCACTCCCGAACTCGTGGCGCGTCACGCGGCGGCCCTCGGCGCGTGGGCGCGGGCCAACGGGAGGCCTCTGGTCGTGCTTGGCCGTGACGCGCGCACCAGCGGCCCCATGTTCGCCCACGCCGCCACCGCAGGCTTGATGTCGGTCGGTGCGGACGTGATCGAGCTCGGCGTCGTGCCGACGCCCACCGTGCAGCTGGCCGTGGAGCATCACCACGCGGGCGCGGGACTCATTCTGACGGCGAGCCACAACCCGATCGAGTGGAATGCGCTGAAATTCGTCGGCCCGGACGGCATCTTTCTCGATGCTAAGGCGGGCGCGGCGGTCCGCCGAATGGCGGAGGACGGTCCGCCGCGCGCGGGATGGGATGGCATCGGGCAGGTTCGGGAGGATCCGGATGCGATCGCGCGTCACCTCGATCTGGTGCTGGCGCTGCCGGTGATCGATGTCGAGGCGATCCGTCGGCGGGCCTTTCATGTCGCGCTCGACTGCGTGCGCGGGGCCGGCGGTGGTACCATTCCCCAGCTGCTCGAGCGGCTTGGCTGCCGCATGACCGGCATCAATCTGGAAACCGACGGCCGCTTTCCTCGCGCGCCCGAGCCGATCCCGGAGAATCTCCACGCGCTGGGGCGGCTGGTGCGCGAGTCCGGGGCAGATATCGGACTGGCGGTGGATCCGGACGTGGACCGACTGGCAGTCGTCGACGAGACGGGTAGGGCAATCGGCGAAGACTACACCCTCGCGTTCGCGGTCCGGGCGGTGTTGGACGGGCGCACCGGGCCGGGCGGCGCACCCGCAGTCGTGGTGAACCTCTCGACCAGCCTGGTCGTCGAGGACGCGGCGCGGGATGGAGGGGCCCGGTTCATTCGAGCCGCGGTCGGCGAGGCCAACGTGGCCCGCGCCATACGGGACGAGGGTGCGATCATCGGCGGCGAAGGCAACGGCGGCGTGATGTACCCGGCACTTCACATTGGCCGCGATGCCCCGCTGGGGGTGGCCCTGATATTGCACCAGCTCGCGCGTTCGGGCCGGACGGTATCGGAACTTGTGACCGCCGCGCCGCGCTACGTTATCGTCAAGGCGAAGGCGCCCCGCGGTCCGGCGCTGGATCCGCTGTATGACGGGCTCCGGGCTCGGTTTCCCGAGGCCGCCGCGGACGACCGGGACGGGCTCCGGCTGGCGTGGAACGACCGATGGCTGCACGTGCGGCCGTCCGGCACCGAACCGATCGTTCGTTTCATCGCGGAGGCGCCCACGGCGCCGGACGCGGACGCACTGATCCAGGCAGGGCGTGAACTTCTGAGCTGAGGGCACCGCGATCGATGTGTGGCATCGTCGGATACATTGGGCCGCGTCAGGCGGCGGGTCTGCTGATCGAGGGGCTTCGACGCCTCGAGTATCGCGGATACGACTCATCGGGCATCGCGGTAGTGAACGGCAAGGGCCTCAAGATCATGAAGGCGGCCGGCAAGCTCTCGGCCCTGGAGCAGCAGCTCGACGGAAAGATGCCGTCCGGCACCCTCGGCATCGGCCACACGCGCTGGGCCACGCACGGCGCGCCCACCACGCCCAACGCCCACCCGCACACCGACCAGTCCGGACGCATCGCCGTCATCCACAATGGCATCATCGAGAACGCAGGTTCCATCCGGAAGGCGCTGGGGCAGCGCGGGCATACCTTCAAATCCGAAACCGACACCGAGGTGCTCGCGCACCTGATCGGTGAGCTGTATCAGGGCAACCTCGAGGAGGCGGTCGCGGCCGCCCTCCGGGACGTCGACGGGGCCTACGGACTGGCCATCATCTGCCAGGACGAGCCGGGCGTTCTGGTGGCGGCGCGCAAGGGCTCCCCGCTGCTCGTCGGGGTCGGTGAGAACGAGTGGTTCGTGGCGTCTGACGCCTCGCCGCTGCTGCAGTACACGCGCTCGGTGGTGTATCTGGACGACGGCGAGATGGCCGTGCTTTCGCGCGACGGGTACCGGATCCGCAACCTCGAGACGAACCGGATCGACAAGCCGGTCAACCAGATCGAGTGGGATCTGACCACGATCGAGCGCGGCGGATACGCTCACTTCATGCTCAAGGAGATCTGCGAACAGCCCGAAAGCGTGCGCAATACGCTCCGCGGCCACCTGCTCGAGGAGGAGGGCACGGCGCGTGTCACCGGCCTTAACCTCTCCGATGACGATCTCAAGAAGATCGAGCGCATCGTCATCACCGCGTGCGGCACGTCGTGGCACTCAGGGCTTATCGGCGAGTACATGCTGGAGGAGATGGCGCGGATTCCGGTCGAGGTCGAGTACGCCTCGGAGTTTCGCTATCGCAACCCGGTGATCGATGACCGGACCCTCGTCATCGCCATCTCGCAGTCCGGCGAGACCGCTGACACGCTTGCCGCGATCCGCGAGGCCAAGCTGCGCGGTGCCCGGACGATCGGCCTGGTGAACGTGGTGGGTTCCACTATCGCGCGCGAGGTGGATGGTGGCATCTACCTGCATGCAGGTCCCGAGGTCGGCGTGGCCTCGACGAAGGCGTTCACCAGCCAGGTCGCGGCGCTGGCGCTCGTCACCCTCCGCATCGCGCGGCTTCGGAATCTGAGCATCCTGCAGGGCCGCCAGTTCATCCAGGCCCTTCAGGCGCTGCCGGAACAGATCCAGAGCATTCTGGATCGTTCCGCAGACATGGAGAAGATCGCCGAACGCTTCACCGATTCGACGAATGCGCTGTACCTGGGCCGCGGCGTGAACTTCCCCGTGGCGCTCGAAGGTGCGCTCAAGATGAAGGAGATTTCCTACATCCACGCCGAGGGGTACCCTGCCGCCGAGATGAAACACGGCCCGATCGCCCTCATCGATGAGAACATGCCGGTCGTGTTCATCGCCCCACGCGATGCGGTGCATTCGAAGATCGTGTCGAACATCGAAGAGGTGAAGGCACGTGGCGGGAAGGTGATCGCGCTGATGACGGAGGGAGACGGCGAAATCGGGCGCCTGGCGGATGCCAACTTCACGATTCCGCAGACGCTGGACCTGCTCACGCCGATCCTCACCATCATTCCGCTGCAGTTGTTCTCGTACTACGTGGCGGTCCGCCGCGGCTGCAACGTCGACCAGCCGCGGAACCTCGCCAAGTCGGTGACCGTCGAGTAGTGCGAGTCTTCAGGTGACGATTCCGACTCCGCCGCCGCTTCGCGCCGTGACCTGCGCCTGCCTCACGTCGGCGGGGTGGCTGCGAGGAAGCTTCCATCTGCCGCTGCAGCAGAGCTTCGGCGACTATCTCCAGAACAGCGGCGCCTTTCTGCCGATGACGGGGGTAATGCTGCCGGGAGAGACGACCGAGCGGCCGTTCTTCGCCGTGCACCGCGATGACATCCGGCTCGCCGCCCCCGATCCCGCCGAGGCGAACATCGAGACGCTACCGGGCGGTACCTTCACCTCGCCGTGGAGCGTCTCCTGCCTGCTGTCCGAGGGCATGCTCGAGGGCCAGATCGACTTCCTCACCAACCAGCGGCTGTCCGACTTCCTGCGCGCCTCGCGCGGCTACATCGTCGTGCGTGAGGCGCGCTGGGAGTCGATCGGCACCGTTGGGGTGGACGCCGGCCTGCCCGGGGACGGGTGGGCCGTCGTGCTCGTGAGCATTCCGCGGCTCGTCGGCATCGCCGAGGCAACGACCCAGCGCGGCCACGGCCATCCCGGGCGCTACAACACCAGGGCCGAGGACTACGAGGTCGGCTAGATCACCGCGCGGGGGGCCCGGACGACGGTAGACTGTGCCATGCCCCCGTCCCCAACGTCCAAACGATTCTCCGTCCGGCCCCGGCACGCGCTCACCGCAGCCGCCATCTTCGCCGCCGGCGTCGTCACCGGTTTGGTGGTCGGCAGGCACGGCCAGCCGGCGGCAGTGTCCGCGGTGGACCCTGCACCGCCCGTCGACCGTGTGGGCGACTCCGGCGCTGTGCGGGCCAGCCTCCGCCGCGTGCACTACCGGGTATTTCATGATGTCGCGCTCGACATCGCCTTTCTGCGCGGCGCGCTGACGCCCACACGGGCGGGGCGCCCGGTGACCTTCGACGACCCCACCTCGTTCAACATCGCCATCGATACCGCCCGCATCGCACTCGACACCGCCGACCTCGGCGGGCTGCTGAATCAATTCGTGTTTCGCTACCAGGGCGCGGCGCTGCGCGACCTCCATGCCGAAACCGACAGTGGCAGGCTCAGGCTCCACGGCAAGATCCACAAGCTCATCTCCCTCCCGTTCACGATCGTGGCCGCGGTGCGGGTGACGCCAGAGGGCATTATCCGCCTGCATCCCGAACAGGTGCGGGTGCTGGGCATCGGCGTGAAGGGCTTGCTCGGGGCGCTCGGCGTGGAGCTCGATGACCTGATCCGGAACAATCGGCTGCACGGAGTCAAGGTGGTGGAGAACGACCTCGAGCTCGATCCGACCGAACTGCTCCCGCCTCCCCGCATCCAGGGACGCCTTCGCGCGCTGTTGGTCGAGCCGGGCGCGGTGGTGCAGATCTTCGGACGCCGGCCGGGGGGGCCGCCGTTTGCCCCGAGTCCGACGCTGGGTACGGCCGCAATCGCATTCAGGGGCGGCGAGCTTCGGTTCGGCAAACTGACCATGGCCGATGCCGACATGCGCATCCTCCGGCCCGATTCAGCGGGACAGTTCGACTTCTACCTGGATCGGTATCTGGCGCAGCTCACGGCGGGCTACCACGTCACCACACCGGCCAACGGCCTCGACGTCGTCATGCCCGACTACGCCGAGGCCGAGAGGGGCGTGAGAGTCCGGGCCCCGCACTGATGGGCGGTGCCTCCGGTCAGTCTGGCCGGCGTCAGGCCGCGACCTGCGCCGTGGTATCGATCCAGGTGGCGAACACCTCCATGAACTTGCGGCAGAATTCGCGCGTGCCCTCGTTGGTCAGCCGGCCGGCCGGATCGAGCAATGCCGCGATGCCGCCGATGTAGGCCTCCGGCTGCTGGAGCGTGGGCATGTCCAGAAACACCAGCGACTGACGCAGGTGATGGTTCGCGCCAAAGCCCGACAGTGCGCCGGGTGAGTTGCTGACCACTGCGGCCGCCTTGCCCTGCCACACGCTTTGACCATGGGGACGCGAGCCGACGTCGATCGCGTTCTTCAATACGCCGGGCACCGAGCGGTTGTATTCCGGTGTCACGAAGAGCACCGCATCCATCAGGCTCATCGTGTCCCGGAACGTCCGCCAGCTCGCCGGAATACGGTGTTCATCATCGAAGTCCTGATTGTAGTGTTCCAGCGTGCCGATTTCGACGATTTGCAGTGCGAGGTGCTCGGGCGCCAGCTCGATCAGCGCATTGGCCAGCTTCCGGCTGTACGACTCCCGCCGGAGACTTCCCACCAGGACGGCGACGTTGTGCGAATTGCGCATGGATCAGATCCTCAGTAATTGAATTCGATGTAGCATCGCGCCGGAACGGGCCGGGCACTGTGATTGGTGACCGGTCCGCGGCGTCACTCCGGATCCCCGGCGAGGATCCGGAGCTTGGTGCCCCAGGGATCCGTGGCGATCCACCCGTCGCCGGCCTGCTCCGGTTCCCACCCGCCGCTGCGGATGCTGCCTGCCGCCGCCAGCGCGTCCGCCGCTGACGGAACCTGCATCGTCCACTCCAGCAGGCGCGCGTCGGCAGCTTCTGGCCCGGTCGCCCCAGCTCCCGCCCAGGTGTTGAGGCCCAGATGGTGGTGATACCCGCCGGCGGCCAGGAAGAGCGCGCCCGGATAGCCGCTCACCATCACATCCAGGCCGAGCGCCCGATGATAGAAATCGGCGGCCTGATCCAGCGACCCGACGTGCAGATGGACGTGCCCGATCGTCGTTCCGGTGGGGAGGCCGATCCAGCGCTCACTCCCTGCGGCCTCGATGAGTCCGGCCGTGTCGAGCGGATCGCTGGCCATCACGAGCTCGCGATTCCGCACGCCCCAGCTTTCGCGCGCGCGGTCGGCGTAGATCTCGATCCCGAGCCCATCGGGGTCCTCCAGATACAGCGCTTCGCTGACGAGATGATCCGCGGAGCCGGTCCGGACGCCGAGCGCGCGAAGATGCCGCAGCAGCCGGCCCAGCGCGGCGCGATCCGGCAGCAAGATCGCGAAATGGTACAGCCCCAGCCGGCCCTTGGGCGGCGCTCGGCGAGCGCCGGGCAGTTCACTGAGCTGGAGGAGAGCAGGACCATCGGCGGCAGCAAGCGTGGCGGTGCCGGCGTGCTCCCGTATCAGCCGGAAGCCGATGATCGTGGTGTAGAACGCCACCGACCGCGCCAGGTCACCGACCTGGAGCCGAACCAGCCCAAGCCGGGTATCGGCCGGAAGCCGATACCCCGACGGCGCGACGCCGTACTCGTCGAGCGGTCGCATCGTCAGCTGGCCCGGCGCGTCGCGTGCCGGGCACCCAGGGCGGCATCCACGCTCGCACCGGTGGCACCGTTGCCTGCGATGAAGGCGAAGATGAGCGCGTAGAGGAGCGCGAGCTCCCCGCCGTTCTGAATCGGCGCGCCACCCTTGGGCAGGTGCACCATCGCAAACGCGACCAGCATCTCTCCCATCAGGAGAAACGCGACTGGACGTGTCAGCAGGCCGATGACGAGGAAAAAGCCGCCCACCAGCTCCAGCACACCCGCGGCGCCGAACTGGGACATCAGCGGCACGGCGGCTCCCGGGGCGCCCATGCCGCCGAACATGCCGAAGAGCTTCTGCAGGCCATGCTGCATGAAGAGCGCGCCGACGCCGACGCGGAGCAGGACCTGGGCACTGGCGGCCAGCTGAAGCCGCGTGCGTGCGGCGATCGGCCGGTAGGTGGTGGGTGCGGAAATGGTCGTCATGGTGATCTCGCTTACTCGAAGGGTACTTAACCGTGTTACGACATTATATGTGATGACACTTATTAGGGCTGGACCAACCGTCAGCCCGGCGTGCGAACCCGCTCCAGCAGCGCCACGAGCGTCCGAAGATCCGGCTCGCTCATGTGGCCCAGCAGGCGCCGGTGCAACTCCGCGACCGGCTCATCCAGTTCGGCCAGGAGCTGGAGCCCGCCCGGCGTGATCCGCGTCGTGACGAATCGCCGATCGCTGTCCCCGCGCTCCCGCTCGAGGAGGCCCATCTTCTCCAGCCGATCGAGCAGGCGAGTGGCATCGGGGACCTTCGCCACGAGCCGATCCCGCACCGCGTTTCGGCAGAGACCGTGGCTGCCGGCGCCCCGGAGGACGCGAAGCACGTTGTACTGGGTGCCGGTGATGCCTCGCGACTTCATGGCCTCGCCGAAGGCGTGTCCCACTACCGCCGCCGTGCGGATGATGTTCAGATGCGCCTCTTCCTGGACGCTGCCGAACGGCTTGCTCTGCCTGATCTCCTCCTGCAGCGTGGTCATGGCATCAATGTAGGTGTTATCACACTTACTGTCAAGGGGCAGAGCTGCTAGCCGGGAAAGACCCAGGTCTGGCCGATCTCCCGCACCACCACCCGCCAGGCCTCGCGGCCGGCCGCGTCGAGGAGGCGGGCGAGAGGCTCTTCGGCGGGCTCGCGGCTGAGCCGGAACGTGGAGTGGTGGATCGGAAGCAGATACGACGCACCGAGCGCCTTGAACATGCGCCAGGCCTCTTCCGGTGAGGCGTGGTTGGCGATCCACGGGTCGTAGGCACCGATCGGCAGAATGGCGAGGTCGATCGCACGCCGCTGGCCGATCGGAGTGAGCAGGTCGGTATAGGCGGTGTCGCCGGCGAAGAGGACCGTCCGGCCGCCGCGCTCGAGGAGATAGCCTCCGTAGCCGCGATGGGTGTCGGTCAGCACCCGCGCTCCCCAGTGCCGTGCGGGCACCGCCTCCACGCGGACACCGGATACGCTGGCGGCGGCGCCCCAGGCCAGCTCGGTGACCGGGCGGAACCGTCGGACCAGATCGCGATTGCCCGCCTGGACCACGACGGGCGTATCGCGCGGAAGCGCACCGAGAGTTCCGAGGTCGGTGTGGTCCATATGGCTGTGCGACAGCACGATCAGGTCCAGTGGCGGCAGCTCACGAGCGGCAAGCGCGGGCTCCACCAGGCGACGCGGACCGAGCTTGGCGCGGCCGCGGCCGACACCGATGCGTGGCTCGAGGGCGGGATCGGTAATCAGCGCGGCGCCGTGGATATTCAGCAGCACGGTCGCGTGGCCGAGCCACGAGGCGGTGAGCTCGCCCGGACTCCAGGCGGCGGGATCGGGGCGATGGGGGGCGGGCATCATGGGCGTCGCGCTCTCTCGCCGCCGCTCGGCGATGGCGCCGCGAATGAAGCGGCGGGCGAAACCGAGATGCTGGTTGAACGGAAGTGGCATGCGGGAAATCTATCCCGGTGATTACCTTTTTCGGATGCGCATCGTTCTCCAGCGCGTCTCGCGAGCCTCGGTCACGATCGGAGGGCAGGTCACGGGGCGCATCGAGCGCGGCTTCTGTCTGTTGCTCGGCACCACCCACAGCGATACCGGGGCCGAAGCGGACTGGCTGGCCGAGAAGGTGGCGGGGCTTCGCCTGTTCAGCGACGCCGAAGGCCGGATGAACCTCGCGTTGTCGGAGGTCGCCGGCGCCGTACTGGTCATCTCGCAGTTCACGCTGTACGGTGATGCGGCAAAGGGCCGTCGCCCGTCGTTCGCCGCCGCCGCGCGGCCGGAGCAGGCGGCCGCGCGCTACGACGGTTTCGTCGCCGCGCTGCGTGCGCGCGGTGTCCGGGTGGAGACGGGCGAGTTCGGCGCCGACATGCAGGTGGACATTCAGAACGATGGTCCGGTAACACTCGTCCTTGACCGCGATGCCCAATGACCGAGCCGATCACCCTTGCCTCAGCCTCTCCCCGCCGCCGCCAGCTGCTGGAAATGCTCGGTATTCCGCTGATCGTGGCACCATCGCACATCCCCGAGGTGCGGCGGGCCGGGGAGGCTCCGGCGGACTACGTCCAGCGACTCGCCCGCCAGAAGGCGCAGAGCGTGACTGGCCGCTTCGTGCTCGGGGCCGACACCACGGTGGTGCTCAGGGACGAAGTGCTGGAAAAGCCGCTCGATGCGGCAGATGCGCTGCGGATGCTCATGAAGCTCCAGGGCCGGACGCACCAGGTCATCACGGCAGTGGCCGTGGTGACCGGTGATGTCGTCCGCCAGGCGACCGACATCACGAGCGTGAACTTTCGCGCGGCGGACGAAGCGATGCTGCGGGCCTACGTCGCGACCGGCGAGCCGATGGACAAGGCCGGTGCGTATGGCATTCAGGGGTATGGCGCGGCTCTGGTGGAACGGATCGAGGGGGACTTCTTCAGCGTGATGGGCCTTCCGGTGCGTCTGGTGCTCCGGCTGCTGGCCGAGGCGGGGTGGGAATACCGGTTCGACGTGCCGGCGAAGGGCGCGAAGGCGAAGAAGTAGACCTTACGCCTGCGGCTCGGCCCGCACGCGATAGACCGGCACCGCATGCAGCTTGCCCTTCAGTGCCATCTCCGGCAGCCATTCGAACTCACGGGCTTCACTCACCAGGGCCCGGAACGACTCCGTGACCAGGATGTCTCCCGCGTTGGCGCGGGAGCAGAGGCGCGCCGCGATGTTTACCGAGTCGCCGATCACGGTATACTCGAGCCGCCGGTGACTTCCGATGTTGCCCGCGAACACCTCGCCGTAGTTAATGCCGATACCCACATCGATGGTCGGACGCCCCTCGGCGGCCCAGCGTTCATTGAGCCGTGCCAGCGCCGCCTGCATGGCGACCGCCGCGCGGAGCGCCCGGTCCGGATCGTCGCCGTGGGCGATCGGCGCACCCCACAGCGCCATCATCGCGTCGCCGATGAATTTATCGAGCGTGCCGCCGTGCTCGAAGATCACCTCCAACATCTCGGTGAAGTAGTCGCTCAGGAGGCGGGCGATCTCGTCCGGACTCATGGACTCCGACATGGTCGTGAAGCCGCGGATGTCGCTGAAGAGAATGGTGATCGGCCGCTTCTCCCCTCCCAGCCGGACGGCCCCCTGCTGGCGGGCGATCTCGAGCGCGACGTTCGGCGCGAAGTACCGCTCGAAATTCGAGCGGACCATGGCCTCCCGCTGGATCTGCTCGGCGTAGCGGCTGTTCTTGATGCCGAGCGCGGCCAGCCCGCTGAACGCGACCAGAAACTGCAGGTCCTCATCGGTGAACGAGTTCACCGCCGTCAGGTTGTCCACGTACAGGATGCCCAGCACCTGGTCGGACGAGGCCATGAGCGGCGAGCACATCGCGCTCCGCACGCTTTGCATCATGATCGAGCGTCCCTGGAAGCGGGCGTCGGTGGCGGCGTTGTGAGAGAGCACGGCGACGCGCTCGTCCACGACCTTGCGGGCGATCGAGCGCGGCACGCGCTGAAACTCGGCGTCGCCCAGGCGGCTGCGTGAGATCGTCGGAAGCAGCTCGCCGGTGTCGCTCAGGAGCAGGATCGAGACGCGGTCGACGTTCATCACCTCGAACGTCATATCGGCGACCGTGCCGAGCAGACGATCCAGGTCGAGCTCGCCGGACAGCTTCTGCGAGATGTCGAGCAGGAGGGACAGCTTCTTGGTGGTGCGCTCCTCCTCGGTGCGAGCGGCAAGCCGGAGCTGCCCGATCTCCGACATCGGGCCGTCGCCGGTAATGATACCCGGTGGAATACCGCCGCTCACCTGCATCTGGCGGACGATCTTGCCACCCGGCGCATGGGTCCCCGTCAAGAGCGCCGCGTCCGATGCCGGCGTCGGCGCGGACTGAAGAGGCGGCGTCTCCTCGACGCGAAACTGCACCTTGCCGAAGGTGACGAATTCGCCCGTCGAAACCGTGCCTTCCTTCACCCGCGCGCCATTGATGCAGGTGCCGTTGGAGCTGCCCAGGTCCCTGAGCTGCACGCCCGCCGGGCCGGCGGTCAGCTCAGCGTGGCGGCGCGAGATCGTCGGGTCATAGACCGCGATGTCGCTCGTGATGCCGCGACCCACGACGACGCACCGGCCTTCCGGAAGTTCGAAGACCTGGCTGCCGACGACGCTGACGAGGCGATATGATGGCATGAGCGAAGCCTAGCGAGTCCCGGCGGCGCGGGCGAGGGCGGCGAGCACGGCGCCGGCCTTGGCCTCGGTCTCCATCCATTCGCGATGGGGATCGGAATCGGCCACGATGCCGGCGCCGGCCTGCACCCAGGCGCGGCCGCCGCGCATGACGCAGGTGCGGATGGCGATCGCCGTATCCAGCGACGTCGCGCCCCAGCCGATGTAGCCGACCGCCCCGGCGTATGGGCCGCGCCGCGTAGGCTCGAGCGCGTCGATGATCTGCATGGCGCGCACCTTCGGCGCGCCCGAGACTGTGCCGGCCGGAAAACACGCGGCGAGCGCCGCCAGCGCATCGAACTCCGGCCGGAGCGTGCCTCGCACCTCGCTCACCAGGTGCATCACGTGCGAATACCGTTCGACCGTCATGTACGCCGTCACCTCGACCGAGCCGTATTCCGCCACCTTGCCGACGTCGTTCCGGCCGAGATCCACCAGCATTACGTGTTCGGCCCGCTCCTTGTCATCGGCCAGCAGCTCGTCGGCCAGCGCCGCGTCCTGCTCGGCGGTACGTCCCCTGGGCCGAGTCCCCGCGATCGGCCGCACCATCACTTCGCGGCCATGCACCCGTACGAGCGCTTCGGGTGAGCTGCCGATGATGTGAAGGTCATCGCAGTGAAGAAAATAGAGATACGGCGCGGGGTTGAGCGCGCGCAGATGCCGGTAGGTCAGCAGCGGCTCAGGCGCCTCCAAGTCGAGGCGGCGCGAGAGCACGGTCTGGAAGGTGTCCCCGGCGACGATATGCTCCTGGATGACCCTCACATCGGCTTCGAACTGCGCATCGGCGTACGGGGAGGTCACCGGCAGCGCGGGGGCGTCGCCGGCATCGAGCGGGGCCAGCGTTCCCGGTGTCCGGAGCCGATCGAGCCAGTCGGTGATTCGCGCCGCAGCCACGTCGTACCGGGCTCGAAGCTCACGGTCATCCAGCTCCGCCGTGACCGCGATGCTCGCCACGACGGTGGCGCGGCCGTACACATTGTCGAGGACAACCACCGTATCCGCGATCATGAGCACGGCGTCGGGCAGCTCGCGGTCGTCGGGCGGCGCGTCGGGCAGCCGCTCGAGCGTGCGCACGACGTCGTACCCGATGAAGCCGACGGCGCCGCCGGTGAACGGCGGCAGACCCTGGACCGGCGCGGCCGGACGACCCCGGAGGATGCCGCCGATGTGTTCCAGCGGCGCCGCGTCGGTCTCCGGTTCCCACCCGCCGGCGCTGGTCCAGCGGGCACAGCGCCGGCCGAAATAGCGAAACACCTCGGATGGCTCGGTCCCGATGAAACTGTAGCGGGCCCAGCGCTCCCCACCCTGGAGCGACTCGAGCAGGAAGCCGTACGGGCCGCGATGCAGCTTGGCGAAGGCGCTCACGGGCGTGTCCCCGTCGAGCACCACTTCACGGGTTACCGGCACCATGCCGCCGCCGCGCGCGAGCTCGCGGAAGGCGTCGAACGAAGTCACCTCGGCGCGGCGACCAGATAGGTGCCGGGCTGAGCCGCCAGTGCCTGGAGATTGTCCGACGCCGGGTGGGTGGAAGCCAGGAGCGTGATCTGGCCGTTGGCCGAGGAGCGGCCGATGGCGAGGGCACGCTCGAACAGCAGGTGATTGGCGTACTTGGGCGCCGCGTCGGCGGGCACGACAAGGTGGACGGCGTACTTGAAGGTGATCTGCCCACCTGCCGCGAACGGCGAATCGGTCTCGATGATCAGGCCGAGCCCGGCAGGGGCCGGCCGCAGCGTGACGTGCACGGCGGTGCCGGCCGGCGCCTGGAAGGCCCCGGCCCCGAAGTACACGTCTGCCAGGATCATGTTGTCGGGATCCGGCGTGCGCAGCAGCACGTGGCGCGGGGTGCCGGACACGAGCGCCGCGGCGGTGTCGGCCGGCGGTGGCCCCGACCGGCCCGCGAGGTAGACGTCGGTCATCGCCACGGTCCGCTCGGCGGTCGGCTTCGGTGCACTCTCCTGCGCCGGCGTCGTGCCGCGGCCGCATGCGGCCGCGGCTCCGAGCCACAGTGTCATGCTTGCCCGGGCCGTCCGACCCTCGAATATTCCCACGGATGCTCCCTCCCCGACTGTGGCCGCTGGTGTGTACCGCACTCGCTGTCGTCGCGCTTCCGCTTCGCGCGCAGCAGTGGAATTCGCCCGAGGCGCTCGACCTGGTGCGCCGCGGCACGGGCCGGCGCGCGCTGGCCCAGGCAGACTCGTCCCTCCGAAGCTACCGGACGCGCGCGCACGGCTTCGTGCTTTTTCTTGCCCAGGTCGGGCAGGAAGGCCTCAATGAGGCGCCGCACCTGGTCAAGGGCGACGAACTCGACGTCGAAGTGTATTGGAAGGCCCCGAACCGGAGCAAGCAGGTCATCCTCGGCTGGCGGGACGGAAGCTTCCTGCCGAACGAGACGGTCTACCACCGGGACCACCTCGGCATCGTCACCAACAACTTCGGCGACGTGATCCGGATCGGGGAGGGGGACGAGGTCCGGGACGCGGTGCACCCGCTATCGGCCGCCGGCCTCGGCCTCTACGATTTTGCCATCCAGGACTCCCTTAGCATCCAGAGCGGCACCCATCGCGTCACGGTGCGCGCCGTCGCCGTACGGCCCAAGGTATTCAGCCGGCCGCTCGTCGTCGGCACGCTGTATCTCGATGCGACGACCGCCGAGCTGGTCCGCTTCCGTTTCAGTTTCACCCCGGCGGCCTACATCGATCGCGATCTCGAGGACATCAGCATCACGCTGGAGAACGCGCTCTACGATCAGCGCTACTGGCTGCCGTACCGGCAGGAAGTGGAAATTCGCCGCCGGGTGAGCTGGCTCGACTTGCCGGCGCGCGGCATCATCCGTGGCCGCTGGGAAATCGGCGAGTACGAGCTGAACGCGGACTTTCCCGATTCCGTCCTGGCCGGCCCCCCCATCGCCGGGCTTCGCCGGGCGAACGATGCGGATTCGACCTGGAAGGGCGCGCTGCTCGATGCGGTGGACTCGGTCGCCGATCCGATCAACCGGCAGGACATGGCCGCTCTCAGGCTCGAAGTCGAGCGCATCGCCGGCGCCCATCTGCTCAACGGCCTCCCGTCCCGCCGTCTCGCCACCAACTCGCTCAGCGACCTGGTGCACGTGAATCGGGTGGAGGGGCTCGCGTTCGGCGCAAGCGCGACGCTCGGCATCAGCCGGAGCCGGGTACAGCTGCGCCCCACGCTTGGCATCGCCACCTCGGGCGGGAGAGTCACCGGCGGATTCGAGATCCGGGTCGGGAGCGGGGCCACGCAGCTCGTCCTGGCCGCCGATCGACGCGTCCGCGACGTGAGCGACCTGAGCGTAGTGTCGCCGGTGATCAACTCGATCAGCGCCCAGGAATTCGGCAAGGACTACGGTGACTACGTGCTGCTCGATGCCGTCTCGGGCGGCGTCCGGCGCCGGCTGAACACGCGGACGGCGCTCAGCGCGAGTGTGGCGTGGGAGCGTCCACGGTCGCTGCCGATCGTCGCCACGCCTGCGACCGGGACCTACCGAGCGAATCCCGCGTTTGGCGCCGAGCGCTACCGGATCGCGCGGCTGCGGCTCGAGCGTGCCGGCCCCGGACTCGGCGCCCGAACCGGGCTCGGCGGGATGATCTCCGCCGAAGGGGGCACGGGGCCGACGCGCTATCTGCGGTTCGCCGCCGAGGCGCGGGCCACGGTCGGGCTCGGGCGCAGCCAGCTGGCTGCCCACTTCTACGGGGGCGTCGGCGGGGATGGAGTTCCGGCCTACCGCAGCTTCGTCCTCGGCGGCCGGGGCACGCTGCTCGGCGAGCCGTACCGCGCCTATGGCGGACGGCGCATGGCGCTGGCGCAGCTGGAATGGCGGTTCGACGCACCGGCCCCGGCGGTCGCGCTCGGCTCGTACGCATCCACCGGCCATACCATGACGCTCGCGCCGTTCATCGCGGCCGGCTGGGCCGACCGCACCCCGGCCGGGTTACCCTGGACGGCCACGGGGGGGATCCGGCCGGTCGCCGGGCTCGCGGCCGAACTATTCATGCGGTTGATCCGGATCGAGGCGGGAGTGGGGCTTCGGAACGGCGATCTGGGGGTGACGGTGGATGTCCACCGGGATTGGTGGGGCATTCTCTGACCGATTATCCTTAGCGCGACGCATATCCAGCAGCCGCAGCTTTCCCATCATCACGAGTCGCCGCATGCGTTTTACCGACGAGTGGCTGATTCCCACCATCGAGCCGATGCTGCCACCCGGCACCGTCGCCGCGTTGCAGAAGGACGGCGGCGACAAGCCGGGCTCGGCCTGGGAGGCCCTGGTCGACCGGAAACTGCTGAACGACACCCAGATTCTCGAAGCGATCGCGGCGCGCTTTCGCCTGAAAATTGCGACCGACACGGTGCCCGACATCGGCATCCGTGACAACGTGACCGAGCAGGTCGTGCGGCGGTTCAACGTGCTGCCGCTGCGCATGACCGATTCCTACCTCGAAGTCGCGACCGCCAACCCGTTCGACATCGATGCCGAGAAGGCGCTCGCGTTCGCCACCGGACGCGAAGTCCGCATGCTGCTGTTGTCGCCCTCCGCCATTCGTGCCGGATTGGAAATGCTCTTCCCCTCCGAGGATGCCGTGAGCAAGCTGCTCGGCGGGCTCGAGCAGGAGGCGAGCGTTCAGCAGGTGGAGGACGAGGACGAAGCGGCCGCGTCGGCGGAAGAGGCGAGCCACGCGCCCATCATCCGCCTGGTGGACATGATGCTCGCCGACGGCATTGCCAGCCGGGCCAGCGACCTCCACATCGAGCCGGTGGAAGGCGGGGTGGTCGTGCGCTACCGGATCGACGGCGTGCTGCGTCAGGTGATGAAGATTCCGAAGAGCGCGGGCGTGCCGCTGATCTCCCGCATCAAGATCATGTCCGGGCTGGACATCGCGGATCGCCGCCGGCCGCAGGACGGCCGGGCGCGTGTGACCGTCAACGGCTCCCCGGTGGACCTTCGGGTCTCGACCCTTCCGGCCTCGGGCGGCGAGAAGGTCGTCATTCGCGTGCTCAACGCCAAGGCGACGGTGCTGACGCTCGAGTCGCTCGGCATGTCGCCGGACGAGCGCGAGATGATCCAGTCGCTGCTGAACAACAAGGAGGGGATCATCCTCGTCACCGGGCCCACCGGCTCCGGGAAGACGACGACGCTGTACTCCGCGCTGCGGATGGTGCAGAACGAGGGCGTCAACATCGTCACGGTCGAGGACCCGGTCGAGTACCGCCTGGGCGAGAACATCGTGCAGGTGCAGGTGCAGGAGAAGGCCGGTTTGACCTTCGCGGCCGCGCTGCGCTCGATCCTGCGGCAGGACCCGGATGTGGTGCTGGTCGGTGAGATCCGTGACACGGAGACGGCGCAGATCGCCGTCCAGGCCTCGCTCACCGGCCACCTCGTGCTCTCCACGCTCCACACCAACGACGCGGCCAACGCGGTGACGCGGCTCGTGGACATGGGGACCGAGGCCTACAAGCTCGCGTCCGCGCTTCGCGGGGTCATTGCGCAGCGGCTGATGCGCCGCCTGTGCACCAACTGCTCGGAGCCGTCGACCGACGAGCCGACGCGGCGCCTTCGGCGCTTCATCCCGCCGGGCATCCAGCTGCGGCGCGCGGTCGGATGCGCGGAATGCGCGATGACCGGCTATCGCGGCCGCTTCAGCATTGTCCAGGTGCTCACGATGAACGCCGAGCTCGAGCGTCAGATCGGCGCCGGCGCCACAGCCGACAAGATCGCGGAGGCCGCGAAAGCGAATGGGATGCAGTCGCTGTGGCAGAGTGGGCTTCGCCACGTCCTCGCGGGCGAATCCACGATCGAGGAGCTGCTGCGCGTCACCGACATGCCGGTGGAGGTTGTGGCCCCGCCACCCGCGTCGGATGCGGCGCCGTCTCCGACGCGCCCGCTCGATCCCCCCTCGCGCGGCTATGGCCGTCCCAACAGCATCGAGGCGGATCTTGGCATCGGCTTCGAACTGATCGACGAGCCGGGGACGGCGGATGGGGCGCCGGTCGAGCCGAAAGCCCATGGCGCCAAGGTCCTGCTCGTGGAAGACGAGGATCAGCTGCGCCGCGTGATGCGCGACCTTCTCGAGCGCGAGGGATACGTGGTCTCGGAAGCCCGCGATGGCATCCAGGCGCTCGACCAGGTGGACCGCCACGCGCCCGACGTCATCATGCTCGACCTCAATCTCCCCGGTCTCGACGGTTACGGTGTCCTGCAGCAGCTGCGTTCCCGGCCGGCCACGGCACGCATCCCGGTCATCGTGCTGACCGCCAAGGGGGACGAGGACAACGAGGTGCGGGTGTTCGAGCTGGGCGCCGACGACTTCCTGACCAAACCGTTCCGCGCTCGCGCCCTCTCGGCCAGGCTCCAGGCGGTCCTCACGCGCCGCCGCGGCTGAGGCCGGCCGGCCGATCGCCATGACGTCGGTTCGCGTCTCCCTGGTGGACCTCTACGTGCTGCGGGGCAGCGGGCCGGCGCTCGAGTGTCTGGTGCTACGGCGGGCGCCCGGTGGCCGCTGCCCCGGGTCCTGGGAGGCGGTCCACGGGCACATCGAGGACGGCGAGCGGCCGGACGAGGCCGCCGTCCGTGAAATGCACGAGGAGACCGGGCTCAGGCCGGACGCGCTGTACAATCTGAGCCGAGTCGAGTCGTTCTATCAGCATCGGCTGGACGAGGTCGCGCTGGTGCCGATCTTCGCGGCGCTGGTCGGGGGCGGCGCGGCGGTCAGGATCGGACCGGAACACGATGCCTTCGAGTGGCTGCCGATCGCCGCGGCGTGCGGCCGCCTCGCGTGGCCGCGGGAGCGGCGCGCACTCGACGATATCGAAGGATTGATCGGCAGCGGCAATGCAGGCCTTCTGGAGGACGTGCTTCGCGTATGCTAGACGGCCGCGGCATCGACTGCCTGAGCGAGATGCGTTCTTGAGGCTCCTTCCGGCGGCCGCGGCTGTCCTGGCGCTGGCTGGTGCAGGTCCCACCGCCCCTCCGTGCATCCATCTCACCCGGGCCGGCCTCCAGGTGCAGGGCGACGTACGGATCTGTCCCGGGCGCTACTGGCTCACCGATCGGTCCGAACGCGGCGTGATCATCGCGGCCACCTCGAACACCCGCATCGACATGACCGGCGTCGTCCTCCAGAGTGGCGACAGCCTCCCCGCTGCCTTTACGGGCATCGGAATCGCGAGCGACGGGGTGAACGGCGTCACCGTCACGGGCGGCGTCATCCGCGGCTACCGCTACGGAATCCATCTGCAGGGCGGACGCGGGCACCGGGTGCGGGACGTGGACGTGTCGGGGTCGCGGGCCCAGCGCCTGCTCTCCACCCCGGAAGCGTACCGCGAGGGTGACTGGCTCGACATCTTCCGGCCGGACACCTTCGAGCAGTACGGCGCGGGCGTCTATCTCAAGAACACCGAGGACGCGTCCGTCACCGGTGTGACGGCGCGGGGGGCGCAGAACGGCATCGGGCTCTTCGCGGTCCGGCGCGCCTACATCGCCGACAACGACGTGTCAGGCAACAGCGGCTGGGGGATCCATCTCTGGCGGTCGGCGCACAACACGATCACCCGCAACAAGGCCGACCACAACGTCCGCTGCGAAGGGACGATCTACCGCCATGGCTGTGACTCGGCCGCGCTGCTGCTTCGCCAGGAAAGCGATTCCAACACCATCAGCGAAAACGACCTCTCCCATTCGGGCGACGGCTTCTTTCTCAGCGGCCACCGGCCGTTGCTGCACCCGTCGGTCGGGAACCTGGTGCTCCGGAACAATGCGACCGGGGCCTACCACAACGCCTTCGAGTCGACGTTCAGCTGGGGCAACCAGTTCCTCGACAATCAGGCCGACAGCTCAGGGTTCGGCTTCTGGCTTGGTTACTCGAGCGGGAACGTCGTCCGGGGCAATACCATCCTCGGCACTCGCTCCGCCGGCATCGCGATCGAACACGGAAGTGACAACACGATCGCCGCCAACGTGATCATCGGCGGAAACACCGGCATCTGGCTCTTCGCGCCTGGGGACAGCGCCGAGCCGAGCCGCGGCTACCACGTGGACGACAACGTGCTCGCGGCGCTGGAGCGCGGCATCATTCTGGAGCGCACGACGCAGGCGCGGCTCCGCGGCAATCTGTTCGATGGCGTGGGCGACGGGCTGGTGGTGGACGGAGAAGGGCGGGGGGCGGAAGTGATCGGGAACATCTTCCTGCGCGCTTCCCGGTCCTTCGTTCAGGCCGCCGACCTGATGGCCGGCGGAAACTACTGGGGCGCGCCCGACATGGAGCGCACGCTGCCCAAGGTGAAGGGCCGGGTCACGATTCTCCCGTGGTGGCCGGCGAGCGCGGCCGGCTACTGAACACGTCGTCGGCGACGCCGCGCAGCTCGCGCAGGTTGAACGGCTTGGCGAGGTAGCGCGGGACGCCGGAATCGGTGCGCCCGCTCCCTCCCGCGATCGCGAGCCGGGTTGCCCAGTCGGGGTGTTCCGCCAGGAGCGCTTCGGCGAACGAGGTGCCGCGTGCCGTTGCCCGGGCATCGGCGACGATCAGGTCATATTCGCACGTCCGCGCCCGCTCGAGCGCGGCCTCTCCGCTGCGGAGCGCATCCACCACATGGCCGTCCGCGGCAAACAGCGCGCTCACCACGCGGTGCACCGCAGTGTCGTCGTCCACCACCAGGATGCGGCGCTCGACGGCGGCGGGGCGCGGGTCAGCCGTGGCCGGCACCCAGGGTAACGCGATCGTGAACTGCGCGCCGCCGTCGGCCGCGGGTGAGTAGCTCAGCCGCCCACCGTGTGACTCGATCAGGCCGTAACTCAGCGAGAGGCCCAGGCCGGTGCCGAGTCCGGGTTCCTTGGTGGTGAAGAAGGGCGTGAACAGGTAGGTGACCAGGGTGTCGGGGACGCCGGGTCCGGAGTCGGTGACGCGCAGAATGGCCTGCTCGCCGGCGCGCGCCGACTCGATCCGGATGCGGCGCGGCTTCGGCTCGGGGAGTTGGGCCACGGCCTGCACTGCGTTGGTGATCAGGTTGAGGAGCACCTGCTGCAGCTCGTAGCGATCGCCGATCACGGAGAGGGGCTGACGCGACAGCGCCGTCTCCAGCTCGATCCCTCGCAATTTGATCTCGTAGGCAATGAGCAGCGAGGTGCGGGCGACGACGTCGTTGAGGTCCACGACGGCCTTGTCGGGCGTTCCCTTCCGCGCGAACGTCAGCAGGTTCTGCACGATGCGTCCCGCCCGCTCGGCCTGATCGTGTATCACGCGCAGGTGCTCGCGGGGAAAGTCCGGCAGGGGCCCACGCTCCAGCAGCAGCTCGGTCAGGCCGGCGATCGAGGTGAGCGGGTTGTTCAGCTCGTGCGCCACGCCCGACACCAGCTGGCCGATCGTCGCCATCTTCTCGTTGTGGATCAGCTGGGCCTCCATCGCCTGCTGCTCGGTGACGTCCTCGACCAGCGCGACGACGGAGCCCCGGCCCGCCAGGTCGCCCAGGGGCGCGGCCGTCAGGCGGAAGGCCCGCTGCAGCGAATCCGATCGTGCGACGAGCGGGGCCGGCCGATCGCCCACCCGCGCGGCCTGGATCGCCGCCAGCACCACTTCGGTCGGCTCGAACAGCGTCCGCGCGAAGTGCCGGCCCACCAGCTCGGACTCGTTCATCCCCGCCATGCGCGCCAGCGACGAATTGGCGCGGAGAATCACGCCCGATGGGCCCACCACGGCGATCCCCTCGGTGAGCGCGTTGAACGCCGTTTCCCATTCCTCGGTACTGCGCTGCACCATCTCGAACAGGCGGCCGTTGGCGAGGACGACGGACGCGTTGGTGGCAACGGTGGACAGGAGCCACAGGTCCTCGGTGGTGAACGGCCCCCCCCGGCGCCCGGCGACGGCGAGCGCCCCGATGCGGTCGCCATGCGAACGAAGCGGGGCGACGGCTGCCGTCGGAACCATCATGCTTCCGATCAGCCGCGTCGGCGGGGCGTCGAGCTGGGTGACGCGGATGCGCCCATCCTCGATCGCACTCCGCAGCACGGTGTCCTCGGCGTCATCCTCCTCGACATCCTCCAGCCCGGCCAGACTCTCCAGCGAACCCACCGCGGCCGCGATCCTGAGCGTGCGGCCGCCGTCCTCTGAGAGGACCACGATGGCGCCATCGGCCTGGAGAAAGCGGGCGGCGAACCTCGCGACCTGCTCGACGATACGCTCCAGCTCCAGCGAGCCGGAAAGGATGTACCCCAGCTCCTGGAGGGAAAAAAGCTCGCTGATGCGGCGATCGAGCTGCGAGGCCGCCTCATCGTGCCGGCGCTCGGCGTCCGCGACGCGGCGCCGCCAGGCGGTCAGGGAGAACCACACCGCAACGCCAAGCAGGCCGACTCCGACCGCCGTCACCCACCAGGGCGCGGCGCCGACTATGGCCGCGGCGAAGAGGAACACCGCCGTGAGGGCGGCGCCGCCGAGCTGCAGCGTGGCGGGCGAGAGCGCCGCCAGGCGGAATGACTTCAGCTGCCGGCCCCCTCGTCGCGGGCGTCCCGTCTGGCGGTGCGCTCGGACACGTAGGCTTCCGGCGGCGCGTTCGGCTTCACCCGGATGGACTTGGCCGGGATGCCGACGTTCACGTGGAAGGGGCGGACGTCCTTGGTGGCCACGGCACAGGCGCCGACCATGCCGCTCCGACCCACCCGTACGCCCGCAAGCACCGTGGCGTGATAGGTGATGCGGACGTCATCCTCCAGCACCGTCGACGCATTGGTCACCTCTTTCTGGTCCACGCTGCTGTGCGTGTGGCTGTAGATGTTCGCGTAGTCGGAGATGCTCACCCGGTTGCCCAGCCGGATCCCGCCGCGGTCGTCCAGCAGGACGTTCCGGTGCACCACGATGTCGTCACCGACGTCCATGTTGTACCCGAAGGAAAACTCCACGTGCTGGAAGCATTTAAAGTTCCGGCCGCAGCGCGCGAAGATGTGCGGGGCCAGCAGCCGGCGGAAGCGGACCGCGACGTCGACGTTGGTGCCGCCGAGCGTGCTCCGGTCGAAGTTGTACCAGAGCCAGAGCAGCGGCTTCACGCGCGCGAATCGCGCCTGGTCCACGTCGCTGTAGTACTCCGGCTCGAGCGTGACGTTTCGGGGGTCGAGCGCGAGGAGCGCCGCGCGCGCACCGAGCGACAGCGCTGGATCGGCGACACGCTCGTCGAAGTCGGTGACGTCGGGCCGATGAAGCGCGACGAGGACGTCCCGGGACAGGCGGTACCAGTCGGCATCCGGCTCGGCCAGGCGGCCTTCGATGTCGGCCAGCCAGGAGTCGTAGGTGGTGCGGGCGGCGTCGGGAAGCGCGACGCCCCGGAGCGGCAGGTAGGTCATGAATCCTCCGGAGGCCCCCTCGCGGGATGGTGAAAGTTAGCGGTTGCTGCGCGCGCTGACCCGGGCGCGCTCCCGCTCGAGGAGTGGCAGCTTGCCCTGCCAGTCGTCGCTGGTGAGCGCGTCGTAATTCAGCGTGAAGGACTCGTCCACCGGAATCTGCTCCTCATACAGGAAAATGGCCGTCGCCTGGCCGCGGACCGGCAGCTGCTGCGAGGAGAAGCCGGGGGTGAGCGGCACGACGCCGACCGGCCGGAGGAACCGGCCCCGGCTCACGACCGTGAGGATCTGGGGATCGAACCGGGCACCCTCGCGCTGGGACTAGAAGGTGACGAGCGCGAGCCCGGGCTCGCTCAGGCCGTTGATCCGGGCCAGCGAGTCGATCGAGGTTTGCCGCGCGGCGCGGAGTCCGTGCAGCGACTGATAGGCATCCGGCGCCAGCAGGCGCGCGACCCGCTCGTTGAGCGGCACGAAGCGGATCTCGAGCTCGTCGTTGCGGAGCCGGAGCGAGAGATCGCTCTGGCTCAGTGTGCCGAAGCTGCGCGACGAGTCGACTGCCTGGCGCCGGGCCGCGCTGTCGGCCGGCGGCACGCCGGCAGGTTGCTGGGCCCGGACGTGCGGCGCGCACGCGCCGGTGCAGGCCAGCAGCGCAAACGTCATCCGTCTCATGCGGTCTCCCCGCCGCCTGCGGCGGCCAGAATGCTGTTGCCCAGCTCCACGATGCCGTCTCCGGTCTCGCTGCTCACCGGCTGCGTCTGATCCACTTCAAGCCCCAGGGCATCGGCCAGCGCAGCCGAGCGTGTCCGCTGGGCGGCCCGGCCAAGCTTGTCCGCCTTGGTGAAGACGGCCAGGACGGCGCGTCCGCTGTCGATCAGGAGCTGCTGCATCTCCAGATCCTCGGTCGAAGGCTGGTGCCGGATGTCCAGCAGCCACACGACGCCGGCGAGGGTGGTCCGCGACGAAAGGTATTTCGTCACCAGCCGCCGGTAGCCGTGGCGTGCGCTCTTGCTCGCCTTCGCGAAACCATAGCCGGGGAGGTCGATCAGGTAGAGGGTCGGGAGGCGGAAGACGTTCACCAGCGATGTCTTGCCCGGAGTGCTGCTGACCCGGGCCAGGCCCGGCCGACCGACCAGGACGTTGAGCAGGCTCGACTTGCCGACGTTCGAGCGGCCGACGAACGCGATTTCGGGCAGGACCGGCTCGAGCTGGACCGCAGGATCCGGATAGCTGCCGACGAACTCGACCGGCAGATCTCGCAGCGGGGAAGGCGGGCCCGCTGCCCGCCCGCTCACGCCTCTCGCTTGGCGCGCGCGCGCTCGGTCACCACGAGCGGCTGCTTCCCTTCGGTGATCGTTTCCTTGGTGATGACCACTTCCCGCACATCGTCCCGGCTGGGCAGGTCGAACATGATGTCGGTCATCATGGTCTCGAGGATGGCGCGGAGCCCGCGGGCGCCGGTGCCTCGCTTGAGCGCCTTCTGCGCCACCGCCCGGAGCGAGTCGGCATCGAAGGTGAGCCCGACATTCTCGAGGTCGAACAGCTTCCGGTACTGCTTGGTGAGCGCGTTCTTCGGCTCGACCAGGATCTTCATCAGTGCCTCCTCGTCGAGCGACTCGAGGGACACCACGACCGGCAGCCGGCCCACCAGTTCCGGAATGAGCCCGAAGCGCAGCAGGTCGTCCGGCTCGACCTCGGCGTAGGGGTGCCGGGCATCGAGGGCCGGCTTGCCGGCGCGCTCGTGATCGTTGAACCCGATCTGCTGCCGGCCGGTGCGGGACTCGATGATCTTCTCGAGCCCGTCGAACGCGCCGCCGCAGATGAACAGGATGTCCTTGGTGTTGATCTGGATGTATTCCTGCTGCGGATGCTTCCGGCCGCCCTGCGGCGGGACCGACGCGATGGTGCCCTCGAGGATCTTCAGCAGCGCCTGCTGCACGCCCTCGCCCGACACGTCGCGGGTGATGCTCGGGTTCTCGCTTTTCCGCGCGATCTTGTCGATCTCATCGATGTACACGATCCCGCGCTCGCACTCGGCGACGTTGAACTCGCCGGCCTGGAGCAGGCGGACCAGGATGTTCTCCACGTCCTCGCCCACGTAGCCGGCCTCGGTCAGCGTGGTCGCGTCGGCGATGGTGAAGGGGACGTCGAGAATGCGGGCCAGCGTCTGCGCCAGGAGCGTCTTGCCGACGCCGGTGGGGCCGAGGAGGAGAATGTTGGACTTGTCGAGCTCGACATCGCCCTCGCGGCCGCTGGCGGCGTTGATGCGCTTGTAGTGATTGTAGACCGCGACGGAGAGCACCCGCTTGGCGCGCTCCTGGCCGATCACGTACTGGTCGAGGATGTCCTTGATTTCCGATGGGGTGGGAACCTGCGTGATGCTGTCCGCAACCTCCCGCTCCTCGTCCTCGGCCAGGATCTCGTTGCAGAGCGTGATGCACTCGTTGCAGATATAGACCGAGGGCCCGGAAATGAACTTCCGGACGGAGTCCTTCGATTTGCCGCAGAAGGAGCAGCGGAGATGCTTATCGTTGGACATGGTCCGGCCGCCAGAAAGTGAGGGTGGGGATGACTGAAAAGTCACCCCCCGGTCCCTGATGCGTCAAGTCGTCTTGGTGGGGGTGACGGCCGCGGGGATGACCGTTGCACGCGGGGAGAAGACGCTGTCGATCAGCCCGTACGCCTTCGCCTCTTCGGCGCTCATGAACCGGTCGCGGTCCATGTCGCGCTCGATGGTCTCGATCTGCTGGCCCGTGTGCTGGGCGTAGAGCGCGTTCATCCGGGCGCGGAGATACAGGATTTCACGCGCCTGAATCTCGATATCGGACGCGGTACCCTGGGCGCCGCCCGACGGCTGGTGAATCATGATCCGCGACTGGGGCAGGGCGCTTCGCTTGCCCTTGGTCCCGGCCGCGAGCAGGAAGGAGCCCATCGAGGCCGCCATGCCCATGCAGATCGTGTTCACCGGCGCGCGGAGGTGCTGCATCGTGTCGTAGATCGCCATGCCGGCGCTGACCACGCCGCCCGGCGAGTTGATGTAGATGTAGATGTCCTTGTCGGGGTTGTCGGCCTCGAGAAAGAGCAGCTGGGCGATGATGATGTTGGCCACGTCATCGTTGATCGGCGCGCCGAGAAACACGATCCGGTCCATCAGCAGGCGCGAAAAGATGTCGTAGCTCCGCTCGCCGCGGCTGGAGCGCTCGATGATGTAGGGCGGGTACAAGGTGGCCATCGTCAGGGTGTCGCCTCGTCTACGGTTGATTGCTTGAGGAGGAAGTCGAACACCTTCTCCTCGGTCAGCCCCCGCTCGAGCTCGGGCAGGCGCTTGGCCTTCTCCAGCTGGGCGTAGAGCTGACCGGTGGATACGCCCCGGGCCTCCGCCATCTGCGCCACGCGGGCGTCGATCTCCGATTCCGAGGCCCGGAGCCCGTGCCCCTCGACCAGGGCGTCGAGGATCAGGTCCCGCTTCACCTGCTGCTCGGCCACCGGGTGGAACTGCTGCTCGAACTGGCCGAGCTGTTCCTCCGGGATCTGGTAGGCGTTCGCGTAGCCGTGCATCAGCTTGTGCACCAGCGACTCGGGGGCGGTGACGCCGTTGGCCTGCGCCACCTGCTGGATCAGCTGGTCCCGCACCCGGGCGTCGGCGTCGCGGACCGCCTCACGCTCCAGATCCTCCTTCACCGCCGCGCGGAGGGCGTCGACCGTCTCGAAGTCGCCTACCTCGCGGGCCAGGGCGTCGTCCAGCGCGGGCAGTTCCTGCCGCTTGACCTCGTGCAGCGTGATCCGGACGTGGCGGCTCTGGCCGCGGCGCGCCTCGTCGGCGTGGTCGTCGGGGAAGCGGACGTCGGTGTCCACCGTCTGTCCCGGCACCAGCTCCATGATCCGCTCCTCGAGCTGCGGGAGCGCACGGTTTTCGCCCAGCACCAGATCGTAGGGCTGCGACGTGCCGGCAACATCCCCCTCGAGCGGCGCCACTTCGACCCGGACCATCTGGCCCGGCGCCGGTCTGGTTCCCTCGATCGGCGTCCAGGTGGCCTTCTGCTCGCGGATCCGCTCGATCTGCTCGGTCACGGCCTCGTCACCCACCGGGATCAGCTCCCGCCGGATCGTGAAGCCACCGGTGTGCTCCAGCTTCAGCTCGGGCCGCACCTCGACCAGCAGCTCGAATTCGATGGGGCTGCCGTCCTCGAACTTGACGTTCCGGATGCTGGGATCGCTGATGGGCTTGAGCGACTCGCTGGTCTTGGCGCTCTCCCAGCTTTCCCGGATGACCTCCTCCAGGACCGACTGCCGGATGGCATCGCCAAAGCGTTTGCGGACTACGGCTTCCGGCGCCTTGCCCTGACGGAATCCGGGCAGCCGGGCGCGCTGGGCATAGTACTTCAGCGCCTTCGACTCCGCCGCACGCACCCGGTCCACCGGCACGGTGACCTTGAGCGATTTTGAGGCGGCGTCGGCGGCGGTCGTTTCGACGGTGATGTCTGACATGGGAGGAATCTAGCCGGGCCCGACAGCCAGGGTCAATTTCGGGAGCCAGTGCGAACGGGGGGAGTCGAACCCCCACCCCTTGCGGGACAGGATCCTAAGTCCTGCGCGTCTGCCAGTTTCGCCACGCTCGCGCCTGCCGTGTGCTGCCGCTACGCCACCGGGTCCGGCAGCGTGTACTCGAATTCGTACGAATGCTTCCCGCCGGCGGCGATGACGATGTTCATCGTCCCCTCGAGACCCGACAGCTCGCCCGTGCCGGAGGATGGGGCCACCCGGACGCTCAGCTGCTGGCCCTCCCGCGTCATCGTGCCGGCATGGTGCAGCACGAATGATCCACGGCGGCCGCCCAGCGATCCGTCCACCAGCTCGATCGCCACGTAAACGGCCGAGTCGTTGTCCGCCGTCCGCGACGCCAGCATCTGGCCCCGGCTGACGGCATCGAGCTCGCCGTGAAACCGCTTGTCGAGCAGCATGCGGCCCACGGCAGGGGCTGCATCCTCCGCCGGCTGCGGGATCACCTTTACATCGAATGCGCCGCTCACCCGGGTACTCATCGCCGGCTCCTCAAAATCGTCTCGTCTCCCCCGGCCGCATGACGACCAGCCGCGGGTCGCCCGCAAAGGCCTGCCGCACCTCGGCTTCGGTCGCCAGGCCGGGGAAGGTGCCGTAGTGCATCGGCACGATGGTGGTCGGCTTGAAGTAGCGCCGGACCGCCAGCGCCGCCGTCCGGGGGTCCTCGGTGAACGGCCCGCCGCCGACGCCCAGCAGGATGATATCCGGGTGGTAGAGCTCCTGAATCAGCGCCATGTCACCGAAGATCCAGGTGTCGCCGGTGTGGTACAGCGTCCGCCCGCCGGCGAATTCGAGCACGAATCCGAGCGGCCGGCCCGGCTCGCTCGAGTGCATCGCGGGCACCAGATGGATGGTGACGTCACCGATCCGGAAGGTGCCGCCGACATTGCCGCCCTTCACCTGGGCTTCGGGCAGGCCGAGCGAGCCGGCGTATTCGTATGCGCTGATCACCGGCGCGCCACTCGCCTGGGCGATGGCCTTGGCGTCGGCCGAATGATCGGAGTGGGCATGCGTGACCAGGATCGCCGCCGGCCGTGCCGCCCCGCCGTAGCGGACCAACGCCTTGAGCGAGTCGGGCGTGGAGGGATTTCCGGTGATGAAGGGATCGATGAGAATCCGCGTGCCGCCGGGCGAGACGATCTCGAAGGTGGCATGGCCCAGCCAGCGCACCTGCACCTTGGGCGCGGACTGCGCCGCCCCGCTCGGCCCGATGCAGAGCAGGGCGACCGCGGCCGCGCCGATGGTTCCTCGAACGAGCGCCCAGGGCAGTCGGGTATGCATGTCGGCACCAGGGGAAAGGGTACGCTGACGGACCGCGGCAATATGCCGCCATCACCCCCGGCGGCGCCAGAAATCCGGCAGGCCGGGCGAGCGGTGGCGCCGAGCTCGGCATTCTGCACTGAGCGGCCCGCCCCTGCTGATCCTGGCGGGGGCCGGGTATAGTTGTGTGCGAAAATTCCGCTCCATCCGCAGGGCTCGGGAGATCGAGAGTGCATCGTCTGGAGGAAGCCATCCGCCGCCGGCGGACGTTCGCCATCATCAGCCATCCGGACGCGGGCAAGACGACGCTGACGGAGAAGCTGCTGCTCTACGGCGGCGCCATCCACCTCGCCGGCTCGGTCAAGGCGCGTCGGGCGACCCGGCACGCCACCAGCGACTGGATGAAGCTGGAGCAGGAGCGCGGCATCTCGGTCACGTCGAGCGTGATGCAGTTCCAGTACCAGGGATACGACATCAACCTGCTGGACACGCCGGGGCACGAGGACTTCTCCGAGGATACCTACCGGACGCTGGTCGCGGCCGACAGCTCGGTCATGCTGCTCGACAACCGCCGCGGGGTGGAAGACCGGACCCGCCAGCTGTTCGAGGTCTGCAAGCGGCGCCGTATGCCGATCTTCACGCTGGTCAACAAGTGCGACCGCGTCGGTGAGGACCCCCTCAAGCTGCTCAGCGACGTGGAGGCCGATCTCGGCATCGCCTGCCACCCGATCACCTGGCCGATCCATCGCGATGGCGTGTTCGTCGGCGTCTACGATCGCCGCCAGGGCTATATCCATCTGTTCGGGCGCGATGAGGAACACGGCGCACGCCGTGCCGCCGTGCACGTCGGCGCCCTCGACGCGCCGGTGATCCACCAGCTGCTCGGCGCCGAGGCGCACGACCGCCTTCGGCACGATATCGACCTGCTGGACGCCGCCGGTCATCCCTTCGACGCGGCAGAGGTGCAGGCGGGCCGGCTGACGCCGGTCTTCTTCGCCAGCGCGCTGACCAACTTCGGCGTGGAGCCGTTCTTCCGGGAGTTCCTGGAGCTGGCACCCGCGCCGCTCCCGCGCGAATCCAGCATCGGCCCGATCCTCCCGACCAACGACTATTTCACCGGCTTCGTGTTCAAGATCCAGGCGAACATGGATCCGAAGCACCGTGACCGCGTCGCGTTCATCCGGGTCTGCTCGGGGCGGTTCGAGACCGGGATGGCGGTGCGCCACGTCCGTTCGGGCAAGACGATGCGCCTGGCGGCACCCCAGCAGTTCATGGCCCGCGAGCGCACCAGCATCGAGGAAGCGTGGCCAGGCGACGTGATCGGCATTCTCGACCGCGGCACCCTCCGGATCGGCGACTCCCTCTCCGCGGGCCCCGACCTCGAGTTCACCGACATCCCCCGCTTCCCGCCCGAGCACTTCGCCCGCGTACTGCTGTCGGACCCGATGCGGCGGAAGCAGCTGGACGCCGGCCTCCGCCAGTTGACCGAGGAAGGCGCGGCGCAGGTCTTCTACACCTCGGCCACCGAGGTGAGCGGGCCGACGCCGATCGTCGGCGCGGTGGGCATGCTGCAGTTCGACGTGATGCTCCACCGGCTGGAGCACGAGTACGGTGTGCGCTGCCGGCTGGAGCCGATCAGCTACCGGTACCCGCGGTGGGTCACCGGCCCGGCCGACGAGATCGACCGCATGGCACGCGAGCAGGGCCGCATGCGCATCTTCGATGCACACGGCGGCCCCGTCATTCTGTTCGAGAGCGAGTGGCTGCTCCGCTCTTCAGTCGAGCGCGCCGTTGCCGTGACCTTCCACGACGTGGCGCCGTAGGCTACGGCTGCAGGCGCGCCTGTGACCCCTTGAGATAACGCGCCAGGTACTCCGCACTGACCGACTGGATCAGCCGCGAGCTGGCCGCGTTGTACGCCGCCCCGTGGTGGCCCGGCGGATAGATCCGGGTGTCCACGTCCTTGCCGGCGTTGGTCAGCGCGGTCAGCAGCTGCATCGTGTTCTGCGGGTGCACGTTGTCGTCGAGCATCGAATGGATCAGCAGCAGGTGCCCCTTGAGCTTCGGCGCGTTGGCGATCGCCGAGCTTTCCTTGTACCCGTCGGCGTTGTCGGGCAGGAGGCCCATGTAGCGCTCGGTGTAGATCGTGTCGTAGAACTCCCAGTCCGCGACCGCCGAGTTGGCGACGCCGACTGTGAAGATGTCGGGAAACATCTCCATGGTGTACAGCGTGCTGTACCCGCCGTAGCTGGTGCCCATGATGCTGATGTGCGAGCCGTCGACGAACGGCCGCTTGGCGAGGTAACGCGCGGTCTCGGCGAAGTCGTTCGCCTCCCACTTGCCGAGATGCTTGTAGACCGTCTTCATGAACGCGCTGCCGTAGTTGTTCGAGCCGCGGTTGTTCACGCCGATGATGATGTACCCGTCCTGCGCCATCCACTGGGCCCAGCCGCCGGTGCCGAACTGGTCGTACACCTGCTGGGAGCCGGGGCCGCCGTAGACCGCGAAGATCACCGGATACTTCTTCGTCGAGTCGAAGCCGATCGGCTTGATCATCGACGCGTCGATCCGCACGTTGTCGGACGTCGTGAAGCTGAACGGCTCCGCCGGCGAATACTCGTGCGTCGCCAGCCACTGGGTGACGGCGGCGTTGTCTTCCATCGTCCGCATCTTGCTGCGCGTCGCCGTCGACCAGAGCTCGACCTGCGTCGGTTGGGTCACTGAGGACCAACGGTCGATGAAGTACGCCGCGTTGGGCGACATGTCGATCCGGTGATTCCCCGGTGCCGTGGTGATCCGGCGCTGGCCCGAGCCGTCGAACTTCACCTCGTACAGCTGCCGCTGGAGCGGCGACGCCTGGGTCGACGAGAAGTAGATCATCTGGCGCTTCGAATCGATGCCCTCGACCCGCGTCACGCTCCACTTTCCGCTGGTGACCTGCCTGATCAGCTTCCCGCTGTAGTCGTAGCGGTAGATGTGCTGCCAGCCGTCGCGGTCCGAGATCCAGAAGAACTCATGCGCCCCCTCCGGGAACGTCATCATGTCCTGGATGCCGGCGTAGAAGTCGTACACGTCGATCCAGGTGGATGACTTCTCCGACATCACCTGGCGCCTGCCGCCGGTGTTGACGTCGAAGAAGAAGAGCTTCATCTCGTTCTGCGCCCGGTTGAGCGTGATCACCGCGATCGTGTCCGGCCGGCTCGTCCAGTAGATGCGGGGGATGTAGAACTCGCCCTGCTCACCGGTGTCGAGCCAGGTGTTTTTCCCGCTCTTCACGTCCACCACACCGACCTTCACCCGGGGATTGGTGTCACCGGGCTGGGGGATCCGGATCTGGTCGTACGCCGCATGATGCCCGGAGAAGTCGGTAAACTGATTGACCGGCTCCGCCGTCTCATCCACCTGCCAGAAGGCGATGTGCCGGCTGTCGGGTGACCAGTTCCACGCCTGCGCCAGGCCGAACTCCTCCTCGTAGACCCAGTCGAAATGTCCGTTGTACACATGCTCGGTGGCGTCGCTGGTCAGGCGCGTCTCCTGGTTGGTCGCGAGGGTGGTGACGTACATGTCGCCCCCGCGCTCGAAGCCGAGCATGTTTCCGTCGGGCGACAGCCCGGCGGTGCGGGCGCCGCGCGTCGCCGCCTTGAGGCTCCGGTCGGCCAGGGTGTAGATGTAGAAGTCGGAGATGCCGGAGCGGCGGTAGATCGGCTTGAAGTTGCTCTGGAACACGAGCCGCTTCGAGTCACGCGTCCACTGGAACGACTGGTAGGTGAACGGCTCGCTCCCGCCCGGAAAGGTGAGTCCCTCGGCGGTGAAGAGGAGGGTGTCCCGGCCGGTCACCGGATCGGTGGCTCGGAGGACGGACTTGCCGGTCTTCGCGTCGCGGTCGATGTAGGAGAAGCGCGCGCCGCCGTCGATCCAGTTGACGCCACGCGGTCCCGGGCGGCCCGCCATCTGGCCTCCGGCACGCAGCGCCTCGTCGAGGCTGGCGAACCGCTGTTTCTGCTGCGCCTGGCCGGCGGCCGGCAGGCCGAGGCAGAACAGTGTGGCCAGAATGATTGCAGAACGGTGCGCCATTCGTTCACTCCGCATGAGTTGGTGGTGTGGCGACGGTGTCGGAGAGTCCCAGCACGTCGATGCCCTGTTCGAAGATGATGTCCACCGGAATACCCGCCGTCTTGAGCCGGCCCAGATCGGTCTGGAGCGTCGGGGCGATCCGGCCCGACTGTTCCATGAACGTCGTCACGCCGGCGTAGTCACCGGTGCCCTGCAGCCGGAGGATCTTCTCGGCGAGGGCGTTGATGGCGTCGCGCATCTTCGGCTGGTCGACCCGGTAGGTACCCGTCGCGCTGTCGCGGGTGAAGGCACCGCGCTCGTTCAGGAAGCTGAAGGTCGCCATGTTGGCCCGGCCGTGGGCATCCGACGCGCCGAACCGGACCGACCGGATGATCCCGGCCAGGAAGGTGACGTAGTTGTCGAGCAGGTTCTCCTTCGCCAGCTCGCCCTGGGCGTTCAGCGCCGCGACCATGTAGAGCCCGAGCACGTCGGCCTTCTCCTCCTCCAGCCCGCCGGCCCGCTCCTTGAGCGCCGCGCGGACGGTGCTCTTCCCGTCGAGCGTCCGCTTGATGCCGAGCCCGTGCGCCACTTCATGGAACATGGTGTTCTCGAAGAAGGCGTCGAAGGTGATGCTCGCGCGCTGGTCCGGCGCGATGAAGACGTCGGCGATCGGCTTCAGGATCCGGTCGAACTTGGCGCGCATCGCGTTCTTGAGCTGAAGTCGCCGGGTGCCCTTCTGGAGCTGGACCGTCTCGTCGTTGGGGAGGTCGATGGCGATCGTCTTGGCGCCCGCGTTGGCCTGGCCGGCGTAGAAGACGGCGTCGTACGCGTTGAGGTCGGAGTCGGTGCCGGGCTTTTCCCGCTTGAATTCCTCGGGAACGGGGAGCCCGCGCTGCAGCGCCGGCAGCATCGCCGCATACCGGGCCAGCCGCTGGCTCCATTCCCGGTCCTTGATTAGCACGTAGGACTCGTGCGCCGTCTTGATGCCGAGGAGCCCGTCCTCGTAGGTCTCGATCGGTCCGACCACGATATCGAGCGTATTGCGCTTCATGGCGAGCCACGCCAGATCGCTGGCCCGGTAGTCGTCGGTCTCCAGCGCCCTGGCGCGGAGCTCGAGAAAGCGGCGGAGGCCGGCGTCGTCGGCCAGGGCGGCCGCCGCGCGGAGCTTCGCCACCACCCGGCCCACCGCGTCGGCAAAGGCGACGTGATACGGTATCGCCGAGAGCTTCCCGGCCGAGTCGCGGCGGACCACCGTGTACTCACCCTTGAGCGCCGGGTTCGACACCGCGGCCGCCTGCAGACTTTCCGCCGTCAGCCCGACCGGATAGAAGCCCGCCCCCGCCGGCTTGGGCCCGACGCCCGCGACGAACGGCGAGTCGTTGGCCAGCCGGTCCCAGGGCCCGTAATTGATCTCGGCGTACCGGCGCACCGCTGAGTCCGCGATCGAGGCGAGCAGCGAATCGCGGTTGCCGTACGCCTCCGTCCAGTAGATGCCGTCCATCTCCCGGGCGGCGTCGATGAGGAGCGGAATCATCTGGCGCTCGTGCGCGCTGAGCCCGCTCAGGTCGGCGGTCAGCCGGACCGGTATGTACTGGCCGATCTTCGCGGCCATACCGGCTCCGGCCGCGGGCTTCGATGTGTCGGCTGAGGCCGGCGTCCTGTCCGTCGCCGCCGGCTGGCAGGCGATCAGTACGAGCAGCGCGGCAGGCCAGCAGCGCGCGGTGGTCACCGTCCCTCCACGACGCGCTCGCCCGGCGTATGCCGCTCCGCGCGTCCCGCGCCCGGGTGGGCCTTCGCCTCCTGAAACCGCTCGCCCTTGAGCCGCACGTAGGTCACGAACGTCTCGTACTCCTCCTCGGTCAGCGCGTCCGCGATGCCGGGGACCAGCCCCTTCACCAGGGTGATGCGCTCCAGCACGCTCAGTGACTTCGCCTCGTCCACGAGGCGCCGGAGCACGGGATGGTTCATCCAATCGGTTTCCTGGCTGGTGGTCATGCGGAGCTCCCTTCAGGTTTGCTGCAGCAGGCGCTCGATGTAGGGCCGCTGCTCGGCGTTGCCGTTCACCCGCATCCATTCCTCGAACAGAGCGCGGCTCTCGGCCGCCAGTATTCCGCCGATGATGCGCGGCATGCCGCTGTCGGGTCCCTCGGGCGGCGTGACCCGCCCGGTTCCGCTGTCGGCTGGGGCACGGAGGCCGTAGACCACGGTATCGACCGCCGTCTCCATCGCCGCGCCGGTGCACATGACGCAGGGTTCCAGCGTCGAGACCAGGAGGATGTCGCGCGCGTCGGCCGGGATCGCGCCCGCCGCCTGCTGAAAGGCCGCGATTTCGGCGTGGGCCGTCCGCACCCCGGTGCCGGCCATCGTGTTGTACGCCCGCGCCACGACGGTGCCGTCGCCCCGCGCGATCACACAGCCGATCGGCGCCTCGCCCGCGGCCAGCCCGTCCCGCGCCGCCTCCAGCGCCGCGCGCATGAGCCGCTCCAGCAGCGCCGAGTCGAGGTGCGAGGCGCCTGGCGAGGCGAGTGCCAGCACCGCGTCGAGATGGGCCAGCAGGTCGGCGGTGTCGCGCCAGACCCCGCGGGCCCCGGCCCGGAGGAGCGACGCCGCGTCGTTCCCACCCGACCGGACGCCGAGGCAGACGACGCCGGCGAAGCGGCAGGCCTGGGCATCGTAGACCGTGTCGCCCACCATCGCGCACTGTGCCGGTGAGAGCCCGAGCTTCTTCACCGCCGCCTGGACGATATCGGGCGAGGGCTTGCTCGCCTCGGCGTCGTCGGCGCCGACCGTCTCGTCCACCAGCTCGCGCAGATCGATGCCGGCGCTGGCGAACAGCCCGTCGAGGTGCTCCTCGCCGCTCGACGTGGCGAGGGCGGTGCGGATCCCGCGCCGCCGGAGCTCCGCCAGCAGCTCGCGTGCACCCGGGAAGAGGGCCAGTCGGGTCTTCCGCGCGATGGCGAGAAACGCCTCCTTCTGCGCCTCGCGGAGCCGGTCGCCGTACTTCCGGTCGGCCGCCTCTCCCAGCACGCTGGGCACCAGCTTGTCGCCGCCCTTCCCGATCTCGACGGCGACGCGATCCGCCGCTATCCGGTAGCCGCACCGGTCGAACGCGCGCACCCAGGCCTCGGTGTGGGCCGGGTTGCTGTCGATCAGGGTACCGTCGATATCGAACAGCATCGCGTCGAGCGCCATCGACGGAACATAGAGCCGCACTCCCCGGCTGTCACGGCGTAAAAAAAGACGCCCGCCGGGAGGCGGGCGTCCGTCCTGCCGCGACGATACGGCTCAGGGGGTGCCCAGCCGCACGCGCTCGATGAAGTGATCCGGCTTCTGGCCCTGCCCGAACACCCGCTGGATGCCCAGCGTCACGACGGTCCCGCTGCCGGCCGCCTTGAGGGCGGCGCGCAGCTCGGCTTCGGTGCGGACCGGCTTCCCCTCGACCGTTTCGATCACGTCAGCCGCACCGCGCCCCGCCGACGGAGTCGTGAGGCTCAGGTCATAGGCCGGGCCGCCCGGGGCGATGTCGGTGATCAGCAGTCCCCGTGACGTGCGGGCCAGCCCGAGCTCACCCGCGAGCGAGGGCGTCAGCGCCTGGACGGTCACGCCGAGCAGGTCCATGGACGAGCCGGCGGTGTTGCTGGCACTGTCGTCCGATGACGAGTCGCCGCCCCGGGCCGAATCGGCGCTGGCGGAGGCATCCGGCAGCGCCTCGAGCCGCACGTTGTACGTCTTCCGGACACCACCCTTCCGGGCGATCTCGACCCGGACCATGTCGCCCGGCTTCCGGAACCCGACTTCCTGCTGCAGCTGGCCCACCCGGTTCACCGGCTTGCCGTCTAGCGAGATGATGACATCGCCCGGCTCGATGCCGGCCTTGGCGGCCGGGGAGTCACCGTCGCCGGTGATCTGGGAGACCAGCACGCCGCGGATCTCGGTCATCCCGACGTACGCCGCATCGTCACGCGAGGCGTCCTTGATGCCGATGCCCAGCGCCGCGCGATGCACCACGCCCGTCGTGATCAGCTGGTTCATCACGTTCTTGACCAGGTTGATCGGGATGGCGAAGCCGTAGCCCGAGTAGAACCCGGTCTCGCTGGCGATCGCGGAGTTGATCCCGATGACCTCGCCCTTCACGTTCACCAGCGGCCCGCCCGAGTTGCCCGGGTTGATCGCCGCGTCGGTCTGGATGAAGTCGCTGATGCCGGTCCCCTGCGGGAGCAGGGTGCCGAGCGAGCGGCCCTTGGCGCTGATGATGCCGGAGGTGACGGTGAAGGTCAGCCCCTCACCCAGCGGGTTCCCGATGGCGAGGACCCATTCGCCGATCCGCTCGTCGTCACTGTTGCCCAGCGCCACCGGCTTGAGGGCGGTGGCGTCGATCTTGAGCACGGCGACGTCGGTGTTCGGGTCGGTGCCGACCAGCCGCGCGGTAAACTCCCGATTGTCGCGCAGCCGGACCGTGATCCGGTCGGACTTCTCAATGACGTGATTGTTGGTGAGGATGAAGCCGTCGGCCGAAATGATGAATCCCGACCCGCTGCCGCGCTCGATCTGGGGCTGGCGGCGCTGCGGCCGGCCGAAGAACTGCTCCATGCCCGGCGGGAGGCTCCGGTTGGCGGCCGTCCGGTCGGTGCGCTGGGACTGGATATAGACCACGCTCGGCGTGACGGCATCCGCCACGGCGGCGAAGGCGTTGCTCAGCTGCTCGAGCGGCTTGGCTTCGGGAATCGAGGGCGCCTGGACGGTGGCGATGGACTGCCGGCCGGGTTCCTGCGCCGATGAGGCGTGGGGCAGATTGAGCAGCCCGGCAAACAGGAGGCCGAGGGCGAAGGCGAGGGCCACGAGCCCTCCGAACTTCAACCAGTTGAGCGAGCGTGCGGACATGGATCGTCCTTCGTCTTTCTTCCCGTTTGGGCTGGAGGAGGCCGGCGCGGACGCGCCGGCACCCGATGTTCTAATCTAACGCAGATGCCCGGGCCGCGGTTTCGGTCGCGGCCGGGCATCTTTCAACATACGCGCGAGTGCCGCGTGATGATGCGCTACTTCTTGTCGTCCACGATCTCGTAATCGGCCTCGACCACGTCCTCGGCACCCGGCGCACCCGCTCCGGCACCCGCTTCCGCGCCCGGCTGACTCCCCTCCGGGCTCCCTTCCGACGTGCCGGCCTGGCTCTGGTACAGCGCGGCCCCCGCCGCCGAATACGCGGCGTTGAGCTCGTCCAGCGCCTTCCGGATGCCGTCGGCTTCGCCGGTCCGGAGCGCCTGCTTGCCGCTCTCGACCGCGGTATCGAGCCGGGTCTTGGCCTCGGCCGGCAGCTTGTCCACCCACTCCTTGCTGTCCTTTTCCACCTTGTAGACCAGGCCGTCGAGCTGGTTCCGGGCCTCGATCTGGTCCCGGCGCGCCTTGTCTTCCGACGCGTGGGCCTCGGCCGCCTTCACCATCTTGTCGATATCGGTGTCGGACAGGCCGCTGGACGCCTCGATCCGGATCTTCTGCTCCTTGCCGGTCGCCTTGTCGCGGGCCGACACGTGCAGGATGCCGTTGGCGTCGATGTCGAAGGTCACCTCGACCTGCGGCATCCCGCGCGGCGCGGGTGGAATGCCGGTCAGCTGGAACTTGCCGATGGTCCGGTTGTCCACCGCCAGCTGGCGCTCGCCCTGGAGGACGTGGATTTCGACGGTCGTCTGGTTGTCCTCCGCGGTCGAGAACGTCTCCGACTTCTTGGTCGGAATCGTGGTGTTCCGCGGGATCAGGACGGTGGTCACGCCGCCCAGCGTCTCGATGCCCAGGGAGAGGGGGATGACGTCGAGGAGCAGCACGTCCTTGACCTCGCCCGCGAGCACGCCGCCCTGGATCGCGGCGCCGATGGCGACGACCTCGTCCGGGTTGACCGAGCGGTTCGGCTCCTTGCCGAAGAACTCCTTCACGAGCTCCTGGATCTTCGGGATACGGGTCGAGCCGCCGACCAGGATCACCTCGTCGATCTGTTTCGGGTCGAGCCCGGCATCCTTGAGCGCCTGCTTCATCGGCGGAATCGTACGCTGAATAAGATCGTCCACGAGCTGCTCGAACTTGGCCCGCGTGAGCGACATGTTCAGGTGCTTCGGCCCGCTCTGGTCGGCCGTGATGAACGGCAGGTTGATGTCGGTCTGCTGGGTGCTCGACAGCTCCATCTTGGCCTTCTCGCCGGCTTCCTTGAGGCGCTGGAGCGCCATCGGATCCTTGGAGAGGTCGATCCCCTGGTCCTTCTTGAACTCGGTGACGAGCCAGTCGATGAGCCGCTGGTCGAAGTCGTCGCCGCCGAGGTGGGTGTCGCCATTGGTGCTCTTCACCTCGAAGACGCCTTCGGCGAGCTCCAGTACGGAAATGTCGTAGGTGCCGCCGCCCAGGTCGAACACCGCGATCTTCTCTT
>JBBQFH010000010.1:0-99792 GCA_038321865.1 Gemmatimonadales bacterium
CGGTCTCCATCTCTCTCTAGTCATGGGCCGTTCGTGGATCGGCCCTCCGGAACCCGATGCCTGGTCAGGGCAGACTGCGACCGCTTCCAGAACGCATGAACCCGCCTCGGGGTTCCGGATTTTCACCCTTTCGCCCGGGCCTCCCGGCGGCTACAATTCCCGCGTCAAACGGGACGTGGCGCAGTCCGGTAGCGCACTGCAATGGGGTTGCAGGGGTCGCGGGTTCAAATCCCGCCGTCCCGATTCAAGCCAGACGTTCGTCAGGAGCCGGCCGGGTGGCCGGCTTCCTCGTATCCGCCCCTTTCCTCAGGTTCCTCATGCGCCGGCTGATCCTGTGCTCGACCCTCCTGCTCGCGATCCCCGGGTGCAACCTCAATACCTTCCGCCGGACGCCGGTGGCAGCGGCGGGATTCGCCCGGAAGCTGAACGTGGATACCACCGCGATGACGCTGACGCCGTCGGGGCTGAGGTATCAGGATCTCAAGGTTGGTGACGGAGCCGTGGCGGCGCGTGGCAACGTAGTCAAGGCAGCCTACACCGGCTGGCTGACCGATGGCACCCGGTTCGACGGCGGTCAATATGAGTTTCCGCTGGGCGAGCACCAGGTGATCGACGGGTGGGACGAGGGTCTGGCAGGGATGCGCGTCGGAGGCAAGCGGAAGCTGGTGGTTCCCGCTGCACTTGGCTATAAAGCCGAAGGGAGCCCTCCAGTCATTCCACCCGACGCGATTCTCGTGTTCGACGTGGAGCTGCTGTCGGTTCGCTGACCGGCGCCGTCAGTCGTCGGGGAAGCGGGCGGGCACCGCTCCCGCCGTCGCGATGAGCTCGCGCGCGGCGCCCGCATACGGCATCAGCGCCGCGAGGTTGCCGCGGGTCAGCCGGAGCTTGCCGCTGAAGAGTGCCATTACCGGCGCCAGTCCGCCGGTGAACAACTGCCGCCAGATCGCGGGGGCAGCCTCGAAGATGTATACCGCAGCCGCCAAATCCTCCTCGTTTGCGGCGCGGGCCTCTCGGCAGACCCCCCGGCTGGAGTCCAGGAATACGGCACGGGCGTGGCGTGGTTCCGGCGCGGTCATGACCAGGGCGACCCCGCCCTCCCACTCCGCTGCGGCACCGCGGTAGGCCACGCTCGCATTCAGCTCGGCACACCAGCGGGCGGCCCAGGGGTCGGAAAAGAGCTCCGGATTCATGCATCAAGCTTAGGCATGGCGGGACGGGAGGCCAAACCGGTCCGTTCCGCAGCCGCCCCGAACGGCGGCGTTTTGCTTGCCGGCTCACCTCGTACCGTATGCTGCTGTAACACTTCGAGTCACCGATCACCCGCCGGATGGGGAGGGAGAAGATCCACAGTCGTGCATGGCCCATGGGTGCGGGGCGGCGTTGCCGATCGGACGCTGGCCAGGCTACGGTGTGCCGGTCCGTGTCGCCGGCTTCCTCTAGTCCAACACGTTACTGCACAGGAATTTAAGGTCCAGCTGCCTATCAACCTCGTGCGTGCACCGAAATGCGTCGGTTGCTCTCTGGCGGACTGCCTTCCCTCGATAACCGGCCGCCGCACACGGGCTAGCACGACCTGCAGACATTTTCGACAGTTGTGACAAACCGACCAGCATTGGCACACCGATTGCCTTCGACCGCCTCGGTTGCCTGGTCGTCATTCCGGCGGTCGGCACGAACGGATCTCCCACATCTGACAAGGGGTCGTCACCATGCGCCGCTCGCTCACGCTCGCCCTCGCGCTCGTCGCCGTCGCTGCCGGCAGCGCCAGCGCCCAGGGCACCACCGGGTCAATAAACGCGACCGCCTCGGTCGTCGCGGCCTTGACGGTGAGTGGTACCAACCTCGTGTTCGGCAACGTCGCGCCGACCTCTTTCAAGACCATCGCACCGGCCAGCGGCGGGACCTTCACCGTGACCGGCGCCGCCAGCCGGCCGGTGAGCGTGTCGTTCGGCTTGCCGACGACCCTGGGCGCCGCGTCGGTGGCGATCGGCACCTGGACCGGTCTGTCCAATACCGCGAACACGACTGTCGGCGCCTCGGCGTTGACGCCGTCCGCCAGCGCGCAGACGCTGTCGCTGAGCGGCACCGGCAACCTGTACGTCTGGGTCGGCGCGACGGTCACCACGACCGCGGCTCCGGTGGGCGGCTACACCGCCCCGGTCACCATGACCGTCGTGTACAACTGACATCTCGACGGCCCCCTGAGTCACGCACGGCCGTGGGCATCTCCACGGCCGTGCGTGCTTGAGGCCTCATGCGACGCTTCGCGCGCTGTCTTCCGCTCCTCTCGCTGCTGGTGAGCGCGGTCGGCTCGAGATCGGCGGCCGCCCAGACCGTGGGCACGCTGTCGGCCACGGCGGCTGTGATCCCCGCACTGACCGTGACCGGAACCGCCGATCTCGCCTTCGGTACCGTCGCGTCGTCGCAGGTCAAGACGGTGGGGCCGGCGGCCGGTGGCACCTTCACCGTGAACGGCGCATCCAATACGCCGGTCGGCATCACGTTCGGGCTGCCGGTGACGCTCGGACATCCCGCCGTCGTGATCGGGGCATGGACCGGGCGCACCAACGGCACGCCCAGCTTCGCCACCTCCACTGCCATGGTCCCGTCGGCTGCACCGCAGTCTTTCACGCTCAGCGCGAGCGGGCGGCTCTTCGTGTGGATCGGCGCGACCCTCACCACGACGCTGGCGCCTACGGGGAGCTACAGTGTGCCGCTCACCGTGACGGTTGTGTATAATTAGCGCTTCGCCGACACAATCAGTTCGCCCGATTCACGGACCGTCTCCAGATGCGCCTCCGACAGACCGTTGCGCTCGTGTGCCTGCTCGCCGCCGGGGCGGCCAGGCCGGCGTGGGCGCAGACGTCCGGGTCCACGACCATGACGGGAACCGTGCTGACGGCGATCACCGTGACCGGGAGCGACCTCCGGTTCGGCAATCTGCTGAGCACGCAGACCAAACGCGTCGCGGCGGCTGCGGGAGGCCGCTTCATCCTCACCATGGCCGCCAGCGCACCGGTGACGATCGCCTACGTACTGCCTGCCTCACTCGGCCCGAACGTTTCACTTGGCGCGTGGGATCTGCGCTCCAACACGATCAACGACCCTGCGACCGGGTCGACCGTCGTCGTCGGGTCCACCAGCGGTTCGTTCACCGCGTCCACCGCGACCGGAACGTTGTACCTCTGGATCGGCGCCACGGTGACGACCAGTAGCGCCGCGATCGGCTCCTACAGCCGGCCGATCACGCTCACCGTCACCTACAATTGACCGGCGCCCGCGTGGTGATGCGTGCGGTCGTCCCGCTGCTTCTGCTGTTGCCGGCGAGCCGGGGCGCCGCGCAGACGCTGCAGGTGACGGGGATCCGGGGTGTCGCCTTCGGCCCGATGCTGCCGGGCACGAGTGCCGTCGTGTCCCGCACCGACGGCTCCCGTTCGGCGCAGTTCGACATCAAGGGCACCGGCAGCGGCCGGGTGGTGCAGCTGCAGTTCACGCTGCCGGCCGCACTCTCCGGCCCGGGCGGCGCCGTCGTGCCGCTCTCCTACGCTTCGGCTGATGCCGGCTTCTCGGCGCTGCAGAGCATCGCCAGTCAGACTGCATTCGATCCCCGGTCGCCCTATACCGCCACGCTGGCCACCAACGGCCGAGGATCCGTCTTCCTCGGTTGCACGGCGCAGCCGGCGGCCGGTCAGGCCCCCGGCAACTACACCGCCACCCTCACTCTTACCGTGACCTACTTTCCGTGACGCGATACGCCGCACTGCTCGCCGCCCTCGCTCTGCCGGCACCGCTCCTGGCGCAGGGCGTTTTGATCGCGCCTACAGTGGTGTTCATCGACGCCCGCACTCGCACGGCGTCGCTGATGATCGTCAATCCCAACGAGCAGGCGGCCGAGATCGAGGTGGGGACGCTCTTCGCCTATCCGGTGACGGATTCCACGGGGCAACTCGTTCTGCGGACGGTCGAGGCGCCCGATTCCACGCTGCCTTCCGCTGCCGCCTGGGTCAAGCCGTTTCCCCGGCGGATGTCGCTCGCGCCTCACGCACAGCAGACCGTACGCCTCCTCGTGACACCGCCACCGTCGCTCGCCGATGGCGAGTACTGGTCCCGCATCGTGGTGACGGCGAGGGGCGGGCAACTCCCGCTCAGCGCCGGCGCCGACACCGGCGGGGTGAGAGTCGGGCTTTCGGTCGAGGTGCGCACGATCATTCCGCTCTTGTACCGCAAGGGGCGCCAGACGGGCGGCATCGTCGTCTCTGCGCTTCGTGCGCAGCGGCAGGGCGACTCGCTGGTGGTTCGCGCGCACGTGGAACGGACCGGCACCGCCGCGGCGCTCGGAACTGCGCGCGGCGAGCTGATCGATTCGACCGGGACGTCGCGCGCCGTCTTCTCGGCGCCGGTTACGGCCTACTACTCCGTCGACCCCCGCTTCACTTTCCCGCTGGATTCGGTGCCCCCGGGTCGCTACCGGCTCCGTCTGGAGATCTCACCGGGCCGGCAGGACCTCGCGGCCGATGCGATCGTTCCCTTCAGCGCCGTCCGAGATTCCGTGACGGTCCTCCTCCCCTGACGTGAACCCAGACCGAGGCGCGCGGCGGACGGGAACGGCCGTAGTCGCGCTCTCGGTCGCTCTCCTGCTGTCGGCGGGAACGGCTTCCCCAGCGATCGCCCAGGCGGATACGCTGGGCGAATCGGTCATCGTGGAGCTCCGGCTTGGCGCCGTCGCGTCGCGCACCGTCGAGGGCTATCGCGTCGGCGAACAGGCGCTCATTCCCCTCTCCCAGTTTTTCGATATGGCGGAAATACGGGCGAGCATCACGCCAGGCGGCCGCGTCACGGCGGCTTTGCAGCCGGAAAACGTACCGCTCGCCATCGATCCCGTGTCGGGTGTCGCGACGCTGGGGCGCCGCCGCGTCACGACGCCGCCGGGGACGATACGGGTGGTAAACGGCGAAGTATTTTTCCCCGCCGAGCGGCTCGGTGAGCTGCTCGACGCCCCGATCTACGTCGACTGGTCGAGTCTCGAGGTCGTCATGCGCGACCCGGGCCCGCTGCCGGTGGCCCAGCAGCTTCGGCGCCGGGCGGCCCGGCTGGCGCTCATGCGCGAAGGCGGCGCGCCGGTCGAAGGCGTCCGCCTGCCGGCGGACCGGCCGCGGTGGGACGGCTTTGTGCTGGACTACTCGTTGCTCGCGCCCAGCCAGGATCCCCTCGGTGCGAGCGCATACGCCGTTCAGGGCGGGGCCGACCTGTTCGGCGGCTCACTCGAGCTCGGCGCGAGCAGCATCGGCCGGGCTGATGCCGGGGATGTACGGCTCGACGCGTCGTGGCTCGGCGTCTGGCGCGAGAGCCGGGTGCTCAAGCAGCTGCGGCTGGGTGATGGGCTCGTGAGCGGGCCGCGGTCGAGATCGATGCGGGGGATTTCGGCGACCAATGCGCCGTTCCTGCGGCCCTCGGTGCTCGGCGTGGTTCCCTATGCCGGCCGGCTGCCGGTGGGCTGGGGGGTGGAGGCCTATCGCGCGGGCCAGCTCATCGCCTTCGACTCGACGGACGCCGAGGGGGACTTCACGATCGGGCTGCCGGTGCTGTATGGGGAAAACCCGGTGCAGTTCGTCGCCTATGGCCCCTACGGTGAGACGCGGGTGTTCGGCCGCACCTACCGCGTCTCGAGCGCCCTGCTCCCGGCCCGGCGGTTCGAATATGCGGTGTCCGGCGGGCAATGCCGATTCATCGCCTGCGCGGCGACGGGCAATCTCGACCTGCGCTACGGCGTCTCTCGGCGCTGGACGGTGCAGGCCGGTGCGGACCGCTTCTGGCGCGATTCGCTGGCCGATCTGTTCCATCCGTATGGTGCGGTCACCGGCAGTGTCACCAATGCGCTCACCCTCCAAATCGAGGGGGTGGCCAACGCATTCGCTCGCGGCGGGCTTGCCTACGAGCCGTCGCTCGACACGCGGCTGAGCGTCGAATACACTCGCTTCGATACGTCGACGACGGCGCCGCTCCTGACGCTGCCGGGCCGCCGATCGCTGCTTCAGCTCGCGGGCTTTTATCGCCCCAACCGCGACAGGGATTTTTTCTACTTCGAGGCGGATGCACAGCACGCGCGGACCGGCAGCGTGACCACCGACCGTGCACGCGTCGGGGCCTCATTTCAGGCCGGTGCAATCCGGGTGCTGCCATATGCCCGGCTCGAGCGCGATGCGTATGACGGGTCGGCGGCACAGGCACGGGGGTTCATCGGCTTCACGACCACCGTGCTCCCGCGCCAGAGCTGGGGCCGGGTGCTGGGACGGACGTTCATCCGCGGCGCGCTGGAGGCGCAGGGGCTTTCGGCGATGACCGTCGCCGCTATCGCCATCGCGCGGCCGCTGTCACCGGGCGTGCGGCTGGAAGTCGGCATGAACTGGGCGCGCGGCTTTCGGGGTCCGGCGTACACGATGACGCTCTCCTCCTACCTGCGGTCATTCCGCTCCTACACTACCGCGTCGGCCCAGCGCGGCGCGCCCGCGCAGCTGAGCGAACTGGTGCAGGGGTCCGTCCTGTACGACAGGGTGCGCGGAAATGTGCACCTCGCGCCCGGCCCCTCGCTGCAGCGCGCAGGCATCGCGGGCCGCGTGTTCCTCGATGCGAACGGTAACGGGCACTTCGACGCGGGAGAGCAGGGACTGGCCAATGTCCGGGTGCAGGTGGGCAGCAACAACGCCATGACCGACTCGGCGGGCGCGTACCGCCTGTGGGATGTGGTTCCCTTCGAGCCGGTGGCCATCGCGGTCGACTCGTTGAGCTTCGAATCACCGTTGTGGGTGCCGGCGCGTCTCGCGGTCATCGTGGCGGCCGGCCCCAACCGCTATACGATCGTGGACATTCCGATCGTGCTCGGCAGCGTCGTGGAGGGAAGAGTCCTGCGCATGTTCGGCGGGGCGCCCCAGGGCGTGGGCGGAGCATCACTGACGCTCGTCGACGATGCCACCGGCCGTCGCCAGACGATGGCGACGTTCACCGATGGATCCTTCTATCTGCTCGGCGTCCGGCCCGGCCGCTACACGCTCAGCGTCGATGAGCGGGTGCTGGATCTGCTGCGCATGCGGGGGGAGCCGCGGCGGTTCGAGATCAGTGCGAGCGGTGACGGCCCCGGCGCACTCGACCTCACCCTGACGCCGCGGCCCTGACGCGGCGTCAGGATCCCTTGTGCAGACTGATGCTGCCGTTGACCGTCGTCAGGGTCAGCGACCTGCCACCGCCGCCGATGGTGCCATGCAGGCTCCGCGGGCCGAACCGGCCGCTGACGGTCATCGGAAAGTCGGTGGAGATGTCGCCGTTCGTGGTGCTGGCGCGGACGTCGAGCGCCGCATTCGGGGGAATCGTGACATCGATGCCCCCGTTGACGGTCGAAAACGATAGCGCTTCCGAGCCGGTGATCCGGCCCATGATGACGTGGACGTCTCCGTTGACGGTCTGCGCTTCGGCGCCGCCGCTGGTTTCCACGCGCACGCCGCCATTCACCGTTCCCACGGCCGCATCAGCCCGCAACCCCGTGGCTTCGACCTCACCGTTGACGGTGTGGCCTTCGAATTTCACGCCGGCGGGAACCTTCACCGTAAACGTGACCGTCACGTCGTTGTTGTCATTGTGCTGCCCCCCGTGGCCCCCCTCGCAGCTGTTCCCGCCCCGGCTCGATGGGTAGAGCGCGCAGATCGTCACCCCGTCGGCGCCGGTGACCACCTTGATCTCGACGCTCGCCGGATCACTGCGCCGGCCGCGCTTGGTCGCCGTGACCTCGACCTGGTTGCCTGCGGCGGCAACCGCACGGATGTCGCCGTTGACGCCCCTGATATCAAGCGTCTTGCCCGCCGCGATGACGCCGCTCCAGTGAAAGTCCGGCGTTCCCTGCAGTGTGGCGGCGATCGCGAGCAGCTGAAGCAGCACCATGTTCTACCTCCGTGAGCGGTTGTGGCTGGGCGCCCCTTCGGGTCTCACCAGCCGGATCGTTCCCTGAAAGGATTCGAGCTCGAGGCGCGCGCTGCCGGAGCCAAGCGTAAGCGAAAAGCGCTTGTTGACCGAGCCTCGCGTGGTGACCGGGAAGTCGGACTCGAAGTCTCCCTGGTACGTGGACACCGACACCACGGCGCTGGCCCCTTCCTGCACCGATACCGTCAGATCGCCATTGTGGGTGACGAAGCGGTACCGACCCGCCGGCCGGATCGGGCCGTCGTACGTCACGTCGCCGTTGACGGTGTTGGCGTCCACGTCGTCGGAGTCCATGCCGCCGAGCTTGATTTCGCCGTTGACCGTCTCCACCGCCAGCTGGCCGGTGGCGCCATCCACCGTGACGTCGGAGTTGACCGACCCCAGCGTGATCTTGCCGCGGCCGTGGCTCAGCGACACACTCCCATCGACGGACTGCAGTGAGATGACCCCATTGCCGCCCTCGACGACGACGTCCCCCTCGACGGTCTGGGCGGCGATGCCGGCCTCGCTCCCGGTTATCCGGATGTTTCCGTTCACGCCGGTGACGGAGAGATCCATCCAGACCGGCACGGTAATCTCGTAATCGGTATCGTCGTCGCCGCCGTGACGGCGCTGCGCGGAGCCGATCGAAATCGTGGTCCCGTGCCGCGCAAGGACGACCGCTTCGCCGTCGCTGCCGCGGGCCTGGACGACGTTGCGGTTCCAGGTGTGAATCGTGATGTCACCGGTGTGGACGCTCATCTCCAGCCGGTCACCGCGCTGGACGGTGACGGTGGTGTCCGCAACGCGCGCGGACGACAGCGACAGGAGGGCGAGGAGCGCGAGCAGCACGATCGGTGTCCTTTCAGCTCTGCGCGGAGGCAAGCGCGGCGACCTGGCGCAGCAGGTCGATCTTACGCCGCATGGTGTGCGCGAGATAGGAGTTCAAATAGCTGTTGGCCGGATCCTTCTCCAGCGCGCGACGGGCTTCGACGACGGCACTGTCGATGGTCATGAGGTTCTTTTCGATGACGCGGACCGTCGTACTGTCCAGGCGGCCGCGGCCTTCCCGTAGTACCTGCTGCAGGTCGGCGACGGCGGCATCGTAGCTCTGCTGTGGCGTCTGCCCGGGCCGGTTCCACCCGGTAGGAGTTGCCATCACCGGCGCCGCGGCCCGGCCCGGCCCGGCCGGCGCCGCGGCCACGATGACCGTTGGCGGAACCCGGAGCAGCCACGCGGCGCCGCCCGACACGGCGACGAGCAGCACCGCGGCCGCGACCAGCTGCGGCGCGGAAAAGCTGAACCGGCGACGCCCCGCACGAAGTGGCCGCACGGTGCGGGCATCGGACCCAATCGTCGCCGCGATCCCGGGCCAGAGATCCGCCGCCGGTGTCCGGTCGTCGAGGGCCCGCGCCCGGCTGACCACCCGGCGGAGCTCGGTCAGGGTCCGGCTGCACTCGGCGCAGCCGGCGAGATGCCGCTCGAGGCCGGCCCGCTCGGCGGGCAGGAGATCGCCGTCGAGGTACTCCGACAGTCGGGCGGTCCAGGAATCGTCCATCGTCATGGGCTACCGGTCCAGGTGTTGGCGCAGCGCCATCCGCGCGCGGTGCAGTTGCGACTTCGACGTGCCGGCCGCCAGTCCGAGCATGCCGGCTATTTCTTCGTGGCGGTATCCTTCCACGTCGTGCAGCACGAAAATCTGTCTGGCGCCTTCCGGCAGCCGGGCCAGCGCCTGTTCGAAGTCCATCGACAGCTCCGGTGCAGGGCGGTTGGCGGAGACCAGCTCCAGCCGCGCGTCGTCGTCGTAGTACCGCTTCCGGCGCGTCCCCAGTTCGGCCCGGCGTGCCAGGACGACGTTGACCGCGAGCCGGTGGAGCCAGGTGCCGAAGGCCGACTCGCCGCGGAACGTTCCCAGCTTCTGCCACACCCGCACGAACACGTCCTGTGTCACCTCATCGGCCTCGTCATCGCTCAGCATGCGCCGGACGAGGGAGTGGACACGGGCCGCATGTGTCCGGTACAGCCGCTCGAAGGCATGGGTGTCCCCGCTGGCCGCGAGCGCCACCTCGACCGTGTCGGCATTGGCTCGTTCCAGTCCGGGCCGGGGCTTCAGCGTCGGCACTCCAAGGGTCGGCGTGTTCATGCAGGGGATTGGATCGAACAATCGGCCAAAAGGTTGCAGCGGGGAAGGGCGGACTATATTCCGGCATCCCAACCCGTTGCCGATGACCTTCGCGATGCCGCACGCCCCGATCGCCGCCCCGCGCGGCCCCGCGCTCTCCTGCAAAGGCTGGCATCAGGAGGCCGCGCTCCGCATGCTGATGAACAACCTCGATCCGGCCGTGGCGGAACGGCCGGAGGAGCTGATCGTCTACGGCGGCAGCGGCAAGGCGGCCAGAAACTGGGCCTGTTACGAGCGGATCGTCGAGACGCTCCGCCGCCTCGGGAACGACGAGACGCTCCTGATCCAGAGCGGCAAGCCGGTCGGCGTGTTCCGCACTCACGAGGAAGCACCGCGGGTCCTCATCGCCAACGGCAACCTGGTGCCGCGCTGGGCCACCTGGGATGAATTCCGGCGACTCGATGCGCTGGGCCTCACGATGTACGGGCAAATGACCGCGGGATCCTGGATCTACATCGGCACGCAGGGGATCCTGCAGGGAACCTACGAGACCTTTGCCGAGTGCGCCCGCCAGCACTTCGGCGGCACTCTCGCCGGGCGCCTGGTGGTCACCGGCGGCCTCGGCGGCATGGGGGGCGCCCAACCGCTGGCGGCCACGATGAACGGCGCCGCATTCCTGGGCGTGGATGTGGACGAATCCCGCATCCGCCGCCGGGTGGAGTCGGGATATTGCGACCGCCTCTCCGTCGACCTCGACGAGGCGCTCGCCCTGGTCGCGCGCGCGCGCACCCGGGGCGAGGCGCTGTCCGTGGGGCTGGTCGGAAACGTGGCGGAGGTGATTCCCGAGCTGGTCCGCCGGGGTGTCGTGCCCGATGTCCTCACCGATCAGACATCGGCACACGATCTCCGGGTCGGGTACATCCCGGCCGGGCTGACCCTCGGTGCGGCGGCCGAGCTGCGGGAGCGTGATCCGGCCGGCTACGAGTCCCGCGTACTCGACTCGATGGCGGAGCACGTGCGCGCCATGCTGGAGCTCCGGCGGCAGGGTGCCGTCACCTTCGACTACGGCAACAACCTCCGTGGCCAGGTCGCCGATCACCGGGGGATGCAGGAGGCGTTCGACATTCCCGGGTTCGTGCCCGCGTTCATCCGTCCGCTCTTTTGCCGGGGTGCCGGTCCCTTCCGCTGGGCCGCACTCTCGGGGGATCCGGCCGATATCGCCGTCACCGACCAGGCCGTGCTCGAGACCTTTCCGGAGAACGAGGCGCTCGCGCGGTGGATCCGCATGGCGCAGCAGAAGGTGCAGTTTCAGGGGCTGCCGGCGCGGATCTGCTGGCTGGAGTACGGTGAACGCGCGGAGATGGGGCTCAAGTTCAACTGGCTGGTGCGGACCGGGCGTGTCCAGGCGCCGCTGGTCATCGGGCGGGACCACCTCGACACCGGGTCGGTAGCATCGCCCAATCGGGAGACCGAGGCGATGAAGGACGGCTCCGACGCCATCGCGGACTGGCCGCTGCTGAATGCGCTGCTGAACACCGCCTGCGGTGCCAGCTGGGTTTCGCTTCATCATGGCGGCGGTGTGGGAATCGGCTACTCGATTCACGCCGGCATGGTCGCCGTCGCGGACGGCACCGACATGGCCGATCGCCGTCTCGAGCGGGTGCTCACCGCCGATCCGGGCACCGGGGTGATGCGCCACGCTGACGCGGGCTACGAGCTGGCCGTCGACACGGCGCGCGAGCGGGGTATCGACCTGCCGATGCTCGGCTGATGCCGACCGTCCTGCGCAACATCGGCGCCCTCGCGACCTGCCGGCCCGGAGGCCCCCAGAGCGAGATCCGCATGATCGAACGCGCGGCCATGGCCTGGGACGGCCCGCTCCTGTCGTGGGTCGGGGCGGAAGCGGACCTGCCCGAGGCGTATACGGTCTCGAACACTGAGGATGCCGGCGGCAGACTGGTCGTACCGGGGTTGATCGACTGCCATACGCATCTCGCGTTCGGGGGCTGGCGGGCCGACGAGTTCGCCCAGCGCGCGCTGGGACGGAGCTACAGCGAGATCGCCCACGCCGGGGGCGGCATCACGTCCACGATGCGGGCGACGCGAGCGGCCCCGGAGGCCGAGCTGCTCGCCCGGAGTGAGGGATTCCTGTCGGAGATGGTGGCGCTCGGCGTGACGACGGTCGAGTGCAAGAGCGGTTATGGGCTCAGTCTGGACAGCGAGCTCAAGCTGCTGCAGGTGTATCGCGCCCTCGCCGCACGGAGCCCGGTGACCATCGTGCCGACGCTGCTTGGAGCGCACATCGTCCCGCCCGAAATGCGCGACCATCGTGCCCGCTACCTGACGCTGCTGATCGACGACCTGATCCCCCTCGTCGCGCGGGACGGCCTCGCGCGCTGCTGCGACGTCTTCGTGGACGACACCGCGTTTACAGTGGCGGAGGCGCGCCGCATCCTGCAGGCGGGCAAGGCGGCGGGGCTGGCGGCAAAGCTCCATGCCGACCAGCTCAGCGACGACGGCGGCGCCCTGCTCGCGGCCGAGCTCGCGGCGCTGTCGGCCGACCATCTGGAGCACGTCTCTGATGCGGGCATACGCGCGCTGGCCACTGCCGGCGTCGTGGCCGTGAGCCTGCCGATCGCCTCACTGTACCTGGGCCAGCCGCCGATGCCCGCGCGACGGCTGCTGGCCGCCGGGGTGCCGGTTGCCGTCGCCACCGATTTCAATCCAGGGTCGGCCCCCAGCTATCACCTGCCGCTGGCAATGACCCTCGCCTGCACGATGCAGCGCATGACGCCGGCGGAGGCGCTCAAGGGCGCCACATCCGTCGCTGCCCAGGCGCTCGGGCTCGCAGCGACGCACGGCTCGCTCGAAGCGGGGAAGCGCGCCGACTTCGCCGTCATCGACGCCGCCGACGTCGACCAGTGGCTGTACCACTTCCGGGCCAACGCATGCGTGCGCACCGTGATCGCGGGCGCGACGGTCTGGGCGGCTCGATCGTGAGTGATCCGAGACTGGGTGAGCTGCTGGGCAGCCAGGCGGCCTCGGCTCGCGTCGTCCTGCTCGGTTTTCCGTCGGACGAGGGTGTACGCCGCAATGGCGGACGGCCCGGAGCGGCGGCCGGGCCGGCCGCGATCAGGGGCGCGCTGGGACGATTCACCCCCGACGCGCGGGATCCGTCGCGATTCGCCGAGCTGCTGCGGCACACCGTCGACCTGGGTGATCTCGCGGTCACCGGTGATCTCGAAGGGGATCAGCAGCGCCTGGGCGAAGCCGTCGCGCCTCACCTCGATGCCGGCCGGTTCGTCATCGTGCTTGGCGGAGGGCACGAAACCGCCTTCGGCCACTTCCTCGGCTATCACCGTCCGGTAAGCATCGTCAACTGGGACGCGCATGCCGACGTCCGGGAGCTCAAGGGCGGCCTCGGCCATTCCGGCTCACCGTTCCGCCAGGCGCTTGAACATCCGCGCGGGCTCTGCCGCGGGTATACGGTCGCCGGCCTGCAGCCGCACTCGGTCCCCGCCGAGCATCTGGCGTACGTACGTCAGCACGGACGGGCGATCTTCCGGGACGAGCTGCAGGACGGCGATGCCGTCGCCGCCGTCTACGCCGACCTCGCTCCGACCCTGGTCTCGTTCGATCTCGACGCCGTGAACGGGTCCGAGGCACCCGGGGTCAGCGCGCCCGCAACGGACGGCCTCACGTCCGCGATGTGGCTGCGTGCCGCGTACCTGGCCGGCGCCGACGCGCGAGTGACGTCGGCCGATGTGGTGGAACTCTTGCCGGCACATGACCCGGATGGCCGGACCGCCCGGCTGGCGGCGCTCACCGTCTGGCAGCTGCTGCGGGGCATCGCCGCGCGGAGCCGATCACCCTGATCACGGAGCAGCCGGTGCAAAGCGAACTGAAGCGAACCTGCCGCACGCTGGCGTTGGCGCTGGCTCTGGGTGCAGCGGGCTGCGCTCGCGCGGACGTCAAGCCGTTCGCCGGGGCGTGGCAGCGGAGCGGAGTGGACGCGGGGGAGCTGCGATTGACGATCAAGCCGACGGGCGCGATCGAGCTCCGGCAGTCGCATCCGGCGACGGCGGCGGATTCGCTGATGAAAGGTCCTGGGGTCTTTCGGGCCGATACGCTGAGCTTCGTCGGCGCGCCGTGCGAGCGGGGTGAAGCGCGCTATCTGTTACGGCTCGAGCCGGCGGGCCTCACGGTCTCGCCACTCGGGGCCGACGGCTGCGGCACGCGCCGCAAGCTGCTCAGCGGCACGTGGGCGCGGCAATAGCTCAGATGGCCGGCCACTGCTGGCTCACGCAGTGGAAGGCGCCAAGGCCCCAGACGAGCTCGACGCAATCGATGCCGATCACGCGACGGGTCGGAAACAGCCCCTGCAGCGTCGCGATGGCCTCGCCGTCCCGCGCGGGATCATAGGTCGGCACCAGCACGACCCCGTTGGCGACGTAGAAGTTGGCGTAGCTTGCCGGCAGCCGCTGACCATCGTGCTCGAGGCGCCGAGGCATCGGCAGCGTCACGATGCGGAATGGCTCGCCATCCTGGTCGCGCATGGTCCGCAGGCGCGAGAGATTGTTCCGCAACGGCGCATGGTTGGGATCGGCCGGGTCGTCTTCGATGACGGTGACGAGTGTCCGCGCGTCGGTGAACCGGGTCAGGTCGTCGATGTGCCCGTCGGTGTCGTCACCCTCGATGCCGTCGCCGAGCCAGAGAATGTTGCCGACACCGAGGTAATCGCGGAGGCAGGCTTCGATCGCGGCGCGATCCAGCCTGGGATTGCGATTCGGGTTCAGCAGGCAGGACTCCGTGGTGAGCAGGGTGCCCAGCCCGTTCACCTCGAGTGAGCCACCCTCCATCACGATGCCCGGCGCGAAGACCGGAATCCCCAGTTCCTCGCCGATCCGCGTCGGTACGACATCGTCGAGGTCGTACGGCGGATACTTGCCGCCCCACGCGTTGAATCCCCAGTCGACGATCGCTTCCTCCCGATGGCCGCCCCGCTCACGCTGGATGAAGATGGGTCCGTGATCGCGGCACCAGGCGTCGTTGGTGGGATGGTGGTGAAAGAAGATGCGTTCACCCGGGACATGCTCGGCGTTGAGCAGGTCCCGGACGTCCGACTCCATGCCCGGGCCCGCGACGTTGATGTGCACTTCCTCGTGCGGCACCAGCTCGCTGATCATGCGCGCGAAGATGGCGGGGACCGCCTCGAACTTGCCCGGCCAGGACGCCTCCTTGTGCGGCCAGCTAAGCCAGGTGCCGCGATGGGGCGCCCATTCGGCCGGCATCCGATAGCCAAGCTCGGCCGGCGTCAATCGATATACCGCTTCGTGAGATCCTGGTAGGCGTCGATGCGGCGGTCTCGCAGGAAGGGCCAGTGGGTCCGGCTCACGTCCACCCGGCTCAGGTCGCAGGCGGCGACCAGCACTTCCTCGCTCTCGCCGCCCTTGGCAATCACCCGGCCGCCGGGATCGGACACGAAGCTTCCGCCCCAGAATTCGATTCCCGCGTTCGGCGCGCCCTCATGCCCGACGCGATTGACCGCGCAGACGAACACGCCGTTGGCGATGGCGTGGCTCCGCTGGATGGTCTCCCAGGCCGACTGCTGCTGCGCGCCGTGCTCCGCCTTCTCCGGCGGGAGCCAGCCGATGGCGGTCGGGTAGAAGATGATCTGCGCGCCGCTCAGCGCGGTGAGGCGGGCGGCCTCCGGATACCACTGGTCCCAGCAGACCAGCACGCCGATGCGCCCGAATCGGGTGTCCCAGCTCCGAAAGCCGAGATCGCCCGGGGTGAAGTAGAACTTCTCGTAATACTGCGGGTCGTCCGGGATGTGCATCTTCCGGTATTTCCCGAGATAGCTGCCGTCGGCATCGATGACCGCGGCCGTGTTGTGATAGAGTCCCTCCGCACGCTTCTCGAACAGTGACGCCACGATCACCACCCCAAGTTCAGCCGCGACGGCGGAGAGCCGCGTGGTGCTCGGTCCGGGAATCGGCTCGGCCAGGCTGAACTGGGCGTGATCCTCCGTCTGGCAGAAGTACTGGCTGAGGAACAGCTCCTGCAGGCAGACGATCTGGGCTCCGCGCGCGGCGGCGTCGCGTATGCCCGCGAGCGCCTTCTGCATATTGTGCTCGGCATCGGTGGTGCAGCGCATCTGCACGAGGCCGAGCGTGACCGTGGTATCGGGCATGGGAGGCATGACCGCAAAAGTAACCGGCCGGTTCCCTCGTCGCACACCTCGCGAATCGGGCGTATCTTGGGGACGATTGCCGCCCATAAACCGTTCGCCTCCGGAGAACGCATGCTCCTCGCCCTGCTCCTGACACTCGCCCAGCAGCAGCCCGCCGCGGCGGCCCAGGCGTCGCCCATCGCCAGGGTGGACGTCACGCCAGCTACGGCCAGCATCCAGATCGGACAGACGGTGCAGCTCTCGGCCCGCGCGCTCGATGCCGGCGGACAGCCGGTCCCGGGTGCGCGCATTGCCTGGTTTGCCGGGGGCGGCGAAGGCAGCGTAGACTCGATGGGACTGGTGAAGGGTGGCTATGCCGGCACCGTCGAGGTGACCGTCGTCGGGTCGGTGGCGGGCAATCCGAAGAACACGCTCGGGAAGGCGGTCATCCGCGTGCTGCCCGCGCCGGCGGCCCGAATCGCGGTACGTCCGTTGGTGGGACGGGTCGCCGCGGGCACCAGGCTCACACTGGCCGGCGTGGCCTACAGCGCGCAGAACGACCAGCGGGACGACGCGGTAACCTTCACCTCCAGCAATTCGCGCGTGGCCACGGTGAGCCGCGACGGGCGATTCGTCGCCTTGTCTCCGGGGCGGGCAACCGTCACCGCCAGAGCGGGGAGCGCGACGGTACCACTGGCGGTCACTGTCGTGGCCAATCCCGTCACCCGCATGGCGGTGGAACCATCCGACCGTGCGGTGCGGACGGGAGACGTCGTGCGCTTCGCCGCCCGGGCGACCGACGCGTCGGGACGCGCGGTCGGCGGCCTGGCGGTGCGCTGGGGAGTGGCCGCCATGGGTGCCGCGGGCGTGGCACAGTTGGATGACGACGGGGCTTTCGTCGCCGAGACGCCGGGCCGGTACACGGTGTCGGCCTCGATCGGCGGTCAGGGGGCGGACGCGGTGGTGGACGTCGTGGCCCGTCGGGCAGGACGAGGGATCGAGGTCGAGGGCCGAGTGCCGATCACCTTCCCATCGGCGGAGGTGTGGGTGCATCCGGGCGGCAAGTGCGCCTACCTCTCCACCATTGCCGATCGGGTCTACGCGATCGATGTGACCTCGCCGCACGCCCCGAAGATCGTCGACTCGATGATGACGAACTCGCGGATCGTCAATGACGTGATGACGACCGAGGATGGCAAGTATGGCGTCTTCTCGCGCGAAGGTGCCTCCGACCGGAAGAACGGAATCGTCATCTTCGATGCGGCGGACCCCTGCCACCCGAAGCCGATCGGCGCCTACACCGAGACGGTGTCCGGCGGCGTGCATTCCAGCTTCGTCTATCAGTACCACGTCTACCTGACCGACGATGCGACCGGATCCATGCGCGTCATCGATATCAGGGATCCGGCGCACCCGAAGGAAGTCGGCCGGTGGCAGACGGAGCAGACCGAGGCGGGCCGCTACCTGCATGACATCGACGTCAAGGATGGGCTGGCGTACCTGGCGTACTGGAATGATGGACTGGTGATTCTCGATGTGGGGAAGGGAATCAAGGGGGGGTCGCCGGAAAAGCCGGTGCTGGTGTCGCAGTACAAATACAACCTGAGCGAGCTCTACGCACGGGTCGACCAGCTCTGGGGCCTGTCAGCCCGCGGCACCCACACCGCATGGCGGCACCGCAACTACGTCTTCGTCGGAGACGAGGTCTACGCCGCGGCGCCGTCGAAGGGGCTGACGCACGGGAACAGCCTCACCTTCGGCCGGCTGCACGTGATCGACGTGGCCGACATCGAGCATCCCAAGGAAGTCGCGTGGTATGAGCCGACGGACGGCGGGGTGCACAACGTCTGGGTGGCGGGCGATACCCTTTATCTGGGGAATTACCAGGGCGGCGCTCGTGCGCTCGATGTTTCCGGCGAGCTGAAAGGCGACCTGCTTCGTCAGGGTCGCGAGATGACGTGGATTCTCACGGCCGACTCCGCCGGCGTGCAGCCGCACACCCCCTTCGCCTGGGGGGCGGTGGTGAAGGACGGCAACATCTACGTACCGGACATCAACAGCGGCTTGTGGATCATGAAGCTCGAGCCAAAGGCGGCTCCCGCGACGCCCTGAGCCTCAGCCGACGCTCAGGCCGGCCGCACCCGATTCGACCGGCCACCGCAAGGTCAGCGACTGCCCCTGCAGCGTCCGTTCCAGTCCGCGTTCCGACTTGGCCGTCGTCTCGACGGGATGGGTCCAGAAGTCGGCCGGCGGCACAGCGGTGATTTCGAGCGGCCGGAAGAGCGAGAGCTCGGTAGTGAAGACGTCGCCTGGTGCGCCGGCATCCGGCGCCCATTCGTAGCGCACGCTGAACGACCCGTCGGGCTCGAACCGGATGCGCTTGCCGAGCGAGTGGCGACTGTCGCTCGCGGAGCGGAAGTGGATCTCGATCGCGTCCGCGTCGCAAACGATCCGATAGTCGAACCGCGCCTGGGCCCAGCCGAACGCGACGGGGTACCCACCACGCGCATACTCGTCGAGCGACAGGCTACCCGGCAGGATGCGCTCCCTGAGCAAGGCGCGATCCTCCGCATCCATCGGCGGCCGCTCGTCCAGTCGAATCCCGGCTTCGATCTCGTGGATGCTGGGAGCGCCGCCGTCAGCGTGCTGCGGCGTGGCGCCGGCGCCGGCGCCGGCCAACGCCGCGTCATGATATGCCTCGCGCCGGCGGGTGAGCACATCAGCGTGATTGATCCCGCTGTCGAATCGCGTGTATTCCTCGATGCCGGCACCGCGCGCCGGGCTCAGCACCGCCGAAAAGCGGTTGGAATGCACCCAGAGCTCGATGTTGCCATCGGCGTCGAAGTCGACTTCGTCGCAGGCGAGCGGCTGGCCGGCGCGGAGGCTCCGCTCCGCCACGGCGAGATTGGCCCAGACCGCCTCGCGGAGATGTGGCAGGTAGAGCCCGCCGAACACCCCGTGCCAGTAGGCGTCGTTGCACTGCGCCCGGCCGATGGCCCGGCGCACGGCCGGCGGGTCACCCGCCGCGCGGCTCAGCGCCGAGAGCGCCTGCATTTTCTTGTGCATCCGGTTCGACTCGGGGTACTTCACCAGAAAATTCCGCCAGTGCGCGCCGCGGACGAGCGCACCTTCGCGTCCGGCCATCCGCGCCTCGCCCAGATCCTGTTCCAGCCGAAACAGGCGATTGGCCCCGTCGGGCGGGAGCGACCACGCTTCCATCTCGCGATATGATGCGGTGGGCAGATACGCGAGCCCGCCGCTCGGCACCTGGTCGAGGGCATCCGCCAGCGTGCTGAGCACCACCTCACCTGAGCCGATCAGCTCTCCGATGGTGTGGAAGAAGCGGTCGAACCAGCCCTTCTCGTACACCCACTCCCTCGTGCCGGGCCACCCGCCGAACTTCTCGCCGTCGTCGGCCAGCACCGCGAGGCGGTGCCCCGCCGCGCGGAGCTCGCGCAGGTACGCCGCGGTCTCCTCGGGTGGCCGGAACGGGATCAGATAGCGGAGGCGCTCGTCGATGGGGAAGAGCGCGACCGGGCGTCCGTCGCTCTCGGTCCAGAGCGGCGCGTGAAGCTGGCGGGGCTCGAAGCCGGTCACGAGGAAATGCCGGTCGTCCACCAGGGCGTAGCGGACGCCGGCGTCCGCCAGATCGGCCGCCAGCTCCGGCTCCCAGACACGCTCCGTTAGCCAGAGACCCGTGGCGTCCACGCCGAAGCGAGCACGAATTGCCTCGCGCATCCACTCGATCTGCTCGACGCGGTCCCGTCGCGGCAGCGAGGCCAGGACCGGCTCGTAGAAGCCGGCCAGCAGCAACTCGATCCGGCCGTCGGACGCGAGCCGTCCCAGTTGATCCAGATAGCGGCTGTCGTGAGTTTCCAGCCATTCGAGAAGGGGGCCGGAGAGATGCAGCACCGCCGGGAAAAAGCTGCTCGATTCCAGACGGTCGAGCAGCGGCCGGTAGACGTCGCGGACGTGATCGGCGAAGACGTGATCGAAATTGCCGACCGGCTGGTGCAGGTGCACGCCGAACACGAAGCGGATCGGATCCATCGTCAGCCAGGAACCTGGACGCCGCTCCCGTCGAGCGCCGCGCGCAGCGATGGAAGCACGTCGGGGAACAGGTCGTCGCGCCGGGCCAGCTCGTCCGCCAGGGCGTCACCGGCGGCGAGCCGTTGGGGCGAGCCGTCGGTCAGCGCGCCGACGAGGCGTTCGAGATCGTCGCAGTGACCGCTGAATCGGCGTTCAGCGTAGTCAACGACGGCGCCGGTCGAAATGATGAACTGCCAGTCCGATGACTGGGCGAGCAGCAGCGACCGGGCCGCCTGCGCCAGCACCCGGTGCGCGGCGGGATCGGCCAGCGCCCGGGCCGCCACATCCCAGAAGGCCTCCTCGAGCGGCCAGAGCCGGAGCCAGGTCCACGCCGTGCGCTCGTTCAGCCACATGCTGAAATCGCCTTCGGCGCCCCAGGAGCCGGACGGCATCGCGATCCCCGTGCGGGCGGGATGCTCGGTCAGGTGCTCCGTTCCGGTGACGGCTCGCACGCCCGCGTGTTCCGCCAGCGCGCGATACGCACAGGCCAGAAAATCCGGGCCTTCGAACCACCAATGCCCGAACAGCTCGGTATCGAACGGGGCGACCACGACGCCGTCGCGGCCGCGGCCCTGAGTGGCCGCGATCCCACCCAGCAGTGAGGCGAAGTGTCCGCCGTGCACGCGCGCGCGTTCCGCCGCCACCGCGGGATCGTAGGGTTGCTTGTTTCCGAGATCGACGCCATCGCCGGTGACCCGCCAGAGCTTCAGCCCGCCGGGCCAGCGCATCTTGTGAAATTCGAGATACGCCTGGTCACCGGGGTAGCCTTCGTGCCGGCTCCAAACCTGCGAGGACGCCCGAGGATCGCGGACCAGTGCGGTGGCCCGCGCCCGGCCGGCCGAGAGCACGCCGTACGCGCGGTAGGGCGATCGCCGGCTCGGCGAACCGAGCTGCCGGTCGGAGGCGCGGGCGTGGGGTCCGGTCGCGAGGTCGCCGTACAACCCCAGCGGCCGGCCGGCGGAGGCGAGATGGGCGTCAACGAAGAAGTAGCGGAACCCGGCGTCGGCCAGGTGTTCGTCGATGCCGCGGCGAAGCGGTGCCCGGGGCGCGCCGGGCCAGGGGTTCCAGGGGCCTCGCGGGCGGTAGGCGCACTCCGGCAGCCAGCATCCGCGCGGGGCCTTGCCGAAGAGCCGGCGGTGCTCGGCGGCGCCGAGGCCGAGCTGGAAGCGGATGCTCTCGTCGCGGGCCAGCAGGGGAAGGAACCCGTGAGTGGCGGCGGAGCCGATGATCTCGATGCGTCCCGCATCCTCCAGCGCACGGAACGCCGCGATCACGTCGTGGTCGATCGCGCGGAACAGGTCACGCAGACGGATGAGACGGGTCCGCCAGTATTCCACGAGGGGAAGCAGGTGGCGGTCGCCGCTGGCCTCCAGTGACGCCGGCGCCTCGCCGCAGGCCACGAGCCGCTGCTCGATGAACGCTTCGAGCTCGGTGGCGAAGTCCGGACTGGCCAGCTGGTTGGCGAGGACGGGCGTGAAGCCGATGGTGACCGGAGCCGGGACCTGCTCGTCCTCCAGCGCCCGCAGCGCCTCCAGGAGGGGCAGGTAGGTGTCCACGGCCGCCTCGGTCAGCCAGTCGCTCCCGTGCGGCCAGCGCCCATGGTGGAGCACGTACGGCAGGTGGCTGTGCAATGCAAGCACGAAGTCCATTGTCACGCGCCTTTCCCCGCGAGCCGCACGGCGTCCCGGTAGACATCGATGTATCGGCTCGCGGCCCGCTCCCAACTGAAATCGCGCGCCATCGCCTCGGCCATCATGGCCTGCCAGCGGGGCTGGTCGGCGAAGCGCTCGAGCGCGCGGAACGCCGCGGTCTCGAATGCCTCCCGGTCGTATGCATCGAACAGGAAGCCGGTAACCTCGTCTTCGATGGTGTCGGCCAGGCCGCCTACACGCCGGGCCACGGGGAGCGCGCCGTAGCGTTGTGCGCGCATCTGGGTGAGCCCGCACGGCTCGTAGATCGATGGCATGAGAAACAGGTCCGCGCCGGCCATGAGCCGGTGCTCCAGGCGATCGGTGAAGTCGAGCTGCACCCCGATGCGGTCGGGCGCCGACTGCGCGAGCTCGACCAGCGCCGTCTCGTACTTGGCCTCACCGCCGCCGAGAAACACGAACTGCGCATCCAGCTCCAGCAGCGCACGGCTCTCGAGAATCACATCGAGTCCCTTCTGCGCCACCAGGCGTCCCGTCATGCCAAAGAGCGGGACCCGCTTCCGCTGCGGGAGTCCGAACGAGCGCTGCAATGCGGCCTTGCACCGGCGCTTTCCCTCGAGGTTGGTCGCCGTGTACGGTGCGGTGATCTGCCCGTCGAGCGCCGGCGTCCAGACCGACTGATCGATGCCGTTGAGGATGCCGACCAGCCGGTCTCCCATGCCGGTGAAGACATCGTGGAGGCCGAACCCGCCGCCGGGCGTTCGGAGCTCGAGGGCCTGCGTGGGGCTCACGGTGACGGCGCAATCCGAAAAGACCAGCCCGCCCTTCAGGAAATTCGCCTTGCCGTACCACTCGAGCTGCTGCCAGTTGTAGAGCGTCCACGGCAAGCCGAGATCCGGCATGACCTCGGGCGGGAAGTGGCCCTGATACCCGGGATTGTGAATCGACATGACGGCGGGCACCTGGCCTCCGAAGCGTTCGGTGCCGAGTACGCCGCGGAGATATACCGGGGCGAGCGCCGTGTGCCAGTCGTGCGCATGCAGCACGAAGGGGGGCTTGACCAGGCGGGGCAGCGCGCTGAGCGCCGCCAGGGCGAACAGCGCGAAGCGCCGGGCGTTGTCCGGGTAGTCGACCGCCTGCTCGCCGTAGATGCCGGGGCGGTTGAAGTATTCCCGATGCTCGATGAAGTAGACCCGGGGTCCGTCAGTCCGCTCGGCCGACCGGAAGATGCGGGCCTCTTCGGTGCGCGGCCCCACCTGCACGGTAAACGGCGAGCCGACCGGGTGGAGGTCCGGGTCCACGTCACGGACGGTGCGATAGAGCGGGAGGAACACCGATACGTCGAGGCCCGCGCGATACTGGAATTCGGCCAGCCCGCTGACCGCCTCCGCCATCCCGCCGGTGCGCGCGAACGGATGGTACTCGGCAGTCAGGTGCACGGCGCTCACGGCCTGACCGCCATCCGTCACCAGCGGGGGTGCCGGGCGCGAAGACGCGGCGGCGGCGCGCGAGGCGGTCATGGCCGGTTCACGCCGTCGGCGGGTCGTCGCCCGAGGCGGCGCCGCGCATGGCGGGAGCGTAGTAGGCCCGGACGTAATCCTGCACCATGCGACGACCGGTGAAGCGGCTGCCCGCCAGTCGGATCGCGTATCGCATCTTCTCCACCCAGCCGAGCGGCGTGCCGCCGGCATCACGGGTGTAGTAGAGAGGCACGATCTGCTCTTCGAGCAGCCGGTACAGGCGCTCGGCGTCCTCGGCATCCGGAGCCGCTTCGTTCGAGGCGGGCGGAATCGCCCAGCCGCTCAGACCGTCGTAGCCTTCCTGCCACCATCCGTCGAGCGTGCCGAGCTGCGGCACGCCGTTGAGCGAAGCCTTCATGCCGCTGGTGCCGGACGCCTCGAGGGGCACCTGCGGCAGGTTGAGCCACACGTCCACGCCCTGCACCAGGAGATGCGCGAGGTGCATGTCGTAGTCTTCCAGGAACGCGACGCGCCCCTGGAAGGCCGGGTCCCGGGTGAACTGATACACGCTCTGCAGCACTTCCTTGCCGGGGGTGTCGGCCGGATGGGCCTTCCCCGCGAACACGATCTGGACCGGCCGGTACGAATCGACCGCCATGCGACGAAGCCGCTCGAGGTCGCGGAAAATGAGGTTGGCGCGCTTGTAGGTCGCGAACCGCCGCGCGAACCCGATCGTCAGTGCGCCCGGATCCAGCAGCGTGCCGGCCCCGACCACGTGCGCGGCTTCACGCCAGCGGTCGGCGAAGCGCCAGCGCGCGTCTTCGCGAATCAGCGTGAAGAGCGATTCCTTCAGCTTGACATGCACGTCCCAGAGCCGCTCGGCATCGAGCTTGAGGACCTGATCCCACATCCGCGGGTCGTCCGGGTTCCGGTTCCAGCGCGGGCCGAGCAGCTCGTCCAGGAGCCGGCGGATCGGCATGGCCATCCAGGTCTCGAGGTGGACGCCGTTGGTGATGTGTCCGATCGGCACCGCTTCCGCCGGGCGATTGGGCCAGAGTCCCTGCCACAGGTGCCGCGAGACCTGCCCGTGCCGCCGGGAGACGCCGTTCACCCGGGAGGACAGCCGCGCCCCGGCCACGGTCATGTGGAACAGGTCGGGCTGGCCAGGATATTCGCCCAGTCCGAGCACCGTCTCGCGGCTGACGTGCATCCCTTCCCAGATCCGGCCCGCCACCCGTTCGACCTCGTCGAACGAGAAGAAGTCGTGGCCCGCGGGCACCGGGGTGTGCGTGGTGAACACGCTCGAGGCCCGCACCTTGGACGCTGCGGTCGCGAGGTCGTCGCCTGAGGCGACATGTTCCCGCAGCCGCTCGACGAGCATGAAGGCGGCGTGCCCTTCGTTGGCGTGCCACACCGCCGGGTCAACGCCCACCGCACGCAGCACGCGCACCCCGCCGACGCCGAGGATCCACTCCTGCCGCAGGCGCATGTCGGGGCCGCCGGCGTACAGCTTGTTCATCAGGCTGCGGTCGTCCGGATGATTGATGTCGAGGTTCGTGTCGAGCAGGTACACCGGCACGCGGCCGACCATGATCCGCCACGCGCCGACATGCACCGGCCGTCCCGACGTCTCCACGACGGTGACGAACGGCTCCCGATTGGGCCCGGTCAGCTGCACCAGCGGGGTCGCCGAGACGTCGAACCCCTGGTCGGTGTCCTCCTGCCAGCCGTCGAGGCGGAGCCGCTGGTCGAAGTACCCTTTTTCGTAGAGCAGCCCCACGCCGACCAGCGGGACGCCGAGATCGGAGGCCGACTTGCAGTGGTCGCCCGCCAGGACGCCCAGCCCGCCCGAATAGATCGGTACCGAGTTGTGCAGGCCGAATTCCGCGCAGAAATAGGCGACGGGGCGGTCCCGCAGCTCGCCGTACTCCTCGGCAAACCAGGTCCCGTCGGCGGTCGCCTCCTGCCGCAATCGCTCCATCACGTCGTCGTAGAGACGGAGGTAGCTGGGATCGCTGGCGCACGCCGCAATCCGGGCCGGATCCACCCGGCGCAGGAGCTGCAGCGGATTGTGATGGGTCTGATGCCAGAGGAGCTCGTCGATCGTGCGGAAGAGCGTGCGCGCGTCGCGGCTCCAGCTCCACCGCAGGTTCATGGCCAGCGCCGCGAGTCCCTCCACGCGCGCGGGCAGATATGGAATCCTGGCGTCCGCATTCATCGGCTAGTGCACCAGCTTCTTGTACTTGATCCGGTGGGGCTGGTCCACCGACGAACCCTTTCGCTTGTGGTAGTCCGCGGAATACTCCTGGTAGTTGCCTTCGTACCAGACGACCTCGCTGTCACCCTCGAATGCGAGGATGTGGGTCGCCACGCGGTCGAGGAACCAGCGGTCGTGGCTGATGACGACGGCACAGCCGGCAAAGCCCAGCAGGGCATCCTCGAGCGCGCGGAGGGTATCCACGTCGAGATCGTTGGTCGGCTCGTCGAGCAGCAGGAGGTTGCCGCCGCTCTTGAGCAGCTTGGCGAGGTGCAGGCGGTTCCGCTCGCCACCGGAGAGATCCTTCACCCGCTTCTGCTGGTCGGCGCCGCGGAAGTTGAAGCCGGCGGCATACGCCCGGGCGTTGACGGTGCGCTTCCCGAACTGAAGCTGATCCTCGCCGCCGGAAATCTCCTCGTAGACGGTCTTGGTTCCGTCGAGCGAGTCGCGGCTCTGGTCCACGTAGGCGATCTGGACGGTCGAGCCGACCTTGAGCGTGCCGGCGTCAGGCTGTTCCTGCCCGTTGATCATCCGGAACAGCGTCGTCTTGCCGGCGCCGTTGGGCCCGATGATGCCGACGATGCCGCCGCGCGGCAGCGCGAACGTCAGGTTCTCGAACAGCAGCCGGTCGCCGAATCCCTTCGAGACCTTGTCGGCGACGACGACTTCGTCGCCCAGCCGCGGCGGGACCGGAATGAGGATCTCGGCGGTGCCTTCCTGCTGCCGCTCGCTCTCGGCGCGCAGCTCCTCGTAGGCCGTGATGCGCGCCTTGCTCTTGGCCTGCCGCGCCCGCGGCGCCATGCGAATCCACTCCAGCTCCCGCGCCAGGGTCCGCTGGCGGGCGGATGCCTGCTTTTCCTCGACGGCCAGCCGCTGCTGCTTCTGCCCCAGCCACGAGGAATAGTTTCCCTCGTAGGGAATGCCGGCGCCGCGGTCGAGCTCCAGGATCCACTTGGCGACGTTGTCCAGGAAATACCGGTCGTGCGTGACCGCCACCACCGTGCCCGGGAACTCGGCCAGGTAGCGCTCCAGCCACCACACACTTTCGGCGTCGAGGTGATTGGTGGGCTCATCGAGGAGCAGCATGTCGGGCTGCTCCAGCAGCAGGCGGCAGAGCGCGACCCGGCGGCGCTCGCCGCCTGAGATCTTGGTGACGTCGGCATCGCCCGGTGGAAGCCGGAGCGCGTCCATCGACATGTCGATCTTGTGGTCGAGCTCCCACAGGCCGAGCGCGTCGATCCGCTCCTGCAGGTTGCCCTGCTTCTCCAGCAGACGGGTCATTTCGTCGTCGTCCATCGGCTCGGCGAAGCGCGCGCTGATCGTGTTGAACAGGTCCAGCATCGCCTGCTGCGGGGCCACCCCTTCCATGACGTTGCCGCGCACGTCCTTCGCGGCGTCGAGCTGGGGCTCCTGCGGCAGAAAGCCGATCTTGATCCCGGGCAGCGGACGCGCCTCGCCGACGAAATCCTGATCGACCCCCGCCATGATCCGCAGCAGCGTGCTCTTGCCCGCACCATTGGAGCCGAGGACGCCGATCTTGGCGCCCGGATAGAAGGACAGGTAGATCCCCTTGAGGATCTCCTTGCTGGGGGGCACGACCTTTCTGAGGTCGCGCATCGTGTAGATGTATTCTCCGGCCATAGAGCGGCAAGATAGACGAGCAACGCGGAATTATGAACCGCGCGAAAACGAAAGAGGCGCCCAGCGGGGCGCCCCTTGTGGTGATGCCGTGCAACTGTTCAGCTGAGGTGCTTGTTGACCATCTTGGTCATGTCGAACATCGATACCTGTGACTTGCCGCCGAACACCGGACGGAGATTGTCGTCGGCGTTGATCATGCGGCGGTTCTTCGCGTCCTGCAGGCCCTTCCGCTTGATGTACTGCCACAGCTTCTTGGTGACTTCGGTGCGCGGAATCGGCGTGCTGCCGACGACCGTGCTGAGCTGACTGGACGGCTGCATCGGCTTCATGAATGCAGCATTGGGCGTCCGCTTCTTGCCGGACTTCTTGGCCGCCTTCTTTTTCGCCGGCTTGCGCGCGGCCGGCCGCTTCGCGGCCTTCTTGGCGCCCTTCTTCGCGGCCTTCTTGGCACTCGACTTCTTCGCGGTCTTCTTCTTTGCGGCTGCCATCGCGGTCCTCCCTGACAGGGTGAATGCGGTGCGTTCCCTCTGAAGACTGCATGCCCGACGCGTCCCAAACTAAGGCACTGCGCCGCAGTTGCAATAGGGAAAATGGCATTTTCCCCTCTGAAAACCGCTTGCCGCTCCTCTGGCGCGCCCGGACCGCCAGCTCACGCGGGCCCGATTCCGCCCTCGTTTTCCCCCGGAAGCCGCCTGAGGGCCGCTGGCGCGGACGCCGCAACGAGCCTAGTTATCGAGTGACGATCCTGACGCACTTTCCCCGGAGCCTGGTCCATGCATCTCTCGATCCCGAACGCCGCGCTGCGCTCTGCCGCGGCGATTCTCCTCGCCGGCTCGCCCGTCGCCGCGCAGAACATGCGCGCTCACACCGCCGCCGGCACGGCATGTGAAGCTGACAACGGCGGACTCGTGGTCCCCAGCGGTTTCTGCGCGGTCACCGTCGCGAGCAACCTGGGACCGGTGCGCCAGATGGTCGTCGGTCCCACCGGCGACCTGTACGCCGCGCTGAGCGGGAAGACCGGTGATGGCACCGGCGGCGTGCTCGCCTTCCGCGACACGACCGGCGACGGGCGGCCGGACGAGCGCGCCCGCTTCGGGCCCGCGGGCGGCAACGACGTGAAGCTCTATGGTGGATTTCTGTATTTCGCGCTGAACGACCGGATCGTCCGCTGGCGGCTGACGCCGGGCAAGCTGCAGCCCGACTCGCCGGAGGAAGTCGTGGTGAGCGGGCTGCCGGTCGGCGGCGATCACGTGGCCAAGAGCCTCGCGTTCGTCGGCGACACCATGATCGTGAACTTCGGCTCGGCGACCAACAGCTGTCAGAAGACCGATCGTTTGCCGGCGTCACCCGGCAACGATCCATGCAGGGAACTCGAGGTGAGAGCGGGCCTCTGGGCGTTTTCCGCAACCCGGACTGGCCAGACCATCGCCGATGGGCACCGCTGGGCGACCGGGCTCCGGAACGCGATGGCGCTCGCCGTCCAGCCGGGTACCAATCGACTCTACGCCGGCGTGCATGGCATGGATCAGCTCAGCCAGAGCTGGGGCTTCAGCAACGAAGTGAACGCGAACAATCCGGCGGAGCTGTTCGCGCAGGTCAGGGCCGGCGAGAACTACGGCTGGCCCTACTGCTACTTCAGCAATCAATACGGGCGCATGGTGACGGCTCCGGAATACGGCGGCGATGGCAAGCGTGACGATCGCTGCCGCCGCGTCGCCCGGCCAGCGATCGCATTTCCCGGCCACTGGGCGCCGATGGCACTCGCCTTCTACCCCGGCGCCGCGTTTGGGGCGGCGTACCGCGGCGGGCTGTTCATGGCCTGGCACGGTTCCTGGAACCGCTCGCCGCTTCCGCAGGAAGGCTACCGCATCGTGTTCATCCCGTTCCAGAGCGGCAAGCCGAGCGGAAGCTATCAGACGTTCGCCACGGGGGCGGACCGGCCGACCGCACTCCGCGCCGCCGGAGTCGCCGTCGCGCCCGACGGGTCGCTCTACATATCCGCGGATCAAAACGGTAAGATCTGGAAGGTCGTGAAGCGCTAGTCACCCTGACGGAGGGCCCGCCATGCACCGAACACCCACACGCGCCGCGTTGGCGGCGGCGATTGTCACCGCACTGGCCCCGGGGCTGCGCGCTCAGGCGGCGCCGGCGGCACCGGCACTCCCGGCGGTCGGAACGCTCGCCCCGGACTTTTCGCTGCCCACGGCGACGGTCCGGGGACCCGGCGGCACGATCAGACTGAGCGACTACCGGGGCAAGACCGTGGTGCTCGCGTTCTTCTTCAAGGCGCGGACCAAGGGCTGAACGGTTCAAATGGACGCGTACCGTGATCAGTACGCGAAGCTGTTCAAGGGCGGGAAGAAGGTCGTTCTCCTCGCCATCAGCACCGACTCGGTGGGCGCGCTCGCCTCCTGGGCGCACGACGCGAAGTACCCGTTCCGCTTCGCGAGCGATTCGGGCGGCGTGGTCGGCCGGCGCTATGGAGCCTTCAACGAGAGGTATCAGCTCGACAACCGTACGGCGTTCGTGATCGCGCCCGATGGGCGCATCAGCTACGTGGCCGCGCCGTTCCGGGAAGTGGATCCGACGGCCTACACCGAACTCGGCGCCGCGGTGGCGGCGGCCGCGAAGCGCTGACGGGTCAGGTCGGCGCAGTCAGCGCGGAACGGCGATGGCCCGCTCGACCGCCGTGAGGGTCGGCTCGATCTCGACCGGCCGGTTGGCCGGGATGGCGCCGCTCCCGCCGCGATCGAAGTCGAGAAGAATGGCAGGATCCTTGAGAATGTGGCCGGTGAGGATCGCGACCACCCGGTCGGACGGTCCGAACCGCCCCGCGCGCGCGAGCTTTCGAACGCCGGCCACCGCCGCGGCGCTCGCCGGCTCGCATCCCACGCCCGCCAGGTCCACGACTGCCTTCGCCTCGAGAATCTCCGTATCGGTCACGCTGAGCACCACGCCGTCGGTCTCGCGAACCGCCTGCACGGCACGGTCCCACGACGCCGGATCGCCGATCCTGATTGCGCTCGCGACCGTCTGTGCCGTCACCCGGTGCCGGGTCGCGAATCCTTCGGCGAAGCTCCGGGCAAAAGGGGCCGCCCCCTCGGCCTGCACGCCGACGAGGCGGGGCACCCGGCTGATGAGGCCGTACTCGTGCATCTCGCGGAGCCCCTTGCCGAAGGCCGAGAGATTTCCCAGGTTGCCGGCCGGCAACACGACCCACTCCGGCGGATCCCAGCCGAGCTGCTGCAGCAGCTCGAGCATGATCGTCTTCTGTCCCTCGAGCCGGAACGGGTTCACCGAATTGAGCAGGTAGACGCCGAGGGTCGTGCTTGCCTCCTCGACGAGGCGGAGGCAGGTGTCGAAGTCGCCGCGGACGAGCAGGGTGCGGGCACCGTAGGCCACGGCCTGTGCCAGCTTGCCATGGGCGATGCCGTCCGCCGGCACCAGCACCAGCGCCCCGATGCGGGCCTGCGCCGCGTAGGCGGCGAGCGACGCCGCGGTATTGCCGGTCGACGCGCAGGCAACCGCGCGCGCCCCGATCCGCACCGCCTGCGTCACGCCGACCGTCATCCCGCGGTCCTTGAACGAACCGGTCGGGTTGTGCCCCTCGTGCTTCAGCATGAGCTGGTCGACACCGGCGTATTCGTCGATCACCGTCCGATGCATCAGCGGCGTGTTGCCTTCCGGGTGCGACACGATCAATTCGACCGACGGCATCACCAGCTCGCGGAAACGCCAGACGCCGGATGTCGCGCCGGCGCCGCGGGGCCCGCCGCGCCGCTCGGTGAAGCGCTGCAGCAGCTCATCGCGCGTCAGGTTGGGCGGCCGGTGCCGCACCTCGAGCAGGCCGCCGCAGCTGCGACACCTGGGGCTGGGGTCCAGCTCCACCGTCTCGTTCCCGCAGGCGATGCAGGCCTGCCAGCTCGCCGGGCGATCAGTTGCAAAGCTCATGCTGGTCTCCGAAACAGTGGCAGGGCTCAGGCGGTCGTGACCGTGACCCCGGTCTGGTCGACCGGCGCGACGCGGGTGTCGCAGGCAATGCCGCACGACTTGTACGCCTCACGCATCGCGGCGGCGATACGCTCCGCAGCCGCGTCGTCCGCGGCCAGCGCGAACGCCGTGGGGCCGGCGCCCGAGATCGATGCGCCGAGGGCGCCGGCCGCAAGGGCTGCCGCCTGTGCCTCACGGAACCCCGTCAGGAGTGGCGCGCGGGCCGGCTCGGCGATAGCGTCATCCAGCGCCCGCCCGAGCAGGGAGAGGTCGCCGGTGAGGAAGGCGGCGACCATCGCCGCAACGTTGGCCGCCTGCTGCAGGGCGATCGCCCGGGTAACCGTCAACGGCAGGGCCGCACGCGCGTCCCTGGTCCGAAGCTGTTGCGCCGGTTGCGCGAGGATGACGCGGAGTGCGGGCGGGCAGGGAAGGCGGACAACGTCGATCGGGTCCAGCGAGCGCACCAGCACCGCGCCGCCGAGGAGCGAAGGCGCCACGTTGTCGGCATGGCGGCCCGCTACGGCCGACTCCGCCAGCAGGCACGCGCCCAGCAGCGCTTCCGTGGTGAGGCGAGCCCCGATCAGCGTGTTCACCGCCGCCGCACCCGCGACGGCCGAGGCCCCGCTCCCTCCCTGGCCGGCGCTCAGGGGCAGACCCTTTCGTACCGTGAGGCGCACGCCGCCGTCGGCACCGGCCAGACGCAGCACCTCGGCGGCGGCAATGGCGGAGCTGTGCCGCAGCGGATCAGTCGGCAGCTCCGGGTGCCCGGCATCCACCAGCGTGATGCCTCGGCCCTCCGCCGGCTCGGCCGTGACGGTGTCTCCGCGGCCGGCGACGGCGAGGCCGAGGATGTCGAGCCCTGGCCCGATGTTGCCGATGGAGCCGGGTGCGATCGCCGTGACGGAGCGGGGGAGACTCATGAGTGACGGACGATAGGGGTGGCCGCCGTCGATGTCCACCGCGTGCGCGTTCCGTGTTACTGTTTACGCAAACACCTTCTGCCGAGGATCTCGATGCTGGATGTGCTCGCGCTGCTGCTGGTCTCCGCCGCCGCTTCGGCTGAAGTTCCCAGGCCGGCTCCGCGGCCGTATGCCATCGACTACACCTTTCGCAGCACGGAGCCCGCCAGTCACCTGGGCGATGTGACGGTCCGCGTAACCCGCCGCGACGCGGACGAGACCGCCTTTCAGCTGCCGGCGTGGTACCCGGGGCGCTACGCCATCTACAACTTTGCGGCAAACGTGCAGGAGGTCGCGGCGCGCTGCGGCGAGACGATGGTCGACGTGCGCAAGCGCGACAAGACGACCTGGGTCGTGCGGTGTCCGCGGCTCCAGCCGATCACCTTCAGCTACCGCGTCTTCTGGAACGACCTCAACGGATCGCTGTCGCAGATCGACTCGACGCACGTCAATCTGAACCCGGGCAACACGTTCGTGTATGTCGTCGGGCACAAGCCGGATCCCGTCGTGGTGCACTACTACGGGCCGGCGGGATGGAGCGTCATCAACGGCAACCCGGCGCCGGGGCCGGATTACCGGTTTCCGAACTACGATCTGATGATCGACAATCCCACCGAGATCTCGAACGCCTTCACCGTCGACAGCTTCCAGGTCGAAAAGACGACCTATCGGGTGATGCTGCACGCCGACAAGGATCCCGGCGCCGCACGCGGGCTGCTGCTGCGCAGCATCGAGCGCATCGTGCGTGCCGAGGTGGCGATGTGGGGCCAGCAGCCGGTGACGCAGTACACGTTCATGGTGCACTACCAGGACAAGAACGGTGGCGACGGCATGGAGCACACCAGCTCCACCCACATCAGTCAGCCGGTCACGCTGGCCACCGTCGCGGCCGACTCCTCGGCGTTCATGGGGCGCATCGAGGTCTTCGCCCATGAGTTCTTCCACACCTGGAACATGAAGCGGCTGCGGGCGGCGGAGCTCGGTCCCTGGGATTACACGCGGGAGAACCCCACCCGCACACTCTGGATCGGGGAAGGCATCACCAACTACTACGGGGCCCGCACCCTGCTTCGGGCCGGCCTGATCGACTCGGCGCGGTATCTCACCAGGGTGGCCCGGGCGGTGGGCCAGCTGCAGAGCAGCCCCGGCCGGAAGCTCATGAGCGCCGAACAGAGCTCCTTCAACGCCTGGTTCTTCGACGGGGTCCGGCTCAACCGCAATACGAACCTGGGCGCCACCACGATCTCCTACTACAACAAGGGCGAGCTCCTCGGTTGGCTGCTCGACCTCGACATCCGCGCGCGCACGGGCGGGCGCAAGTCGCTCGACGACGTCATGCGGCTGATGTGGCAGCGGTTCTGGCTGGGCAAGTCCACCAGCTATTACCTGCAGGGCCACGGCTATACGGTCGAGGACTTTCGCCAGGCGGTGAATGAGGTGAGCGGCAGCGATCACGCCGACTTCTTCCGCCGCTACGTCGCCGGTGTGGACGAGCTTCCGTACGACGCCATCCTCGACAAGGCGGGACTCAAGCTTGCCGCCGCGGCCGACGGCAAGTACACGCTCACCTTCGACCCCGCCGCCGTCGGCTCGGCGATCGGTGCCGCCTGGCTGGCGGGGAAATAGCTCCGCGCATGCGGATTGCCGTTCCCAGGGAGACCGCCGCTGGTGAGCGCCGGGTGGCGCTTGTGCCCGATGGCGTGCGCCGCCTGGTCAAGGCCGGCCACGTGGTCGCGGTGGAGTCCGGCGCCGGGGGCGGCGCCGGACTCGACGACGAGCAGTACGTCGCGGCCGGCGCTGAGGTGGTCGATGCGGGAACGGTGCTTCGCGGCGCCGACATCGTGGTGAAGGTGCAGCGGCCGTCCGCCGCAGAGTTCGAGCAGCTCGCCGCGGGGACGACGCTGGTGGCGCTGCTCGCGCCGGCGACCGGCGCCGAGGCGCTCGAACGCCTGGCGGAGCGTGGCGTCGTGGCGTACGCCATGGAGCTGGTGCCCCGGACGACCAAGGCGCAGTCCATGGACGCGCTCTCCTCCCAGGCCACTGCCGCGGGCTACAAGGCCGTGCTGCTCGGCGCCGGCATGCTGCCGCGCTTTCTGCCGATGCTCACGACCGCCGCCGGGACGATCGCGCCCGCGCGCGTGTTCGTGATCGGGGCGGGGGTCGCCGGGCTTCAGGCGATCGCGACCGCCCGCCGGCTGGGGGCGGTGGTTTCCGCCTTCGACGTGCGTCCGGCGGTCAAGGAACAGGTTCAGAGCCTCGGCGCGGCCTTCGTCGAGACCGGCGCCGCCGCGGAAGGGGCCGGCGGGTACGCCACCGAGCTCGCCGCGGACGATCAACGCCGCGTCCTCGAGGTGGTCGCCGGCCACATTCGGGACATGGATTTGGTGATCACGACCGCGCAGATTCCCGGCCGACCGGCGCCGCGCCTCGTCACGACCGCGATGCTCGCGACCATGCGCCCGGGCTCGGTGATCGTCGATCTGGCCGCGGAGGGCGGCGGAAACTGCGAGGCGACCGTCGCTGGAGACACCGTACAGGTGAATGGCGTGACGGTGACCGGCCCCTTGAACCTCGCGGGCACCCTGCCGTTCCACGCGAGTCAGATGTACGGCCGGAACGTGCTCAGCTTCCTCGAATACATCATTCGCGACGGCCGCGTGGCCCCGCCGGACGGTGATCCGATCGCCGGTCCGATGTGCGTGACGCAGGCCAGCATCCGCCGGGCGTAGCTCCCGTTTCCTGGAGGACTCGATGGCGCCGACGTTCGTGATCGAGCTGTACGTCTTCGTCCTGGCCGCGTTCGTCGGCTATCAGGTGATCACCCGGGTTCCTCCCCTGCTGCATACGCCGCTCATGTCGGCGACCAACGCCATCTCCGGCATCTCGCTCGTCGGCTCGCTCGTCGCCGCCGGCTCGCGGCATGGGACGGTGAGCACCGTGCTGGGCGTCATTGCCGTCGCGTCGGCGACGATCAACGTGGTCGGCGGCTTTCTCATCACCGACCGCATGCTGAAGATGTTTCATCGGGCGGCACCGGATCGCCCGCCGCCGCCGCCCGCCGCATGAGGGAAGCGTTCATCCAGGTCGCCTACCTGGCGGCCTCGGTCCTGTTCATTCTGGGCCTCAAGAGTCTCACCAAGCCCGAGAGCGCCCGGCGGGGCATGCAGCAGGCCGCGTTCGGCATGCTGCTGGCCGTGGTGGGCACGCTCGTGAATCACGAGATCGTGGACTACCGGTGGATCGCGGCTGGTCTCGCGGTCGGCGCGCTGATCGGCTACCCCCTGGGCATGTTCGTGCCGATGACCGCGATGCCGCAGCGCATCGCCATCAGCCACATGTTCGGCGCGCTGGCGGCTACGCTCGTCGGCATCGCCGAGTTCCACGATCATCCAGGCCAGATGCCGACGGCCAAGATGGCCGCGCTCGGTTTCGAGGTGCTCTTCGGGTCGCTCACCGTCACCGGCAGCTTCATGGCGTTCGCCAAGCTGCAGGAGCTGATCCGCGGCAAACCGATCACCTTTCGGGGCCAGAATACGGTCAACCTCACCCTGTTCGCCGTGACCGTCGGGTGTTTCTGCTATCTGGTCGCGAGTCCTGGCCATCCGGCGGTGTTCTTCGGCATGATCGGTCTGGCGCTGCTCAGCGGCGTCCTGATGGTGCTTCCCATCGGCGGGGCGGACATGCCGGTGGTGGTCTCGCTGCTCAACTCGTACGCGGGGCTCGCCGCATCGGCGACCGGATTCGCGATCGGCAACACCGTCCTGATCATTTGCGGGGCGCTGGACGGCGCCTCCGGATTCCTGCTGTCCATCCTGATGAGCAAGGCGATGAACCGCTCGTTCCGGAACGTGATCTTCGGCGCATTCGGCGGCGACGCGACGGCAAAGGCCGGGAAGACGGCGGAAGGGCTGGTCGCCCGGGAAATTTCGATCGAGGACGCGGCCCTGCAACTGGCCTACGCACGGAAAGTGGTCGTCGTGCCGGGCTACGGCATGGCCGTGGCCCAGTCACAGCATCAGGTGCGCGAACTGGCCGAGCTGATCGAGCGGCGGGGCGGCGAGGTGAAGTACGCCATCCATCCCGTTGCCGGCCGCATGCCCGGGCACATGAACGTCCTGCTCGCCGAGGCGAACGTGCCCTACGACCGCCTATACGACATGGATGAGATCAACGACCAGTTCGAGCAGACCGATGTCGCGCTGGTCATCGGCGCCAACGACGTGGTGAACCCCGCCGCCAGGACCGATCCGTCCAGTCCGATTTTCGGGATGCCGATTCTCAACGTGAATCAGGCGCGGGCCGTGATCGTGCTCAAGCGCAGCATGAACCCCGGATTTGCCGGCATCGAGAATGAGTTGTTCTTCGATCCGCGCACGTCCATGCTGTTCGGAGACGCCAAGGCCTCGCTCACCCGGCTCATCACCGAAGTGAAGACGGTCTGACACGGGGGCTCGTCCGGCGGGCCAACGTCCGGCCGCCGGCATGCGTACCACACGATAGCCTCTCCAAAGCGCCCGCCGCCGTGCGGACGCGCCGATCACCCGAAGCCGGAGTCTCACCATGCATCGCGTCACCCTCCTTGGCAGCCTCCTGATCGCCGCCGGCCTGCCGCTGCAGGCACAGGATGTCTGTTCGCAATATCGCCCCACGCCCGTCCAGGGCAGCTGGGCCCAGTACAAGAGCAACCGGAACGGTCAGGACATCATGACGCGCATGGCGGTGGTCGGCCATGAGAAGCGGGATGGCAAGGATGCCGTCTGGTTCGAGACGAGCACCGAGAGCCCGCGCGGGAAGATGATCAACGAGGTGCTCGTCCCGACCTACCCGTTCGAGCAGACTGAGGTCATGGAAGTCGTGATGAAGCGTGGCGATCAGCCCGCCACCAAGCTCTCCCCGGGCATGATGGCGATGATGCGCGGCGGGATGGGCGGTCAGGGCCAGGGCGGCCAGGGCAGCGCACCGGGCGCGGGCCGGGGAGCGGGCGGCGGCCGGGGCATGGGCATGACCTGGGCGCAGCAGTGCAAGGGCCTCACGGTTGTGGGCGCCGAGTCGGTGACGGTGCCGGCCGGCACGTTCAAGGTGACGCACCTCCGGAATGTCGCTGACAGCACCGACGTCTGGGTGAGCCGCGAGACGCCGTTCGGGCTGGTCAAGTCGACCGGACCCCGCGGCGCCATGGAACTGCAGTCGACCGGCAAGGATGCCAAGAAGTCGATCACCGAGACACCGCAGGAAGCACAGATGCCCGGCATGTAGTCCGGCCCTTCGGAGCGGGGCGGGCGACGGGTGGTCGCCCCCCGCTTGCGAACGGGTGGAACCGGGAGCGTGCAAGTGGTGTTAATACAAGCGTCTATGATGCGGAACGGCGCCCTCGAGCGCGGCTCGGGTCGGATCCGGCCGATCGCGCCTGCCGGGCAGAGCAATCGGCTGCACTATGCACCTAACCGATTTGGCGCTGATCGTCGTCTTTTTTCACGACGCATCGGCGCAACTCCCGCTCCCGCCGCGATTTAGCTAAACTGTTGATTTTATGTGTGTTAGGCCATATATTGTCGGACTGTACCCCGAGCCCCATCCCGTGGCCTGCAGCGTACAGGGGATGCGAATCCCACAGGAGGCTGTGAGCGTGACAATTAAAGCACGTGCCAAGCGGCGCCCGGTTCGGCCGGCGCAGATCGCTCGCGCAGTGGACGAAGGTCGGGAGAGCCTCGACCTCTATCTGGATGAGATCAGTCGGGTTCCCCTGCTCAACCGCGAAGAGGAAATGGAGCTCGCCCGCAAGGCGTTCCGTGGCAGCGTGGTCGCCCAGGAAAAACTGGCGCGGCACAACGTGCGGTTCGTCGTGTCGGTCGCCAAGAAGTTCCAGAACCGCGGCGTGCCCCTCGTCGACCTGATCGGTGAGGGCAACCTCGGGCTCATGACGGCGGCCCGGAAGTTCGATCCGGATCGCGGCGTGAAGTTCATCTCCTATGCGGTGTGGTGGATCCGCCAGGCGGTGCAGGCCGCGATCGCGCGTCACGGCCGCCCGGTGCGGGTCCCGCTCAATCGTACGGCCGACCTCAGCCGGCTCGGACGCACGACCACGCTCCTCAAGGATCGCCTCGGCCGCATGCCGACGACCGAAGAGCTGGCGCGCGCCACCGGCCTGACCGTCGAGGCCGTGCGCAGCCTGAGCGCGCTCAACTCGGAGGCGGTCCGCCTCGATCACCCCACTCGTGACGGTGAAGGCAACGAGCGGATCGAGCGGTTCGCCAGCGGTGAGCAGGAAAGCACCGACATGTCCACCATGGCCAACAGCCAGACGCAGGACATCGAGGCGGCCCTCAGCGTCCTGCCGCCGAGGGACGCGAAAGTGCTTCGGCTGTATTTCGGTCTCGACGACGGCAACAGCCGCACGCTGGAGGAGATCGGACGGATGATGGGAGTCACACGGGAGCGGATTCGGCAGCTGCGCGACCGGGCGCTGGTCCGGCTGCGCGAGGGCGAGACCGGCGACCGGCTGCGGGATCTGGTCGCCTGATTTCGGCAGAGTGAACAACGATTGGGCCGCCGCGGGGTTCACCGCGGCGGCCTTGTTCGTTTCCGATCTCAGGCGGTGACGGCGCCTTTGGCGAATTGCCGCAGGACGCGCTGCAGGATCCCGCCGTGGCGGTAGTAGTCGAGCTCGACCGGCGAGTTGAGCCGCACCACCGCATCGAACGTGATCGCCTTACCGCTCTCCTTCCGTGCCGTCACTGCCACCCGCCCGCCCGGCACCAGACCCTGCGCGATCCCCGTGAGCGTGAACGTCTCAGTGCCCGTGAGGCCAAGCGACCGGCGATCCACTCCCGGCTCGTAGCTCAAAGGCAGCACCCCCATCCCGACCAGGTTGCTCCGGTGGATTCGCTCGTAGCTGTCGGCGATGACGGCCCGCACACCGAGCAGCGTAGTGCCCTTGGCGGCCCAGTCCCGGCTCGAGCCGGTGCCGTACTCCTTGCCGGCCAGGATGAGCAGTGGCGTGCCTTCCGCCGCGTAGCGCATGGCGGCGTCGTAGATCGATACCGTCTCGCCGGTGGGGAAGTGCACCGTCCAGTTCCCCTCCTTGCCGGGGACCAGCGCGTTGGAAATCCGGACGTTGCCGAAGGTGCCTCGCATCATCACTTCGTGATTGCCGCGCCGGGAGCCGAAGGTGTTCCAGTCACGTTGCTGAACGCCGTGGTCCATGAGATAGCGCGCTGCCGGGCCGTTCTTGGGAATGGCCCCCGCCGGGGAGATATGGTCGGTCGTCACCGAATCGCCGAGCACGGCCAGGACGCGCGCATCGATGACGTCGGTCAGTGGCGCGGGCTCGGGCGGCAACGCCTGGAAGAATGGGGGTTCCTGGACGTAGGTCGACGCCGGGTCCCAGGCATATCGGCTGCCCCCGGGGACTTCGAGTGCCTGCCAGGTCGCGTCGCCGTCGAAGACAGTCGCATACTGCTCGCGAAACAATTCGGGCTTGAGCGACGCGGCCATCGTGTCGCGAATCTCCTCCGGCGTCGGCCAGATTTCGCTGAGGTAGACGGGAGTCCCGTCGCTGCTGTTCGCGATCGCTTCGCGGGTCAGGTCGATGTTGACCCGGCCCGCGAGCGCAAAGGCGACCACGAGCATGGGAGACGCCAGATAGTTCGCCCGGACCAGCGGGTGAATGCGCGCCTCGAAGTTCCGGTTGCCGCTCAGGACCGCGGCCGTGACCAGCGAGTTCTCCTCGATCAGCTGGCTGACGATGTCGGGAAGCGGTCCCGAGTTCCCGATGCATGTGGTGCATCCGTAGCCGACCGTCTGAAACTGCAGCCGCTCGAGATAGGGCATGACGCCCGCAGCCCGCAGGTATTCGGTGACGACGCGCGAGCCGGGGGCCAGGCTGGTCTTCACCCACGGCTTGGTGCTGAGGCCCCGCTCGATGGCCTTTTTGGCCAGCAGGCCGGCACCGATCATTACCGACGGGTTTGAGGTGTTCGTGCAGCTGGTGATCGCCGCAATCACGATGGAGCCGTCGTGCAGCGAGATGTCGGCGCCATCGAGCACGCCCTGCACGACCGGGGGTGCATCGTCCGGCACCGCGGGAGCAGCGGCGGGGTCTGCGGTCGCGACGTTGGCGCCGCCTTCACCCATCCAGCGCGAATAGGCGTGCTGGGCCAGCTCCCGCCGGGCGGCCGGGGTTGTCGCGCTCATGAGTCCGGGCAGATTCACGATGAAATCGCGCCGGAGCCCGCCGAGCGGAACCAGGTCCTGCGGCCGGCGCGGGCCCGCCAGGCTCGGTGTGATGCTCCCGAGGTCGAGCTCGACGACCGCCGTGAACTCCGGGTCGGGCGTGTCGTCGGTGCGAAACAGCCGCTGGGCCCGGCAGTACGCCTCGACCGCCGCCACGTGAGCGGCCTCGCGTCCGGTCCGCTCGAGATACCGGAGCGCCTCGACATCCACCGGGAAGAATCCCATCGTGGCCCCATACTCCGGCGCCATGTTCGCGATCGTGGCGCGATCGGCGAGGCCCAGACTGGAGAGCCCCGTCCCGAAGAACTCGACGAACTTGTCCACCACCCCCTGTTTGCGGAGCATCTGGGTGACGCGGAGGACGAGATCCGTGGCGGTGGTGCCGACCGGCAGGGCGCCGTGCAGCTTCACGCCGATGACGTCGGGCACCAGCATGAAGTAGGGCTGGCCCAGCATCACCGCCTCCGCCTCGATGCCGCCGACGCCCCAGCCGAGCACGCCGAGACCGTTGATCATCGTGGTGTGCGAGTCGGTGCCGACGACGGTGTCAGGATAGGCCGTGAGTTCGCCGAACTGCTCGCGCAGCTGCACGACCGGGGCGAGATGCTCGAGGTTCACCTGGTGGACGATGCCCATGCCGGGCGGCACGACGCGGAAGTTCCGGAACGCACGCTGGGCGAACTTCAGCAGCTGGTACCGCTCGCGATTCCGCTCCATTTCCAGCTCGACATTCAGCCCGTACGCGCTCGCCGATCCGTAATGATCCACCTGTACCGAATGGTCGATCACCAGGTCGCACGGCACGACCGGGTTGATCATGTCGGGGTCACCCTCCATGCGGGCCATCGCGTCGCGCATCGCGGCGAGGTCGACGACGCAGGGGACGCCGGTGAAGTCCTGCAGCACCACGCGGGCCGGCATGAACGGGATTTCGCTGCGGGATGTGGCAACCGGGGCCCAGCCGGCGAGCTGACGGACGTGGCTTTCCGTCACGACACCGCGGCCGGTATGCCGGAGCAGGTTTTCCAGAAGCACGCGAATGGAGAAGGGGAGTCGATCGATCCGGGCGATCTCTTGCCGGTCCAGCTCCGACAGGCGATAGATTACGGCATCGGCGCCGGCGAGGCGGACGGTGCTGCGGACCCCGAATGGATCTGTCGTCTGTGTCGTCATGTCTCGCGGAATCCCGTCGTATGGGTATCAAGCCGCGGGAATTATATAAGCAGGAGGCCGTTTGGGGACGCTGCCACCGGTACCATATGCCATCACGCGCCGGCCGGAGGGCCTGCTCGTCGAATGGGACGCGTCCGGGCACACCTGCACTTACCCTGCCCGTGAGCTCCGGCTGGCCTGCCGCTGCGCGGCGTGTGTCGAGGAGATGAGTGGCCGGCCGCTGCTCGATCCATCGGCGGTGCCGCTCGATGTGCGGCCGGACGCGGTCTCGCTGGTGGGCGCGTACGGCCTGCGGGTGCGCTGGAGCGACGGGCACGATACCGGGATCTACGGGTTCGATCGGCTCCTGGCGGACTGCCGCTGCGCGCGGTGCGCGGCGGCACGGACACGGTAGCGCGAGGCTGGTGCAGCGCCGCATTCGGTGATAATCTCGACCGCTCGTGTCCCTGACTTGACGGGAGTCGCTGCATGGTGGCTGGCCGGCGGATCTGGATCCTCATCTGGTACGGCATGCTGTTCATCGGCGTGCTCGGCCTCGGCGCCTCGGTCTACTGGGCGCGGCTCACGCACTGGCGCAATCTCGATGAGTTCCTCCGCGGCATCGGCACCGTCCTCGTGTCGGCGGGGATGCTGGTGCTCCTGCACGGTGTGGGGGACGTCGTCGGTACGGCCCTCATGATCGGCGCGGTTGGCGCCTTCGTGGCGGCCTTCGTCGTGGGCCGGCGGATCGGGCCGCCGGAGGGGGACGAACCACCGGCCCCGTGACGCAGACCACTGGCCAGCGGCGCCCGCCGGCCCAGATTGCGGCGTTGCAGCCCCGACCCGCTTCCCGGTTGTACCAGGCCCCTTTATGCGGTGAGGCTCCATGCCGTCGCAGCGTCACTCCGTCGTCCGTGAGGGGATCGTCACCGGTGCCATCGGCGCCGCGGTGGTCGCGCTCTGGTATTTCGTGGTGGATCTCGCAGCCGGGCGTCCCCTCCACACGCCGACCATGATCGGCCAGCTGTTCCTCCACGGCGCCGGGGGCATGACGCAGGCCGTGTCCCCCGCCGCGGTGCTCGTGGCCACGCTGGTGCACGGGGCCGCCTTCGCCGTGGTTGGTCTCGCACTCACGGCGCTGGTGCACCTGGCCTCACGGGAAATCGCCTGGCGGATGGGTGTCCTGATCGGACTGGTCATCGCCCTCGGGTTTTCGGCGGGCATGATGTTCGCCCTCGCGCCCGCCACGGGGGAACGGTTTCAGAGCTGGGTGGTGATCGGGGGCAGCATGCTGGCGGTGGCCGCCATGGCCGTGCATCTCTGGCGCCGGCACCCGGTGCTGGCCGGGTCGTTCCGCGACGTGCCGCTGGGCGACGAGACCGAATCCGCCCCGCACCCGCCGCACCGCTGAGGTCGCCCGCCGTTTACGCTGCTCACGGACCCGGCTAGCTTCCCCCATCCTCCTCAACCGGCCGGGGTCCGTGCACCTGCGCTCGCTCATCGTTGCGGTCCTGTCGTGCGCCGTCGTTCCGTCTCATTCCCTGCTGGCCCAGCTCCAACCGCCCTCCACTGGCGGCATCGTTGCATTGCACCAGGAGCTCCGGATGCTGGGGCACACCCAGCGCGTGCTCATGATCGGCGCGCATCCGGACGATGAGGACACCGAACTGCTGACGCTGCTGGTGCGCGGCGAAGGGGCGGAATCGGCCTATCTGTCCCTCAACAGGGGCGAAGGCGGACAGAACCTTATCGGCGCCGAGCTGGGGGAGGCGCTGGGTCTCCTCCGGACCGAGGAGCTGCTGGCGGCACGGCGTCTCGACGGCGCCCAGCAGTTCTTCACCCGCGCGTACGATTTCGGATTCTCCAAGACGCTCGACGACACCTGGGCCCACTGGCCGCGCGACAGCATTCTCAAGGACGTCGTGCGCATCGTGCGTCGGTTCCGGCCGCAGGTCGTGGTCTCGATCTTCAGCGGCACCCCACGCGATGGGCACGGCCAGCATCAGGCCGCCGGCTGGGCCGCGCAGGAGGCATTTCGCGTAGCCGGTGACCCGGCGCGGTTCCCGGAACTCGAGCGCGAGGAGGGACTCGCGCCCTGGACGCCGCTGAGGCTGTACCGGAGCGCGCGCTTCGACACCGCGGCCACGACGCTGGCGGTGGATGGCGGCGCGATCGACCCGGCGGTCGGCAAGTCGTACCATCAGACCGCGATGCAGGGCAGGAGCCTGCACCGCTCGCAGGACATGGGCCAGCTGCAGCGCATCGGCCCGTCGCCGGTGCGGCTCGCACTGTGGCAGGACCGAACCGGCGGCGGGGCGGCCAGCCTCTTCGCGGGTCTCGACACGACGCTTGCGGCATCCGCGGCCGACACGGCGCGGTCGGCCGAGTGGCGGTCGATCGGCGGCGACCTGAGCCGCGCGGACGCGCTGGGCGCACCGGCGCTTGTGAAGCTGCGGCAGCGCTTCGTGGCCGCAGCCGGCGGCACGAGCCGGCTGACGCCCGCCCAGCGCGACCAGCTGATGCATCTCGACGCCGCGCTGGAGAACCTCCGCGGCATCGTGTGCGACGCGGTGGCCGACGACGATCGCGTGGTGCCGGGCCAGATGCTCCGCATCACCACGACCTGCAGCGGCTCGCCATCGGCGGCGCCGGAGCTGATCTATCGCGGTACGACGCTGGACGGCCGGTCGACCGATGCGTTCGCGGTGCCGGACACGGCCGTCCTGTCGCGTCCCTATTTCCTGGCTGATCCGAAGCACGGCGATCTCTACAGCTGGCGGGATGTCGCGCCTCAGTCGCGGGGGCTGCCTCGCGAGGCCCCGACGCTCGCGCTGCGCTATGACGGTGTCGTCACGGAAGTCGCCTTTCGCTACAACGACCAGGCGGTCGGCGAGCGGAGGAAGCCGGTGACGATCGTGCCGCGCGTGGACGTCAAGATCGATCCCGACACCGCGCTCTGGAGCACCGCCTCTCGAGGGATTCGGCATTTCCGCGTTACCGTGACGCATGGCGCGCGGGATACGACGTCCGGCCGGGTACGGCTGGAAGTGCCGGCGGGATGGGCCGCGCCCGCGCCGCAGGCCTTCCGGTTTGCCCACGAAGACGAGACGGCAGCATTCGACTTCCAGCTGAGGACGCCCGACCCGTTGGCGGCGATGACCTATGAGGTCCGCGCGATCGCCGAGGACAGCCGCGGCCACCGGTACGATGGCGGCGTCTACACGATCGACTACCCGCACATTCGGGCGCGCTCCTACACCGCCGCCGCCGCGGCCCGGATCGTGGCGGCGCCGCTGGCGCTGCCGAGTTTGTCTCGAGTGGGCTATGTGCGGGGCGCCGCCGACCGCGTTCCGGAGTCGCTCATCGGCGCCGGCGTCGCCGTGGAGCTGCTCGATCCGTCTGCGCTCGCGCGGGGAGACCTGTCGCGCTACGACGTCATCGTCGTCGGGCCCCGCGCCTACGAAACCGATACGGCGCTCATCGCGCATAACGGGCGGCTGCTGGATTATGCCCGCGCCGGAGGCATGGTTCTGGTGCAGTACCAGCAGTACCAGTTTATCCGGGGCGGGTTCGCGCCGCTCCCCATGACGATCGCGAGCCCGCACGACCGGGTCACCGACGAGAATGCACCGGTGCGAGCGCTCGATCCGAACAGCGCCGCGCTGCAACGGCCCAACGCGCTCAACGACAGCGACTGGCGCGGCTGGGTGCAGGAGCGCGCACTCTACATGGCGCATACATGGGACCCGGCCTACCGGCCGGTCCTCGAGATGCACGACCCGGGCGAGGCCGCGCAGGACGGCGGACTGCTGGTGGCGTCGATCGGGAAAGGCACCTACGTCTACACCGGGCTGGCCTTCTTCCGGGAGCTGCCGGCGGGCGTTCCCGGCGCGTACCGCCTGTTCGCCAACCTGCTCGCGCTGAGCCGGAGGCCGAGCCCCTGATGGCGGGACGCCGCGCCGCGGCGCTGCTCGCCGTGATTCTGCCTGCCGCACTGGCCTGCCGGAGCGATGGACGGACGCCGGTGGTCGTCTACTCGCCGCACGGGCGGGATCAGCTGGTGCTGATGGAGCATGATTTCGAGCGGCTGCACCCCGACATCGACGTGCGCTGGCTCGACATGGGAAGCCAGGAAATCCTGGACCGGATCCGCTTCGAGAAGGTCAATCCGCAAGCCGATGTCTGGTTCGGCGGGCCGACCACGATCTTCGACCGGGGCATCGCCGACTCGCTGCTCGCCCCGTACCGTCCCGACTGGGCTGCGCACGCCGGGTCGCGAGGCGTCGGCCCCCACGACCTGTATTTTCCGGTCTACCGTACACCGGCAGTGATCGCCTACAACAGCCACGCCGTATCGGCCGATTCGGCGCCGCGCGACTGGGACGACGTGCTTGAGCCGCGCTGGCGCGACAAGCTCCTCATTCGGGATCCGGTGGCGAGCGGCACGATGCGGGCGATCTGGGGACTGATCCTCGAGCGCAGCGTACGCGAGACCGGTGACACGGCCCGCGGCATGGCCTGGCTCCGGCGGCTCGACGGCCAGACGAAGACCTACACGCTCAATCCGGCGATCCTGGAGGAGAAGCTGGTGCGGGAGGAGGGGCTGGTCACGCTGTGGGACCTGCCCGACCTGCTCATCTGGCAGAGCAAGGGCATTCCGTTCAGCTACACCTTTCCCCGCAGCGGCACCGTGGTGATCGACGATGCGATCGCGCTGGTGCGCGGCGCCCCGCACGCCCGCGCGGCGAGGGCATTCATCGATTACGTCGGCGGCGAGCACGCCCAGCTGCTGGCGGCGCGGCGGGTGTTCCGCCTTCCGGTCCGGGATGATCTGCCGCTAGACTCCGTCCCCGCGTGGGTGGCCGACGTCGAACGCAACATGGTCGTCGCCGAGGTGGACTGGAGCATGCTCGCCCGCGAAGGATCCGCCTGGATGTCGTACTGGGATCGTCATGTCCGCAACACCGGGAAACGATGACCGAGCCCTTTCTCGTACTCGCCGATCTGACCAAGCGGTTCGGCACCACCAGGGCGGTGGACCACCTCTCGCTGACGCTCGCCCGCGGGGAGATCCTGGCACTCCTGGGCCCCAGCGGCAGCGGCAAGACCACGGCGCTGCGCCTGCTGGCGGGGTTCGAATCGCCCGATGCGGGGCGCGTGGTGGTGGACGGGGAGGACGTCACCGCGCTCGCCCCGGTCGCACGCCGCTTCGGCATGGTATTTCAGCACTACGCGCTCTTTCCCCATCTCGACGTCGGCCAGAACGTCGCCTTCGGACTCGAATCACTCCAGGTGAAGGGCGCCGAGCTCCGCCGCCGGGTGGCGGAGGCGCTGGCCCTGGTGGATCTGGCCGGCTACGAGCGCCGCCGCATTGCCCAGCTCTCCGGCGGACAGCAGCAGCGCGTGGCGCTGGCGCGCGCGCTGGCTCCGGAACCGCGGGTGCTCCTGCTGGACGAGCCGCTGTCGAATCTCGACCCGTCACTCCGGGAGCGCACCCGTGGCGAAATCCGGGACCTGATCCGGCGGGTGGGAACGACGACCGTCTTCGTGACCCACGAGCAGGATGAGGCGTTCGACCTGGGCGATCGTGTCGCAGTGCTGCATGACGGACGCCTCGAGCAGGTCGGCTCCCCGGAAACCCTCTACGCGAATCCGGTGAGCCCGTTCGTCGCGGGCTTCGTCGGCCGGTCGGCGACGCTGCCGGTCGAGGTCGTTGGGCCCGGGAGCCGGGGCACGCGCGTCCGGCTCGAGGGGGTGGAGTGGGATGTGCCGATGCCGGACGGCCGGATACCGCTCTCCCCCGGCGCGGGGCTGCTGCTGGTGCGACCGGAAGCGCTGTGGCTGGTGGCATCGGCGCCGGACACGCTGGCGGGCACCGTCGTGAGCCGCCGCTTCACCGGCGCGGCCTCGGCATACGGCGTGCTGACGGCGGGCGGCTCGCACCTGGAAGTGTACGGGGTGCCGGGGGGATTTGCGGTCGGCGACCAGGTGAGCGTCGTGCCCAGCCGCCGGGTGGGCGGCGGGCTCCACCTGTTCCGCTCGACGGTCGCGTGAGGCGACCGTCGAGCCCGGCGGGCTGGCTGCTGCTGGCGCTGCTGGCGTGGCTCATCGCCTATCCACTCGTGCTCGTGCTGCTGGACGCGGTGCGGAGTCCGGGCGGATGGACGCTGGAATACGTACGGGTATTCCTGTCGCGGCCCACCGAGTGGCGGGCGCTGTGGGACAGTCTCTGGATTTCGGTTGCGAGCGTTGCGCTCTCGGCCGCGATCGGGATTCCGCTCGCGTTCCTCTTCGTCCGGTACGAGTTTCCCGGGCGCCGGCTGCTGGGGGCGGTCGTCGCGCTGCCGGCGGTGCTGCCGCCGCTCGTGGGTGTCCTGGCGTTTCTCTTCCTCTACGGGGAAAGCGGCTTCGTCGCCCACCTCGTCAAGCGGGTCTTCGGCCTGGACCAGGCACCGTGGACGCTGGAAGGCGCCACGGCGATCCTGCTGGTGCATGCCTACTCGATGTACGTCTACTTCTATCTTTTCGTCCGGGCGGGACTGTCGTCGCTGGATGCGTCGGTGTTCGAGGCCGCTGCCAGCCTGGGGGCCGGCAGGTGGCGCACGCTCAGGCGAGTGGTGCTGCCGCTGCTCCGGCCGTCGCTTACCGGCGCCGCCCTGCTCACGTTCATGACGTCGCTGGCTTCGTTCAGCGCGCCCTACATCTTCGGCGGCGGGTTTCGGGTGATGACGACGCAGATCATCGCCACCCGGCTCAACGGCGAGAATTCGCTGGCCATGGTGGAAACCGTATCGCTCACCATCCTGGCGCTCGCCGGGCTGCTGCTCTTCCGCCGGTCCGACGCCGACGAGCCTGCGGCGAGTGCCGGCAAGGGCGTCGCTCCGGAGCGGTCCCGGGTCACGAGCCGCCCCGCCCGCCTGGCACTCGCGGCGCTGTCGTGGATCCTCGCTCTCGTGCTGCTCCTTCCGCACCTGACGCTGCTGGTCGTCTCGTTCGTGCCGCTTGGCACCTGGACCACGGAGGCCGTTCCGCCGGCGTACACGCTCGCCAACTACGCAACCCTGCTCGAGGACCCGGTGCGCGCGCGGCCACTGGTCAACAGCCTCTGGATGGCCACACTGGCGACGGTGGCCGCGGTGGGGATCGCCGTGGCGGCCGGTGTGCTGGCCGTCCGCCGACGAGTGCGCGGTGGCGGGGCCATCGAAGCGTTGCTGGCACTCCCCTGGGCGGTTCCGGGGACGGTGTTTGCCATCGCGCTGGCGACGGCGTTCAGCGTGCGCCAGCCACTCGCGGCGCGGTTCATCCTCGTCGGGACGCTCTGGATCCTGCCGCTGGCCTATCTCGTCCGGAACCTTCCGATCACCGGCCGTGCGGTGCTGGCCGGGTTTCGCCGGCTCGATCCGTCGCTCGATGAGGCCGCCGCAACCCTGGGCGCCGGTCGCTGGCGCACGCTCGGGCGCATCACGCTGCCGCTGCTCCGTCCCGCCCTCGTCGCCGGAGCGACGCTCGCGTTCGTGACGGCCTTCGGCGACTTCGTGACTTCGATCATGCTCTACACCTACGACACACGGCCGATCTCGCTCGAGATCCTGTCGAGCCTCAGAAATTCAGACGTCGGCGTCGCGGCCGCCTACGGCGTGGTGCTCATGCTCGTCAGCGGCGCCGTGTTCGCGCTCGGCGCCGAGCGGCGGGCGGCCGGATGAGCGGCAGCGTCGCGGCGGAGCAGGGTCAGTTTCGGCGCCTGGCCATCCTGATCACGACCAGCTTCGTGGACATGATCGGATTCTCGATCGTCTTTCCGCTGCTTCCGTTCTACGCGCTCAAACTGCACGGCAACGCCTTCCACGTCGGGCTGATCACCGCCGCGTTTTCCGCCGCGCAGATCCTGTCGGCGCCGATCTGGGGACGGGTATCCGATCGCTACGGGCGGCGACCGGCGCTGCTGATCGGACTGCTCGCGTCCGCTGCCGCGTACGTGGTGTTCGGGCTGGCGGACTCGATCCTGCTGTTGTTCCTGTCGCGCCTCATTCAGGGGGCCGGTGGCGGCACCACCGGCGTGGCCCAGGCCTACGTCGCCGATACGGTCAAGCCGTCCGACCGGGCCCGCGCTCTCGGATGGCTCTCGGCGGCGACCTCAGCGGGCGTGATGCTCGGCCCGGTAATCGGCTCCTTCGCCGCGCGAATCAATCACGAGGCCCCCGGCTTCGCCGCGGCCGCGCTCTGCCTGATCAATGCCGGTTTTGCCTGGCGGTGGCTTCCGGAGTCCCGTGTCCGCGAGGCGGGCGGCGCGGTGCCGGTCCGAAAGCCGGTATGGCACGCAGCGTGGCAGGTGCTGAGCCATCCGGGCGGCCCGGTGACGCGGCTGATCTGGATCTACGCCGTCGGCATGCTCGCATTCTCGGCGCTCTCCTCCGTGCTCGCGCTCTACCTGGGTGCGGAGTTCGGGGTGACCGAACGGACGATCGCCCCGGTCTTCGTTTACGTGGCGACGGTAGGGCTGGTGATGCGCTCGGTCCTGCTCGGACCGATCGTCGACCGGATCGGCGAAACATGGACGATGCGAGCCGGGACCATCGTACTGGTGATCGGGCTGCTGCTCTACCCCCAGGCGCATTCGGTCGGCGCCCTCGCCGCGGTGATTCCCTTCGTGCCAATCGGCACGGCACTCCTGTTCCCGGCCACGACGGCGCTGATGTCCCGCAAGTCGGATCGCGAGGAACTCGGCACCATCATGGGCGTGGCGCAGACTTTCGGCGGGATCAGCAGGGTCATCGCTCCGCTCTTCGCCACGTTCGTGTTCGGTCACTTCGGGCACGTCGCGCCGTTCTACGTCGCGGGAGCGATCGTGGCGCTGGTCGGCATCCTCGCGTTCCGGGTGGAGCCGTACGCACCCGGACCTACTCCGGCGGGCGGCACGCCCGCGGCCGGCTCCGGCGCGGTCCGCTGATCGGAGGGTACGGATGAGCACTGACGACCGGCTGGACCGGCTCGAGCAGCGAGTGGCGACGCTGGAGACGCTCGTTCGCCAATTGGCCGCAGTGCCGAGGCCGGTCTCCCGCGTCCTGGTGCCACGGGTGGAGCGCCTCTCCGGACCCGAACCGGTGACGCCGGGAGCGGCGATCGGTGCGCCGCCGCCCGGCGCCGCGCGCACCGCAGCGCCCCCCCGGCGGAAGCTGCTCGATTCCGAGGAATGGGTCGGCGAGCGCGGCCTGCTCGCGCTCGGTGTGCTGGCGCTGATTCTTGCCGCCGGATACCTGCTGAAGCTGTCGTTCGATCGCGGCTGGGTCTCGCCGCTGGCCCGATGCATCGGCGGCGCGGTTGCCGGAGCCGCCGTCGGCGCGGTCGGCTGGCGCCTCGAAACACGCTACCGGACCTACGGAGCGGCGCTGATCGGATGCGGAGCCGCCATCATCTACCTGGCGGTCTGGGCCGCGGTGCGGCAATACCAGTTCCTCCCACCCACCTCCGGCATCGTGGCGCTGGCACTGGTATCGCTTGCCCTGGCGGCGATCGCCTACTCCCTCGACGTCGAAGCGCTCGGGGCCACCGCGGCCGCCGGTGCCTTCTTCGCGCCCATCTTTCTGAGCCCGGCGCACGGAAGCGCCGACGCGCTGCTCGTGTATCTCGCCGCGATGGCCGCGGCGCTCGGTGCCGTTGCAGCTCAGCGGCGCTGGCGGCTGGCGGCGCTGATCGTCGCGGCCAGCTACTTCGGCATCGGGTGGACCGTGGGGGCGAGCAGCTCGGGTCTCGCCGCGCCGATGCTGCTGCTCTGGTACGGCGTCGCCGGCGGCACCGCCGGACTCTTCCTCGGCCTGCGGGAACGGTGGTGGGAGATTCGCTCCGTCTCGTTCTGGGGCGGGTGGGCGCTGATCGCGTCGGCCGCGGGCGAGCGGGCCGGCCCCTCGCTGCTGGTCGCCGCCGCCATCATGGCGGCTCCGCTGTGGTGGCATGGGTTCAGGTCGCCGCGGATCTGGCCGGAGCGGACCACGCCGCGCTACCGCGGCGCGGAGTGGTCGCTGGGTGAGGCACTCTACTTCTTCGTCACGCCCCTGTTCCTCGCCTGGGCAGTCCGGCTGCAGAATCCGGAATGGTTCGGGGCGCATCCTGGCCTGGCTGCAGCGCTGGTGGGCGTGCCGTATGTACTGGCAGGTTATGCCCGCCCGCGGCCGGCGTTCGCCCTGGTCGGCGCGGCCGCGCTGGGCACTGCCGCCTGGTTGCACTGGCCCGGGGTCGGCGCCGCGTGGTCGCTGCTCGGTCTTGCCGCGCTGTGGGCCGCGCTCGATCACGCCGTCAACCGGACCGATGGCCGCTGGTATGCCGCGGGCACGCTGCTCGGCGCGCTGACGCACCTGCTCACCCACGACCTTCCGGTGCGGGCGGCATCCGATCCCGCGTTCAGCGGCGCCTGGGCATCCGCCCTATGGGCCGCGACGCTGGTGACCGCCGCGCTGGCCGCGGGCCTCTGGCGATCAGTGGGGCCGCCGGAGGACGTGCGCGCGGTGCGCACCGCCTTGTGGGTCGGGGCGGGGGGCATGACCCTGTTCGGGATCACCGCGGAGATCCGCCGGTATTTCGCGCTCCATGCCGCGGGCCGGGCGGCGGCGGATCTGGCAGGCGGCCTCGCAGTAAGCGCCTGGTGGCTGGTATTCGCGACCGGCCTCGTGCTGCTGGGCTTCCGCCGGGGTGTCCGCCCTGTCCGCCAGTTCGGCCTGGCGGTCGCGGCACTGGCGGGCGCGAAGGTTCTGTTCCGCGACCTGAGCTCGCTCGATGCGCTGTATCGGGTGGGCTCGGTCTTCATCCTCGGCCTCGCGTCCCTTGTGGTCGCGTATCTCTATCATCGGCACGCCCGCGTGGATTCGCCCGGGGCATGAAGCGAACGGCGTAGGGGAACCGCATGCGCTCGGCTATCATTTCGCGAGTGCCCCACAAGGAGCTCGAATGGTGCTGGACCTCCCTGATTCTCCAGGCGCGTTCGCGGACGCGTCGTGGACCGACATCGCGCCCTACTATGACGCGCTGGCCGCGGCGCCGCTGACCGACGCCGGTCTCGATGCCTGGCTCGCCGACTGGTCCACCCTCGAGGAACTGGTGTCCGAGGCTGCTTCGCTGGCGATGATCGCGTACACGGTGGACACCGCCGACGCCGCCAAGGAGGCCGCGCACCTTCGTTTTTCGACTCAGGTGCTCCCTCAGCTGGACGAACACAGTGTGCAGCTGGCGCGGCGGCTCGTTGACTCCGGGCTGTCCCGGCCGGCGCTGGCGACGACCCTTGCGCGCTTCCGCACCCAGATCGGCCTCTTTCGTGAATCGAACATTCCCCTGTTTTCCGAGCTGGAAGAGTTGGGTAGTCGTTACCAGCGCATCACCGGCGGGATGACCGTACTGTGGGACGGCGAGGAGCGGCCGCTGCCCCAGCTGCAACCGTTCCTCAAGAGCGCCGATCGGGCGACCCGTGAGCGCGCCTTTCGGGCGAGCACCGCTCCCTACCAGGCGCACCGTCACGAGATGAGCGCCCTCTTCGACCGGATGTACGAGCTGCGGCAGCAGCTGGCCCAGAACGCCGGATTTGCCAACTTTCGCGACTATGTGTTTCCGGCCAAGTTCCGCTTCGACTACACGCCCGAGGACTGTGAGGCGTTTCATCGCGCGGTCGAGCGCGTCGTGGCGCCCGCCGCTGAACGGGTGCTCGAGCATCGCCGGGCGCGGCTCGGGCTTGCTACGCTGCGCCCCTGGGATCTGCAGGTCGATCCCTACCGGACCGGCATCCTCCGGCCGTTCGACACGGTCGCAGAATTCACCGACCGGGCGGCGCGCGTATTCGACCGGCTGGACCCGGCGCTCGGCGGTGAGTTTCGCACCATGCTGGATGAACGACTGCTTGATCTCGACAGCCGCAAGGGCAAGGCGCCCGGCGGATACTGCGACACGCTGCACCATCGCGGCCGCCCTTTCATCTTCATGAATGCGGTCGGCGTCGTGGACGACGTCATGACGCTGCTGCACGAGGCCGGTCACGCGTTCCATGCCTTCGCGTCGGATGTGCAGCCCCTGATCTGGCAGCGCCACCCCGGCTCGGAGGCCGCGGAGCTGGCGTCGATGTCGATGGAGCTCCTGGCGGGGGCGCACCTGTCGGATGAGGGCGGCTATTTCACCCCGGATGAATCACGCAGCGCCTGGCTCGAGCATCTCGAGGACATCCTGCTGAGCCTGTCCCACATCGCCTCGGTGGACGCCTTTCAGAGCTGGATCTACACCAGCGGCCGGGGTGGTGACGCGGCGGCGCGTGACGCCGAATGGCTGCGGATCCGCCAGCGGTTCGAGCGCGGCGTGGACTGGAGCGGGCTCGAGGGCGAGCGCGTGGCGCGGTGGTATCGGCAGCTGCACATCTTCCTGTATCCCTTCTACTACATCGAATACGGTATCGCCCAGATCGGCGCGCTCCAGGTCTGGCGCAATAGCCTCAGCGATCCGGCGGATGCGATCGCGCGCTATCGCGCGGCGCTCGCCCTGGGCGCGACCCGGCCGCTTCCGGAACTGTACCGGGCGGCCGGGGCGCGGCTCACGTTCGACGTGGACGAGATCGCCGCGCTGGTCGCGCTGGTGGAGGAGCGGATCGCCGGGCTCAGAAGCGAGTTGCACCAGGCGGCGTAGCGTCACGCTGGTTGCCTTCCGCCGGTCGCGGGGCAACATTCCACGCTGCCTGGACCACCCGGCGCGGCCATCTGGCCGCAGCCGGCCCGTTCCGGACCCCGAGGGAGCATACTGGATGGCGAAAGAAGAAGGCATCGAGATGGAGGGCGTGGTGACCGAGGTGCTGCCCGATCGCAATTATCGCGTCGAGCTCGACAACGGACACACCATCCTCGCGTACGCGGCAGGCAAGATGAGCAAGTTCAAGATCCGGGTGCTCGAGGGCGACCGGGTCAGCGTCATCCTCTCGCCGTACGACCTCACTCGCGGCCGGGTGATCTACCGCCACAAGTAGGCGCGGTGCTCCGGTAGGGAAACGACAGCGGGCCACTCATCGAGTGGCCCGCTGTCTTGCGATCGGCCGATGCGCTACTTGAGCTTGGTCACGTTCTCGGCTGCGGGGCCCTTGGCACCCTGCACGATGTCGAACTCCACCCGCTCGCCCTCGGCGAGACTGCGGAACCCGTCCGACTTGATGGCGGTGTGGTGGACGAAGCAATCCTTCTCGCCATTCTCCGGAGTGATGAATCCAAACCCCTTCGCATCATTGAACCACTTCACCGTGCCGATGGTCCGAGCCATGCTGACTACTCCGCGTTGATTGCCTGCGCCGGCAGCGCCGGACGGCACCTACCGAGTTGTTGTGAGCGCAGGCCAGTTTCCCACCCTTCGCCGGTCACGGCCTGCCGCGCAGGCCGAATCGCGGGGTGAATATGCAACCGGCACTGGACTAGTCAAGGGGAGGGGGGAGCTTGAGCCAGCGCGCCGCCGCCCGCGCCCAGTCACCACCGCGAGGGCGCAGTGCCGCGCCGGTTGCGCGGTTGAGCGCCTGGAGGAATTCTGCGGCGGAGGGGTACCGCTGGTCCATTTCGCTGTTGAGCGCGCGGGCCAGCACTTCCTCGAGCTCGCCCGTTACGTCCTCCCGCAGCTCGCGGGGAGAGGGAAGCTGGTTGGTCGTCTGTTTCGCCAGCACCTGTTCCGGGGTCGCGCCCTGAAAGGGCGGGTGGCCCAGCAGCGCGAAGTAGGCGACGGCGGCGAGGCTGTACAGATCGGAGCGCTGGTCCACCCGCTCGCCCAGCAGCTGTTCCGGGCTCGCGAACTGCGGCGTGCCACTCTGGCTCGTGGCGCCCCCGAACTTCCCGAAGCGCAGCGCGAGCGCGAGGCCGAAATCGGTGATCCGCAGGCGGCCGTCGCCTTCGAGCAGCATGTTCTCCGGCTTGATGTCGCGGTGCACCAGGCCGGAAGCGTGCGCGTTAGCCAGGGCGGACAGCGCCTCGCGGAGCAGCCGGAGCACGCGGTCGAGCGGCAGCGGGCCGTCGCGGTCGACGAGCTGGGCCAGGCTGGGGCCATTGACCAGCTCCATGGTGTACCAGATCAGCCCGGACCGGCCGCCGATGTCGTAGATGCTGACGATGTTGACGTGATTGAGCCGGGCGGCCAGCTGGGCCTCCCGGCGGAAGCGCTCGACCACCGCCGGATCCTGCGTCAGCTCCGGGTGCAGCACCTTGAGCGCGACTTCGCGCTCGAGGTGAAGGTCGCGCACACGGTAGACCCGCCCGAAGCCGCCGCTGCCCAGCAGGTCGAGCAGCTCGTAGTCGTCGCCCAGCGCCCGACGCAGGCGCTTTTCCCACCGCGCCCGGTCTTCGGTGTCGGTATGGCGCGCGGCGGTGCCGATGATGGCCGGCGTCTCGAAGGTCCCGGCGTCGGAGGCGAAGTCCTCGAGCATCTCCACCGCAGTGAAGTAGCGGTCGGCCGGGTGCGGGCGGAGCGCCCGGAGCAGGATGCGCTCGATCGTGCGGGGGCAGGTCGGGCGGAGCTCGGACGGCTTGCGGACCTCTCGCGGATCGAGCGGCGGCTCCTGTCCGGTGACGGCGAGGTAGAGGATCGTGCCGGCGGTGTAGACATCGCTTGCGGGGTCACCGGTGGCGCCGTCGCGCACCTCGGGCGCCATGAAGCACTGGCCGCTGGGAACCGTACCGGCCGGGATCGCCGGCAACGTCCAGCTGGAAAATCGGAGATCGGTGACGGTGCCACGCCCCGAGGTGCTCAGCAGCAGCGACGCCGGCGCGATCCGCCGGACAATGATGCCGTTGGTATGCGCGTGCTCCAGGGCGCCGAGGAGGTCGCGCGCGAGGGTATGTACGGTGGGGATCAGCCGCGGGCCGCGCTGAATCGCCTCATGGAGGCCTTCGCCGTCGATCCAGTTGCCGACACGGTAGGCCAGGTCGCCAATGATCCCGGCGTCGTAGACGTGCCGGATGGCGGGATGATCGAGGCGGCCGAGCGCTTCCGCTTCGCGGAGAAACCAGCCGCGCAGCGTGTCATCGGGATAGAAGTGGATGCGGAGCGCGACCCGGCGCCTGAGCGTCTGATCGTAGGCGAGGAACAGCACGCGCTCGCGCGACGCGGCCACCATGCTCTCCAGCCGATACCGCTGGCCGAGCGCGGCATCGGCCCGAGCGAAGAACTGGGCGCCGTCCACCGTCATCGGAGGAGTCCCCGCCGGCGCTCGGTCCACCCGTCGCGTCCGCAGGTTTCGCTGTTGCACCAGCGCCGCCCCTGATTGACGGAATCGTCTCCAAGGAAGTGGGAGCACGCGGCGGCCGCGCACTGGCGAACGAACACCAGCGGCTCCGCCAGCGTCGCCGCTGCCGAGCGGGCCACGGCGGCGAGAGCGGCCGGCGGCTCGGCCGCCGCGAAATCGATCCGCCACTCCCCGCCGATCCGCAACAGCTGCTGCGACCCCGACTCGGCGCGAAGCTCCTGGTTGATGAGCGACACGGCGGGGGCGGGAGGCCGCTGTCCCGCGTCGAGCGACTCGGCGAGGGCGGTCAGTGCGTCGCGCAGGCGGCGGACCTCCTCGAAGGGGCGTGTGTCGGCGTCGGAACGCAGCTTGAGGGCCTTGGTCCAGCGGTGGTAGGCGGCGGCGTCAGGCAGACGATCGGTTGCGGGGGCGGTGCTCCCGCGCGCGGTGTTGATGAAATCGAGCCAGATGGCGTCGCCCAGGAGGGTGAATTCGGGGTCGGACATGCGGCTCAGCCGTCCGAGACCTCGACCGCGTTGCGCCCCCCGCGCTTCGCCTTGTACAGGGCGGCGTCCGCCGCGGCGAGCAGGCTGCTCACGGTGGTGCCGTGCCGCGGCGACTCGGCGATCCCCATGCTGATCGTACAGTGGCCGAATTCGGGGTGGGCCTGCTCCAGCTCGCGCAGGCCCTCGAGTACGCGGCTCACGTAGACCCGCGACTCTTCGGGCCGGGTCATGGGGAGAATGACGAGGAACTCGTCGCCGCCGAGCCGGCCGACCACGTCGAGCGCCCGGCACTGCTGCATCAGGATGCCGCCGATCTGGACCAGCAGGCGGTCGCCCGCGGCGTGGCCCATGGTGTCGTTGACGATCTTGAACCGGTCCAGGTCGATCAGGAGCACGCTGGTGTGGAGCTGGTGACGGAGACTGCGCGAGATCTCGGCGCCGAGGCGATCCTCGAGCGCGCGGCGGTTGTAGAGCCCCGTGAGCTCATCGGTGGTGGCCGCGCTGTGCAGCTGCTCCACCAGTTCCGCGTTCTTGAGCGCGATGGCGGCGGCGAACGAAAGCGTACCGGCGAGCTCCTGCTCGGCCCGCCCGTACGGCTTGTCGCTGATGCGCGGCCCGAGGACCAGCAGGGCCATCCGCTCCGCGCCGGCGTCGAGCGGTATGATGAGCTGCGCTTCGCGTCCGACCAGCGCCGCGACGGCGATGTCGTCCGACCCGGTGGAAGCGCTGCCGGTCGGGAGCGCTTCGTCCAGCGCGGCGCGGTTGATGGACTGGCGCGGCGGCTCATCCTTCATCGAGCGGTAGATCTTCGGCGTGTAGGCGTCGCCATCCGGACGGAAGATGCAGGCCCACCACGCGAAAAACACCTCGGCCATGAAGTCGAGGATGAGTTGTTCGGTCTCTTCGGTCGAGTGCACCGATGACAGCAGCCGGGCGACCTGCCGGAGCGCCCGCAGCTGGAAGACGGCGTCGTCCAGCGCCGCCTGGCGCTCCAGCAGAATGCTGCGCAGCTCGAGCACGACCGTGAGGCCGAGGGCCAGCGGCATCGCCACGCTGCGCATCTCGCCGGCAACGGCGGGCTCGGCATGAATCACGATTTCGGTCTGGCCGCTCGACAGCCGCGCCACTTCCACCGCCGTATCGAACCCCTCAGGTGGCCCCACGCGCGGTGTGGGTTCATCCGACGTTGATATGACGGAAAACCAGATCTGTTCGCTCCGGAACCGGCGCACCAAGGCCGCCCGGCACCGCTCAAACAGCTCGCCGTCGGTCCGGGAGAGCCGGCAGGCGGCGGCGAAGGCGCTGGGAAGACTGGCTAATGCGGCTGACGGGGACAGACCCATGTCGAATTATAGCCCTGCCGCCCGCGAGGAGCGAGCACGTTGGGGGACTTGCGCCAGATACGGGGGTGGGCTATTATTCCCGCTGATCGAGACATAGCCCTTCGGGGCCCCAGGGATTTCGGCTTTGCGGCCTGGGTGATGAAAACTGCTAAGGCTGCCTGGTCCCGGCTGAGTTCTTCTCTGCCGGGATTTGTGTATTCAGGGCCTGGCCCTGACCGTGATTCGGCCCGGCGCGGGTGCGATCAGCTTCCCGCCAAGGGAATCGGCGACATGGCGGATCAGCAGGTCGGCCGCCCGCGGTGCCTGCTCCCAGCTGGCGCATGCGGCACGCGCCTCCGGCACCACGTACCCGTCACCGCCCTCACACGCCGGATATACGTCGAAGGCCACTCTGAGGGTTTCCGTCGCACCGACGATGCGGCCTCCGGTGCGCCGGATATCGCCGACGAGCCGGCTGCCTCCCGGCCTGGTCGAATCGAACGCGAACGAGATCCCCGAGACCTGCAGGAACGGACCGGCCCCGAGGCTGCCAGGAGCGACTCCATGCTCGAGCAGCTGGCGGAGCCGCGCACCGGTGAGGGAGAACGTCACGACGCGGGAGTCGTCGGCGAACAGGAAGATCGATTCCAGCAGGTAGTTGCTCACCGGCCCTGGCTTGATGACGTCGTCGAGCCGAAGGGTGCCGGCGTTGAGCAGGGCGACATCGGAGCCGGTGCCGGTCCGCATCGCGTCGGTGATCAGGCTGCCAAGGGGAGACTCGCCGTGGCGGAGCGGGGTGTCGCGGGCGTCGATGGGCGCCGGGGCCGTCGCGACGATGCGTTCAGGCCCCAGCCGGCGCCGCAGGCTGTCCTGCCACGCGGCGACGATGCGCGCCGTGGTCGTGTCCAGGGGGAATTCGTCGGTGATCCGGATGAGCGTCGGCGCGACACGCCAGTTGCCCTTGGCCCCCCACACCGTGGTGAACTGCACCGATCGCGAGTTCGCGTCAGCCTTCAGCACGTGCCGCCCGTTGACCAGCTCGTCGTGCGCCTCGTGCTCATGCCCGCCCAGGATGAGATCGATCGAGGGCTCGCGGCCCAGCAGCGCCTGATCTGCGGCGAGTGTCTGGTGCGTGAGACCGACGATGAGCTGCGCGCCGAGCTTGCCCAGGGTATCGACGGCGAGATGCGCGGCACTGTCCGGATCGGTGCAGCGCACGTATTTGCGATAGTCGCCGCGGAGCGTGAGCGCGAACAGGCCGAGTTTCCGGCCCTGAATCGTCAGCGTATCCCACGCCCGCACACCCGGGAATGCTGCCCCGCTCGCCTCGGTGCAATTGCTCGAAATCCACTTGAATTTGGACGCGGCAATCCGGGCGACGAGCGTGTCCCGCGGGATCTCGAATTCATGATTGCCGAAGGTCGCGTAATCGAGTCCGGCGGCGTTGAACTCCTCCACCATCTGCCGGCCGCCGTAGTACTTGCTGAGGAGGCTCGGGGAGAGCTCGTCACCGGCGAGCACGAGGAGGGTCGGGCCGACCGTGGCCAGTCGACGGCGGAGCGTGGCGACGCGCGCCAGCCCGCCGCTACCGTCAGCGAGCGTATCGGCGACGTAGACGTCGTTGATGGACAGGAAGCGGATCGGGTTGGTCGGCGGCGGCGCCGGCGGAATTCCCAGGCACCCCGACAGCGACACCAGCCCCAACGTCCAGATCAGCCTCCGCTTCATGCCCCCTCCTCGTTATTTCGCAAATCACGCATCAGCGCGGCGCTCATCGCCCGAAGCTCTTCCAGCATCTGGTGCCGCGGCCATTCATCCCGGGCCGCCAGCACCTCCTGCATCGAGCGGTACCACCAGAGGGTCTGCTCGATGGATGCCCGCGTGACGGTCCGCAGATACTCCGGTCCGAGGCGTCGGAGCGCGGTGCCGGTCCAGCCGCATCGCTGAATCTCGTCCGCCACGCAGATATCCAGTGCCCGGGGCTCAGCCTCGGCCAAGTGGACGAGGAACTCCTGCTTGCACGCACGCCACGGCCGCTCGCCGCCGCGGCCGTCGTAGCGGGGCTCCAGCGCGTCCATCACGACCCCCAGGACAACCGGCCCGAACTTGTCGGAGATCTTCCGCCGGAGCTCCTCGCGCTCATGGTCCTGTCCGGCCTCCTCCAGCGAGAGGTGCAGGATGCCGGCGACCACCGTAACCTCGTCCGCACCGTAACGGGAGAGGATGACCGCGACGTTCGACGGCTGCGCCAGATACGCCATGCCCGCGGACTTGGGGACGCGGGAGTTGTAGTACTTGGCGGAGAAGGCGAATGCATGGCAGATGCGATCGGAGTAGCCGATCATGGGGCCGTCGGTTCGGGTGAAGGTCGGCGGTGACTACCGGATGCCCACAATCTTATGCGTCTGCAGGCTGAGTCTCCAGCGCGGGTGCTGCAGGCAGTAGCGCACGGCCGCCGCCGTATGCTCGTCGCGGTCGGGCCCGTCCATCGGCTGGAGGTAGAAGTGGCGAAAGGCCTGCCGCTCGAACCGCTCCGGCTCGGCGCCGGGTTGCGGATAGACCAGCTTGATCTCGTCGGCCGAGGTCACGAGCGTCGCCGCACCGGCCTTGGGACTCACGCAGACCCAGTCGAGGCCGGGCGGCACCGACAGGGTGCCGTTCGTCTCGACCGCCACCTCGAAACCAGCAGCGTGCAGCGCATCGATCAGCGGTGCGTCGAGCTGGAGCAGCGGCTCGCCGCCGGTGCACACGACCAGGGGGCGGCCTCCACCGCCGGGCCACGCGCCCGCCACTGCGCCGGCCAGTGACGCCGCCGAATCGTATCGGCCGCCCAGGGTCCCGTCCATCCCGAAGAAATCGGTGTCGCAGAATCGGCAGACCGCGGCTGCCCGGTCTTCTTCCCGCCCGGTCCACAGGTTGCAGCCGCTGAACCGGCAAAACACCGCCGCGCGGCCGGCGTTGGCCCCCTCGCCCTGCAGCGTGTAGAAGATTTCCTTGACGGCGTAGCTCATGCGCGGTATCGAGTCGGATCGGGAACGCCGCTCTCGCGGAAGCCCCGCGCCCGCAGCAGGCAGGCATCACACGCCCCGCAGGCGGCGCCGTCCGGCGCCGCGTCGTAGCAGCTCACGGTCAGCGCGTAATCGACGCCGAGCGCCGCCCCTCGGCCGATGATCTGCGCCTTGCTCAGCTCCAGCAGCGGCGCCTGGATCCGGAACGCCGCGCCCTCGGCACCGGCGCGCGTCGCCAGCGCGGCGAGGCGCTCGAACGCGCGGAGATACTCCGGCCGGCAGTCCGGGTAGCCGCTGTAGTCGAGGGCATTGGCCCCGATGAAGATGTCGGTCGCGCCGAGTACTTCCGCCCAGCCGAGTGCGAAGGCGAGGAAGATGGTGTTGCGGGCCGGGACGTAGGTGGACGGGATGTCGCCGCCGATCACGCTGACGGCTCGATGCTTCGGTACGGGGATGTCGGCCGTCAGCGCCGAGCCGCCGATGGCCCGGAGATCCGCATCGAGGACCAGGTGGCGCGTGATGCCGAGCGCAGCGGCGACGCGGCACGCGGCATCGAGCTCCGCGGCGTGGCGCTGCCCGTACCGAAAGCTGAGCGCGGCCACGTCGAAGCCGTCCGCCAGGGCGATGGCGGCAACGGTGGCGGAGTCGAGCCCTCCGGACAGGAGCACGACGGCTGATGGGGGGCGCATGGCGCGAAAAGTAATCGCGCCCCGCGCCTCACCGGCCCAGTTCGAACCTGAGCGCGGACTCGATCGTCGGCTGCCGGAACTGATAACCCGATCTCATCAGCGCCGCGGCGCTGAGCCGCTGGCTCGCCAGCAGCGCCGCATCGGCCAGTTCGCCGAACAGCAGCCGCAGCGCGAAGGCCGGAACCGGCACCAGCGCCGGCCGCCGCAGCACGCGTCCCAGGATCCGCGTGAACTCGGCGTTCCGCACCGGCTCAGGGCATGCCACGTTGACCGGACCGCGGAGCGCCGGTGTGAACAGCGCATGATGCAGCGCGCCGATCGCGTCGTGAAGGGACACGCCACTCATCCATTGCCGCCCGGATCCGATCGGCCCGCCCACCCCGGCTCGGAACGCCGGCAGCTGCTTGGCCAGCGCGCCTCCCGCGGGAGAGAGGACGATGCCGAAACGCGGATGCACGACGCGGATTCCGGCGGCCGCAGCCGGCTCAGCGGCGGCTTCCCAGGCCTGGCAGACGGTCGCGAGGAAGTCACTCCCCAGGCGGGACGATTCATCCAGCAGCTCATCGCCACGGTCGCCGTAGATACCCATCGCGGAGGCGGACACGAGCACCGACGGCGGCCGGTCGAGGCCGGCCAGGGCCTCCGCGAGCAGTCGCGTTCCCTGCACGCGGCTGTCGAGAATGGCACGCTTGCGGTCGCCGCTCCACCGCCGGTCCGCGATCCCCTCGCCCGCGAGATGGACGACGGCATCGACGTCCCGCAGCGCTTCCCGGTCGATACGCGCCGCCGCGGGATCCCACTGGATTTCTTCCGGTGACCGGGACGAACGGCGCACCAGGCGGCTGATCCGGTGTCCGCCGGTGCTCAGGAAGGCCGAGAGCGCCGTACCGATCGTCCCGGTGGCGCCGCTGATGGCGATGTGTCGCGGCCGGGACGGGTGCCGCTGGTGCGCGAGCACATCGTCCACGATCACTGCGTGCCGGTAGGCGAGGAGGCGTTCGACGGAGTGCGTGAGGGCGCCGGTCGCGATGGCGCCCAATGCGCCGAACGGAGCGGTGAACGCGATCCGCTCATGGAGGTCGGCGGCGTCGGGCCCGGCCGGGATCATCTCGTGCAGGTGTGTCCACGATCCGAACGGGCCCTCGACCTGCTCGTCGGTGAAACCGCGCCCTGGCAGCACATCGCGATGGCGGGCCACCCAGCGCACCGGCACGGGGCCCACCTCCAGCTCGAGCACGACGGTCGATCCATTCTCCAGGCCGCCGGTGCGCGACACCACTCGCACGCGCTCCCATGGCGGTGCCAGCCGTTCCAGCGCCCCGGGCCGCTGATGCCACGCATACAGCTCGGCCGCGGAGCAGGGGACGCGGGTCGTGCGTTCGACGATGGTTTCGGCAGCCATGATGCCTTCGCTCCTCGGGTGCGTCGATTGCGTGCGCGGCGTCGGACGGTAACTTGAGCCATCTCTCCTACGGAGCACGGCATGATGCGGTTGCCCGGTCGCCTGACGCTCGCGCTCGTCTGTCTCGTTGCGCCCGCCGCGTACGCCCAGCGCGGCGCGGCGAGCGCGCCGCCTTCCGCCTTTCGACAGCTTGATCTGCCCGCGCCGAACTCCGTGCGCACCGGCGCGGGGCGTCCCGGCGCGGACTACTGGCAGCAGCGGGCGGACTATCGGATCGAGGCGACCCTCGATCCGGCGCAGAACGAGCTCCGCGGGCGCGAAACGATCACCTATACCAGCCATGCCCCTGAGCCGCTGCCGTATCTGTGGCTCTTCGTCGAGCAGAACATCTGCGCGCCCGGCAGCGTCACCAACCAGCTCAACCAGCCGCCACTCGTCTTCCTGAGCTCCAGCTTCGATTTCTCCTGCAAGGGATTCAGCGGCGGCGTCGAGCTTCGGACGCTCCGGATCGGGGGACGCGACGTCCGCTATCGCGTCTTCGGCACCACGCTTCGCATCGATCTCGAGCGGCCGCTGGCCGCGGGCGCGAGCGTCGAAATCGAGGTCGAGTGGCGCTTCAGCGTGCCCCCGTACGGCGCCGGCAGAATGGGCCACGACGGGCCGCTGTACGAGGTCGCCCAGTGGTATCCGCGCATGGCCGTGTACGACGACGTGCGCGGCTGGAATCACGACCCCTACATCGGCGCCGGCGAGTTCTACCTGGAATACGGCAGCTTCGACGTGGCGCTCACCGTGCCGGCAACGTACACCGTTGCCGCGACGGGCACGCTCAAGAACGCAGCCGAAGTGCTGACGGCCGACCAGCGGACGCGACTGGCGCTGGCCCTCCATTCCGATACGACGGTCGCGATCGTCACGGAAGCGGAGGCGGGTGATGCCTCGCGGAGCCGACCAGCCGGTACGGGGCAGCTCACCTGGCGCTTCTCTGCCGACAGCGTGCGGGACTTTGCCTTCGCCGCGGCACCGGGGATGCGATGGGACGCGAGCGGCTACGACGGCATCCTGATCGAGACGCTCTACCGCCCGTCGGCACGCCCCTGGCAGGAAGCCAACCGGATGGCGCGGACGGCGATCAAGTACTTCAGCGAGCAGTGGTACCGCTATCCGTACGCCCATGCCACGACGGTCGAGGGACCGGTCGAAGGCATGGAATACCCGATGCTGACGTTCGTTCCCAACAGCCCCAACCGCGAAGAGCTGCAGTGGGTCGTGGCCCACGAATTCGGCCACGAGTGGTTCCCCATGGTCGTGGGGTCCAACGAGCGGCTATACCCCTGGATGGACGAAGGGTTCAACACCTTCATCGATCTCGCCGGTTCGGCACTCTACTTCAAGGGGACGCCGTACGGAGATTCGATCGAGGCACACCCGCTGCATCTTTACAGGGATCATGCGGTGGCCGGACGCGAGCTGCCGCTCATTGCCCGGCCGGTCGAGGTCGCGGACCTCTTCTGGGGCGGATACCAGAAGCCGGCGCTGATGATGCAGCTGCTCCGCTACGAAGTGCTGGGGAAGGAACGGTTCGACCCCGCCTTCCGCGAGTATATCCGCACCTGGGCGTTCAGGCATCCCACGCCCGCCGATTTCTTCCGGCTGATGCGGGATGAGTCCGGCATGGATCTCGACTGGTTCTGGCGGAGCTGGGTGTTCGGCACCGATCGGCTGGACCAGGCCGTCGTCTCCGTCACCAATCAGAAAGGTGGCAGTGCCGTCGTGCTCGCGAGTCTCGGCAGCATGGTGATGCCGCTGGAAATGGACGTCACCTTCGCCGACGGCACGGTGCAGCGGGTGCGGCTGCCGGTAGACATGTGGAATCTCGGGCCCCGTTTCACCTGGCGCGGCCCGGAAGGAAAGTCAATCCGGCGGGTTGAGGTGGATCCCCGCCACGTCCTTCCGGACACCGACCGGCGCAACAATCTCAGCCCGTCTCGCCCTGCGCCCGCCGGACGAGCAGCAGGTCGGTGATGTTGTCCATGGTGAGCATTCCGATGACCGTCCCGGACGCATCTACCACGGGGAGCGCCGGCTGGCGGCTGGCCCGGAGCACGGTCAGGGCGTCACCAAACGGGAGCTGAGGCGAGACGGTCGGGACCGCAGCCGCCATGGCCTGGCTCACCGGCGAGCCGGGGCCGCGCTCCGACAGTGCACGGATGAGGTGGTCGCGGGTCAGCATGCCCTCGACGTGGCCGAGGTTGTCCACGACGGGGAACTCGCGCTGCTCGCCGGCGAGGAGGAGCGCCACCGCGTCGGCGATGGTGGCGTACACCTTCAGCGTGCCGAAGTCGGTGACCATCATCTGCGCCACCGTGACGCCCCGGCCGGCCGCCCGGGTCTCCGCCGCGGCCGCCTCGGCGCCCGCCGCGAGGAACACGAACGCCGCGACGAGCAGGAACCAGGCATCCTGGTGCAGCAGTCCGTAGACGCCGCCGATCAGCGCGAGCATCTGCCCAATCCGGGCCGCCGTCCGGGTGGCCCTGACGAACGGCATGCGCGTTGCGAGCAGAGCCCGGAGCACGCGGCCGCCATCCATGGGGAAGGCCGGAATCAGGTTGAAGGCGAGCAGCACGACGTTCGCGGTAATGAGCGACAGCACCAGCGGGCCGTCGAACAGGTCGGTTACGCCTGACCACCGGGCCTGGCCGCCGACCATCAGCACGGCGTAGAAGATCCCGGCGAGCACGGCGTTCACCGCCGGGCCTGCCAGGGCGATGACGATCTCCTGCTTCGGCTCCTCCGGGATGCGGGACAGCCGGGCGACACCGCCGATCGGCAGGAGGATCACGTCGGGCGTGAGCACGCCGTATCGCCTCGCGGCGAAGATGTGACCGAACTCGTGAAGGAGTACGCACGCGAAGAGGGCGAGAATCCGCACGACGCTGCTCAGCGCTTCCGCCGTGCCCCCCTCCGCCCGGCCGCTCAGCGCGACCCAGCCGAGCAGCAGCAGGAAGGTCACGTGGAGCTTCACGTCGGTGCCGGCGATCCGTCCGATACGGAACGACCAGCTCACGGGACCAGCCGGGGGCGAGGAGGCATGTACAAAGATGTACCGGGCGGGCCGCGCAAAGAAACGCGGACCCGGAGGATCCCGGGTCCGCGTCGTGGTTCAGTCGCGAATGCGTCGTCAGCCGATGGCGCGCAGTCCGAATCCGGGGCGGGTCGATGGCCGCTTCGCGCGCACCGGCTCCGGGACGGGGTCCAGCGCCTGCGCCGCATCCTCCCGAGGTGCGACCAGGGGCTGGCGCTCGGCGATGCGGGCCAGCGCGCGCTGGAACACGAGCTGTGCGGGCACCGATGCCAGCTCGAAGGCCCGGATATAGTGCATGAGGGCTTCGTCGACCGGGAGCACCGGCTGGAGGACTGCGGCCACCTCGAGTGCCATGGTGACGTGGTTGAGACTCACGGCCTCGTCGGACAGCGACGCCGCGAGGCGGCAGGCAAGGCTGGTCTCCTCGACGAACTGGGCGCGCCGGCGGAGCGCGTCGAGGAGACCGTGGCGGGCCCGGCTGGGGGCGGCCTCTACCGGATTTTCGCCCTGGTGGGCACGCTCGTCGGGAGTGAGCGTCAGCAGGGCTCTCGCCCGCACCGTCTCCTGCATCTGCATGGGAACCGCGACTTCACGGAAGTAGCGGTTCATTGCGTCTTCAGTACCCAGGTGCCCGCGGAGGTTCCGGACGAAGACCATCGCCTGCGCTTCGTGGGTGGCGGTCAGCGCTTCCCAGGCGCGGGCGTAAGCCACCTGGAGCTCGACCCTCATGGACTCGGGAAAGCGGCGCGTCGATATCGAACTGGGAGCGACCATCTGAACCCCCGTGCTGGTTGTGTGCGTCAAATCACAATGCGTTGGCGACCGGATATCCGGATTGCGAGCTTCGTGCCCGCAGTGTCGGGGTGTCATTGCCGCCCGCCCGGCGGCGCGTAAAGCTGCCCGGACACTCGGATTACCGGGCGCCACATCTCCCGATTCTGGGTGCTCGGCCGGGAGCCCCGGTAACCCTCTTCGTTCGCGGGGTTGTCGTAGTAGCGCGCGCGCCGCAGTCCTGGCGCCTCAGGTCTCGTCACACCGTCCCTGACCCGGGCGCCTCTCTTTCATCGGCCCGGCGCAGCCATTAGACTTTCCTGACTGTCTCCACCCACGCGCAGGAGCTCCCAGATCGCCACGACCGTCAGCGCCCAGCCCGCCTGGACCCCCAAGGATTCCGAGAAGCTCTACAACATGAGCGGATGGGGACTGGGCTATTTCCGCGTCAATTCCGAGGGCCACGTCGCCGTGCATCCGGACGGCGATCCGAAGCGGAGCCTCGACCTCTTCACGCTGGCGATGGATCTGAACGCCCAGGGGGTCGGGCTCCCGCTGCTGCTCCGTTTCTCGGACATCCTCCGCTCCCGGATCGCGACGCTGGCCGAACAATTCGCCCACGCCATCAAGGAGTTCGGGTACGACGCGACGTACACCACCGTCTACCCCATCAAGGTCAATCAGCAGCGCCACGTGGTCGAGGAAATCGTGGAGTTCGGCACCCCCCACGGCGTCGGGCTCGAGTGCGGCAGCAAGCCGGAGCTGCAGGCGGTGCTGGGTCTGAATGAGAGCACGCGGCATCTCATCGTCTGCAACGGCTACAAGGACGAAGAGTTCATGCGGCTGGCCCTCATGGGCCAGAAGCTCGGCCATACCGTCATGATCGTGATGGAGCAGCTCAACGAGCTCGACGTGCTGCTCAAGGTGGCCGACGAGATGGGCATCGTGCCGACGATCGGCGTCCGGATCAAGCTCGCGACCGAAGGCTCGGGACGCTGGGCCAAGAGCGGCGGTGAGAAATCCAAGTTCGGCCTTGGCGCCAATGAGCTGGTGAAGCTGCTCGACCGTCTGGGCGAGCTGGGGCGGAAGGACATCCTCAAGCTGGTGCACTTCCACCTGGGCAGCCAGATCACCGACATTCGCTTCATCAAGGCGGGGCTGGAGGAGATCGGACGCTACTACGCCGAGCTCCACAGCATGGGATTCGGCCTGACGCACGTGGATGTCGGCGGCGGCCTGGGCGTGGACTACGACGGCTCCCGGTCCACCCGGCCGGCCAGCATGAACTATACGATGCGGGAATACGCCAACGACGTCGTCTACACGCTGGGCGCGGTCTGCCGGACGCGGGAACTGCCGATGCCGCACCTGATCAGCGAATCGGGCCGCGCACTCACGGCGCACCATTCCCTGCTGCTGGTGAACGTCATCGACGTCGAATCGCAGGCCGAGCCGGTGCCCCCGACGCTGCCGGCGGATCCCCATCCCCTGCTCGTCGAAATGCACGAGAACCTGGAAGCCATGGCGCTGGGGCGCGAGCGGGTGGAGGAGACGTTCCACGACGCCGTGTTCGCCAAGGAACGGGCGCAGGAGTATTTCGCGAGCGGCGTCTTCTCGCTGCGCGAGAAGGCGGACGCCGAGCAGCTCTACCTGTGTACGCTCAACGCGGTATGGGAGGCGATCGCGCCGGATCGTGCCGCCTACCCGGAGATCACCGGTCACATCGAGGCGGCGCTGGTCGACCGGTACTTCTGCAATTTCTCGGTCTTCCAGTCCCTGCCGGACAACTGGGCGATCGACCAGCTGTTCCCGATCATGCCGATTCACCGGCTGACCGAGCGCCCGGTGCGCCGAGGCACGCTGCAGGACGTCACCTGCGACTCCGACGGCGTCATCGACCGCTTCGCCGGCGGGCGCAAGGGCAAGCCGTCGCTGGAGCTGCATCCGGTGCACGAGGAGGAACCGTACATTCTCGGCATCTTCCTCACGGGCGCGTACCAGGAAATCCTTGGCGACCTGCACAATCTCTTCGGCGACACCAACGCCGTGCACGTGCAGCTCACCGACGGCGGCTACGACATCACCGACCTGGTCCGGGGGGACACCGTCACCGAAGTGCTCAACTACGTGCAGTTCCACGGCCCCGACCTGCTGGCGACGTTCCGCAGAAAGGTCGCCGCGGCGAAGGACATCAGCCGGCACGAGGCCAACGGCTTCATCGCCGACTACGTGGCCGGGCTCGAGGGCTATACCTATCTCGAGGGCGACGTCCCGATCGGCAGCGGCAGCGCCTGATCGGCGCGCGCGGCACTCCTGGGTTGGAAAAAAGGCCGCCGCGAGCATTCGCGGCGGCCTTCGTCATAGTCACCGGCCGATGTCAGCGCTTGTCGATCGCCACGTACGGTCGCTCGTCCTGGCCGGTATAGATCTGCCGCGGCCGGGCGATCTTCTGCTCCTTGTCCAGCAGCATCTCCTCCCACTGCGCCAGCCAGCCGGGCATGCGTCCCAGCGCAAAGAGCACCGTGAAGTATTCCGTCGGATAGCCCATCGCCTGATAGATCAGGCCGGAATAGAAGTCGACGTTGGGATACAGCTTCCGCTTGATGAAGTACTCGTCCTCCAGCGCGATGCGCTCCAGCTCGAGCGCGATGTCGAGTTTCGGGTTGAGTCCCGTCTCACGGAACACATCGTCGGCGACGCGCTTGATCAGCTTGGCGCGCGGGTCGTACGACTTGTACACCCGGTGGCCGAACCCCATCAGCCGGCCGTTGCCTGCCTTCACGCTCTCGATGAACGCGGGGATGTTCTTCTTGTCGCCGATCTCGTCGAGCATCTTCAGGACGGCTTCGTTGGCCCCGCCGTGCAGCGGACCGTACAGCGCCGCGATGCCGGCGGAGATCGCGCTGAACGGGTCGACGCCGGATGACCCGACGGCGCGAACGGCGCTCGTCGAGCAGTTCTGTTCGTGATCGGCGTGCAGGATCAGGAGGATTTCGAGTGCCCGCTGCAGCACCGGATTCCCCTGGTGCTGGCCGCCGATGCTGAACGTCATGTTGACGAAGTTGCCGATGTAGCCCAGGTCGTTGCGCGGAAATTCGTATGGCAGCCCGCGGGAGTGCCGGAACAGGAACGCGGCAATCGTCGGGATCTTGGCCATCAGCCGGACCCGCTGGAGGTAGCGGTTCGCGGGGTCGTGGATGTCCTTGGCGTCGGGATAGAACGTGGAAAGCGCGCCGACGACGCCGAGCAGCATGCCCATCGGGTGGGCGTCGTAGCGGAATCCTTCGAGAAACTTGATGATGTTGGTGTGGACGTAGGTGTGGTACGTGATGTCCTTCTCCCACTTCTCGAGCTGCGCCTGGTTGGGCAACTCACCCTCGGACAGCAGGTACGCCACCTCGAGGAACGACGCCTTGTCGGCGATCTGCTCGATCGGATAGCCCCGGTAACGCAGGATCCCCTTGTCGCCGTCGATGAAGGTGATCGCGCTGCGGCACGCCGCTGTGTTCGTGAAGGCCGGATCGTAGGTCATCAGGCCGAAATCGTCGGCGCCGACCTTCACCTGACTGAGATCCATGGCCTTGATGGTGCCGTCGGTCACCGGTACCTCGTACGACTGACCGGTGCGATTGTCCATGATCGAGAGAGTATCTTTGGCCACGACGGATCCTTGTGCTCACGCGGGAAATACCGAACGCCGCTGCTGCGGCAAAAAGATAGTCGGGAGCCAATCGTGGTCAAACCGGTGCCGACGCCTGGCGCGCGCGCGGCCGGCGCGCTGATCGGACACGCAGCCGGAAACGCGATGGCGCAGCCCGGCGGCGCATCCCCGGAGTCGCCGTGGCATGCGGAGGTCGTATTCTCGGTGATCCTCGGCGAGGAGCTGCTGGCCTCGCCGGTGGATCTGCGCCGCATCGCCGGCCGGTGGGCGGAATGGGCTCGTCGCGACGGACGCGGGCTGGGCGACTGGACGCGAGAGGCGCTGCGGGCGTTCGAGGCCCAGGGCGCACCGGTGGAACGCATCGGCACCATGGAGGGTGCGGGGGCCGTCACGTGGTGCCTGCCGATCGCGATTGCCGCGCTCGCGTCCCCGCGGAACCTGGTGAGCGGGACTTACCACATCGCGGCACTGACGCATCCCGATCCGGTCACCGCGTGGGCAGCGGTGGTGGTCAACGTCGCGGCGGCGCGCCTCCTCTCGGGCTACCGTGACTTCGTGCCGGATGTGCTGGAAATGCTCCGCGCCAACGAGGGGCCCGCCGTGCTCGTCGAGGGGGTACGGCGGGTCCCGCTGATCCGTCGCGATGCTCTGCGCACGGCCGACGGACCGCTCGACGCCGTGGCCATCGCCGAGGTTGTGCTCTGGCTGGCGCATCACGAGCCCAGACTCGACCGGGCCCTCGACTGGCTCGAGACAGCCGGCCTGGGCGGCGCGGCCGCGTTGGCTGGCGGCCTGCTGGGTGCGCGGGATGGCGCGGCGGCGATTCCCGCCGCGCGATTGAGCGCCGTCCACGACGCCGCCGGACTCCGGCATCTCGCCGGCCATCTGATCGGGGAGGCGTGACGACGGCACCCACGCATTGCGACCAGCGGCCCTGCACGGCAGATTCCGATGCCGTTCCCATCCCAATCCGCGAGTGAGCCATGTTCAAATCTGTCGTCTGCGCCGCCCTTTGCCTCGCCGCTCCGCTGGCCGCCCAGACCGGCGTGGACACCACCGGCACCGCTGCCGTCATCCGGCAGGCGACCGAGCACTCGGAGGTCATGAAGAACCTCGAGTACCTGGCCGACGTCATCGGACCACGCCTGACCGGTTCCGCCGCGATGCGGCGGGCCAATGACTGGACGGCGGAACGTTTCAAGGTCTACGGCCTGACCGCCGCGATCGAGCCCTGGGATTTCGGCGTGACCTGGGAACGGGGCACCGTTAGCGCGCGGCTGATCTCGCCCTTCCCGCGCGGCGTCACGGCGCAGAGCTGGGCCTGGACGGCGGGGAACGGCGGCAAGCCCTCGGCCGGCCCCGTGGTGCGGGTCAACGTCTCGTCGGCCGAGAGCCTTGCGGTGTATCGCGGCCGGATGAAGGGTGCGTGGCTGCTCACAGGGGCGCCTGGCACCATCTGGAATCCGGACGCGCCGCCGATGAGCGCCGCCGATTCCGCCGCGTTGCGGGCTCGCTTCCAGAATCCCAATCGGGCGCCGCAGGATACGTCGGCAGCAGCGGTGGCTCGCCGGAGGCAGTTCCAGACCGATCTGCCCTATCTGCTGAAGCAGGCCGGCGCGCTCGGCCGCCTCACCGACGGCGGCAAGGAACAGGGCCTGATGAACATGAGCGGGTCACCGTACGCGGTGTCCCCGCTGCCCAATCTGGTCATCGCGCACGAGGACTACGCCCAGCTCGCCCGGCTGATCGAGAACGGGGTCACGCCGCGCTTCAAAGCCGCCATCAGCAACGTCCTGGGCACGAAACCCGTTCAGCAGTACAACACCGTCGCCGAGATCCGGGGAAGCGAAAAGCCGGGCCAGGTCGTCATCCTGGGCGCGCATCTCGACAGCTGGGACCTTGGCACCGGTACGACCGACAACGGCACCGGTTCGATGGTCGTGCTCGAGGCCGCCCGGGCGATCGCGCAATCCGGCCTGAAGCCGAAGCGGACGATCCGTTTCATCCTGTTCAGCGGAGAAGAGGAAGGGCTGTTGGGTTCGGCGGCCTATGCCGCACAGCATGCCGCGAGCGCGGACAGCGTTCAGGCCGTCCTGGTGCTCGACAACGGGACCGGCATGATCACGGGGCAGGCGCTGCAGGGACGGAACGACGACGAACAGCTCTGGAAGGATCTGCTCGCGCCGGTCGCGTCACTTGGCGCGAAGAACGTGCGGCAGGGCAACAAGGGCGGGACCGACCATCTGTCCTTCATTCCCTACGGCGTGCCTGGCTGGAACTTCGACCAGGAATCCCGCGGTTACAACCACACGCACCATTCACAGGTTGATACCTACGATCATGCCGTCGCCAGCGACCTGGTCCAGGCCTCGGCGGTCATGGCTGCTACCGCCTTCGAGCTGGCGAACCACCCGTCGCTCCTGCCGCGCGGCGCGAAGACGCCCGTGACGCCGCGGACGATTACGAAGCCGTCTGCGGGCCTGGCGTCGAAATAGCCGCCGGGAGCGCCACGGTGCAGGTGGTGTCGAAGCCGCCGCGTATGTTGTACACCGTCGTCACCGCGAGCTGTGTCGGCTGGAGCACTTTCCACAGGTCTTCGGCAATGCGGGCCGTGGCGTGCTCCTGGAAGATGCCGACGTTCCGGTAGCTGGTGACGTAGTACTTGAGACTCTTCAGCTCGATGCACCGATCCGACGGCGTGTACTCGATCCGCAGCACCGCAAAATCGGGGAGGCCGCTGTAGGGGCAGACGGCGCTGAATTCCTTCGTCTCCGTCAGGATCCGCTGTTCGGGACCCTCGTATCCGAACGTCTCCAGCACCCCGACATCGATCTCTTCAGGGCCGCTGAACGATAGCATGCGGCCTTCGGCGATAGCCATACAGTCTCTCCTGAAGCGGACAGGTCCAGCCCGTCTCAATACTACAACCCCTCGACCATTCCGCGCTCCAGCCACGTATGCTCGTCGCGCAGCACCTGCTGTGCCACCTTGTAGGTTGCCACGTCGTCATTGTCGAACACCCGCGCGAACCGCTCCCGGATGCGGCGCTTGGCCTGGCGGCTGAACACGTCGGCCAGGATCACAGGTCCGCGGTTCGACGGATCCTTCCGGACCATCGCCTGCGCGCGCGCGCAGGCGGCCGAGATGGCCAGCAGCTCCGCGCCGATCTCGACCAGCCGGCCGAGCACCGCCTGGCGCTTTTCGAGCTTGGGCCCGAAGCGGATCATGCAGTGGAACAGCGTCCGCGCCAGCTTCTTGGACGCCCGGTTAGCGAACCGGAGGTGCTTCGCGAGCGGCCCGAACTCGGAGTAGGTCGGCACAGCGCCCAATCCGAGCCACAGCTTCGGGTACCAGAATGCGTAGTAGGCGCCCGACTTCACCAGCGCGTGGATCTTCTTCCCGGTCGGCGCCTTCGGATCGATCAGGTCGCCTGCCAGCTTCAGGTGGGTGTCCACCGCCTCCCGGGCGATGAACAGGCGCATGATCTCGCTCGAGCCTTCGAAGATCAGGTTGATCCGCATGTCTCGCAGGATGCGCTCCACGGGATCCGGCACCTCGCCGCGGCTCCGAAGGCTGTCGGCAGTCTCGTACCCGCGTCCGCCCTTGATCTGCAGCGTGTCGTCGGCGATGCGCCATCCGGCCTCGGTGTTCCACATCTTCGCCATCGCGGCCTCGAGGCGGATGTCATAGCCGCCGCGATCGGCCATGCCCGACGCCAGGTCGGAAACGGCCTCCATCGCGAACACCTCTGCGGCCATGCGGCCGAGCTTCTGCGCCACGGCGTCATGCTTGCCGATAGCGGCGCCCCACTGCACGCGCGTCGCGGCCCACTTGCGGCAGATCTCCAGGCACCGCTTGCCGGCAACGGCGCAGGAGGCCGGCAGCGTCAGCCGCCCGGTATTGAGCGTGATCAGCGCCAGCTTGAGTCCCTTGCCTTCACCCCACAATACGTTCTCGGCCGGAACCTTCACATTGGTGAAGCGCACGATCCCGTTTTCGAGCGCGCGAAGGCCCATGAAGTGAAGCCGCTGTACGATCTCGACTCCCGGCCAGTCGGCCTCGACGATGAAGGCCGTGATCCGTTTCGGCCCGGTGCGCGCCATGACGACGATCAGCTCGGCGATGGTGCCGTTGGTGCACCAGAGCTTCTCGCCGTTGAGGATGTAGTGGGTGCCGTCGGCCGACAGTTCGGCGTGCGTGGACAGTCCCGCGGGATCCGAGCCGACGTTCTGCTCGGTGAGCGCGAACGCCGACACCGCGCCGCGTGCCAGCCGCGGGAAATACTTCTGCTTCTGCTCCGGGGTCCCGAACAGCTTGAGGGGCTGCGGCAGGCCGATCGACTGGCTGGCGGAAAGCAGCGCGGTGACGTTCCCGTCCTGGCTCGTTACCATCCCGATCGCGTGGGTATAACTGGTCTGGCTGAGGCCAAGCCCGCCGTATTCCTCCGGGATCTTGATGCCGAACGCGCCGATCTCGCCGAGCCCCTTGACGACTTCAGGGGGGATCTTGCCCTCCCGGTCTATCCGGTCGCTGTCGACGTTCTCCCGCATGAACTTCCCGAGCCGCTCCATGAACGGTCGCGCCCGCTCGACTTCGGCCGGGTCGAGCTCGGGGAAGGGGTGCACCAGATCGAGCCGGAAACGCCCCTCGAACAGCTCCCGCACGAAGCTCGGCGACTCCCAGGTCGTCTCGCGCGCCGCCTCGGCGACCTCGCGAGCCTCCTGCTCGGTCGCGAGCGGCTCGTGATGCCGGTGATCGGGTCGGGCGATGACGTCGGTCATGACGAGGTCCGGTTGAAAGGATCAGCGCTGCTCGGCATACAGGCCTCGCAGTCCGTGCATCACGAGCGAGATCACGTGCTGCTTGCGCAGCGCAAGCGCGCCCGACGATCCGAGGTCCACACCGACCGCGGGGGCCACCGTCGCCGCGTGGACCACCGGGAACCAGCAGAGCGAGATGATGCTGAGGAGCAGCTGGGCCGCGTCGCCTGACGGCGTGGGGTCGAGGCCGAGCTCGGCGGCAATCGCGCCGAGCGCTTCCTGCCCGGCGGACAACCGGGGCGCACCGTCACGCTGGACCGCGCCGCCGCTCAGCGCTTCGCGCTCGATGAGGCGGACGAAATTGGGTCGGGCCGACAGAAAGTCGAAGTAGTCGGACACCGCGCCCTGCAGAATGGCTTCAGTCGTGTGCGAACCCGACTGCGCGCGCTCGCGCCCGCCGCGGACGGCGTCGCGCACGTCCTCGAAGCAGCGGTCGAGCACCGCCCGATACAGCTCCGACTTGGCGCCGAAGAAGTAACCAGGCGTGCCCCGCGATACGCCTGCGCGAAGGCCGACTTCCGCCAGACTGGTCGCCTCGTAGCCGTGTTCCGCGAACAGTTGCTCGGCGGCGTCGAGGATCGCGGCCCGGCTGCGTTCGGGGTGGCGTTCCCGTTCTCGACTGGCTGCCATTGTCCGGACCTCCCTGTTGGCTTGCTTGCTGGATAGCAAGTATGTTGCACTGAATCGGTCCGGTCAAGGGCGGCCAGGTTCTACCCCGGCCTTGACCCTCGTGCCGGCAGGGTAAGTTTTCCAGGTCGCGGGGCGCGTCGTCCCGTGTGAGGAGATCGCGTTTGACCATGCTCGTGTGCTCGTCCTGTGACGCGGCGGTGTCCGCCGATGCAGGCTGCTGTCCCCATTGCGGCCCCGATGGCCCGCCGCTCCTGCTCCGGGACGAGCCGGCCGGATGGGCGCACACCGGCGATCCGGCCATGGCCGAGCGGCTCGGGCGCGCCCTGGGCCCGGACTATGATGTCCGCCGGTTCCTCGGCCGGGGCGGCTTCGCCGAGGTGTACGAGGTACAGGACCGCGACCTCCAGCGCCGGCTCGCCGTCAAGGTGCTTCGTCCGGACATGGTCTGGTCGGGCGGAGTGCTCGCGCGGTTCAAGCAGGAGGCGCGCGCCATCGCCCGCCTCAATCATCCCAACACGGTGCCCATCCATTTTGTCGGGGAAGGCGAAGGGCTCGTGTTCTACGCGATGCCGTTCATCGAGGGACAGTCGCTCGGCGACCTGCTCCGCGTGGAAGGCGCGCTCGACGCGGAGCGCACCATCGCCATCGCGGTGCCCATCCTCGAGGCGCTCGACTACGCGCACCGGCAGGGACTGGTGCATCGCGATATCAAGCCGGACAACATTCTGGTCGAGTCCGGCACCGGCCGCGCGCTGCTGGTGGATTTCGGGATCGCCAAGAGCGTCGATGGCGGGAACATCCATGATACCCAGAGCGGGTTCGTCGTCGGCACGCCGCATTACATGGCACCCGAGCAGGCGCTGGGACACCCCAACGTGGACGCGCGCGCCGATCTCTACGCGATGGGGGCCGTTCTCTTCCAGATGCTCACCGGCGGGCCCCCGTTCGAGGGCGCCACGTCACAGGAGATCGTGAGCCGGCACCTGACCGAGCCGGTGCCGCCTCCGGTCGCCCGGAACGTGCGCATTCCGCCGTGGCTGTCGGACGTAATCGTGCGCTGCATGGCGAAGCGTCCCGCGGAGCGATACCAGTCAGCAGCTGAAGTCCTGACCGCGCTCCGGCAGTCGCCCGAGCCCGCGCAGCGCGACGCCATCACCGCTTCTCGCGTGGCCGCCGCGCTGGGGCGGGATGCGCCCACGATCGAGATGGACCCTGCCGACGCGCCGGCCGCGCCGAAACCGCGGGCCCGCCCGTGGGGATGGGCGGCGGCGATCGCGGCGACGGGGCTGCTGATTGCCGGCGGCGCCTGGGTGACCCGCGAGCCGGCGACCCTCGTGATGCTCAACCGGCTGGTGGAGCCCGTGCTCGTAACGGTGGCCGGTGTCGATCGCCTGGTGCCACCGGGGGACAGCCTGCGGATGCCGTTGCGGCGCGGCGCGGCGCTGGACGCGGCCTGGCATGTTGTGCGGCCGCGCTCGGGTGCCGGAGCCGAACTGGGGCTGATGCTGCGCGGGACGATTCGCGATGACGATCCGCACGGGGAGATTCGCCGGAGCGTTGACCTGTGGACACTGGGCCGGTCCTACGTCGCACCGGTCGTGATCAACGAAACCGGTGGGCCGCTCCGGGTCACCATCCGCGATGAACGCGGGGCGGGGCTCGACTGCGACTGCACCGTAGCGGCCGGCGCCACGATGGCGCTGGGGTATCATGACCCGGCACGGATCGCCTCCATCGAGTTCACCGACCTCGGTGGGCGTTCTGCGCGGGTCTCGCCGCTGGCGTCGCGCGCGGACCGCACATCAGGCGCCGCGGACATTCGCCTGGCGGCGGTGGACTTCGCCACCGACCCGGTGATGGCGCTGCGTCGGCGGCGCGTGCTCCCGCTCATCGAGCTGCCGGCGCCGCGCGCCGAGCCGATTGCCGACTCACTGCTTCTGCTCGCGGCGGACAGCGGGCGTGCGGCGGCCCGTCCCGCCGCCGCGGTACCGGCACGCACCGCGCCTTCACCCGTTCGCTCCGACCCTCTGCGCGGGACCGTGACCAATCACTGACCCCACTCGCGGCATCTGCGCCTCCTGCCAGGCTCCGCTGCCGTTCGACGCCGCCTTCTGTCCCCGCTGTGGCGCCGCCAGCCCCGCCGTGCGCGCGGCCCCGGCCGAGCGCGGCGTCCTCGACCCGGAGATTCGCGAGCGGCTCGCCCGCGCACTCGGGTCGCAGTTCGAGGTGCGCCGGCTGCTGTGCCGGGGTGACCGGGCCGATATCTACGAGGTCTGGGATGCCAGCCTGGGCCGCCGGCTCGCCGTCAAGGTGTTGCGCCCCGATGTCGAATGGACGGAGCCGATGATCGCGGCTTTCAAGAACGGCACGGCGGTCATCGCGCGCCTGAACCACCCGAACGTCCTTCCGATCCATTTCGTGAGCGAAGCGGAGGGATTGGTCTACTACGCGCGTCCGTTCGTGGACGGCCAATCGCTCGATACCCTCGTGCGCACCCGCGGGCCACTGCCACTGGATGAAGCGCTGACGATCGCGTACCCGGTGCTCGCGGCCCTGGAGCACGCGCATCAGCAGGGGGTGGTTCACGCCGGCATCAAGCCGGCCAACGTCATGATCGACGGGGCCACGGAGCGCCCGCTGCTGGCGGATTTCGGCATCGCCCGGTTGGCCGACTGCGCCCCGGCACGCGCTGCCGGCGGCGCGGCTGCCGGCTCCGAGTACGAGAGCCCGGAACAGCAGGCTGGGCGCGAGGGGGACGCGCGGTCCGATGTCTACGGCATGAGCGTGGTGCTGTTTCAGGCCACCACAGCGCGGCTGGCGGCATCGCGCAATCCCTTCGAGCCGCCGGTGCCGGACGGACTGGCGGCGGGCGCCGCGCCGGCACTCGACAAGCTGCCGGCGTGGCTGGTGGCGGTGCTCATGCGCGGGTTATCGCGCGATCCGCGGGAGCGCTATCCCAGCGCCGCGGCGCTGGCGGATGCGCTGCGGAAGGGCCGCGCTTCCGGCGATGCGTCGCCGGCCGGCGTGGATGGCGTGCTGGCGAGGATTCGCGGTTCCGAGCGGGTGGTACTCATGCCGGGCGCACCCGCCTTTGTGCCGCCGGCGCCTTCACCCGCTCCCGCGCCCGCGCCGAAGCCGCCAGTGGCCGAGCCGCCGTCGGCCCCGCTCGGCATGCGCCGACGCCGGGCGGTGCCGATCCTGCCCTGGGTGGCACTGGTGGTGCTGCTCGCGGCGGCGGCCGCGGCCTGGCTGTTCTTCACGCGGCCGGCATTGACGGTGACGAACCGGCTCGTGCTGTCGGTTCAGCTGCACGTCGAGAACGCGGGTGACTGGACCCTCTCACCCGGCGAGCGGCGACGGCTGTCGGTCCCGCGTGGAACTCCCGTAACGGTTCGGTGGGAAGCGGTGAGACCGATGGTGGGCCCGGCGCCGGTCGGCGAGCGGCTCGCCGGCGCGGCTACCGTGCCGCGTCCGGACCGGGGGAGTACATATGACATCGTCGCCGTCCGCGGCGATACCGCCTATTTCGCCCCGCTCATCACCAACGCGAGCGGGGTGCCGCTGCAGATGGTGGTGAACGCCGGCCTGGCCGCCGCCCGCGACTGCGGCTGCACCGTGCCGCCCGGCGCGCACCGGATGCCGATCGGGTACTACTACCTGTATGCCAACAGCACGGTGGCTGCGCGCACCGGCGATGGCCGTACCGCCGAGTTCGGCGGCCTGGGCCCCAGCGTGACGAGCGGTGGCGGAGCGGTGGGATTGCGGTTCAACGCGGCGGACCTGCAACCGGTGCCACCCCGCCGCTGATCAGGCCGGGCCCGGCCGCCGCCGGCGGAGGCCGGTGATGTTGCCGGCGGTGACCGCGTCGAACCCGAACTTGTCGCGCACCCGGTCGACGGCTTCGGTCAGGTGGCGCAGACGCGCCCGCTCGGCCGGCTCGAAGAGATCGCGGGAGCCCGCCGTGGTGAGATTGGTGGCCGACACGCCGATGAGCCGGACGCCGCGGTTGCGCTCGCGCACGTCGTCGAACGCCACGCGGAAGAGCGCCCGGGCGGCGCCGAAGATTTCGGCATCCAGGTCGGTGGCGAGCTCGAGCGTCCGGCGGCGCGTGATCGTGCGAAAGTCGTCGTGCCGCAGTTTCAGCGTCACGGTCCGGGCCAGCAGCCCTTCGTCCCGTAACTGGGCCGACACGCGCGCGGCCAGCAGCGCGAGAATGCTTTCGAGGCGTGCCGGGTCACGCTCATCGCGGGACATCGTGGTTTCCCGGCTGACCGATCGCGCCAGCCGGTCGTTGCGGAGCGTCGTCCCGCCGTAGCCATGGGCGCGGAGCTTGAGCGCCTTGGCGTCGTCGCCCACCAGCCGCTCCAGCGCCTCCAGGTCCAGTCGTTGAATCTGGACGACGTCCGCCAGGCCAAGCTCGGCCCAGCGTGCCGCCGTCTTGGGCCCCACCCCCGGCAGTGCGGCGACCGGGAGCCCGGCGAGAAAGCCTTCCTCCCAGCCGGAGCGCACCTCCATCAGTCCGCGGGGCTTGGCGAAGTCCGATGCCAGTTTGGCGATCATGCGGTTCGGTCCGATCCCGACACTGCAGTCGAGGCCGGCGGCGGCCTGCACCGTGTCCCGGAGTCGCGTCGCCACCGGCAGCAGCGAGACGGGATAGAGCTGGTCGGTGCCGCCGAAGTCGAGGTACGCCTCGTCGAGCGAGGCCATCACGACGGTGGGGGAAAATTCACGGAGCACCTGCGCGACCGTCTCCGACGCCTCGCGGTAGTGGGTGAACTCGCCCTTGAAGAAGGTGGCGGCCGGGGAGAGCCGGACTGCCTCGCCGATCGGCATGCCGGCCCGCACCCCGTATTTCCGGGCCCCGTATGATGCCGACTGCACCACGCCCCGCTGCTCCCGCCGCCCGCCCACGACCAGCAGCTCGACGTCCCGCAGCTCCGGGTGGCGCTGGCGGCAGACCTCCACGAAGAAGGCGTCGAGATCGACGTGCATCAGGCGGGCGGACATGGGGGGAGGCTAGCGGCGCATCATCGCGGGCGCCAGCGCGCAATCGGTTGCACCCTCTGGCGCTCGGACGTCCCGCCTGATATCGTCTACGTGCCGCTGCATCCGGCGCGGTGCCCCCGAGTCGAGACCGATCTCTGTGCGCTTTTTGCCGTCACCTTGGATCGGCCTGCTGGCGCTGGCCGGGTGCAGCTCACCAAGTGCGACACCGGAACAACTCCGGTCCGCGCTGCTCAGTCATCCTGACATTCTTTACTCGGTCGTTCGGGCACATCCGGACTCGTTCATCGCGATCCTCACCGCGGCCGCGCGCGACCGTCAGCGGCGCGAGCAGGCCGTCTCCGTAATGGCAGATTCACTGCGGATCGAACACGAGCTCGCCCACCCGCGGCTGGTACCGACGGCCGGGCGGGCCGGCTTCGGCGATCCGTCCGCTCCGGTCACGATCGTCGAGTACACCGATTTTCAGTGTCCGTACTGCCGGCAGGAACGGGACGTGCTCGTCGAGGTGCTCAAGGCGTATCCCGGGCGCGTGCGACTCGTGGTGAAGCAGCTGCCGGTTGAGACCCACCAGCATGCCTACGCGGCGGCGGTGATGTTCGAGGCCGTGGCGCGGCAGGATCCCGCGGCGGCGTATCGGCTGTACGATTTGCTGTATACCAACCAGGAGCAGTTCAATACCCGCGGCGAGGCGTATCTCGCCGATGCCGTGAAACAGGCCGGCGCCGATCTGGCGCGGGCGCAGGGTGAGGCGGCGTCGGAGGCCGTGAAGGCGACCGTCGCGGCTGATGTGGCCGAGGCCACGAAGCTTGGGTTTACCGGTACGCCGGGGTTTCTGATCAATGGTGTATCGCTGCAGGGCGCGTACCCGCGGGGAGTCTTCGACCGCGTGATCAACCGGGAGTTGGCGGCCATCGGCCGGACCGCCCCATAAGCAGAGCCGGCGGCGGGACCGCCCCGCAGTCGAGATTCCATTTCGAGGGAGGTCGCTCGTGAAAAAGTTGCTACTCGTGGTCGGCGTAGGCGTCATGGCTGCCTGCTCGAACACGGATCAGTCCACGGCTCCGAGTGTCGGGGGCATCGATGCTGCGCGGGGTGACGGAAATGGTGTAACGCTTCACGGGGCGCCGGAGCATGTGTTTCTGGCGCGCGGGCAGGCGCGGCACGGTGGTGGTGGCTCGGTTAACATGACTTTGCATGGCGGGACCGTGCTGGTTGCCAACAAGACCATGGCCATTTTCTGGGGCTCCGAGTGGAACAGCGCCACGTTTGCGGGAGACAAGATCACGGGTCTTAACTCCTTCTTCTCCGGGTTTGGCGGCAGCGGATACGCGGCCGCAAGCACTGAGTATTCGGGAACCAACGGGAAAGTCACGAGCGCATCGACTTACCTGGGCTTTGTCATCGACGCGAGCGCTGCCCCGAGCCGCGCGCCGACCACGACCAGCGCGGTCGCCGAGGTGTGTAGGGTCACGAACAACACTCCGGATCCGAACGCGCTTTATCTGCTCTACACGTCGACCGGGGCCGGCCAAGTGAGTTACTGTGCCTGGCACAGCTGGGGAACCTGCTCGAACGGGGCGCCGGTACAGGTCGCGTACATGCCGAATATTGATGGGTTGGCAGGCTGCGATCCGGTCGACACCTACAATACGGGTCACTCCCAGGGCCTGACGGCTGTAGCCAATGTCACCGCGCACGAGCTGTCCGAGACGATCACCGACCCGCGTGGCGCCGGCTGGTTTGACTCCAGCGGCGCAGAGAACGGCGATAAGTGCGCGTGGGCATTTGCCGGCCCAGTGACGTTGAATAACGGCAGCACCTGGAAGCTTCAGATGGAATGGTCCAATGTGGCTTACACCGCTGGCACCGGCTTCGCCAACCGCAGCGGTCAGAGGGGCTGCCTTCAGGGGTGACACCATTGCTGCTATCACAAGGCTCCGGGCAGTCGCCCGGAGCTTTGTCTTTTCTGTCGCTCGGCTAGGTTTGGTTGGAACGCCTGATCACCCGATACAGGATTCTTCATGCGCCTCGCCTTCCTCGGTCTCGGCGCCATCGGCACTCCGATGGCCGCCCAACTCGCCAAATCCCACGACCTCACGGTCTGGAACCGCACCGACGCACGCGCGCGCGCGTTCGTCGAGCACCACGGCGGGCAGATGGCGGCCAGCGCGCGCGACGCGGCGGCGGCCGACGTGGTGCTCACCTGTCTCCCGACGTCCGCCGAGGTGGAGCAGCTCCTCGACGGGCCTGACGGACTCCTCGCGGGGATGGCACCCAGGACGCTGCTGCTCGATTGCACCTCGGGCGACCCCGCCTCCTCACGGCGCATCGCTGCGCGGCTGGCGGAGCAGGGCATCGCCTTTGCCGACGCCCCGGTGAGCGGCGGCACCAATGGCGCCGAGGCAGGCACGTTGACTGTGATGGTGGGAGGAGACGCCGCAACGTTCGAGCGCGCGCGTCCGATCCTCGCCGCGTTCGGCAAGCGGATCGTGCACATGGGGCCGGTGGGCACCGGTCACGCGATGAAGGCCGTCAACAACGCCCTCCTCGGCGTCAACATCCAGGCCGTCGGCGAGGCGCTGGCGACACTGGCGCGGGCCGGTGTGAACCCCCGGCTCGCCGTCGAAACGCTCAACGCCTCGAGCGGGCGCTCGTTCGTGAGCGAGGCACTCGTGCCGGAGCGGGTCCTGACCGGGGCCTGGCCGCGCACGTTCCGCCTGGCACTCCTCGACAAGGACGTCGGCATCGCGCTCGACGTCGCGCACGAAGTGGAGGTCGAAACGCCGGTGATCGGGGCGGCCAGCACCGCGCTCCACGCCGCCCGCAACATCCTCGGTGCGGACGCCGACTACCTGGAGGCGATCCGCGTGATCGAAGCGCAGGCCGGGGTCGAGCTGCGGGGATGAGCGATCCGCGCGTCCGCCGCGCCACCGCCGCCGATGCGCCGGCGCTCCTCGCCCTGATCGACGCACTCGCCGATTACGAGCACCTGCCGCGGCCGGATGCCGGCGCTCGCGAGCGGCTGGTGCACGACGGATTCGGGCCCAACCCGCGGTTCGACGTCCTGCTGGCCGAGACCGATGCCGGTGTTGCCGGCTATGCCCTCTTCTTCGAGACGTATTCGTCGTTCCTGGCGCGGCCGACGCTCTACCTCGAAGACCTGTTCGTCCTGCCGGAACTGCGGGGCGCGGGGCTCGGTAACGCCCTGTTTCGTAGCGTCGCGGCCGAGGCCGGCCGCCGAGGATGCGGGCGGATGGAGTGGGCGGTGCTCCTGTGGAACCGGCTCGCGATCGACTTCTACGAGCGGCTTGGCGCCGAGCCGCTCGGCGACTGGCGCACCTATCGCCTGAGCGGGGAAGCGCTCGTCGCCGTCGGGGAGCGGTGAGCCGCCGAGCTGCCACTTGCCCGGAGCCCCACTGACTCGGCACTTTGACAGATCATGACGAGCACATCAGATGGGTGACTGGGCGGCCACCGAGCGCATCCCCGCCGAAGTGCTCCTCGCCGAAGGCGTGACCGTCTACGGCGACCTCCATGTGCAGGCCCGCGTCGCCTACCGGGACGGCGCCGAGACACCGCTGGAAATGCTGAACCGGCCGGAGCCGTTCTTCGTGTTGACCACGCCGGACGGCAGCATCGCGTTCCTGTCGAAGGAGCAGGTTGCCGTCATCTCGTGCGCTCCCGACGCCGTGGCCGACGATCCCGAGCGCGCGACGGCCGCGCGCCGCCTCGGCCTCGACGTGGTGCTCTGGGGCGGGGCCATGTATCGGGGCTGGGCGACGCATGAGCTGCCGCCCAATCGCGCCCGCACCCTCGACTACCTCAATGCCGCCGGCCGCTTCTTCGCCGTCTCCACCGACGCGAACACCCGCTATGTGAACCGCTCGCACGTCTCCATCGTGCGTCCCTCCGACTGAGTGTGCCGTGGCCCGTCTAGATCGCTTCATACAGGTGATGCACGAGCAGGGCGCGGAACGCCTCCAGCTCAATCCCGGCAAGCCGATCGCGCTGATCGTCAACGGCGTCACCCGGCCGGTGACGCGCGAGCCGCTGACCGATGCGCAGATTCTGGGCCTGGTGCGCGAAATCGCGCCCGCCGAGATGGCGGCGCTCGTCACACCGACGGCGCAGCTGAACTTCGCCTACACGGCCCCGACTGGGCCCATCAGCGTCGACGTCGCTCCAAGCGCGGACGGCGCCGGCGTGATGCTCCGGCCCACGCTGGGCGCAGAGGTACCCGCCGCGCGGGTTGGCAACGGGCAGGGACCGACGCTGGCCGCGCGGGACAGCCGGGAAACCGGCGAGGCGCGCGCGGCGATGGAGACGCTGCTGCGGCTCCTGGTAGATAGCAAGGCGTCCGATCTCCATCTGCGTTCCGGCCAGCCGCCGATCTACCGGCGGCAGGGAGAGCTTGAGCGTCACCCGGCGCCCAGCCTCTCGGCCGAACGAGTGGCGGCGATGCTTGCCGCGATCATGCCGTCAGGTGATCAGGCGGAATTCCGCGAGCTGAGCGATACGGACTGGGCCTACGAGATCGAGGGTGTGGCGCGGTTCCGCTGCAACGCGGGGCAGGATCGCTACGGGCCCTTCTGCGTGGTACGGGTGATCACCGCTCATATCCCGACCGCCGACGATCTGGGCCTCAGCCGCGAGGTCCAGAACCTCTGCAAGCTGAACAAGGGCCTTGTGCTCGTGACGGGTCCGACCGGCTCGGGCAAGTCCACGACGCTGGCCGCGATGGTGGATCTCGTCAATCGCACCCGCTCGGATCACATCCTCACGATCGAAGACCCGATCGAGTTCGTACACGAGAGCAAGCAGTGCATCGTCACGCAGCGGCAGGTCGGGCTGCATACGCGCGGATTCAAGCAGGCGCTCAGGGCGGCCCTGCGCGAGGATCCCGACGTCGTGCTCGTCGGCGAGATGCGCGATCTCGAGACGGTCTCGATCGCCATCGAGACCGCCGAAACGGGCCACCTGGTGTTCGGCACCCTGCACACCACGACGGCGGCCTCGACGATCGACCGCATCATCGATCAGTTCCCGGCCGACCGCCAGTCGCAGGTGCGCGTCATGCTCGCCGAATCACTGCGTGGCGTCATTGCCCAGATTCTCTGCCGGAAAGTCGGCGGCGGCCGGGTGGCGGCACGGGAGATCCTGCTGTCCATCCCCGCGATCTCGAACCTGATCCGCGAGGGCAAGACCTTCCAGATTCCGTCCATCATGCAGACCAACCGGCGGACCGGCATGGTCACGCTCAACGACGCGCTCATGGAGCTGGTGGACGCCAAGCTGATCGAGCCGAAGGAAGGGTACGTCAAATCGGTCGAGAAGAGCGGTTTTGCCGCCACGCTCAAGGCCAAGAAGTACGACACGTCGTTCCTGGACGTGGTGACCTGAACCCGATCCTGGTCCTGGTCGCGCCCCAGGACATCGTCAACATCGCGAGCGCATTCCGGATCGCCAAGAACTTCGGCATCCCCCAGGTGCGGCTGGTCAATCCCGAAGTGTTCGATCCCTACCGCATCGAAGGCATCGCGCACAACACCGCCGACCTCGTGGCCCGGGCCGAGATGTTCCCGAGTCTCGAGGCCGCACTGCACGACTGCGTCTTCGCGGCGGTGCTCACCGGCAGGGAACGCGCGGCCAAACGCCGGGTCGTCCGGCCCAGGGACGCGGCGGCCGAGCTGGTCGCGCGAGGCGCGGCGGGCCCGGTTGCGATCGTCGCCGGCCGGGAAGACAGCGGGCTCACCAACGAGGAGCTGGATCGTTGCCAGCTGCTGGTCACGATCTCCACCGATCCGGTCCACCCGTCGCTCAATCTGGCGCAGGCCGTCGCCGTGATGGCATACGAGCTCTGGGTGGCGCGGGGCGGGGACGCCGTGCCGTTCAAGCCGCCGCGCAACGAGGCCGACCCCGCGACCGCGGGCCAGCTCGAGGAGCTCTTTGCCGACTGGGAGCGATCGCTCTGGGCCATCGAGTTCTTCAAGACCCGTCGGAGCGAGTCCGTCATGCGCGCGTTTCGGGAGATCGTCTATCGGGGCGAGCTCGACGGCCGCGAGGCCTCACTCGTGCGCGCCATGGGGATCGAAGTGATCCGCTTTCTCGAGCGGAAGGGAATCGCCGTCCCGGCACCGACTTCCCAATCCGACTGACCCGGTCGGCACCGACTTCGCCGCCGGTTGTGGAATGTCTCGTCGTCACTATAATTATCCGCGCGTTCTCCAGGGCGCGCCGGCACGTGCTCCGCAACTCGTGAACGATTTCACAACAGCTCGGCTACTCCTCACGCGAGATGATGACGAGAATGCGCAAGCTAGGTCTGATCGTCGCAGGAGCCGCGCTGGCGAGCGTCGCGGCGATCATGGCGTTCGGGACGCCTTCCGGTGCGCAGCATAAGAGCACCGTCGCCGATTCGGTTCGCGCGACGGTGCTCGCCGCATCGGACACCAACGCGCTGCTGGGCCCTCGCCAGCCGATCTTTTTCCGCCACGATCTGCACGCCGGCCAGTACAAGATGGCCTGCCAGTACTGCCACTATTCGGTGGCCGTGTCGTCCGAGCCGGGGATCCCGTCGCTGCAGACCTGCATGGGATGTCACGCGGTCGTGGGCGGCAGCGACAGTGCCAACCGGGCGGAGATCAGCAAGCTCAAGAAGGCATTCGGCGATGCGCGGACTGTGGAGTGGGTGCGCATCCATTTTCTCGCGCGCCACGTGCACTTCCCCCATTCCCAGCACATCAAGGCCCTGGGGCCCAACGCCTGCGCCACCTGCCACGGCGACGTCACTCGCATGCCGCAGGTGTTCAAGGTGAACAACGTGAACAACATGGGCTGGTGCATCAGCTGCCACATCGAGCGGAAAGTCACGCGCGACTGCACGACGTGTCACTACTGACGCCGTCGCTTCCCTTTCGGAGCTCCGATGTCCGACGACATCAAGACCGTCGATAAGAACCTCGACCGCCGGAAGTTTCTCACCGTCCTCGGCGCCACGAGCGGCGGCGCGCTGGCGCTGTCCGGCTGCTCGACGAGCCGGGTCGAGAAGCTCATTCCGTACCTCGTACAGTCCGAGGATCAGGTCCCCGGCGTCCCCACGTACTACGCGGGCACCTGTACCGAGTGCGCGAGCGGCTGCGGCGTGCACATCAAGACGCGGGAAGGGCGGGCGATCAAGCTCGAGGGCAATCCGGAGCACCCCGTCAATCGCGGCAAGCTGTGCGCCCGCGGCCACGCATCGCTTCAGGGGCTGTACAACCCCGGACGGGTGAAGGGTCCGATGCTGCGGACTGGCGGCGCGCTCAAGGCGATTTCCTGGGACGACGCCATCAGCCGCCTCGCCGCGGAGGTGGGCAAGGCCGGCGGCCGGATCGCGGCGATATCCGGCGCGGGGCGGGGCACCTTCTCCGATCTACTGGCCGACTGGGTGGGCGCCGCCGGCGGGCGTGTGACGCGCTACGAGCCATTCGATCACGAGCCGATGCGGCTGGCCAACCGTCAGGTGTTCGGCACCGACCAGTTGCCCGCGCATGATTTCGGCAAGGCGAAATACATCGTGTCGTTCGGCGCCGATTTCCTCGACACCTGGCTCTCGCCGATGGAGAATCAGCGGGGATTCGCCGCCTCCCATGGCTTCAGCGATGGTGCGATGACGAAGCACGTCTACTTCGGCCCCCGCATGAGCATGACCGGGCTGAACGCCGACGAATGGCACCCGATCGCGCCCGGCAGCGAGGCGGCCCTGGCGCTTGCGATGGCGAGTGTGCTCCTGGGCATGCGCGGCGGCGCCGATGCCGCCGGCCTGCGCGGCGTGCTGGCGGCGCATACGCCCGAGACCGCCGCGCGCGAGACCGGCCTGTCGGCGGCGACGATTGAACGGCTGGCACGCGAGTTCGCCGCGGCCCAGCCGAGTCTCGCCGTCGCCGGCGGGATCGCCAGCCAGCACCGGAATGCGGTGGACGTCTGCGCGGCGGTCAACATCCTCAACTACGTCGCGGGCAACGTGGGCCAGACGGTGCTGTTCGGTGCCGATCTGCCGGCCGGAGACGGCTATCAGGGGCTGGGCGAGCTGATGGCGGCGATGGACGCCGGACAGGTCGGCATGCTGCTGGTGCATGACGCCAACCCGGTGTACTCGATTCCGAGGGCCGCCGGCTTCGCCGCACGCATGAAGAAGGTGCTCTTCAAGGTGTCGACTTCGCTGGTCTTCGACGAGACCGCGGCGCTCTGCGACCTGCTCATTCCCAACCTGCATGCGTTCGAGCGCTGGGATGACGCCCGGCCGTCAGCCGGTGTGTACGGTCTGATGCAGCCGGTCATGGAGCCGGTGTTCCCCACCATGGGCGTGCAGCCGAAGGTGTCCCGCATGGGGATGCCCGGCACCTGGAGCGATGCGCCCGGTGCGACCGTCGGCGTCTCCACCGGGGACGTCCTCCTGCGCACCGCGCAGAAGGTCGGCGGCGCCTTCGCGAAGTTCGCCGCGCCGACCTTCGAGGCGCACCTCAAGACCGCCTGGCAGGCGATCGCCGCGGCCGCGGGCGGCGCCACCGACTTCGACACCTTCTGGCGGGAAGCGCTCGCGCGCGGCGGAGTCTACGGTGAGCGGGCCGCAGCGGCGTCGCCTGCGCTCGCCCTCAACCTCGGTGGCTCGCCCTACGCGAAGCCCGCGCTTGACGGCGATGGCGAATTCGTCTTCATGCCGTATCCGCACTCGTTCCTGTACGACGGACGCGGCGCCAATCGGCCGTGGCTGCTGGAAAACCCCGACCCCGTCACCAAGATCACCTGGCACTCCTGGGTGGAGCTCAGTCCGGCCACCGCGGCGCGGCTGGACGTCCGCCGGGGGGAAATGATCCGCCTGGTGTCTCCGCATGGCTCGGTCGACGCCCCGGTCTGGATCTACGAGGGGCTGCGCGACGACGTGCTCGCGATGCCGACCGGCTTCGGACACACCGACTTCGGCGAATATGCCACCGGCCGGGGCGTCAACGCGCTCGACCTGCTCGGCGCACCGGGAAACTTGCCTTTCGTGCCCTATCTCTCGACTCGTGTCCGGGTCGAGAAGCTGAATACCTGGATGGACGTCGCCACGACCGAGGGCAATCCGCGACAGCTTGGCCGCGGCATCGCCGAAGCCATGCCGCTCGCCGCGGCGGTGAAGGGCCTCACCGTCAAGCAGGCCTACCTGGAGGCGGCCGGGCACGCGGAGGAAGCAGGCGAGCACACCGGGACCGAGCTGGCGGCGCTCAAGGGGTGGCGCGCCGAGCAGGTCGAGATGCGGAAGCTCGGCGATTACGCCGTGGCCCAGCCCAGCTGGGGTATGGCGATCGACCTGGCGAAGTGCACCGGCTGCTCGGCCTGCGTCACCGCCTGCTACGCCGAGAACAACATTCCGACGGTGGGCTACGCCGACGTCCTGCGCGGCCGCGAGATGAGCTGGATGCGGATCGAGCGCTACTGGGAAGGAGGCGGCGACACCAGCCAGCCGCTCCAGGCGCGCTTCGTCCCGATGCTCTGCCAGCACTGCGAGAACGCCCCCTGCGAGCCGGTCTGCCCGGTCTACGCGGCGTACCATACCGCCGACGGCCTCAACGGCCAGGTCTACAACCGTTGCGTCGGCACCCGATACTGCGGCAACAACTGCCCCTACAAGGTGCGCTACTTCAACTGGTACAAGTACAACGAGCGGGCCTTCCCGGAGCCGCTCAATCTGCAGCTCAATCCGGACGTCACGGTGCGGGCGCGCGGCGTGATGGAGAAGTGCACCATGTGTGTCCAGCGCATCCGCCGGGCCCAGCACGAGGCGCGGCTGGAAGACCGGCCGCTCCGCGACGGCGAGTTCACCACGGCGTGCGCCCAGAGCTGTCCGTCCGAGGCGATCGTCTTCGGCGACATGCGGCAGGCGGACAGCCGGGTGGCGAAGATCCGCCAGGACCCGCGCGGGTACCACATCCTCGAAGACATCAACACGCGCCCGGCGATCACGTATCTCGCCAAGGTGCTGCACGGGGCGGAGGCGTAAGGCATGGCGGTCATCGCGCCCAACTTCACGATCACCCAGACCCACGCCGACGTCACCCGCGACGTCGTCGCGACGCTGGAGACGCCGAACCGCGGCTACTACATGGCGCTGTTCGGGGCGGTGGGGCTCTTCCTCATCGGGCTGATCACCTTCGTCATCCTGCTTCGCGACGGCCTGGGCCACTCGGGCTACACGCCGCCGATCATGTGGTCGGTCTACATCACGACCTTCGTGTTCTGGGTCGGCATCGGCCACGCCGGCACGCTGATCTCCGCCATCCTGTTCCTGTTTCGCTCGCCGTGGCGCACGGCGGTCTACCGGGCCACCGAGGCCATGACGGTGTTCGCCGTCATGACGGCCGGCCTGTTTCCGATCATTCACATCGGGCGCCAGTGGATCTTCTACTGGCTCCTGCCGTATCCGAACCAGCGCTACCTCTGGCCCAACTTCAAGTCACCGCTCATCTGGGACGTGTTCGCGATCTCGACCTACCTCACGGTGTCGACGACGTTCCTCATCTTCGGGCTGATTCCCGATGTCGCCGCCGTTCGCGACAAGGTCACCGGCTGGCGGAAATTCATCTACGGCCAGCTTTCGCTCGGCTGGCAGGGCACCGACACCCAGTGGCGGCACTATTCGCGTGCCTACCTGTACCTCGCCGCGCTGGCCACGCCGCTGGTGCTCTCGGTACACTCGGTGGTCTCCTGGGACTTCGCCTCGGGCATCGTCCCCGGGTGGCACGGAACGATCTTCGCGCCGTACTTCGTGGCCGGCGCCATCTACTCCGGCATCGGCATGGTGTTCACGCTGCTGATTCCGCTGCGGAAGGCGCTCCGGCTGGAGCACATGATCACCGAGTATCACTTCGACAATCTGTCGAAGCTGACGCTGCTGACCGGCTGCATCCTGTTCTACGCGTATGGAATGGAATACTTCATCGCCTGGTACAGCGGCAACATCTTCGAACAGACCACGTTCTTCCGCCGCGCCTTCGGCCCCATGTGGTGGGCCGGCTGGACCATGATCATCTGCAACGCCTTCGTCTCGCAGCTGCTCTGGTTCCGGAAGATCCGGACCAATCTCACGGCTCTGTTCGTCATCTCGATCTTCATCAACATCGGGATGTGGTTCGAGCGCTATGTGATCATCGTGTCGTCGCTCTCCAACGACTACATCCCGTGGGCCTGGGACGGGATCAATCCCACCTGGGCCGACTGGGGCATCCTGGCCGGGTCGTTCGGCTGGTTCGGGATGTATTTCCTGCTCTTCGCGCGCAACTTCCCGATCGTCGCGATCCAGGAGATCAAGGAAATGATCCCGATGCCGCGCCGCCGGGTCGCCGGAGGACACCACTGATGAAACTTCCGCTTCCCAGGCGGCCCGTCGTGCCCGGCGTGCTGGCGTCGTTCGACCACATCGACGCGGCCACGGATGCCATCCGCACGCTGCGGAGCGGCGGCCACCGGGACCTCACGGTCTACACGGCCTCGCCCAATCACGAGGTGGAGGAGGCGCTCGGCCACACCAGCAGCCCGGTGCGGCTCTTCACCCTCATCGGCGGGCTGACCGGCTGCACCGCCGGATTTGCCATGACGATCTGGATGTCGCGGGACTGGCCCGTCCTGGTCGGCGGCAAGCCGATCGTCTCGATTCCGCCCTATGTCGTGATCGCATTCGAGCTGACGATTCTCATCGGGGCCCTCAGCACCCTGTTGGGTGTCGCCCTCCTGTCGCTGCTCAAGGCCGGCCGGAAGATCGCGTACGACCCGCGCTACACCGACGACCGGATCGGCGTGTTCGTCGCCGCGCGCCCGGCCCAGGCCGCGGCCATCGAGCGGCTGTTCCGCGAAGCCGGCGCCGTGGAGGTCACGCATGCGGCTGCGTAGCATCCGGCTCGCGCTCATCGGCGTCGTCGGGCTCGGCTCAGGCGCGTGCGAGACCTACTACAACCGCGTGCCCTCGCCGGACGACCTGATGCACGTCATTCCGTGGTTCGACCACATGATTCGGCAGAAGTCGATCCATCCGTACCAGCGCGCCGACGTGCCGCGGTACACGCCCGCCGGGGCCGTTCCGGTCACCGGCGGCGAGGGAGACTGGAGCGCCGAGTTTGCCAGCGGCAAGACGACGGCGGCGGACAAGCTCGTCAATCCCTTCGCCGGCGGAGCCGTGGCCGGGCCGGACAGCGGGCGCATGCGGCCCGGCCCGGCGCTGCCGAATATTCCGGCCACCGTCGAGGCCCGCGGGGACACCCTCTTCCACACCTACTGCTCGGTGTGCCACGGGAGCGGAGGTGCCGGCGACGGCATCGTGCGGTATATGAACGCGCCGTCGCTGCTCACCGCCAAGGCGCGCGGCTATAGCGACGGCTACCTGTTCAGCATCATCCGCTACGGCCGTGGCGTGATGCCCCGATACGGCGACAAGGTGGTGCGCCCCGATGATCGCTGGGCCGTCGTGAACTACGTGCGGAAGCTCCAGGGCGACTCGCCGACACCCCCCGATTCGGTCGTGAGTCCTGGAACAGCCCGGCCGGGGGGCGCAACGCGATGAGTGACCGCGACCTCCGCGCCCGGCTGATCGCCCGCTCCGTCAGCGGCCGCTACGACCTGTTTCTTGGGGTAGGTGCCGGTCTCGCCCTGCTGGGCGCGATCCTCCTGCTGTTCCGGCTTTCGCCGGGCGATCACGAGCGCGCCTGGCAGATGGTGCAGGTCAACTGGCTGTTCTTCACCGGGCTGTCGCTCGGAAGCGTGGCCTTCGCGGCGGCGCAGAAGATCACCAACGCGAAGTGGTCCGGGATGCTGATCCGCTTCGCCGAGGCGTCCGTCGCGTTCCTCCCTGTGTCGATTCTTGCCGCGGTCTGCATCTTCACCGCCGGCTACGACGCGATCTACGGCCGCATGGCCGAGCAGCTGCCGGCGCTTTCCGCCGGCAAGGCCGCGTGGCTCTCCCATCCGATGATGTTCGCCCGGGTGTTCGTCTCGCTGGTCCTGATGGCATGGGTCGGGTGGAAGCTGGTGCGGGCCGACATGCTGCCGGACATGTTCGAGGCCCGCAGCGCCGTCAGCGGCGGGCGCCGCTCGGTCTACGAGCGCTGGACACGAGGCCTCGACGACGGCCCGCTGTCGGCCGCGGCGCACGACGTGCGCATCCATCGGCTCGCACCGGCGTACGTGGTGCTGTTCGTCCTCGGCGCGACGATCCTCGCCTTCGACGGCATCATGGCGCTGCAGCCGCACTGGTTCTCGAACCTGCTGGGCGGCTTCTATTTCATGGGCTCGTTCCTGGGCGCCCACATGCTGCTCGCGCTGATGATGATCTTCGGCGCGCGGCACCTCGGCGTCGCCGATCTCGTGTCGCCCAAGCAACGCCATGATCTGGGCAAGCTGTGCTTCGGCTTCACCGTGTTCTGGACCTACCTCATGTGGGCCCAGTTCCTGGTGATCTGGTATGGCAATCTGCCCGAGGAAACGGGGTTCGTGTTCGCCCGGCTCTGGGGCAACTGGTTCCCGGTGGGCAGGGCGGTGTTCCTCGGGATGTTCGTGGTGCCGTTCGTGGGCCTGCTGGGGGTGGCGCCGAAGAAGACGCGGGTCACGCTGGGGTTTTTCGCCGCCGTCAGCCTCTCGGCGCTGTGGCTCGAGCGGTACCTGCTGGTCCTGCCATCGGTGACGACCGCGTCCGGCCCCATCTTCGGCGTGCCGGAACTCGCTCCGACGCTGTTGTTCGCGGGATTGTTCCTCCTGTGTTATGCGCTCTTCGCGCGGCGCTTCCCGATGCTCTCACCGCGGCTCGCGATGATCACGATTGGCCGCGAGCTGGCGCATCATCACGCCGCGGATATCTACGATCACGAGGAAGCGCCCAAGGACTGGATTCAGGAGTCTGCCGTCGAACGCCGGGAGCACGGCCGCTAGCGGGCCGAGGCCGCTACTTCCCGCGCATCTCCGCATTCAGCCGACGCATCATGGCCCGCAGCGAGTCGTTGGGCAGCGGCGCCGTGATCGCGAGCATCCGGTCACCATGGCGCATGGCCATCGTGCCGTCTCCGCCGGCGATGCCCGGGCTGTCGAGCGTGGGCCAGGGGGACGGATTGGACGCGCCGGGCCGGCTCGAGAGCAGCTGTGATACATCGGCTGCCGGGCCTTCGATGGTCCGGATCACGTCACCCGACGCCAGCTGCTGCGCCACGACCATGATGGACTTGTTGCCCCCGACCTTGGCCTGCCCGACCTGCACCTCGACCACCGGCAGGCCATCGATGTGAGGCACCGAATCTCCACGCTCATCCCGGGCTCCCGCCCACGAAAGGGTGCGCCAGATCCCGCCGAGGCTGGTCTCGAATTCTCCAGTCGGAAGCGTACCGGTCGACAGCTCCACGCGCGGCGCGGCAATGGTCGTCGGGCGTAGCGCAGCGGACTCAGTGCTCACGGCCATCGCACCTGCCGGACCACGGTCCGCAGCCGGCCGTCCCGCGTTTCGAGCGGCCGGCAGCATCGCGATCCGTGCGGCGGTGTCAGCGTGCCGTGCGGCGGGCGAGGGCGCAGTGACGGGTAGCCGGGATGCCACGGCGGAAGGCCGTGACACGTACGTGTTGGCCCACCAGCCAAGCCCGAGTGCCACGACGAGGCTGGCGGCCCACGCCGCGGCACGGCGCCGCCGGTGCAGCCGGGCCGAACGGGCCGCGGCACGCTCGCGCAGAAGGTCCACCGCCGGCATGAAGCCGCGCGGCGGGGCAAGCGCCGCCAGCAGCGCCGTCGTCCGATCCCGGAGCGCGGCAATACCGTCACGGGTCAACCGGCAGCCTTCGCAGCCGGCGAGGTGGCTCTCGATTTCGACGCACTGCGTGCGACTGAGCGCCTGATCCAGGTAGGAATGCAGCTCGTCTTCAGGAATATGCCGCATGATCTCGCGAGTGTTGACGGTCGTAAGCCTCCACGAGGCGCTTTCGGGCGCGCGCCAGGGTCGTGCCGACGGCTCCAACTGCCAGCCCGGTCTGCTGGGCGATCTCCGGGTAACTGAGCCCCGCATCCCACAGGAGCAGTACTTCACGATCGCGTTCGGTGAGCGTGTCCAGCGCGTCGTGCACCGCCGTCAGCCGCTCGTCGCGTTCCACCTGATCGTCCGCGGCCATCGTGGGCGAGGGGCCCTGGTCGGGATCGTTGGTCATCAGCACCAGGTGTCGCTTGCGTCGGATCGCCGCGCGCGCCTCGTCGCGGGCCAGGTTGGCCGCCACGGCGAATACCCAGGCGCGAGGCTTCTCGGGCCGATGGGCGAGTGCCCGGACGAACACCTCCTGGGCCAGGTCCTCGGCGCGGTCGGCATCCCAGACCTTGCGGTAGAGAAACCGGACTACGGCCGCATATGTCGTCTGATATAGCTGCTCGAGGTCGTCCACGGGCGCTCCGGGCTGACGGCGGGAGGCGTGCCTTCCGCTAAGAGACGCGCAGACTGGCCGTTACGTGCACAGGGGAATCCGTCAGCGGGCGGCCCGGCGCTTCGGGCGGGCGAAGACACAGCCCGGATGCAGCACCTTGTGCGTCCCGGGCCACTCGCTGCACAGATCGGGCTTGGCCGGGCGCCCGTCGGCGCGCGCGCGCCCATGAAGGGTACAGTTGACGCTGCCGGCCTCCAAGTAGGCGCAGGCCGAGATCAGCTCGGCCTCGATCGAAAAGTCGCCTTCGCGCGTGACCTTGCAGAGATACGGCGAGCGCCGCGAGCGCACCAGGGCCTCCAGGCGCTCCTGCTTGGGGGTGCACATGATCTCGACCTGCAGATCACGGCAGCAGGCCGCCCCACGCCGGTTGTCCGCCGTCCGGCACGCCGCCGTCGCGCACGGGTTGCCTGAATCAGCGGCGGGGAGAACGGGCAACTCGCGGGGAGCGGGTGGCGGCGCGGGAATGAACCGGGTCGTCAACCGGCGACGATCGACCACGTTGAACCGGTCGGAGCCGAGCTGCCGCGGCTGGACGGCGCGTCGCGGGCGCGGCACCGGGCCCCGGAATCCCCAGGCGCCGCAGCGGGCACTGCCGCCCGCCTGCTCCAGATACCGGCAGGGCACATGGAGCACCGCCTGCACGTAGAGCTCCCCCTCGTCCTCCCACAGCTCGTTGAACGTGATGTGCTGGGTGTGGCCGAGCAGCCAGGTCGACTCGTGATCGAGCGAGGCGTTGCCCTCCTCCAGCGAGCCGATGCGCAACGTGACGGGCAGCGACGTACATTGCCGGCCGATGGCCGTGCACGGGGGTGGCATGCTCACCCGAGAGTTCCCATTTTCACCACGGCAATATATACTTGTGAACTTGTTCACAAGGTGCCGGATCGGCACCGGGTGGGACGAGCTCGGACGGACAACATTCATGTATGGGGAGGCAGAACAGCGATGCGCGTTACTTCGGTGGTGGCGGGGCTTGCCCTCGTCCTCGCGGCCTGTGGCGGCGAGAAGAAGGCAGACAATGCGGCAGTGACCGACTCAGCGGCTGCGGCTCCGGCGATGTCAGCGCCGACCGCGACCGGTGCCACGCACGATGTCGACATGGTGATGGACGGAACGCAGCCGAAGTTCGTGCCGGCGACCCTCACGGTGAAGAGCGGCGACGTGATCCGCTTTCACAACAAGAGCGGTGGCCCGCACAGCGTGAATTTCTGGGCTGACAGCATCCCGGCGAACGCCAAGTCGGCGATCGCGGTCACCCCGGTCGGCAGCGGTGAGTCGCTCGACAGCGAGACCATCATGGAGCAGGACGCCATCGTGACGGTGACGCTGAACAATGCGCCGGTCGGCAGCTACAAGTTCTACTGCATGCCGCACCTCGCGCTGGGCATGAAGGGCGAGATCACGGTCCAGTAAGCGCCGTCGGTCCCCTTGCCCGAACGGCCCGCCGGACAATCGGCGGGCCGTTTCGTGTCCGCGTCCTACGCCTCCGTGCGAAGACGGGCCGCCGCCGCCGCCGCGAGCACCCCCACCAGCACACCGCCGATCGCGTCCACCGCGTAGTGCATCTGGCAGTAGACGACCGAGACCGTCAGCAGGATGGTCGGCACCAGCAGCAGCAATCCCAGCCGGCGCGACCCGTGCCAGCCGGCGATCGTTGCCGCCAGGGCCGCCGCCACGTGCGAGGAAGGGAACGCTGCCCCGTAGGAACTTCCCCGCGCCAGGGCGGCGTACACCATTCGGGCCATCGCATTGTCGACGAACGGGCCTGTGGGATGCGGATAGGTGTAGTAGGGACCCGCCACCGGATAGAACAGGAAGAACAGGTAGCAGCTCACGAACGCGATCATGACGCTGAGGATGAAGCGGCGCACCGCGGTGAGATCGCGGTGCAGCATGAGCCACACGGCCGGCACGGAAAGGATGAAGTAGTAGGAGAGATACGCGCCGTGCATCAGGGTGGACCAGAAGCGGCTCGGCGCTCGCTGCCACCACTCGCGGCTTGGCTCGAACCCGAACAGCCAGAGCTCCCAGCGCTGCACGGCCGCGTCGTGGACCGCCAGCGAACCCGACGCGTTCAGCACGTCGAGCTCGCTGTACAGCGCCAGGAGCAGGATGAGCGGGTAGATCTCGCGGGTGACCCGCCCGACCGGACCCAGTCCGGGCCGGGTGACGAGCGCGATGAGGACGACTGCAAGCGCGTGGGAGAGGACCAGCCACCAGCACAGCGGATGGTCCGGTGCGCGCACCACCGCGAGCAGCGTCACGATCGCAAGGTAGGCGAGCAGCAGTCGTTCGACCGGACGCAGGCGTGCGGGAGTGGGCACGGCGATGGCGGCAAGCGCGGGACTGGCCATGGTCGTCAGAGCCATCCAGCTCGTCGGTACCACGCGTACGTCTCGGCCAGGCCGGCGCGGAGATCATGCGTGGCCGTCCAGCCGGTTGCCTGTGTCAGCGGGCGGGGATCACCGGTCCAGGCGTCCTGAAAGAACTCGTTCGCCTTATCAGCATTGAGGATGGTCGAGCGGCCGAGCAGCGAGGCCGCGCCGCCGGTG
>JBBQFH010000011.1:0-81650 GCA_038321865.1 Gemmatimonadales bacterium
ATCACCGCCCCGGTCTTGAGGTCAAACAGGCCGTGATGGCAGGGGCAGTGAAAGATGCCCTTGTCCTTGTCGAAGCCGTAGCTGCATGCGAGGTGCGGACAGTGGCCGTTGTACACGGTGAACTTCTGATTGTCCTCGGTAAAAATCCACACTCCACGAAGCGCCCGGGTCTCGAACCAGGCGTCATTGATCGTCTCGGCGAAGTCGAACCGGACCGGGACCCCCGCTTCGATCTGTTCCACCTCGCCCAGCGCGATCCACCGTACCTTCTTGGGCCGGCGGAAGGCGGGGGAGACGAAGGCGCGGAGTGCTGGCATGCCCACGAGCCCGGCCGTGAACAAGGCTCCCAGCGCGGTGGCCCATCGGAAGAACGACCGGCGGGGGGGAACGGGCTGGGTCGGGGGATCGACTTCGGGCACAGATGACCTCCTCACGGGGAACGTCGGGGAATCGGCTTCGGGAACTGTCCCGAACAACGCGATGATCCGATCAAGCCTGACAGCTTCAACGGATAGCCGCAACGACTTCCTGATTACGCTCAACAGGCTGCGGCGTGTCTTCCACTTCGCCGCGTCGGGTGAACCGGGTCCGCTGCCGGCGGTCCTTCGATCGTCAACGTCACTGCCCCTCCTCGAATACGTCCACCCAGCGCCGGTATCGTCGGGCGACCTCCGACACGGCCGCATCACGCCTGATCTTCCCATCGCGGAAAGCGATCAGTGCGTCCCAGAAGGTGGTTCGTCCCACCGCAAAGCCGATGAACCCCGGCACGGCCGCCGCCGTTGCCAGCCACGTCTCGACGTGCTGCTCGCTTTCCCGACGGCCCAGGACGATGCAGCCCACGTCGCGCCGCCCATCGCGCCGTGTCGCCTCGGCGATCTTCAAATACTCCCCCCGGTGGTCGAGGCCTTCGATCTTCCAGACGTCCGGCTCGACCCCGGCGTCCTGGAGCTCATGAACGGCGCGGACCATGAGCGAAGGACGAAGCTCGCGGTCGTAGGCCACCGGGTCGCCGCCGAGACCGTGGAGCTGCGCCGAGGTAGCTGGAATCAGCAGCTCGAACAGGAATTTCGACGGGCTGCCGTCCAGGTACTCGGAGAGGCGCCGGAGCCGCCCGGCCTGCCGGGAGTTAAGACCCGCGTCGCCGCCTGGATTGTAGCGCACCAGCACCTTGCAGAAGGTCGGCGCGAACTCCTCGATGTGTCTCGCGAACTCCGCACCGAACTCGAAGTCGAACTCATCCTGCCCACTTTTCTCCGCGGGCGCACAGGTGATGTAACCGCGGTGTCGCGCGTCGCACAGGATGCCGGCCCCAAACCGCTCGTCGACCAGAATGCCGGCCTTCTCCTTGGGGACGCCGTCCGCGACCGCAGCGGCAAACCCGTCATAGATCACCCTCTTGGCGGCCGAGATCCGCTCGATCTGGTCTGGGGCGAGTGCCCCGGACCAGCCGAACATGCCGTTTTCGAACGACGCGCGGTGGTCGAAGGGCAGGATGTAGAGGGGCTGGGTGTAGCCCAAGGTCATGATGCCGGGATCTCAGCTGCCTCGGCCACGGCCTTGGCACTCATCGGATGAACCGCTCCCAATTTCCGTAGCGCTCGCCAACCGGGCCGCGCCGAAAGTTGAGCAGGATCACGAGCCCGCCGGCGACTGCGTCGCTCCTGCGGGAGCCGCTCGTCGCACCGTTCAGCACCCACGGCGCGGCGAGCACCAGGCTACCGAAGAGTACGTTTGCGAAGCGCAGCGCCCGTCCGACATCGGCCAGTGCCATCACGGAGACGGTGACGATCAGCGCACCGAGGACGTGATCGATGTGCGCGGCCGCGGCGGTGGTGCGCAGCACATAGGGCACGAACATCAGCCAGATGCCCAGCCCGGCGCTCACCAGCAGATTCCACGGCAGCCCGACGCCCCAAACGAGCGCCATGGGACGTATTGCATCGGGGTGCACCCGGCTGACGATGGGCAAATCCCGCAGCGTGCCGCCGAGCCAGAAGGTGCGCCAGAACGGGTGCCCCTCGCGCACCGCCTGGGCCAGGAACTGGCACATCGCCACGACTTCGTCGAGGGTGAGGGCGATCATCACCACCATCGCGGCCGCGGCGATCAGGCAGGGCGTGCACCACGCTCCGACCGCGAGCGGCTGCAGGATGATGAGCGCGATGCTGACGACGCCTAGCGGCACGACCAGGATGCCGAAGAAGGTGACCATCCAGGGCATCGTCCGCCACCGGGCCTTGTCGCCCATGAACCCCATCAGGAACTCGATCATGTAGGCGAGCGCGCCCAGACCGGCATCCGGAATCGGAAAGGCGCGTGAGACGTCCGACGTAAGCACCCGCTGGGTGCCGAGGCCAAAGAAGGGATCGGCGAGCGAGCCGATATGCCGGAGCTGGAAGGCGACCATCAGCCGGGACAGCAAGAAGCCGACGAGCGCGAGCGCGATGATGGGCGCCCGCTGCGGCCAGCTCGAGGGGTTGTAGGACCAGCCGGGCGGGAGATCCGGGCCTTTGGCCATGGACATTCCCCGGGGCATGGGCATGCCCGGCGCGAGGATGGCGAAAACGACCACCAGCGCGCCGACCAGCGTGTCGGTCGCGTACGACGCGGCCGTGGGCGCCCAGAAGACCAATGGGGCGAACAGCAGCCAGAGGCCGACCAGCGAATTCGCCCACGGTGCCCAGAACCTGGCCTGCGGAGGACCCGCCAACGACAGGATGGCAAGAACGATGACGAAGGCGCCACTCACCACGTCGCTCGCTACCAGCCCGGAGCTGCGGTAGTCGAGCGTGAAGGTGCTGGTGATGAGCCAGAGCCCGAGCACCATGTTGGCGAAGTGCGGCCATGGCGTGCGCTGTCCGTGACTCATCGGCGCGGCTGCCACTTCGGTATCGGCCGCGTGTCCGGCGTGTTCGGCACTCATGCGGCAGGCTCTCGACGTGATGCGTCCGCGCGCTTTCGCACCGCTGACGAGGCCTCGAGCTTGTTCTCCTTGTACCATCCCAGCGGGTCCGCCTTGAGGGCCGCAACCATCTTCGGGAGCGTCTCCCGCAGCGACCGCGCCGGCTCCCACTCGAGCAGGGTACGCGCCCGGGTCAGGTCGAGCGCGTAGTGATCGCCAGCCCGGTCGATCATCCACGGCTTGATGAACTGCGTCTTGCCCGGGATGAGGTTCATCAGCCAGGCACCGACCTTCGCCGGCAAGCGCGGCACGATAATCGTCTCCAACGGCTTGCCGTGAATCAGGCGGGAGAGGCTGTGCTGCAGCTCGTCATAGCTGAGCGGCTCCGGCTCACCGAGCAGGAGCGCCAGGTCAGGCGGCAACTGCGCCCGGCGCTCCACCACGCGCTCGATGGCATCCACCAGGTCGGCCTCGTGCATGAACGACTGCCCGTGTGCCGTCGAAGCGGAATAGAAGTGGTTGGTGAACTGGCGCTCCGAGATCCGCTGGATCTGATGCGCCAAAGGGATCGAGTGGCAGCGATCGCCGTACACGCCGGCGATGCGGAGCAATGCCACCGGGATGTCGCCACGCCCGGCGCGCAGGAGCTGCTCGGTCTTGACCTTCGATTCGGGGTAGGCCCAGGTCGGTCGGATGGGCCAGTCTTCGGTGATGAACTGGCCGGGCTCGCCCGGGGCGTGCACCAGCATGGTGCTGGAGAACACGAACTGCTCGACCTGGAACCCGGTCTCCACGAGTCCGCGCAGGAGGCGGTCGGTGCCCCGCACGGTAATCTCATCGTACTTCGGGCTCGGCGCGCCGAAGAAATCGTAGTAGGCGGCGAGATGAATGACCGACGCGATGCGGGCCCCGTGGTGCTCCCGGAGCATGTGGAGCCCCTGGCGCACGCTGTCGTCCGACGTCATCTCTACCGCCATGTAGGTGCAGCCAGGCGGGGGCGGATCGGCCGCCTTGCGGTCGAAGCCCACGACCTGCTCGAAGCGCCCGGTGAACCGCTCCATCACGGCCTGGCCGATTTCGCCATTCGAGCCGGTGACCACAACGAGCCCGCTGGACGGAGTCATCCCGTGGGCGCCGTTAGAAGCGGCTCTGAACTTCGCGCCGTGTCGCAGGTGGCGGTGCCCGGTGTCATACCAGTCCTCCGCGGCCTGACCGACGCCACCGATGGCAAGGACGAAGCTCTCGGCGTCGAAGCCGGTCCGTCGCGTCAGCCCGAAGCGGCTGGAGTCTCATGTCGTGCTGTTTCATGCTGGCTTCTCTTCTCCAATCGAGCGGCGAGAGGGAGCAGTTCACTATCGCCGCTATGCGGCTTTGGGCTGATACCCAGCATCGGTAATCGCCGCGCGAAGCGCGTCAGGGCTGGCAAGCGCTGGGTCGAAGCTCACGGTCGCTGACCCGACCTTCACGTCCTCCACCTGCACCCCAGGGAGCCGGCTCAGTACCTTGCGAACGTTCGCCACGCAGCCGCCGCAGCTCATACCGGCGATGGAAATCGAGATGCGTTGCATTGACTCTCCCAGTGTAAGAGTGACGCGGGCGATGGCGGTGGCGTGAATCCCGCGCTTAGCTCTAGGTGACACGCACCACGCTACTTCATCAGCCTGCCGAATGGACGGTAGATGGCCGTGCGTGAAGCCGGCACGAACAGGTGATTAAGATCCCTTGAGCAATGGAGCACAGCCTGATTCTTTGCTTGCCACAGGTCGCGGGTCGCCAGCGCATCCGACTAACTTTCTCCCATGCTTCCTTCGCACGGTGGTTTCGGCGGGCGGGCGCTGGTCGCGCTGGCCCTGCTCCTCGTCGGGTCCGCCGCACAGGCACAGGCACAGGACGCGACGCCGGGGATGCGCACCCGCGCCCACGTCACGATCCGCTCCGGCGCCCTCTACACGGTGGCCGACGTCGAGTTCATGCAGGGGATGATCGCCCACCACGCGCAGGCCATTGCCATGTCGCGCATGGCCGCCGAACACCGGGCCGATCCCCGCGTCCTCAAGCTGGCCAACAAGATCGACCAGTCCCAGGTGGCAGAGATCCGCATCATGCAGGAGTGGCTCACCCGGAACGGGCAGACCGCTCCCGATACCTCGTCGTGGCACACGATGCACATGACGGGGATGCTGACGGGGGCCCAGTTCGATTCGCTCCGTGCCGCCACTGGCGGCGCGTTCGATTGGGCCTATCTCACCCTCATGATTCAGCACCACGAGGGCGCGCTCGGGATGGTCCGGGATCTCCTCGCCACACCCGGCAGCGCGCAGGATGTGGACGTGAACGTCTTCGCCAACGACGTCGTCAGCGTCCAGACCGCCGAGATCGGCGCGATGCGCCGCATGCTTTCCCAGTTACCTGACAGGTAAGCCCGCTTACACGCTACCCGGAGCGCTTCCGATGCAATTCCGCAGGGTGTTCGCCTTCGTCGCGCCGCTGCTCGTCGTGCCGTCGCTCCTGGCCGCGCAGACCTATCCCGGCAGCCAGGACCCGCGCAACGGACTCAAGCCGGGGCGGCTCGACGCCGGCGTCGCCGCAGAGAACATGCGGCTCGTCTCCTTCTCGCCGAAGCCGGCGGTGTTCGACACGGCGCGCGGCCTCACCTTCATCAACTCCGACCTCGCCTTCAGCGGCAAGTACGTCTACCAGGGAAACTTCGCCGGGTTCACGGTGTGGGATGTGAGCGACGCCACCGCGCCGAAGGTGGTGGCCGCCGTTTCCTGCATCACGGCCCAGGGGGACCCCTCCGTCATCGGCCACCTCCTGTTCATCTCGGCGGAGGGACGCGGCAACCGGAACGACTGCGCCAAGGGCGGCGTCCAGGACCCGAAGGACCACATGGCCGGCGTCCGGATCTACGACGTCTCCAATCCCGCGGCACCGCGCCTCGTCAAGAACGTGCAGACCTGCAAGGGATCGCATACCCACACCGTCGTTCCCGATCCCAAAGACAAGGGCGTCGTCTACCTCTTTGTCTCAGGGAACCAGGGCGCGCGGCCGGACAGCGAACTGGTGGGATGCAGGGAAGGCACCGATGCGGCGGACACGACCAACTCGCTCTACCGGCTCGACGTGATCCGGGTGCCGCTGGCCCATCCGGAGCAGGCGGCCGTGGTGACAGGGGCCCGCATCTTCACGGGACTGGTTCCCGCGCCGCGGGCCGCCAGCCGGGCGGACCGTCGCCCGGCCCCGGCCCCCGGAGCGGCGACGCCGCCCGCACCGACCGGGCCGCGCAACTGCCACGACGTCACGGCGTATCCGGCGATGCACCTCCTCGCCGGCGCCTGCGCCAGCTACGGACTGCTGGTCGACATCTCCAACCCGCTGAAGCCCGTGCGGGTCGACGCCATCGCCGACACCAACTTCTCGCTCTGGCACACCGCCGTGTTCAGCAACGACGGCAAGCGCGTCATCTTCACCGATGAATGGGGCGGCGGAACCGGGCCGATGTGCCAGGCCACCTCCATGCTCGAGATGGGCGGCAACACCATCCTCACCGTCGATCCCGCGCACAAGTACACCCAGCACGCCTACTTCAAGATCCCGACGGCGCAGACGGCCCAGGAGAACTGCGTTTCCCACAACGGCGGCCTGATTCCGGTGCCCGGCCGGGACATCATGGTGCAGGGCTGGTATCAGGGCGGCGTGAGCGTGATGGAGTTCACCGATCCCGACCATCCACGGGAGCTGGCGTTCTTCGACCGCGGCCCGATCGATTCGCCGCCGCCGGCCACTGACTCCGCCGCCGCCACGGGCGGCCGTCCGCGCGGCACCATCGGCGGCTCCTGGGGCGCCTACTGGTGGAACGGCAGGATCTACTCGTCCGAGCTCGACCGCGGCTTCGACATCCTCGAGCTGGTGCCGAGCGACCTGATCTCGTCCAACGAGATCGAGGCGGCGAAGCTGGTGCACCTCGCCGAGTACAACCCGCAGAGCCAGCCGAAGCTCGAGTGGCCGGCCGCCTTCCCGGTGGTGCGCTCGTTCCTCGACCAGCTGATGCGCGGCAACGGCCTCGCCGCCGCGCGGACGACGGCGATCGCGCGCGCGCTGGATGCCGCTGAGAAGCGGAGCGGCGGCGCACGGCGTACCGCGCTGCAGACGCTGGCCGCCCAGGTGCGCAGGGATGCGAACGGTGCGGCGGATCCGACGCGGGTCACGGCGATGGCCTCGGCGATTAGTGCGCTCGCGAAGGCGACGGACTAGCGCCATGCGGCTCGACGTCTACGTCAACTATCGCGGCACCTGCGAGCAGGCGTTCCAGTTCTATGCGGAACACCTCGGCGGCAGGATTACCGACCTGGTCAGACACTCGGCGATGCCGAATCCGAACATTCCCGCCGACTGGGCGGAGAAGGTGCTTCACGCGCGCATCGAGATCGGCGGGACGATCCTCATGGGGGCGGACGTGCCCCAGGCCGAACCGATGCGGAGCACCTATCTGACGCTGACGTTCGACCGCGAGGAGGAGGCGGAGCGGGTGTACACGCTGCTCGTGGACGGAGGCGAGATCTTCATGAAGCTGGAAAAGACCGGCTTCGCCAACCGGTTCGCCATGCTGCGCGACCGGTTCGGCACCTCGTGGATGCTGCTGCACGGGGCAGCGACGGACGCGCCATGATCAGCACTCGCTGGACCCTTGGCTTCAGCGCCGCGCTCGCGGTGGCCGGCTGCAGCTCGGCGGTGCAGGGCGGCTCATCCGCCGTCGCGCCGCGGGCGTTCGCGTCCGACCAGATCAGCGTGGTGACGCGCGGCTCGGGTCCCGATGTCATCCTCATCCACGGTCTCGCCGGCAACATCGGCGTCTGGGACGCGTCGGCCGACGCACTCGGCAAGCACTTTCGTCTCCACCTCGTCCAGATTCACGGCTTCGGCGGCGTGGCGCGGACCAGCGCCGACAGCATGGTGAGTGCCGCGGCAGCCCGGGAAATGGCGCGCTACATCCGGGAGACGCGCCTGACGCGCCCCGCGCTCGTCGGGCATTCGATGGGCGGCACCATCGCGATGATGGTGGCGGCGCGCAATCCGGGGCTGGTCGGACGGGTGATGGTGGTGGACATGGTGCCGTTCATGGGCGCAATGTTCGGGCAGCCGGAGGGGACGCCTGAAACGCTGCGCCCGATGGCCGATCAGCTGCGCACCCAGATCCTTAGCGGCCCCATGCTCGATCAGATGGTCGTGACGATGACCCGGAGCGAGGCCAACCGCCAGAAGCTGCTCGCCTACGCCGACTCCAGCGACCGCGTGACCGTCGCCAACGCGTTGCACGAGCTCCTGCTGACGGACATGCGCCCCGAGCTGGCGAATCTCGGCGTCCCGCTGACCGTCCTCTACGTCCAGCGCGCGGATGTGCCGATGCCCCGCGACCAGTACGACGCCTCGATGAAGGAGCTGTACCACAACGCGCCGAACGTGACGCTGGTGCGGGTCGAGGACAGCAACCACTACATCCAGCTCGACCAGCCCGAGCGCTTCGTGGCGGCGGTCGAGGCGTTCATGCGGCGCTAGCGTCCGGGGGCGCTCCCTAGCGTACGATCAGCCGCCCCCGCAGCCGGAGATCGCGGGATGAGCTGCCGACCATGACCTGGAACGCGCCGGGCTCGACCACCCAGTGGAGCCCGGCGTCGAGCATCTGGAGTTGTGCGCGGTCGACGCGGAAGCGCACCTCCCGCTCCTCACCCGGCGCCAGGTGCACGCGGGCGAACCCCGCCAGCTGCAGCACCGGCCGGGCCACCGACGCCAGCTTGTCGCGCACGTAGAGCTGGACCACTTCGTCGCCGGCCACCCCGCCCGTGTTCCGCACCAGACAACGCACTTCCGCCCCGTCTCGCCGGCCGATGGTGTCCGGCGTGATCTCGAGGTTCCGGTACTCGAAGGTGGTGTAGCTCAGTCCGTACCCGAATGGAAACAGCGGCTGCCCGGTCAGGTCGGCGTAATCGTCGCCTCGGCCCGTGGGCTGGTGATAGTAGGTGAGCGGAAGCTGCCCTTCCTCGATCGGAAAGGTGATCGGGATCCGGCCGGCGGGATTGCTGCGGCCGAAGAGCACGTCAGCCACCGCCGCACCGCCTTCGTCTCCGGGGTACCACGCGTCCAGCACGGCGGCGGCCCCGTCGATCCACCGGTCCATCCTGATGGCGCTCCCGCCGATCAGGACCACCACCACGGGACGCCCGGTGGCGGCGACCGCCTCGATCAGCTCTTCCTGGTGTCCCGGCAGCCCGAGCCGGGCCCGGTCCCGGAACTCTCCTTCGTCGATCCCCGCGACCACGATCGCCACCTCGCTCCGCCGCGCCAGCGCGACGGCACTGTCCACCGACTCACGCCAGCTCTCCGACTCGCCGTCGTCACGGACCAGCCTGACGTGACCGTTGCCGGTGGTCTCGAAGTATTCCAGGCGCAGGGCGTGCGACGATCCGGGAGCGAGCTGCACATCGGCCATGCGCCTTCCGTATGAGCGCTTCACCCAATCGTCGATCAGGAGCCTGCCGTCGAGGTAGAGACGGTAGCCGTCGTTTCCCTCCACGCCGAGCCGGTGCACGGAGCGTGGCCCGGCGGTAAAGGTGCCGGTCCAGCGGACGGAGTACCAGTCGAGCGGAATGCCGGGCGCCGGCGGGCTCAGCGTCCAGTGAAAGTCCACGGCGGGATCCCGGCGAACGGCGGCGGGTGCACCGTCGAGGTGGATGTTCGCGAAATACTCTCCACGAAGACCGGCGACGCGGGCCCCCATCGAGTCCGTGCCGAGCTCCACGGCGGGCACCGGCACGGATGGCGCCGAGCCGCGGCCGGGGCCTGCGGCGAATTCCACACGCATTCCCTCGCCGACCAGCGCCCGAATCCCCGCCAGAATCGAGAGGTGACGCACCCCCGGCCCGCTGTAGCCGCCGAGCCGTGCCTCGGCCGCGTCGGTGCCGATGACTGCGACGGAGTGCAGCGTGTCACTGAGCGGCAGCAGGCCGCGATTCCGGAGGAGGACGATCGATTCCCCGGCGGCGCGGCGAGCGAGCGCCAGGTGCGCAGCGCTGCCATTGACGCGGTCGGCGCTGTCGGCATTCACGTACGGCGCGTCGAAGAGGCCAAGGCGGAACTTGGCTTCCAGCACGTGCGTGGCCGCGGAATCGATCACCGCCCTCGGCACCAGCCCGCGCCGGACGGCGTCCCAGTAGGGTTTGTACTGGGGCCAGGAGGACTGAAATACGACGTCGAGTCCCGCCTTCAATGCATGGGCGGCCGCTTCGGGGGTGCCGGACTCGGTGTGATGGAGGACGACGGCGCCGCCGGTGGCCGCGGCGTCGGAGATGACGAAGCCCTGGAATCCCAACGCACGGCGGAGGATGTCGGTGAGGAGCCAGCGATTCTGGGTGGCGGGGACGCCATCAACGGAGTTGTAGGCGGTCATGACCGACTGGGCGCCGGCCGAGATGGCGGCGCGGAAGGGAGGAAAGAAATACTCCTCCAGCCGCCGGCGACTGATGTCGATCGGGTAGCTGTCGCGGCCGCCTTCGCCGACGTTGGCGACGAAGTGCTTGGGCGTGGTGATGACGCCCTCTCGCTCGAAGCCGCCGACGTAGGCGCGGGCCATGGCGGAGGCGAGCCAGGGATCTTCGCCGTAAGTCTCCTCGACCCGGCCCCAGCGGACATCGCTGGCGAGATTGACGACCGGCGAGAGCACCTGCCGGATGCCGCGGCTCCGGCTCTCGATGGCGGCGGCGGCCGCCACCTCGGCCATCAGGGCGGTGTCCCAGGTGGCCGCGAGCGCGATCGCCGCCGGAAAGACGGTGGCGCCGGGCCGTACCAGACCGTGGACCGCCTCCTCGAACGGAATGATGGGGATGCCGAGCCGGGTGCGTTCGGAGAAGTAGTGCTGGATGCGGTTGATGTTGCGCGCGTCGGCGGCCGGCGATGCGGCGGCGGGCACTTGCAGGCCGAAGATGCCGTGGGAGTGATCCTGAGTCGAGTCGCTCAGGTCGCCGGGGACCATGAAGAGCTGCCAGAACTTTTCCTCGAGCGTCATGCGGCCCAGCAGATCGCGCGCTCGCGCGGCCGGGGCGAGGTGCCGGTTACGGTATGGCAGCGTGCCCTGCGGCTGCGCAGTGCACGGCACGAGCAGGAGTATCAGCAGCGGGGCCAGCGGGCGGACGCGCATGCCCAACAATGGAACCGGCCGAAGGTGGCGGCAAGGCGTCACCCCGGCGACCCTAGTTCTCCCAGTAGCCGATCCTGCGGTCGCGCCGTATCGTTGGGGGCCCGTGTGCGATCACGCCATCACTACCTCGGAGGTTGCATGAAGCGAGTCACCGGCATCGGCGGCGTCTTCTTCAAGGCCAAGGACGCGCCGGCCCTGCACGCCTGGTACCGGCGACACCTCGGCATCGATGTCCAGGAATGGGGTGGCGCGTCGTTCGACTGGACCGACGGTGACGGCAAGCCGGTAGGCGGAACGACGGCCTGGCTGATCGCGCCGGCACAGAGCAACCAGTTTGCGCCCAGCGCCGCGCCGTTCATGGTCAACTACCGGGTGGACGATCTCCACGCCCTGCTCGAGGCGCTGCGCGAGGAAGGCTGCAACGTGCTCGACAAGGTCGACGATTCCGAGTACGGAAAGTTCGGCTGGGTTGTGGATCCGGAAGGAAACAAGGTGGAGTTGTGGCAGCCGCCTGCCGGACAGTGACCATGATGGAGCGCATTGCACAACACTTCGCGAGGGCCGGATGACGCCAATCATGTCGTTGCTGCTGCCGATCGTCCTGTCCGCGGTCGCCGTCTTCGTGCTCACGATGATCCTGCACATGACGCCATGGCACCGGCGTGACTACCTGCGGCTTCCCGATGAGGACGGCGTGATGCAGGCGCTCCGCCCGTTCAACATTCCGCCCAACGACTACTTGACGCCGCATCCCGGCTCGGGCGATTACATGAAGTCGCCCGAATACGACGCCAAACGCGATGCCGGCCCGGTGATGGTCCTGACGGTCGTGCCGTTGGGGCCGTGGAAGATTGGCAGGATGATGGGGTTGTGGTTCCTCTTCACCATCGTGGTGGCGGCGATCGTCGCGTGCGTCGTCGGGACGATCGTGCCTCCCGGTGGCCACACCCACACGGTGTTTCACGACGTCGCCGTCATCACCTTCCTCAGCTATGCGATGGGTGCGGTTCCGCTGTCGATCTGGTACGCCCGCAAGTGGTCCACGACGCTCAGGACCGCCGTGGACGCGCTGCTGTACGCGCTGGCGTCCGGGGGGATCTTTGCGATGATGTGGCCGCATGCGTAGCGTAATAGTCGTGACACTTCTCGGGCTCGTCGGCTCTGACTGCCGGCAGCCTCAACCCGCGGCGGCCGTCGAGACCACCGTTTCGGCGGCGGATTATGCGTTCCAGGTTCCCAGGCACTTTTCGCAGGGCCGTGCCGTGTTCCGTCTTCGGAACACCGGCCGCGTACCCCATGAAATGGCGTTGGGTCAGTTACGTCCCGGTATGACGGCCGACTCGGTGCTCGCGCGGGTTGCCTCCGGCAAGGATCCCGCGGAACTCACGGACGGCGTCGTCGGCATCCTGATCGCCGGACCCGGCACCTCCAGTCTTGGCACGCTGAGTGCCGACCTGATCCGGGGACGGACATACATGATGATCTGCCAGTTTCGCGACGCGGACTCGCTGCCGCCGCATCTGGCCATGGGCATGCAGGCGAGTTTTCTGGTGGACTAGTACCCGACGGCAGCTCCATCCTTTCGCGGATCCGACCCCGCCGCATACCCCTTCGGCAGGCGCATGATCGCCTGCGACCCGCCGAACTGCACGGCGCTCTCATCGGTGATCGCATGTCCCATCGCCGCCAGCGCCGCTCGCACGCCGTCACTGATCGGCGCCTCGAGCGCGATGCGGGTGCCGCCCAGGTGCCGGAATCGCGCTGCGTCGATCGCCTGCTGAAGCCCCATGCCGAACACGAAGAGGTTGAGCAGCACCTGCACGTGTCCCTGCGCCTGCATCGATCCGCCCATCACGCCGAAGCTCATCCACGGCGTGTCGCCCCGGCCGTCCGGTGACGACGCGGCACCGGGCTTCGTCACGAACGCCGGCACCAGTGTGTGGAACGGCCGCTTCCCCGGCGCCACCGTGTTGGGGAGCCCCTCCTCCAGCGTGAACCCCGCCCCCCGGTTCTGCAGCGCGAACCCGGTTCCCGGCACCACCACCCCCGAGCCGAACAGGTCGTACAGACTGTTGATGAACGACACCATGTTGCCCGCGCTGTCGGCCGCCGTCAGGTAGATCGTCTCGCTGGCGGTGAGCGCCGGACCCGGGTCCACCCGGTCGGCCGCGTGCGCCGCGTTCATGTGGCTCCGCCGCTCGGCGATGAATCGGTCGGACAGCATGCGCCCCACCGGCATCGTCAGGTGATCGGCGTCTCCCACGTACCGCGCGAGGTCGGCGTAGGCCAGCTTCTTCGCCTCGATCAGATGGTGGAGGTACGCCGCCGAGTTGTGGCCCATCGCCTTGAGATCGTAGGGCTCGAGGATCCGGAGCATCTCCAGCGCGGCCACACCCTGGTTGCTGGGCGGCAACTCCCAGATGCGGTATCCCTTGAACAGCGTCGAGATTGGGGTGACCCAGGTGGGCTGGTTGGCGCGGAGGTCCTCGAGGGTGAGGAAGCCGCCCAGGCCGTCGAGATGCTTCACGATGCGCTGGCCAAGCGGGCCGCCGTAGAGCGCCGCCGGCCCCTCCACCGCGATCTCGCGCAGCGTGCGCGCGTAGTCCGGGTTCCGGAACCACTCACCCGCCGCGGGCGCGTGGGTGCCGCCGATCAGGAAGGTCGCGCGCCCCGCGGAGTCGTGCAGCGCCTCGGACGCCGTCGCCTGCCAGTCGGCGGCGATCACCGGCGTGACCGGGAACCCCTCCTCGGCGTAGCGGATCGCCGGCGCCAGTGCCTCCGCCAGCGAAATCGTCCCGTACTTCTTCAGCAGCTCGGCCCATCCCGCCAGCGCCCCCGGCACCGTCACCGTCTCGGCGCCGCCCAGCGGCATCTCCTTGTGTCCCCGGCGCAGGAGCTCGGCCCGCGTCATCCGCGCGCCGGCCCGTCCGGCGGCGTTGAGCGCCACCAGGCGGTGCTCCTTCGCGATCCACACCATGGCGAACATGTCGCCGCCGATGCCGGTCATCATCGGCTCGACCACCGAGAGCACCGCCGCCGAAGTGACCGCCGCGTCGATCGCGTTGCCGCCACGCTGGAGCACGGCGAGGCCGGCGGCGCTTGCCAGCGGCTGGCTGGTGGCGACGATCCCGTGCGGCGCGTAGACGGTAGAGCGGGCGGCCATCGAGAGGGGGCGCTGGGCGTGGAGGGAGATCGGGACCAGCGAGCAAGCGACGAGCGCCGGGATTCGCATCCGGCGCCGCCGCCCGTCGATCCGGGGAATGCTCAGCCGGCGAAGCAGTAGCTGCAGCCCAGCTCCTGCGCGCGGCCCACCGCCATGACGCCCGACGGGACCACCTGCACGCCCGGGTAGAGTCCGGCCACCCACTCGTTCTTCACCACCGTCGGATCCATGTTCATCTTCTTGGCCGCGGCGGCGCTGTAGACGGTGAGCGCCGCATTGCAGGCGCCGACCAGCACACCCGACTTGAGCAGCTCGGTGATACCCAGTCCCGGGATCGGAAGGCCGGTGATCACGCCGTAGGGATTCGCCGTGGCCGGGACATCGCCGTTCTTGATGTCGAACATCTCGCCGAACTTGTACTTGGCCCAGACCGAGTCCTGCATCGCGAGTGGAATCGCCTCATGGCGCAGGATCACCACGGCGGTGCCGGGCTCGCCGGGATAGGTCGCGCCCATGGTGAGGAGATAGACCCGCGGCCAGATGGCGCTGACCCCGTGATTTGCCATCGGCGCGTCAAAGACCTGGCGGTGCTTGCCGGTGATCTTGCTGAACCAGGCGTTGAGCGCGGGATCGGCGCCGGCCGAGCCGCGGCGCGGCTCGCCAGCGGAAAGGCCGGCCGGAACGGTGCCGCTCAACCCCAGCGCGGCGGCCGCCATCGCCATGCGGCCCAGAAAGCCCCGGCGCGGGGTGAATGAGGAAGAATCGGGATGCATGGGGACCTCCGTGGCGGATAAGTGATTGCGGACGATGACTCCGCAGAACCCAACGTATGGCGCATTCCCAATCTGGCAAGGGCGGCCGGCCGCGCCGGGCCATCACAGCGGCGGGACGTCGTCGCGCGTAAGTTGGAAGTGGGTGACTCCTTCCGAACCCGATCCGAGGCCCGTATGACCATACGCTCGATTCTCGTCCCGGCATTGACGCTCGGCCTGGCGCTGGGCGCACATCATGCCGCGAGGGCGCAGACCTTCACGGCCACCAAATACGCCATCGGCGGCGACGGTGGCACCGACTATGTCCAGGCCGAGCCCGGCACCGGCCGCGTGTTCGTGTCCCGCGGCACCCACGTGATGGTGGTCGACGGCGCGACCGGCAAGGTGCTGGGCGACATTCCCAACACCCCGCGCATGCACGGCATCGCGCTCGCGGCGAAGCACGGGCACGGCTTCATCACCAGCGCCGGCGATTCCACGGTCGAGATGTTCGACCTGAAGACCCTCGCGGTGACGCGACGCATTCCGATCCCGACCGGCGGACTCGACGGCATCATGTATGACGAGTCGTCTGACCGGATCATTCTCACCAACCACAGCCGGCCGATCGGCACCGTCGTGGCGCTCGACGCGAACAGTGGCGACATCGTCGGCACGGCACAGCTGGAGGACACCGGTCCCGAAGGTGCCGCCAGCGACGGCAAAGGCCGGATCTTTGTCAACAACGAGGGCACTAGCACCATCCAGGTGATCGACGCAAAGAGCATGAAGGCCACTGCGTCGTGGCCGCTCGCGCCGTGCGAGGGTCCCACCGGCATCGCCTACGACCGCGCCTCCAATCGGATCTTCTCCGGCTGCGGCAAGACGTCGGTGGTGGTGGACGCGAAGTCGGGGAAGGTCGTCGCGACGATCGCCAACGGCGACGGCGTCGACGCGCTCGGCTGGGATCCGGTGCAGAAGCTGATCTACATCCCCGCAGGGCGCGACGGTAACGTTACCGTGGTGCACCAGGACTCGCCAAACAAGTACACGGTGGTCGCGACCGTCGCCACGATGCGCGGCGCCAAGACGATCACGGTGGACCCGGTGCGGCACGTGGCGTATCTGTTCCAGCCCGAGTACGGGCCGCCGCCGGCCCCGGCGCCCGGCACCACCGCGCCGGCACCGCAGCCGGGGTTCCGGGGGCCGCGCGGCCCGGTGATCGGCGCCTGGTTCTTCGCCATCAGCCACTGAGCGGCATGGCAATCGACGAAGCCCGGGAAGGAATTCCCGGGCTTCGTCATGTCGATGCGCCGGCGCTCAGTCTTGCGGGCTTTGGGAGCGAGTGGCAGGTTCCGTCGATGCCCGAACCCGACCCCAGCTCGCTCGAATCGCTCCGGGCCGGTCTCGCCGGCCGCTATGAGATCGAGCGCGAGCTCGGCGCCGGTGGCATGGCGGTCGTCTACCTCGCCCGCGACACCGCCCGAAGCCGGCGGGTGGCGCTCAAGGTGCTCCGGCCCGTACTGGGCAGCATTGTGGGCGGGGACCGGTTTCAGCGCGAGATCGCCCTCGTCGCGCAGCTCGTCCATCCGCACATCCTGCCGCTGCTCGATTCCGGCGAGACCGCCGGGCGGCTCTGGTTCACCATGCCGTTCATCGAGGGCGAGTCGCTCCGGGCGTGGCTCGGCCGGGAGACTCAGCTTCCGCTGGGCGATGCGGTGCGGCTGACACGCGAAGTCGCCGGCGCGCTGACCCACGCACATGCCCGCGGCATCCTCCATCGCGACATCAAGCCTGACAACATCCTCCTGGCCGACGGCCACGCGCTGCTCGCCGATTTCGGCATCGCACGCGCGGTCGCCGGCGAAACCGGCGAGCAGCTCACCGGCACCGGCATCGCCGTGGGCACCCCCGGCTACATGAGTCCCGAGCAGTCCACCGCCGACCGCCACCTCGACGCCCGAAGCGACGTCTACGCACTGGCGTCGGTCTGTTACGAGATGCTGGCAGGGGAGCCGCCGTTCACCGGGCCGACGGCGCAGGTGGTGATCGCCCGGCGCCTGTCGCAGCCGCCGCCTTCGCTCCGGACGACGCGTCCGGGCGTGCCGGAGGCGGTGGATGCCGTCGTCCGGCGCGGGCTCGCCTCCGCCCCGGCCGATCGATACGCCACCGCCGCAGACTTCTCCGCGGCGCTCGGCGCCGCCGCCGGCGGAGGCTCGCACGCGCCGCGGGCCCGGTCGCGCTGGCTACTGCCGGCCGTGGCCGCCGTGACGCTGCTTGCCCTCGGCGTGGCGGGCTATCGGCGGATGTCTCCGCGCCCGCCGCCCCGCGCGGCCGAGGCCGAGGGGGGCATCCGCCTCGCCGTGGTGCCGTTCCGCCTCATCGGCCACGACAGCGCCGACCAGTATCTGGCCGACGGCATCTCGCAGGAGATCAACTCCACGCTGTCGAACCTCAGCGGCCTCCGAGTCATCGCGCAGAGCTCGGTCGCGCCGGCGGCCGAAACTGCGAGGGGGCTGCGCGAACTCGGCGCCGCGCTGGGCGCCGACGCGCTGGTCGAGGGAGACGTGCAGCATGCCGGCACCCAGGTCCGGGTCCGCGTCCGCTTGATCGATCCCGCCACTGAGGAAACACGGTGGAGCCAGGAGTTCGATCACACCACGCGGGACGTCTTTCGCATTCAGTCCGAGGTCGGGACTCGGGTGGCCGCGCTGCTCCGGATCCAGCTCGCGGAGCGCGAATCACGCTCGCTCGGCCGGCCGCCGACCACCAATCCCGAGGCCTACGACTGGTATCTCAGGGGCCGCGCGCAGGGGGACCGCACCATCCCGACTCTCGGCGAGCTGGATTCGACCGTCACCAACCTGACGAGGGCGATCGAGCTGGACTCGACGTTCGCACTCGCGTGGGCGCTCCGCGCGCGGGCGCTGCAGCAGGCGGTCTTCGCCTTCGACGGCCAGGCGGCCCGGGTGAGCGAGGCCGAATCCGACGTGGCGCGGGCCCTCGCGCTCGACTCGACGCTGGCGGTCGCCTGGCAGGTGCGCGGCAGCCTCGCCTGGAACGCCGTGACGGGCTGGAACTTCGCGCAGGCGCTCGCTGACACCCGCCGCGCGCTGGCGATCAGGCCGAGCGACGCGGACGCGCATGCCGGTCTCGGCTCGCTGTACTTTCACTATGGCTTTCCCGAGGAGGCGGCTCGGGAGCTCGCGCTGAGCCTCTCACTCGATCCCCGGGACGGCTGTGACAATCCAGCCCGGTGCGCCGGCTTTTCCCGGCCACGCATCGCGCGAACATTCTGGTATCGCCAGCAGTTCGAGTCGGCGCTCGCCGTGTATCGGCGGATGCCGTTCCTCGGGCCGTGGACCTCGGAATACGCGGTGGTGCTGAATGGCGTGGGCCGCCCCGGGGAAGGGCTGGCGCTGCTCGACTCAACGTCGCAGGCGGGGCGGAACGTCGCCCAGGAAGCCGATCGGGAGGCGGCGCGCGGGCTGATGTATGCCGCGCTGGGGCGTCCGGACCAGGCGCTCGTCCGCCTCCGCGCCGCCGCAGCGAAGCCCATCAGCCGCTCGCATTTCCACCACGCTCAGTTCACCATCGCCTGTGCCTACGCGCGGCTCGGCCGGAAGGCGGACGCGGTCGGCTGGCTCGAGCGTGCCGCGGATAACGGCCTGCCCAACTATCCGCTGTTCCGGAACGATCCGAATCTCAAATCGCTGCAGGGGGATGCGGCATACGAAGAGTTCATGAGGCGGCTGAAGGGGCAATACGAGCAGTATGCAGCGCTGGTGCACGCGCAGCCGGCGGTGCGATGAACACCGCTGCACGGATCAGGGGGTCAAATTCATCTTCCGCAGCAGCGCGCCGAACCGCGGGTTCGAGCGCAGGCTGGTGAAGAGGAACGACCCCTTGATGCCGTACACCCCTCCGGCCCGCTCCTCGTACGCCCGTTCCAGCAGATCCATCGCACGATCCTGATCGCCGAGCCCGGTGTGGATGTACGCCAGGTGATAGGGCGACACGTACCGCTCCGCCGCCAGCTGGTCGAGCCGGCGGAGGATTGCGTGCGCCTCGTCGGTCCGGCCGGCCATCGCATAGCCCTGGCCCAGCTGCGCCAGGTACATCGTGTCACCGGGAGAGAGGGCGGCCGACCGCTCCAGCTCGGCGAGCCCCTCCGTCACCGAACCGGTCAGCAGACAGGCCCAGCCGAGGGTGGAGCGGCCTCGCGCGTAGTCGGGCTCGAACTCGATGCACTCCCGGCCCGCGGCGAGCGCCTCGTCCGTGCGCCCGGCGCGCAGGAGCGCCGACGCCAGGTCCGCGCGGTGCATCAGCGGATCGAGCTCGTGCGCCCGCCGGGTCAGCACGACCGCCTCGTCATAGCGCCCCTGCGCCGCACAGCATCGTCCGTACTGGTCGTAGGTGTCCGAGCTTCCCGGGCTCAACTCCAGCGCCATCTTGAACTCCGCCTCCGCGCCGGCCCAGTCGAAGCGCTGAACGAACTTGAGGAGGCCGCACACCGAGTGGGCCTCGCCCAGCGCGGGATCGATCGCCAGCGCGGCGTTGACCGCTTCGCTGGCCTGGCGGAACGATTCCTCGGGCCGATGGGCGCCGCCGCCCTGGCCCATGCCGCGCTCGGCGAAGATCTGGGCGATGCCGACGTAGGGGAGCGCGTAGCCGGGATCGAGCACGAGGGCGCGCCGGTAATACTCCACGGCTCGCTGCATCTCGTCCTCGGTGAAGCGGCCGTAGCACTGCCGCCCCTGCACGTAGAGCTGGTAGGCGTGGAGGTTCCGGGTCGGGGCCTCGTGAAGGCGGCTTCGCTCGTCGTGCGACAGCTCGGCCTTGAGCGCGCCACTGATCGCCAGCGCCACGTCGGTCTGGATGGCGAAGATGTCAGTGAGCTGCCGGTCGTAGGTTTCGGTCCAGAGATGCTCGTCGCGCTCGGCGTCGATCAGCTGGGCCACGATGCGCACCCGGTCGCCGGCGCGGCGGACGCTGCCCTGGAGCAGGGTCGCCACGCCGAGGATGGCGCCGATCTCGCCCAGGCTCTGAAGGGTGTTCTTGAACGGCATCACCGAGGTCCGCGAGATCACCTTCATCGACCGGATCTTGGAGAGCTGGGCGATCACGTCCTCGGTGATGCCGTCGGCGAAAAACTCGTTGTCGGGATCGGCACTGAGGTTACGGAACGGGAGCACGGCGACCGACGGCTGAAGCGGGAGCGACGAGGCCGGTCGGGCCAGCGCGGCGGCGAACGCCTCCGCCGTCGCGAAGCGGTCGGCCGGCGCCTTGGCGAGGGCCTTGATGATGGCCTGCTCGACCGCGGCCGGAACGGCGGGCCTGATCCGGCGGATGCCGGGCACGGGGGCGGTGAGATGGCGCGCGACCAAGGACTGGGCCGTCGGCCCGCGGAAGGGCGCCTCACCCGCCAGCATTTCGTAGAGCAGGCACGCCAGGCTGTAGATGTCGCTCCGCGCGTCGGTGTTCGGCTCGCCCATCGCCTGCTCGGGGCTCATGTACGCCGGCGTGCCGAGTGAGAGGCCGGTGGCGGTGAGCCGCTCGCCGCCGGCGGGCGTCGCCGCGAGCGCGATCCCGAAATCGCTCAGCACCGGGTGGCCGGCCTCGAGGAGGATGTTCTCCGGCTTGATGTCGCGGTGGACCAGCCCCTGCCGGTGGGCGAAGCCGAGGGCGTCGGCTACCCGGCGGGTGATCCGCAGCGCCTCGTCCACCGGCAGCTGGCCGTCGCGCCGGAGCCGCTCGCGCAGCGACTCGCCGCCGATGAACGGCATGACGTAGAAGAGGAGCCCGCCGGCGTTTCCCGAATCGTGCACCGGCATGATGTGCGGGTGAGCCAGCCGCGCGGTGATGGCGATCTCGCGGAGAAAGCGCTCGGGGCCGAGCGCGGCGCCGAACTCGGGGCTGAGCACCTTGATGGCGACCTTCCGGCCGTGCTTCCGGTCCTCGGCGAGGTAGACGGTCGCCATTCCGCCGCGCCCCAGTTCGCGCTCGACGGTGTAGGCGCTGCCGAGCGAATTCTGGAGCCGCGTCAGGATATCGGGCATGCCGGCGCCGCGCGCGGATGACATGTCGTAAGATGAGTGAGCGGGGGGCCCGGCGCCACGCTCGCGCTGGCGTCCGGCTCGGCGCGTCCTAGATTTGCCCCTCCCCCATTCCCGAGGCGGATCCGGCATGGCCCACTATTCCATCAGCGTCGATATCGCCGCGCTACCCGCACGGGTCTGGGCCGTGATGTGTGACGCGGAGCGCTGGCCCGAATGGACGACGACGGTCACCAGCATCCGGCGCCGGGACGGCGGCCCGCTCGCGGTCGGCAGCCGGGTCTGGATCCGGCAGCCGAATCTGCCGCCGGCGGCGTGGACAGTTACGGAGCTGGAGAACGGCCGCGGCTTCACCTGGGTGAGCGGGGGCCCCGGCATGCGAGTGACTGCGCGACACTGGATCGATCCGGTCGCGTCAGGAAGCCGGGCGACACTTTCCATTCACTACTCGGGCCTGCTCGCTCCGCTGCTCGCTCCGCTGCTCGCGTGGCTGACCCGCAACATCAACGATCGCTACCTGGCCATCGAGGCGGCGGGCCTCAAGGCCCGGAGCGAAGCCTTGCCCGGCTGAACCGAGCGCACTATGGTTTGTATACCAAGTATACTTTCGTAACCAAAGGCCGGTTACCATGAACGAACACAAGCGCTCCTGCTGTTCCAGCTTCCACCGCGCCATCGAGCTCGTCGGCCGGCGGTGGACCGGTGTGATCGTGTACATGCTGACCGAAGGGCCCAGCCGGTTCGCCGCCCTGAGTGCCCGGATACCCGATATCACGCCGCGAATGCTGACCGAGCGGCTGCGCGAGCTCGAGCTCGAGGGAATCGTGGAGCGCTCGACTACGCCGGAGAGCCCGTACAGGGTCGAGTACGCATTGACGAAGAAGGGACATGACCTGGCCGACGCGCTCCGGGGGATCGGCGCCTGGGCCAGGCGATGGCTGCCGAACGAAGCGCGCACGCGAACCACAACCTCGAGGGATTGACGAGTGAGCCAGACAAGTCGGACGGGCCGTTCCCGCACCATTCCGCTTCTCACTCTCGGGCTCCTGCTTTCACTGGGCTGCAAGAAGGCGCCGACACCGCAGGCGCCGCCGCCGGCCGAAGTGGGGATCGTCACCATGGAGCCGGCCGACGTGCCGGTGGCCTACGACTTCAGCGCCGAGGTGGCGCCGTATCGGCGGGTCGAGGTGAGATCGCGGATCGACGGCGTGATCCAGGCGCGGCCGTTCACCGAGGGTCAGGTGGTGAAGGCGGGCCAGGTGCTCTACCGCATCGACCCTATCCGGACCAACGCCACCTATGCCAGCGCCAGGGCCCGCTCGGACAACGCGCGCCGCACCCTCGAGCGGCTCGAACCGCTCGTCGCCGATCACGCGGTGGCACAGCAGGACGTGGACAACGCGCGCGCCGATCTCGTTGCGGCGCAGGCCGGGCTGGCCGAAGCCCGGAAGGACGTGGACGATGCGGTGGTGCGGGCCGAGATCAGCGGCCGGGTGGGACGGGCGCTGCTGCAGGTTGGCGCACGGGTGACGGGGTCGAGCGATCTCCTCACCACGATCGACGTCAACGATCCGGTCTACGTCATCTTCCGGCCCTCCACCCAGCAGCTGCTCGCCTGGCAGAAGGACTCGGCGGCTCGCGACCTGATCCGGCCGGGGAGCCCGCTCCAGATTCAGGTGACGCTCCCCGACGGGACCGTGCTGCCGCGGACGGCGCAGCTCGACTTCGTGGCGCCGTCACTCGATCCGGCCACCGGCACGCGCGAGCTGCGCGCCAAGTTCGCCAACCCCGATGGCATGCTGGCACCGGGCCAGTTCGTCCGCGTCCGGCTGATCGGCTTCATCCGTGACAGCGCGCTCGCCATTCCGCAGCGCGCGGTGCAGCAGGCGTTGGGCCGGCAGTTCGTGTACGTCGTGCTGCCGGGCGACACGCTGGGTGCCCGCGACATCGAGCCGGGGCCCTGGAGCGGCAACCAGTGGATCATCGAGAAGGGGTTGCGGCCTGGCGACCGCGTCGTGGTCGACGGCGCGCAGAAGACGGGGCCGGGTCGGCCCGTCCGTCCGGTGCCGCTGGCTGATTCGGCGCGGACCGCCAAGTGAGCGGCCACGCACCGGTGCCGGCGCCCGACGCCGGCGAGCCGGAGGTTCGCTACTTCTTCATCCGCCGCCCGGTGCTGGCGGCGGTGATCTCGATCGTCGTCACCCTGCTCGGCATCTTCGCCATCCAGCTGCTGCCGATCTCGCGCTACCCGCAGATCACCCCGCCGGGCATCACCGTTACCGCCGTTTACCCCGGTGCCACCGCCGAGGCGGTCGCGGAAGCGGTGGCGGCGCCGATCGAGCAGCAGCTCTCGGGACTCCAGGGACTCCTGTACTTCTCGTCGGCCAATTCGAGCGACGGCGTGATGACGCTGCAGGTGTTCTTCGACGTGTCCCGGAGCCAGGACCTGGCGGCGGTCGACGTGCAGAACGCGGTGCAGCTCGCGACGCCGCAGCTGCCGGACGCCGTGCGTCAGAACGGGATCACCATCCTCAAGGCGAATTCGGATATTCTGGCGGTGGCGGCGCTGACCTCGACCGACTCGAGCTACGACGCGCCGTATCTGACCAACTACATGAAGCTGTACGTCGAGGACGAGATCAAGCGGGTGCCCGGCGTGGGCAACGCGACCGTCTTCGGCGGCCTCCAGTTCGCCATGCTGCTGCAGCTCGATCCCGACCGGATGGCGCAGCTCGGCGTCACGGTGGGAGACGTCCGCGACGCCGTGCGCGAGCAGAACGCCACCAATCCCGCTGGCCGCCTCGGCCGGGAGCCGGCGCCGTCGGGCACCCAGCTCACGCTGCCGGTCACGACGCTCGGCCGGCTCCAGACGGTGGAGCAGTTCGACAACATCATCATCCGCGCCAAGGACGACGGGTCGCTGATCCGACTCCGCGACATCGGCAAGGCGAAGCTCGGCGCGCAGAACTACGACCTCGCCGGCCGGCTGAACGGCAGCCCGACGGCGTTCATGCTGCTCTATCTCCGGCCGGGCGCCAACGCCCTCGCCGTCAAGAAGGCGGTGACGGCGCGGATGGACGAGTTGTCGCGCGCCTTTCCCGCGGGCGTGGTGTACAAGATCCCGTTCGACACCACGCCGTTCGTCACCACCTCGATCACCGAGGTGCTGCACACCCTCGTCGAGGCGATGCTGCTGGTCACGCTGGTCGTGTTCCTCTTCCTCCAGAGCTGGCGGGCGACGCTGATCCCGATGCTGGCGGTGCCCGTCAGCGTCATCGGCACCTTTCTCGGTCTGCTGGCTCTCGGCTTCACCATCAACGTGCTGACGCTCTTCGGCCTGGTGCTCGCGATCGGCATCGTGGTGGACGACGCCATCGTGGTGATCGAGAATGTCGAGCGCATCATGGCCACCGAGGGCCTCTCGGCCCGCCTCGCCGCCGACAAGGCGATCCGCCAGGTGGCCGGCGCGCTGGTCGCCATCGTACTCGTGCTCTGCGCCGTCTTCCTGCCGATCGCGTTCCTCGGCGGCGTGACGGGGGTGATGTTCAAGCAGTTCGCCGTCACCATCGTGATCGCCGTGGTGCTCTCGGGCATCGTCGCGCTGACGCTGACGCCGGCGCTCTGCGCCCTCCTGCTCAAGGAAGCGGCCGAGGCGCATCAGAGCGGCTTCTTCGGAGCGTTCAACCACGGGTTCGCCCGGGTCACGCGGCGCTACACCGGCGCCGTCGAGAAGGTGCTCGGCCGGCCTAAGGCGTGGATCGCGGCGTTCGTGGTGATGATCGTGCTGGCGGGGCTGCTCTGGCGTCGGACGCCGACGGCATTCGTGCCGACCGAGGACAAGGGGTACTTCGCGATCGCGCTGCAGCTCCCCGACGCCGCCTCGCTGCAGCGCACCCGGGCCGTGGTGCAGCGGGTCGAGGGGATGCTGCGGAAGGAGAAGGCGGTCCGCAACATCGTCGCCTTTGCCGGACTCGACATCCTGAGCCGGTCGAACCAGCCGAACGGCGCGACGATCTTCATCAGTCTCCTGCCGTGGGACGAGCGGGACAAGCAGAACTCGATCGACGCGATCACCGGCCGGATCAACGGCCAGCTCTTCGGCATGCGGGACGCGGTCGGTTTTGCGTTTAATCTCCCCGAGATTCCCGGCCTCGGCGCCACCGCCGGCGTCGAGCTCAATTTGCAGGCGCGGGGCGGGCAGGACGTGCGCGCCTTTGCCCAGCAGGTGCAGGAGTTCAGCCAGGCGGCCAACCAGCTGCCCGCGGCGCAGGGGCTGCAGGCCAACTTCCGGGCCAACGTGCCGCAGATTTTCCTCGACGTCGACCGGGAGGCGGCCAAGGCGCGCGGCGTCGGGCTGACCGACCTCTACGGCACGCTCCAGTCGCTGCTGTCCACGCTCTACGTCAACGACTTCAACATCTACGGCCGCACGTACCGGGTGCAGATCGAGGCGCAGTCGCAATTCCGCCAGTCGCCGGAGGATATCGGCCGGCTCTACGTGCGGGACTCGAAGGGGGCGATGCTCCCCGTCTCGTCGCTGGTGCGGCCGCAGTTCCAGAGCGGGCCGACGCTCGTCACGCGCTTCAATGGCTTCACCTCCGCGCTCTTCACCGGCGTGCCCAAGCCGGGCCGGAGCACCGGCGAGATGATCGGGGAGATCCAGAACCTGGTGGAAAGCCGGTTTGGTGCGGAGGGAGTGGGCGTGGCCTACTCGGGGCAGTCGTATCAGGAGCAGGCATCGAGCGGGCAGGGCGGCATGGTCTTCGCGCTCGGCCTCATCATCGTCTTCCTCGTGCTCGCGGCGCAGTACGAGAGCTGGTCGATGCCGTTCGCCGTGCTGCTCGGCGTGCCGTTCGGCGTCGCCGGCGCACTGGTCGGCATCTGGGCCCGGAACCAGCCGAGCGACGTCTACTTCCAGGTGGCGATCATCACCGTGGTCGGCCTGGCGGCGAAGAACGCGATTCTGATCGTGGAGTTCGCCAATGAGCTCCGGAGCCGGGGGATGTCGATTCGTGATGCCGCGGTCGAGGCCGCTCGGGAGCGGTTCCGCCCCATCCTGATGACGTCGTTCGCCTTCATTCTCGGCGTCTCGCCGCTGGTGATCGCGGGCGGGGCGGGGGCGGCCAGCCGGCACTCGATCGGCACCGGCGTCTTCTTCGGCATGCTCGCGGCGACGCTGGTCGGCATCTTCTTCATTCCGCTCTTCTTCCGGGTGATCCGGGGGATGGCGGAGCACGGACTGCGGGGAGGCGCACGATGAGCCGGCTTCTTGTGGTATGCGTGGCGGCAGCCCTCGCGGGGTGCGCCGTCGGGCCGGCCTACCGCGCGGTGCCGCCGGTGGCATCCGGTGCGCAGGTTGGCGCCGCCAACACGCCACCGGCCACGCGGGCGTTTTTCGATTCGCTGGCGTCGGCGCGGCGGGTGGACAGCCTCACGCCGCGCGACTCCACGATGACGCCGGCACTCGCGGCGGGGGCACCGATCACCCTGATCCCGCTCCGCGCCGATCCGGCTGCCGATCTGGCGTGGCTCGATCTCCTGCGCGACACGACGCTGATCCGGTTCGTGCGAACGGCACTGGCGCAGAACCGCGATCTGCAGCTCGCGGCGGCGCGGATCCGGGAATACCGCGCGCTCGTCGGCGTGGCCCGCGCGCCGCTCTTTCCCAGCATCGGCGTCAGCGCCTCGGCCAGCACGAACAAGATCGGCCAGGGATCGGCGGCGCCGGTGTCGTTCGACGCGCTCAGCGTCACCGGGGATCTTGCGTGGGAGCTCGACTTCTGGGGCCGGACTCGCCGAGGCGTCGAGGCGGCGAACGCCGATCTCGCCGGCCAGGAGGCGGCCAGCCGGGCCGTCGTGCTGTCGCTGGTGAGCGACGTCTCGACCGCGTACCTCCAGCTGCTGGAGCTGGATCAGGAGCGGCTGATCGCCGAACAGACGGTCGCCTCCCGCCAGACGACGCTCGCGCTGGCACGGAAGCGGTTTAGCCAGGGACTCATCTCGGAGCTCGACGTGCGGCAGTTCGAGGCGCAGGTCAGCGCGCCGGCGGCGACGCTGGCGCAGGTCGAGCGGCAGCGGGCGGAGACCGAACACCAGCTCGACGTGCTGCTGGGACAGACGCCGCACGAGATCCCCCGTGACTCACTGCATTCGCTGACACTCGCCGCCGCGGCGCTCTCGGTGCCGGACAGCATTCCGGGCGCGCTGGTTTCGCGCCGGCCCGACATGCAGCAGGCCGAGCGGGCGCTGGCCGCGGCGACGGCGCGGGTCGGTGTGGCGCAGGCGGCGCGGCTGCCGACGATCACGGTCGGTGGTTCCTACGGCTCGCAGGCGGCGGCGACTGGCGCTCTCTTCAAGTCGAACAGCGAGGTCTACCAGCTCCAGGGCGGGATTTCCTTCCCGCTCTTCACCGGCGGGCGGCTGGTTAACCAGAGCCGGGCGGCATCGGCGCGCATGGACCAGGCGCGGGCGCAGTACGAGCAGACCGCGCTCAATGCCCTCCGGGAGGCGGGAGACGCGCTGGTGGGCGCGCGAACGGCGCGCGACGAAGTCGCGGCGCAGCAGACGCAGGCCCAGGCACTCCGCCGAGCGGTGCACCTGGCCGAGCTGCGCTACCGGACTGGTGTGGCCAGCTACGTCGAGGTGCTTCAGGCGCAGCGCGATCTCTTCACGGCCGAGCTGGCGCTGAGCCAGGCGGAACTTCGGCAGCTGACGTCGGCGGTGCAGCTCTACCGGGCGCTGGGAGGCAGCTGGAAGTAGACTTCCCCGATGAATCAGCGTCCCGGCGTCGCGAGCAGTTTCGGTCTCAACCGGAACACCTGGGCGGCGGCGGGCGCGATGTTCGTCATGGCGCTCGGCGAAAACCTCTGGCGGCGATTCCTCCCCAAGTATCTGCAGGCCCTCGGTGCGCCGGTCGTGGTGATCGGCGCCTACGGCAGCACCGAGGACCTGCTCGATGGGCTCTATCAGTATCCGGGCGGCTGGGTGGCCGACCGGTACGGGCGGCGCGCGGCGCTGCTCACCTTCGTCGCCATCGCGATCGCAGGGTACAGCGTGCTGGCGGTAGCGGGCAGCTGGCCGGTGGTCTTTCTCGGTCTCGTGCTGATCATGGCGTGGACCAGCATGGCGAGTCCGACGCTCTTCGCGGTGATCGGCGACGCGCTGCCGCCGTCGAAGCGGGCGATCGGGTTCTCGGTGCAGTCGATCCTCCGCCGCATTCCGGTGCTGGCGGCGCCGACGATCGGCGGACTCCTCATCGCCGCCCACGGGGTCCGAACCGGCGTCCGGACCGGGCTGGTGCTGAGCATGGTGCTGGGCCTGGTGACGCTCGCGGTCGTCTCCCGGGTGCGGCTGGCGATTCCCGACCACGCCTCCGCCCGCTCGTTCCGCGAAGTGTGGGCGTCGTTCCCCTCGGCGCTCAGGCGCCTGCTCGTGTCCGACGTGTTCATCCGGACCTGCGACGCGCTGGTGGACGTCTTCCTGGTGCTCTACGCCCTCAACGTCATCGGCATCAGCGCGCCGCGCTTCGGCGTCCTGATCGCCGTGCAGATGGCGACGACGATCGTCGTCTCCATCCCCGCGTCCCGGATCGCCGACCGCACCGGCCGGAAGCCGTTCGTGATCGCCACCTTTCTCTGCTTCGCCGTCTTTCCCGTGGCGGTGGCGCTGGCGGGATCGTTTCCCGCACTGGTGGCCGCGTTCGTGGTCGGCGGGCTGCGGGAGATCGGCGAGCCGGCGCGGAAGGCGTTCATACTGGATCTGGTGCCGGCGGGATCTCGGGCGCGGTCGGTGGGGCTCTACTATCTGATCCGGAGCGTCGCCATCGCACCCGCGGCCACGGTGGGCGGCCTCCTGTGGCGGGTGACGCCGACGCTCCCTTTCTTCCTGGCCGGCGCGATCGGACTGGCCGGCGCGCTGGTCTTTGCCCTGACGGTGGACGAGCACTACGCGGGGTAGCGGCCTCTTGAAGGAGCGGCGTGGCGGGGCCATGTTGGATGCCGGAGCACAACCTTTCGAGCACGGAGGCGGTGATGAGCGGAGTTCGGGTGCTGGTCGGCACGAGGAAGGGCGGCTTCGTCCTCAGCGCGGACGCGAAGCGAAAGAAGTGGGAGGTCAGCGGGCCGCATTTCGCCGGCTGGGAGATCTACCACATGAAGGGATCGCCGGTGGATCCGGACCGGCTGTACGCCTCGCAGTGCAGCGGATGGTTCGGCCAGCAGATCCAGCGGTCGGATGACGGAGGGAAGAGCTGGGCGCCGGTCGGGAACGAGTTCGCCTACGACGGCGAGACCGGGACGCATCAGTGGTACGACGGCAAGCCGCGTCCCTGGGAGTTCAAGCGGGTCTGGCACCTGGAACCGTCCCTCACCGATGCGAATACCGTCTACGCCGGCATCGAGGACGCGGCGATCTTTTGCTCGACCGACGCCGGTGGCTCCTGGCAGGAGATGCCGGGGCTCCGGCGGCACGGCTCGGGACCCGCCTGGCAGCCCGGCGCCGGCGGCATGTGCCTGCACACCATCCTGCTCGATCCGGTCAATCCGAAGCGGATGTTCATCGCGATCTCCGCGGCCGGCGCATTCCGCACCGACGACGGCGGGGAGACGTGGCGCCCGATCAACCACGGGCTCAACTCGAAGTACATTCCCGACCCGACCGCCGAGGTGGGGCACTGCGTGCACCGGATCGCGATGCACCGCACGCGGCCCAACGTGCTGTACATGCAGAAGCACTGGGACGTGATGCGGAGCGACGACGCCGGTGACTCCTGGCACGAGATCAGCGGCAACCTGCCGACCGATTTCGGCTTTCCGATCGACGTGCACGCCCACGAGCCGGACACGGTGTACGTAGTCCCGATCAAGAGTGACAGCGAGCATTTCCCGCCCGACGGGAAGTTGCGCGTCTACCGCAGCCGGAGCGGCGGGAACGAGTGGGAGGCGCTGACCAAGGGGCTTCCCCAGCAGGACTGCTACGTCAACGTCCTCAGGGACGCGATGGCGGTGGACTCACTCGACTCGTGCGGCATCTACTTCGGGACGACCGGCGGGCAGGTCTACGCCTCGGCCGATTCCGGCGACAACTGGACGCCGATCGTGCGCGACCTGCCGGCGGTGCTGTCGGTCGAGGTGCAGACGCTCCAATGATCCGGGTGGAGCTGCCGGAGCACCTGCGCACGCTGGCGCGCGTCGCGGGCGATGTCGATCTCGAAGTGCCGGACCCGGTGACGCAGCGCTCGGTGCTCGACGCCCTCGAGGCCGCGCATCCGGTGCTTCGCGGGGCGATTCGCGACCACGCCACGCGGAAGCGGCGCGCCTTCATCCGGTTCTTCGGGTGCGGGCAGGATCTCTCGCATGAGGAGCCGGACGCCCCGCTCCCCGTCGAGATCGCGAGCGGGGCGGAGCCGTTTCTGGTCGTCGGGGCGATCGCGGGGGGGTGACGGCGTTGGCCACCCTCAGGGCCTCCGCTGGCGGAGCACCCCCGCCCCCGCGACGCCGGAGAGCCCGGTGGCCATCAGCGCGATCGTCATCGGCTCCGGGGTAAGCGTCGTGCCGCGGACCGCGAACACGATGTCGTTGAAGTCGTTATCGATGTTGTAGTTGTACGAGTCCTCGAAGCCGACCACAATGTTGTACGACGGATCGGTCAGGAGCGTCGCGATGTTGGGCGAGCAATTGGTCGGTGACAGGGCGCAGCCCGCGAGATAGGCCTCACGGGTCCAGACCATGTCGTGGAACCGGTTGTCCGGATTCCGGCTCGCTGGCCCGCTGTAGTACTGGTTGCCCGAGACGTCGGCTGGGGCAGAAGTACAGCCGGTGCCGGCCGGGGCTGCGCCGAGGTTGGCACAGATCGAAAAGATGGCCTCAGCTCCGATGGCCAGCGCGGAGGAGGTAGTGGCTTCGACGACCGTTCCTTCCGCCGTGGTGTTCCGCAGCAGAAACTGCCCGGCTCCGGGCAGCGTCAGATAGTAATACAGGTCGTTTACGTAACGTGCCTGCTTTCCCACGAACTTCACGAAGATGTTGTCGGTGCCCGACTTGTATACGCTGGCGCCGAGCGACCCGCCGACAACGGCGGTACCGTCGGCATGGGCGGCCGGTGCGGCCAGCCCGCCAAGTACCGCGATGAGGGCGGCGATTCGTCCTGGTAAGTGTCTGTTGATGCTGATCCTCCAGATCGCGATCCCGACGGAGTTGACGACGACAAGCGCACATGCGGGACGCATGCGCCTGTTCAATTGCTGACTAGGAGTGCAATTATTGTTCGGGCTGCTGCATCGTACGGTTGCGGGCCGGATCACACAAGAGGCGTCGGCCGTTAACGAGGGTATGTGGCCGACGTCTTGCACCCCGGGCCGGTTTCCACCCACTGAGACCAGGTATGACCATCGCGATCTTCGGGGCCGGTATCCTCGGCAGCTGTACGGCGTTAGAACTTGCCGACCGGGGGCACCGGGTCGTGTTGTTCGAGCGCAACGCGGAACCGATGGCAGAGGCGAGCCGCCACAACGAGGGCAAGCTGCACCTCGGGTTCGTCTACGCTGCCGATCCGTCGTTCCGCACCGCCGAGCGCATGATTGCGGGCGCAGCCCGGTTTACCGACGTGCTGGCGCGCTGGGTGCCGGGTGACGCGCTCCGGGCGGTGCGGGCGGGGCCGTTCGACTACGTAGTCCACCGGGAGACGATGGTCAGCCCCGCCGGCATCGAGGCGCACTTCGGCCGGGTCGGGCGGCGACTCGCCGAGCTGCAGGATCAGCAATCGCTCTCGGGCGCGTTGAGCACGGACCGCCCGTTCTGGCGTCCGCTCGGGAGCAACGAGCTCGCCGCGCGCTACGACCCCGCGCAGGTGATCGCCGCTTACGAGACCTGTGAGATCGCCGTGGACACCTGGGCGATCGCCGATTTTCTGCGCGCCGCCGTCGCGGGCCATCCGCGGATCGAGCTGCGCACCGGCACCCGGGTGATCCGGGCGGAAGACCGTGCAGGCGGCGGCTTCGATGTCGTCTCGGCGGGCGAACGGCGCTCGGGGCCGTTCGCGGCCATCGTCAACGCATCGTGGGCCAACCGTCCCGCCATCGATCAGCGCTACGGCATCGCGCCGCGCGGCCAGTGGATCAACCGCCGCAAGCTCGGGGTGAATCTCATGCACACCGGCGCGGCCGACGCGGTCCCCAGCTTCACGATCATGCTGGGCTGCTTCGGCGATGTCGTCGCCTACCAGAATGGGCGCGTGTATCTGTCCTGGTACCCGACGTGCATGATCGGACGGAGCACGGGCATCGAGGAGACCGATTGGGCCGCCGTCATGCGCGAGGTGGACCAGGCCGCAATCCGCGCGGCGACTGTCGCGGCACTCGGCGAGATCTGCCCGGCGGTCGGGCGGCTCGCCACGGGCGCGTCGGGCGGTGCCATCGTGAACGGAGGGAGCATCTACGCGCTCGGCCGCACCGACATCGATGACCCGTCAAGCCAGCTGCATGAGCGGCTGGACACCGGCATCGAAGGCCGGGGCGCCTACCTGTCGGTCGACACATCGAAGTTCACGCTGGGCCCGGCGCTCGCGCTGGCAACGGCCGACCGCATCGCGGCGGTCGCCGCCGTCGCGGCCTGAGCATGGCCGAAGTCACGGTCTGCATCCCGGTCTATCAGGGGGCGGGATTCGTCGCCGAGACGGTGGCGAGCATCGCGGCGCAGCGGTTTCACGACTTCAGGATTCTCGCATCACTCGACCGCGGCACCGACGATTCGGAGACGGTGCTCCGTCGCTCCTTGCCGGCCGGACGCAGTGAGCTGATCGTCCAGCCCAGCCGCATCGGATGGGTGGCGAATGCCAATGCGCTGATCGAGCGCGTGGAGACGCCGTACTTCTGCATCATCCCGCACGACGACCTGCTCGATCCTCGCTATCTGGATGAGGTCCACGCGCTCGCGGCCTCCGATCCGGGCATCGCCTGCGCCTACTCCGACATCAGGGGCTTCGGCGCCGTGACGCGGCGGGTCGGCCAGCCGGACGTCCGTGGGGGAAGGCTCGACCGGCTGGCCGACGTTGTCCTGAACCATTTCGGCGCCGTCGCCTTTCGCGGGCTGGTGCGCCGCGGGACCGCGGACGACCGGCCACTTATTCCGACCGGACTGCGGCGCGACTACGCGGCGGACACGGTCTGGATGCTTCGCCTGGCGCAGCGCGGCGAGCTGCGCCGGGTCGCGGCGACGCTGTACGCGAAGCGCTATCATGCCGAGACCGTGCACGCCGGCTGGTCGCGCTGGTCACGTGAGGAACTGTGCCTGCTGTGGGCGGAGCAGGCCGCGGCATGCGCGCGGATCGCGCTCGAGGGACTGGACGACCCGGAGGACCGCGCGATCATTCTCGCGGCCGCCATCATGCGGTTGGCGGGCGTCGGAAACGCAGCACCTGGCTACCCCCCGCCACACACCCCGCTCGAGGTCGCCTCCGCCACTGCGGCATTCGGCGCGGCGCTCGGCGTCACCGAGCCGCCGCCCGCGCTGGAGCAGGTGCTCCGCCTCCCGCGCGCACGGCTGCTGCGAGAAGCCACCGCGGCCGCCCGCATCCGGGATGACGACTATCCGCTGGTTCACCGTTTGTGGTGGAGTCTGCTCTACCGGCTGAGCCGCCGCTGAAGAAGCGGCCGGCTCAGGCCGCCAGCTTGTTGGCCGCGTTGAGCGCCGCGACCTTGTAACACTCCGCCAGGGTGGGGTAGTTGAACACCGTGTCGAGGAAGTAGTCGAGCCCGCCGCCCAATCCCATCACCGCCTGGCCGATGTGCACCAGCTCGGTCGCCCCCGTCCCGATGATGTGCACGCCGAGGAGGCGGTGGGTCTGGCGGTGGAAGAGCATCTTGAACAGCCCGCTGTCGTCCCCCAGAATCTGGCCCCGGGCGATCTCCCGGTAGCGGGCGACGCCGGTCTCGTACGGCACCTTCGCCGCGGTGAGCTCGCGCTCGGTCGCGCCGACCATGGAGATCTCGGGGATGGCATAGATGCCGATCGGAAAGTGATCGGCCATCGGGCGCGCCGGCACGCCCATCGCGACGCACGCCGCCTGGCGCCCCTGTTCGCTCGAGGTGGCGGCGAGGCTGGGATAGCCGATGACGTCGCCCGCGGCGAAGATCGTCGGGACGGCGGTGCGGAAGCTCGCGTCGACGCTGAGGCGCCCGCGGTCGTCGGCCGACAGGCCGGCGGCAGCGAGATTCAGGTCGTCCGTCGCCCCCATGCGCCCCACCGAGAAGAGCGCCATCTCGGAGACGATCCGCTTGCCGGACTCGAGCATGACCGAGACCCGGCGCGGCGGGCCGTCCATGATCTCGACGCCCGCGACCGCTTCGTTCGGCCGGAAGGTCACGTTGCGCTGGCGCAGCTGGTGGATCAGCTCGTCCACGATCTCGTCGTCGAGGAACTCGAGCGGGCGAGGCCGCCGTTCGACCAGCGTCACCTCGACGCCGAGCGCCGCGAACATCGATGCGTACTCGATGCCGATGACGCCGGCGCCGACCACCGCCAGTGTCCTGGGCAGGCGCTCCATGTTGATGATGTCGTCACTGGTGACGATCAGCGCCCCGTCGCTCGATTCGGGAAGCACCGGGCGTGTCCCGACGGCGAGGAGGACGTTGTCCGCCGTCACTTCCCGGACCATTCCGTCCGAGCGCACGACCAGGGTGTGGGCATCGCGGAACGAGGCCTCACCGGCAATGATGTCCACGCCGTTCCGGCGGAGCTGGTTGTCGATCACCCCGCATTCGCGGGCGACGACCGCCGCCACCCGATGCAACAGCAGCTGGGCGGTCGGCCGGCTGGCGGGAGGAAGGGTGCCGACGGTCTCGAACGGGCGGGCGGCTGCGGTGCAGGACAGCACCGCTTCGCGAAACGTCTTGCTGGGGATGGTACCGGTGCCGACGCAGACGCCGCCCATGGTGCGCCGTTTTTCGATCAGCCCCACGCGGCGCCCCAGCTTGGCCGCCTGCACCGCGCCGCGCTGGCCCGCCGGACCGCTGCCGATGCAGACGAGGTCGTACTGGTGAGCAGGTTCCGTCACGAGCGCTCCGGGAAGTAGAGGCCGGCCTGAGTGACGAATATACGCCCGCCCCGCTTGCGCGCGCCGCGCTCCCGCGGGAAGTTGCGGAGCGGCAATCCCCCTTTCCGGAAGGTGTCCGATGCGCCATGCGACGTTCCCGGCGGTCATGCTGCTCGTTTCCGCGCTCACGCCCGCGCGGGCCCACGCGCAGGAGCGTACTCCAGCCTGGCAGATCGCGGCGGCGGTGCTGCCGCTGCCGGACAGCATGCGCGCCGGCGCCCGCGTCATGGGGTACAGCGGCGGCAAGCTGACGGAGCTCAGGGCCGGGCGGAACGAGATGACCTGCCTGAGCGACGATCCGGCCCAGAAGGGATTCCAGGCATCCTGCTATCACCGCTCGCTCGAGGCGTTCATGGCGCGGGGACGGTCGCTCCGGGCCGCCGGCGTGAAGGAACGCCATGCCGTCGATTCGGTCCGGCTGGCGGAGATCAAGCGTGGCCGGCTGGCGATGCCGAAGACGCCTGCCACCCTCTACTCGCTCTTCTCCGATGCCGACAGCTTCGATGCGCTGGCCGGGCCGCCGCCGGGGCAGCGGGCGCTCATCGTGATCTACACGCCGTACGCCACGACGGCCTCATCGGGCCTCTCCACGATTCCGGCGGCCGGCCGTCCCTTCCTCATGTATCCCGGGATGCCCTGGGCTCACGTGATGATTCAGCCCTGAGTCTCAGCCGCCGGTCTCGAGCGAATCGAGCATCCGCCGGGCGATGGGCGCCTGCACGGGATCGAATCGGGGATTGAGCGAAAAGGCGCGGCCGAGCCAGGTACGGGCGCGGCCGCGGTCCCCGGCGGCCCGCGCGATCGCGCCGGCATGATAGAACAGAGTCGCGTCCTGGGTACCCCGCCCGAGGGCGCCGGCCATCATGCGGTCGGCCTCGGCGAAGCGGCCCTGCCGGTAGAGTGCCCAGGCGAGCAGGTCGTATCCGTAGACGTCGCGTCGCGACTCGAGCTCGGTACGCGCGGCGGCCACTACGTCATCCACCCGGCGGTTGTGATCCAGCAGGAAGAGACTCCAGGCCCGATGGTAGGCGCCGGGCTGCTGTGACACCGACACTTCCATCGTCCGATAGTAGTCCTCGGCCTTTCCGTGGTCGCCCAGCGCGGCCCAGGCGTCGCCGATGATGCCGAGCGTGGCGGGATCCAGCGCCGTCTCGACGGAGCGATCGCCGTAGGCGATGGCGTCGCGCCACTCCGAGCGGAGCCAGGCCAGTCGCGCGAGCGCCGCGAGCACCCGGTGATCGTCGGGCGAGATCGCCAGCCCGGCCAGGAGGGCATGCTCCGCCGCGTCCAGGTGTCCGAGGCGCATCTCGAAGTCGCCGACGCGGAGTCGGAACCAGGCGGCCTGTTCCCTCGGGAGGCCGTCGAGCGAATCAGCGGCGTGCATCGCACCGTAGAACAGGCGCCGCGCCACGGCCGTGTCTCCGCGCAGCTCGGCCCACCGGGCCAGCCGCGGCCAGGAACCGAGCGTCGTCTTGCCGCGGCGGACGGACACGAACGCGGAGTCGGCGTCGCGGTAGTTGCCGAGCTCGAGGTCGATCTCGCCCAGCATCGCGCGGTAGCTCGGCTCCTGCGGCTCCAGACGGATGAGCTGCTGCGCGGCGGCGCGGGCCTCGACGAACCGGTGCTCCGAGAGCAGCGCCGAGGCGAGGGTCGCGTAGGTGTAATCGTTGTGGGCGAGCCGGAGCTCGATGGATCGACGCGCCAGCGATTCGGCGCGCAGGACGTCGGTGTAGTTGCCGGTCTGCCGGGAGCGTTGCAGGTAGAGGGTCGCCAGCATGGCACGGTCGGAGGCTCCGATCGAGTCCTCCGCGGCGCGGCGTTCGTAGAAGGCGATATCCTTGTCGCGCCGGATCCCTTCGTCGGCGATGTCGGCTTTCGCGGCTTCGATCGCCCGGCTCCGCTCCGCGGCCGAGACCGTCCGCGCCGTCCAGATGATCCCGCCCGCCATGGCGACCGCGATCATCCCCGCCTTCACGTTGCGATGCATCGTCAGCTCCCGGAACGCGTGCCGCCGGGCCCGCCCTCGAGGCGAACCCGGCGGTCACGCTGCGTGGATCAGGTGTGCGGTACCGCCAGGTACGGGAACGTGCCCTGGAACCCGACGTCGTTGGTGTTCACGTTGTCGGTGCAGAGCGGGAGCGCGAACGGCGCGCAGAAGGCGCCTTCCGGCTCCAGCAGCGAGCTGAAGATCGCGCTCAGCCCGATGTCCACGACATCGTCGGTCAGCTTCCGGCCGCCCCACCCGTCGTGCAGCGCCCACGAGAGCCAGCCCGCGGTCGCCGGATTCTTGGCGGTGTTGACGACCAGGATATCCGGGTAGAGCACGCTGCCCAGCGTGGCGGCCAGCGACTGCGGCCGGCCGAAGCTGGTGACGAACGCCGCGGTCTGCGGCAGGAACGTCGCCGTGTTGTACGGCTGCGTCCGGTTGTACTGGTCGTGATTCGCCTTGACGATCGTGACTTCGCTCACGAGCGGGTTGCCGAGGAACTCGACCTGCTCGTACACGGCGCCGTCATCGGACCCCGTCGAGACATCCGGCGCGAGCGACGCGCTCTGGTCTGCGCCGTCGGCGCATCCGGCCGCCACGAGCGCGAACGCCAGCGCCGCGGCTCCGGCCCAACTCTTCTGCTTCCACATATGTGTTGCTCCTTGGCCTGTTGAGTATTCGGAAGCGGTGGTCAGCTGCCGCGGCGGCGGCTGGCGGTGCCCCACACGCCGAAGCGCGGGCGCGAGCCGTTTTCGGTCAGCATCGCGGTCGGGACCTCGATCACGATGGCGAGATCGTTGATGCCCCTGAGGAAGTCGACCGCTTCACCCGGCGCGCGAAACGACGTGGCCGTCGGCGTCGAGGGAATCAGCGACAGCGGTCCGGTCTCGGGCTTGCGGTCCGGGATGATGCGGAAGAACTGCTCGAGGTCGATGAAGAACGGATCGTCGCGCGGGCCGGCGAACAGCTGGACGCCGGTGGCCGAACCGAGGACCTGGCGGGTGGGGCCGGCGAGCTCGCGCTTGCCGTTGATGAGCGTGTTGCTGGTGCCGGTCTCCCGCGGGACGGAAGGCCCCTGCAGGCTCACGCGCTGATTCTTGGCGTTTCCGGTGAAGGTGACCTGGAACACCAGATCCTCCACCGCGTCCCCCGTATTGTCGATCTTGAGCTGGTAGAGCACTTCGTGCTTGTCGCCGAATGCCCGGGTCGGCGTCTGCGCCGGCGTCACCGGCGACTCGGTGCCCAGCACCAGGACGGTACGGCCCGGCGTGGCGGCGGGAAAGGCATAGACATCGTTCACGTCGAACTGCGGATTGAGCTCGACGAGCGGCGTGTCCTGGTGGTCGGACGCCATGACGGTCCCGACCGCGACGATGGTCGCCGCGAGCCCGAAGGCCGCCAGCGTGGGCACGAGTCGCGCGCGCCCCAAACTCCAATGGTTCATAACTGTCCCCCGGCGATGAAGAATCCATGCCGCGGCGGGAGCCGCGGCCTGGGTGGTGCCGAGGGTATTACGCGGGAGATGCCGGGTCGGATTGGACCCGGGATTCAGGAGCCGGCGGGCACCAGGTGGAAGTCGTACTCCAGGTGGATGCTGTCGGCCACGCTGAGCACGATGGGCACGCGCGGCTGGGTCAGCCCGAAATCGGCGAAGGTGAACCCGGTGAGGGCGGTGCCGGTCACCTCGCTGCCCCTGAAGGTGGCGGTGACGTGCCAGCTCGTCGGATGGGTGGTGCCGTGCACCGTGAGATCGCCGACCATGTCGAAGGTCCGGGACCCGCTGGTCGGGAGGGGCCAGGGGAGCCCGGTGATCGCCGTGGGCGCGAGCGTCACGGTGGGATACTGTGCCGACTCGAAGACGCGACCCTGGATGTAGCGGTCGCGGCGTTCCCGGTCGCTGGTCAACCCGGTGATGTCCACCACGAGCTTCGATTCGGCGGGGACCAGCTTGCCCCCGGCGTCGAGCGTGATGCCGCCGGTGACCGCGGCCGTCTTGCCGACGGCATCGTTGGGGAGGTCGAAGCCGGCCAGCTGCTCTCGTACCCGGTACCTGGCCTCGTTGCCGCTCGGTGCGACCACGAGGTGAATCCCGGCCGTGCGGCCCACCGCGACGAAGATGAGCGGCGCAACCAGGCCGAGCATGACGGTCCTCACGTACATCGATCCTCCTGAGCTGTGGGCACTGGGACGAAGGCTCTGCACGCGAACCTTACGCCGGGACGGCGGAATTCGTTGCGCGGCCTTGCCACCGGCCCCGTTCGCAGGGAGACTGCAGCAAGCATCGGACGAATCCCAACGGAGCACGCATGCACCTTTCGACCGCCTGGGCCGCCGCCGTCTCCCTCGCCGTGGCACCCGCGCTGGCCGCGCAGCAACCGGCGGCGCCAGCGATCACCTACGGCGTCGGAAGCTGGAATGCCGACTCCCTGGGGAATCAGCGCGCGGTGGTCCGGGTGGCGGCACCGGCACCCGCCGTTCGCGCGGACATTCCGTGGCGCCGCCGGGATCTGCATCCGGAGCTCAAGCGCGTCATCGTCCAGAACGCGGCGGGCCGGCGGGTCGCCAATGCGGTACCCGTCAGTGTCACGCGGGAAGCGGGCGAGATCGTCTTCGAGCCCTCGGACGGCGCCGGGACCTACTTCATCTATTTCATTCCCTATCAGGGCAGCGTCCGCTCCAACTACCCGAAGATCACCTACCAGCGCGCGGACTCGACCGCCGACCCCGGTTGGCTCGTCCGTGCCGGGCTCGGAGGGGCGGGCCGTGCCGCGGCGGCGAGCCGCATGCCGGCGGCCGAGGTCGTGTCGATTCAGGCCGCCGATTCGGTGGACCGGATGGACCCGATGGAGGTCATCGCGACGGCAGCGGAAACGGACGACCTCCGCAAGCGCGCCGGCGGCCGAGCCTTCGTCCTCTTTCCCGAGGATCGCGCGCATCCGATCCGGATGACCGATGATCTCCCCGCCCGCTGGATCACCGCGGGGCCCGGCGGCACGGCCGGCGGCCAGGCGGAGCGAGGCGAATTTCTCTCGTTCCAGATAGGCGTCTGGGCTCAGACCGCGCTCGACAGCGTGTCGGTCCGGTTCACCAACCTCCATCGGGTCGGGGGAGCTGATCTGATTCCGGCCGCGGCGTTCAGCTCGTTCATGACCCGCGGGGTGGACTGGCAGGGGCGCGCGTTCGAGCGGCGGCTCGCCGTCGCGGCGGGGAAGGTGCAGTCGCTCTGGCTCGGCGTGATGGTGCCGGAGGCGGCGGCGCCGGGCGACTATCAGGGAACGGTGACGATCGGCGCGGCCGGAGCGCCTGCGGCGACGCTGCCGGTCCGGGTGACCGTTCTGCCCGCCCTCGCGGTCAACCACGGAGACGACGAGCCGACCCGGCTCTCCCGGCTCCGCTGGCTCGATTCCCGGTTCCGGCTCGATACGACGCTGGTACCGCCCTACACCCCGGTGCGCATCCGGGGCCATACGCTCACGGTGCTCGGCCGGCAGATCAGCCTCGCGCCCACCGGCCTGCCGGCGCAGGTGATCAGCTTCTTCAGCGCCGAGCTGACCGGGCTGACCACCCGCGGTCGGGCGATGCTGGCGGCGCCCGTGGCGTTCGTCGCCGAGGATTCCGCTGGCGGGACGCTGGCCTGGAGTGGGGATGGTGTGCGGGTCACGCGGTCGCTGCCGGGCGCGGCGCTCTGGGATGCGGCCAGCCGCGCGGGCCCGCTCAGGATGCGCACGCGGGCGCAGCTCGACTTCGACGGCAACATCGAATACACGATCGCGCTGACCGCCACGGCGCCCATCACGCTTCGCGACCTCAGGCTGGAGATCCCGTTCCGGCGCGACGTTGCCCGGTATTTCATGGGCCTCAACCGGAAGGGCGGCACGGCGCCGGCCAGTTACGACTGGACCTGGGACGTCAGGCGCAACCAGGACGCGGCGTGGATCGGTGACGTCAACGCCGGCCTGCAGTTCACGCTCAAGGACCAGCAGTACATCCGGCCGCTCAATACCAATTTCTACCAGCTGCGGCCGCTGGTGATGCCGCTGTCGTGGCAGAACGGCGGCAGGGGCGGCTGCCGGTTCCGGACCGAAGCGGACGTCTACCGCGCCGCCTGTTACAGCGGCGCGCGCACGATCGGGCCGGGGGACACGCTCTACTACAATCTCCGCCTCCTCATCACGCCGTTTCATCCGGTGGACACGCGCACGCACTTCTCGTCGCGATATTACCACCGCTACGCGCCGGTGGACTCGATTGCCGCCGTGGGCGCCAACGTGGTAAACGTGCACCACGCGACCGCCATCAATCCCTACATCAACTATCCCTTTCTCCGGCCGCTGCAGATGAAGGCCTATGCCGACTCGGTGCACGCGGCCGGCATGCGGTTCAAGATCTACTACACGGTGCGGGAGCTGACCTACCGCGCCCCCGAGTTCTGGGCGCTGCGGAGCCTGGGCGACGAGGTGCTGGCGCCCGGCCCCGGCGCGGGCCACTCCTGGCTGCAGGAGCACGTCGGGTCCGGCTACATCCCGGGCTGGGTGGTGCCGGAGCTGCACGACATCGCGCTCGTCACCAGCGGGATCTCCCGCTGGCACAACTTCTATGTCGAAGGACTTCAGTGGCTGGTGGATCACGCCGGTATCGACGGCCTCTACCTCGACGATGTCGCGTTCGACCGCACCACCATGCAGCGGGTCCGCCGGGTCCTGACGTCACACGGCGGCCCGGGTGAGCGGATCGACCTCCACTCGGCGAACCAGTTCAACCCGAACGACGGGTTTGCCAGCAGCGCGAACCTCTATCTCGAGCATTTTCCGTACATCGACCGTCTCTGGTTCGGCGAGTACTTCGACTACGACAAGTCGCCGCCGGACTACTGGCTGGTCGAGATGTCGGGGCTGCCCTTCGGGCTGATGAGCGAAATGCTCGAGGGGGGCGGCAACCCCTGGCGCGGCATGGTGTTCGGGATGACCAACCGGCTGCCCTGGACCGGCGGAGACCCGCGAAAACTGTGGGCGGAATGGGACCGGTTCGGGATCGCCGACAGCCGCATGATCGGCTGGTGGTCGCCGCACGCGCCGGTGACGACGGGCCGGGCCGACGTGCTCGCCACGACGTATCTGCGATCCGGCCGTGCCCTGGTGGCGGTGGCAAGCTGGGCCGCCGACACCGTGGCCGTGCCGCTGTCGATCGACTGGAAGGCGCTGGGGATCGACCGCGCCCACGCCACGCTTCGTGCCCCCGCGATCGAAGGGTTCCAGCCGGCGGCGACGTTCACGCCGGATGAGCTGCTGCGCGTCGCTCCGGGGCGAGGCCTGCTGATTGAAGTCGGGGGCCACTGATGCGACCTTCCCGCACGAAGGTGATGCGCATGCTCCCCCGCGAGGTACTCCGCTCCAGATGACTCCTGCACCGCCGATCTCGGACGACCACATCCGCAGTGCCTTCGTGCACTCGAGCATCGGGATCGCCCTGGTCGGAACCGACGGGCGTTTCCTCCAGGTCAACCCCGCGCTCTGCGAGCTGCTCGGCTACGCCGCCGCGGAACTGGTCCAGCTGACCTTCCAGGACATCACCCACCCGGACGATCTCGTGGCCGATCTCAACCAGGTGCGGCGGCTCCTGTCCGGCGCGATCGGGCACTACCGGATGGAGAAACGGTACTTCCGTCGCGACGGGCAGGTGGTCACGGTGCTGCTCAGCGTCTCGCTGGTCCATGGCCCCGACGGCGCACCGCTGCATTTCATCTCGCAGGTACAGGATTTTTCCGAGATGAAGCGTGCCCAGGAGACGATCCGGTCGGCGGAGCAGCGCTTTCGCGCGATCTTCAACAACACCTTCCAGCTCATTGGACTGCTCCGGCCGGACGGGACGCTGCTCGAAGCGAATGAGACGGCGCTCCGGCTCGGCGGTTTTTCGCAGGAGGACGCGGTTGGCCGCGCGCTCTGGGATGTGCCCTGGTGGACCGGAGACCTCGAGGCTCAGGCCAGGATCCGCGCCGCGGTCGCCCGCGCCGCCGCGGGGGAATTCGTCCGGTATGAGACGACGCTCCGGGATGCCGACGGCGAGCTCCGCACCCTGGATTTTTCGCTGAAGCCGGTGTTCGACGACACCGGCGTCGTCGTCATGCTGATTCCCGAGGGCCGCGACATCAGCGACCGGGTGGCCCTGGAGGCGCAGCTCCGGCAGGCGCAGAAGATGGAAGCCGTCGGCCGGCTCGCCGGCGGGATTGCGCACGACTTCAACAACCTGCTGTCGGTCATCACCACCGAGGCGAGCCTGATGTTCAGCGATGCATCGCTGACCGACTCGCTCCGCGCGGGTGCCGAGGAGATCGTGGCGTCGGCCCAGCGCGGGGCGGAGCTCACCCGTCAGCTGCTGGCGCTTGGCCGGCGTCAGCTGCTCCAGCCGCGCTTCGTCGAAATGGACGCGCTGGTCAGCGGGATCACGACGATGCTGCGGCGGCTCCTGGGCGAGGATGTCCTGCTCTCGCTGGACGCCGCCGCGAATCCCGGCCGCATCCGGGTGGATCCGGGCCAGCTCGAGCAGGCGATCCTCAACCTCGCGATCAATGCCCGCGACGCCATGCCCGCGGGCGGCGAAATCCGGATCGAGACCGGATCGGTGCTGGGTCATGAGGGGAGCGACGGACAGTTCCATGGGGTGCCGGGCCAGCCGTACGTCGTGGTCCGGGTGCGCGATACCGGCAGCGGGATCCCCTCCGACGCTCTCCCGCAGATCTTCGATCCGTTCTTTACGACGAAGGAGCCGGGGAAGGGAACCGGGCTGGGCCTTTCGATGGTCTATGGCTTCGTGAGCCAGTCATCCGGCTTCATCGAAGTCGATACCGAAGTTGGACGCGGCACGAGCGTCTCGCTGCTGTTTCCGGAACGGGAGGTCGCCGCCGGCGATTCCGTGCTGGCACTGGCCGGTGACGTGCCGGCCCCGCACGGCACCGAGACCATACTCCTGGTGGAAGACGAGGAACCGGTGCGGCGGGCCACCCGCCGCCTGCTCGAGCGCCACGGCTACACCGTGCTCGAGGCCGGGTCGGCCGAAGCGGCGCTCGAAATCTGGGAGCGATCGGCCGACGGCATCGCACTCCTCCTGACCGACTGGATCATGCCGGGGATGCATGGCCCCGCCCTTGCCGCACGGCTGCGGGCGGAGCGGCCCGCGCTGCGCACCGCGCTGATATCCGGGTACACCGGCGAGCACGGCGACCGGCGGTTCGAGCTCGCGTCGGACATGCTGTTCATCCAGAAGCCGTTCCTCGCCGGAAGCTTTCTGAATCTGATCCGGCGCGAGCTGGACCAGCGCCCGGGTAATTGACAGACGAGCCGTTTCGCGCCAATCTGATGCCGACCCACACCCATACCCTTCGGGAGGCACCATGTACCGGCACGTCATTCCGTCCCTGCTTGCGCTGACGGTCCTCGGCGCGACTGGATGTAGCACGAAGGAGCCGGCAGTCGCTCGGCCCGATTCCGCCGCGGTCGCGGCCCCGGCGGTTGCGGTCGGCCCCAACGTCGTCACCGTCCACGCGAGCGATTTCAAGTTCGACGCGCCGGACACGATCCCGGCGGGCATGACGACGTTCCGGCTGATGAACGACGGGCCCGGTCTGCACCACATGCAGATCGTCCGGCTCGACAGCGCCAGGACCTTCGCCGAGTTCCAGCAGGCGCTGGGCAAGCAGGGCCCGCCGCCGAAGTGGGTGGTCATGGTCGGCGGCCCCAACGCGCCCGAGCCCAGGACCGAGTCCAACGCGACGCTCGACATGCCGGCCGGCAACTACGTGATGCTCTGCTTCGTCGACATTCCGGGTGGCGTGCCCCACTTCGCGAAAGGGATGGTGAAGCCGATCACGGTAACCCCGTCCAGCGCACCGGCCGTTGCCGCGCCCACGCCGGACGTCACCATGACGCTCGCCGACTACAGCTTCACCTTGTCGAAGCCGCTCGCCGCCGGGAAACAGTGGATCGAGGTGAAGAACGCCGGCCCGCAGGCTCACGAAGTCGAGCTGATCAGGCTCGCGCCGGGCAAGACGTCGAAGGACATGCTGGCGTGGATGCAGAAAATGGATGGACCACCGCCGGGATCGGCGGTCGGCGGCGTCGCCGGCACCGTGCCGGGGTCGTCACTCTATTTCTCCGCCGACATCACGGCGGGCGACTATCTCCTGGTGTGCTTCGTCCGCGACATGAAGGATGGCAAGCCACATTTCATGAAGGGGATGATCCAACAGCTCACGGTCAGCTGACCGCGCGGACCCCCGGAGGCGGCGTGGGCATGTGCCCACCCCGCCCTGTCGCGCGTCCCCCCGGCTGATGCGCTGTCCTGCACTACCGGTCCGGAGGAACCCATGCGGCGTGCGACGGTGATGCTCGGGGCATTGACGGTGCTGGCCACGGGCTGTGGTGGAGGAAGTGATACGGGGCAGGGGCCGGGACCGGGTACTCCCGTCCTGACGAAGGCGCCGAGCCAGAGCGGTGACGGCCAGGCCGGCATCGTTGGTCAGGCGCTGCCGGCCCCGATGCGCGTCGTCGTGATGCTCGACGGTGCGCCCCAGGCAGGCGCGGCGATCGCGTGGGGCGCCGGCGCCGGAAGCGTCAGCCCCGCCACCAGCGTGACCGATGCATCGGGGATCGGATCCACGGTCTGGACGCTTGGGACCGTCGCGGGGACGCAGAACGCGCATGCCGCGCTCGCCGGCGCGACCGGCTCTCCCGTGGCTTTTACAGCGACCGCCGCGCCAGACGCTGCGTCGGCGATCGCGATTTTCGGTGGCAACGGGCAGGTCGGGACCACAGGGAGCGTGCTCGCCACGCCGCTGCAGGTTCGTGCCGCGGATCAGTTCGGCAATCCCGTCGCCGGGGTGACCATCGCGTGGGCCGCCGCAAGCGGAGGCGGATCGGTGGCGCCTGCGACCGCGGTCACCAACAGTCAGGGGATCGCCGCGGCGACACAAACGCTCCCCGCCGCGGAGGGCGCCGCGACCGTGACCGCCACCGCGGTGGGGCTGAGCGGTTCACCGCAGACCTTCAGCAACACCGCGGTGCCGCCAGGAAGCGCCAGCGGCGTACAGGTGATCAACAACCAGTTCGTCCCGGCCACGCTGACCGTATCCGCCGGGACGACCGTCATCTGGACGTGGGGAACCGGCTCGGTCGGGCACACCATCGTGCCGCAGCCGGATCCGGGGATTCCCAGCGATCCCGCGCTGCACGACGCGCCGCATACCTATTCGGTCACCTTCACGACGCCGGGCACCTACCGGTACTACTGCGTGCAGCACGGAGCCGCCGGCACGAACGGAATCCCGACCGGCATGGCCGGCGCGATCATCGTCCAGTGAGACGCGCCGCCGGGGTGGCGCTGACCGCCGGGGTGCTTTTTACCCGCGCGCTCGCCGCGCAGGCCGACTGCTTCCCGGCCACCAACTCGCATGAGGCCCGGACGCTCGCGATCATGTCCCTTCCGCTGGTGTTCAGTGCGGTTCGGGCACCCGCCGGCGTGCCTCGGCCAACGGTCACTGCGGGGCTCGAGGCGTCGTACGTGCCGGAGCCCGACGCGGTCACCCGGACGCCGACCGTCTGCCGACCCGGCAAGGGGCCGGAGGAAACCGCGCTGCTCTTCGCGGTGCCCCGGCCGAGGTTTGGGGTGGCGCTTCCCGGCGGGCTGTCGGTCGAGGCGAGCTGGATCCCGCCGATCCGGATCAATGGCGTGAAGGCAAACCTGGTCGGGTTCGCCGTCGGCGAGACGATGCACCTGGGCCGCGCATGGGTCGCGGTCCGCGCCCATGCGACGCTGGGCGTCATTCACGCGCCGGTCACCTGCAACACCGACGCGCTCGCCGATCCGGTCAGCGAATGCTTCAACGGCACCCGCTCGAACGACAGCTTCCATCCCAACATCTTTGGCGCGGACGCCGCGATCGGCTGGCCCGTCTCCGGCGGGCAACTTCGTCCCTATGTCGGGGCGGGATACAATCTGTTGCACCCACGGTTCCAGGTGCACTTCACGAACAGTCAGGGGAGCACCGATACCCGAAAGGTCGAGGTGAATCTCCGGCGGGGCGTGCTGTTCGGCGGGCTGACCTGGGCGGCGGCCGCCGCATGGGAAGTGAGTGGGGAAGTTTACGCTGCCCCGGGTGACGCGGTGACGGCCCGCGTGGCGCTTCGAGCTGCGCTGGGGAGCTGATCCATGCGGATTCACGCCTGGTGTCTGGCCATCGTGCTGGCAGGTCCGCTCTCCGGTCAGGCGACTTTGACAGCCGGGCGAGTCATGCACGGCACGCTCAGCTTCGACGGCCACTCAACGCTGGGGAATTTTGTCGGCGTGACCGACTCCGTGACCGGCGAGGTCCACGGCGGGCCGGCGCTGACCGATGTGCGCGGCTGGGTGGAGGCGCGGGTCGCATCGCTCCGCACCGGCAACGGCCACCGTGATCGCGACATGAACGCATCCATGGAATCGTCGCGGTTTCCGGCGATGCGCTTCGATCTCGCGGGGGTGACCCCGGGACCGGTGGTCGGTGACGCCCAGCAGGTGGGGCTCCGGGGCCGGCTGACCCTCCACGGCGTGACGCGCGACGCAGACCTGACCGCGACGCTTCACCGCGCGCCCGGCACGGCGCGACTCACCACCAGCTTCCAGCTCAACCTCACCGACTATCACATCGGCGGGCTCACCAAGATGCTCGGCGTCCTGCGCATGAACGAGGTCATCGTCGTGCATGTGGACGTCACCTTCGCGGCCTCGCCCTAGCGCCGCCGAGCGGCGGAAAACCTGAGCATCTGCACGGCGTGCGGCGCCACCGTGGCCGCATAGGATCGGGCGAAGCTGCCGAGGTCCGCGTGGGCCCAGAGGTCCCGAACGCGCACCGAGTCGCCGTGAAGGCCGGTCCGCGAGAAGTACGCGGTGATCTTCGCCGGCGCGGCCGAGCGGTTGAGGAGCGCCACCGCGCGCGAACCGTCGCGGAGCGGTTTGGCCCAGACCTGCAGCTCCGGCCCGTCGGTCCACACCAGTATCCCCTGCGCCCCGAGCGAGTCCTGGTCCACGGCGATCACCTCCGCATTGCCCAGGATGGCGCGGGTGGCGGCGCTCATCGTGCGGAGATCGTTCCCCGCAATCAGCGGCGCCGCCTCGATCGCCCACAGGCTGAAGTGGGCGCGGTATTCATCATCCGTCATGCCGCCGTTCCCAACCTCGAGCATGTCGGGGTCGTTCCAGGCGCCGGGCTTTGCGGCGGTCCCGTGCTGCGCCGACTGGTCGAGGTTGCCCAGCATCGAGCCCCACCGGTCCTCGATGTCGTCGGTCGTGCGCCAGAGATTGCCGGTGGCCGGACCCCATTCCCACGGCTGGTTGGACCCCCACTCGCAGATGCTCAGCACGATGGCCCGGCCCGAGTGGGCCAGCGCATCGCGGAATCGGGCGTACTGCACTCGGGCGTCGAGCCCTTCGGCGTTGCACCAGTCTTCCTTGACGTAATCCACGCCCCAGGCCGCGTAGGTGCGCGCATCCTGCAGCTCGTGGCCCAGTGTGCCGGGGCGGCCCTGGCAGGTCTTTCGGCCGGCGTCGGTGTAGATCCCGAACGACAGTCCCTGCCGGTGGACGTAATCGGCCAGCGCCTTGATGCCGTGGGGGAAGCGGCTCGAATCGGCGACGATGGTGCCGTCGGCAGCGCGGGCCACCTGCCAGCAGTCATCGATCACGACATAGCGGTAGCCCGCATCCCGCAGCCCGCTGGCGGCCATCGCATCGGCCGTCTGGCGAATGAGCGAGTCGCTGACGTCACAGCCGAAGTGATTCCAGCTGTTCCAGCCCATGGGCGGCGTGCGGGCGAGACGGTTCTCCAGTACGCCGCCCGCTGGTGCGGCCGGCCGACCGGGTAGCAGGACAGGAGCGAGGAGCAGCAGCAGCGGCGTTGCGCGGATCATCGGGTGCACGGGCGGGCCCCTGGAGGAAGTCGGTCGAATGTGGCTCCCGCGGCGTCGGCCCGCCAGATGCCGGTGTAAGCCCGGTCACCACGCCCCTGCCGGAGGCCAGCCATATTAACGGATGACCCATCATCTGATGAACAGCCGATTCGCGGCGGCGGCAGCCGCCGCCCTCCTGCTCGCGTGCGGTCCGCGCCGGGAGGCCACCGTGCGCTCCGATTCGCTCTCCGCCACGTCGGCGGCAGCCACGCCGACCGGGGACAGCGCGGCCCCGGCACCGGCGCCTGCGCCGGCATCGACGCCGGCGGCTCCCGGCGGGGTGCTGGCGCACTATGACCTGACCGCGGCGCCGGCCTGGGATCACAAGCTGCCGAAGGGACTCGAGGAGATTTCCGGGCTGGCCTTCTCGCCGGACGGGCGCCTGTTCGCGCACGGGGATCAGGACGCCACCATCTGGCAGCTCGATGCGACCGGCGGCAAGGTGATCAAGACCTTCGGGCTCGCCCCGACCGGGCACGAGCCGGACATGGGCAAAAAGGCGAAGAAGAACGAGGTGGCGGGAGATTTCGAGGATATTCAGATCGTGGGGGACCGGTTCTTCCTGATTTCGAGCACCGGCACGCTGCTGGAGTTCAAGGAGGGCGGCGACGGCAGCCACGTGCCATACACCGCCCGCGAGACCGGACTCGGCGCCTTCTGCGAAATCGAGGGCATGACGTACGACCCCGGCTCACGCGCGCTGCTGATCCTGTGCAAGCATCCACACCGGAAGGAATGGAAGGACCAGGTGGTGATCTCCGCGTGGTATCTGGACCGCAACGTGCTGTCCGAATCACCGTTGATCCGCGTGGATTACGCGAAGCTCGCCGGCCAGACCCACGCCCCGCTGTTCCACGGCTCCGCGATGGCGTTGTCGCCGGATCACAATTCCCTGGTCCTGATTGCCGGTCCGCAGAAGACCTTTGCCGAGCTGGCGCTCGACGGCACGATCCTGTCCGCCGGGATGCTCGACGCGGCGTCACACAAGCAGCCGGAGGGCATCGCCTTCGCTCCCGACGGCACCCTCCTGATCAGCGATGAAGGCGCCGGCAAGCGCGCCACCCTGAGCGGGTACGCGCGGAAGCGCTGACCCACGCGACGACGGAGGCGCCAAGGCGGCGCCTCCGTCATCAGAGCGGCCGGGGAGGCCGCTCTTCCATCCAACCCGTCGAGCTAGACCCGGCGGCCGCGTCCCGCGACAGCGTGGTAGATCACGAGCACCAGCACCGCACCCACCACCGCGACCACGATCGAATAGATGTTGAGGCCGGTCACGCCGCTGTGGCCGAACTGATTGAACAGCCACCCGCCCACGAACGCCCCGATGATGCCGAGCACGATGTCCATCACGACGCCTTCGCCGGTCTTGTTCACGATCTTGCTGGCGATGAAGCCGGCGATCAAACCGAGCACAAGCCACACAACAACAGACGTCATGTCCATAGGTCACCTCGATTGAAGGGCAGCGAACAGGTCAGGCCAGCGGAGTGCAACCTACCGCCTGCCCCCGAGGTCCGTCAGTGAGGGGGATCACGCAAACAGGGGGGATGCCTCGACGTCGCCAGCGATGAACCCATGGTAAATTGGATCATGCCATTCAATTGCGGATCGGCGCGCCGCCGGATGGGCGGGGCCCTGCTGATCGGGCTGGCGCCGCTGTCGGCGTCGGGGGCGCAGGGCCGCCCTCCCGGCCGCCCGGCCCCGCTGGAGCGCACCTATTCCCTGCTGGCTCGCGAGTTTTCCGGTGACCGGGCACGGGAAACCGTGGCATTCGTGGAACAGTTCTGGCGGCAGCCGGGAAGCACCGGGTTCGATACGACGATCAGCCGCGTCGCCGGCGTGCTGGAGCACGCGGGATACGTTCGGGAGGACAGGGCAGGCCCGGCAGCGCCGCTGACCTATCGCATCGAGCACCGGCCGATGGATGCCCAATCCTGGTCTCCACTGGACGCATCGCTGGCGATCGTCGGCGGTCCGGTGCTGCTCCGCTTCGCCACCAACCGCAACATGCTCGCGATCGGCTCCTGGTCCACGCCGGACAGCGGCCTGGTCGCCGACGTCGTCGACCTGGCTGCCGTGAGACCCGAGAGCCTGGCCACGGTCGCCGGGAAGGTCGTCTTTGCCGAAGGCGCCGGGGCGTCGCTCGCCGCTGCCGCCATCCAGCGCGGTGCCGCTGGTGCGCTCATCTACCGGATGCCGGCCTACACTCGGCCGGACGTCAACCGTACCTCCATCCAGTTCGGCGCCTTCGCCGCTGACTCGGCCCGGGCCACCTGGGGCATCTTCCTCTCCTACGCCGCACGCGGCGCGCTCCGCCAGGCGCTGGCGGCCGGTCCGGTCCGGGTTCGGGTCCGCACGCGGGTGGATCGGCATCCCGCGGACGAGCTCACGCTGGTAGCCGAGGCGCGCGGCCGGGTGGCGCCATCCGAGCGGTTCGTGTTCAGCGCCCATGTGCAAGAGCCCGGAGCCAACGACAACGCGAGCGGCGTCGGCACCCAGGCGGAGATGGCCCGGACGCTGGCGGCGCTGATCCGGCGCGGGCAGGTCCGTCCGGCGCGCACCATCACCTTCATCTGGGGCGACGAGATCCGCGCGGTGCAGCGATACCTGGCGGAGGATTCGGTCCGGCGCGCCGGCGTGCGCTTCGGGCTCAGTCTCGACATGGTCGGCGAAGATACGCGGAAAACCGGTGGCACCTTCCTCATCGAGAAGATGCCCGACCCGTCGGCCGTGTGGACGCGGGGAGACGATCACCACACCGAGTGGGGAGGATCCCGGCTCACGGTCGCGCAGCTCACGCCGCACTGGTACAACGACTTCGTGATCGGGCGTTGCGAGGACGTCGCTGCGCGGACGCCCGGCGGTTGGGCGGTGCGGGCCAACCCGTTCGAGGGTGGCAGCGATCACACGCCGTTTCTCGAGGCGGGGAAACCCGGCCTGCTGATGTGGCACTTCACCGACCAGTTCTACCACACCGACAACGACCGCCTCGGCATGGTGTCCGCCGCCGAAATGCGCAACAGCGGCGTGTGCGCACTCGCGGTGGGGATCACCCTCGCCACCGCCGATGCCGCGACCGCCCGATTCATCGTGGCGGGCACCAGGTCCGCCGCCCTCGCCCGGCTCGGGCGGGAGGCGGTGCTGAGCCGGGACTCGATTGCCCATGGCGGCGACCGGACGGAACAGCGGCAGATCGTCGAGACCTGGGGCGGCTGGTACGAAGGCGCGCTGCGCGCCATCACCGACGTGCCCGTGCGCGGCTCGACGCCTGCCCTGCGCGCCGCCATCGATTCGGCGGTCGCCGACGTCCACCGGGCGGTCGCCAGCCGCCTCGGCTCCCTGTGACCCCCCGGCCGTGACGGACACCGCCACCCGGGGCCTCGATCCCGCCGGCCCGGCCGAGTCGGGCTGGAGCGAGGACGCGCTGTGGCTCCTGGCGCGCGCCGGCCGGGTGCTCGGAGCGTCACTCGACATCGATGAGACGCTGGACGCGTTCCTCGAGCTCCTCGTCCCCGCCGTCGCCGATGCCGTGGTGCTGCGGGTCGGCGACCTGCCGTCCGGGTCGGTGCTGGCCGAGTCGATCCGGGCGGTGCCGGAGATGGATGCGGCGGTCCGCGACTACGTGCGCGCCTTTCCGCCGACCAACCCGGCAGGCAGCGCCCTCGCGCGCGCCGCCTCGACCCGGGCGGCGGTTGTCAGCAACGCCGTGACCGACCAGTGGTGCCGCGATCTGGCGCGGAGCGAGGCGCAGTACCAGGGCCTCCTCAGCATGGGCATCGGTGCCGTCGTCGCCGTTCCGCTGCTGCTCGGAGATCGGTCATTCGGCGCCATGAGCCTGATGATGTCCCGGACGACCCGCCGGACCTTTCCGGAGGGGACGGCCCTCCTGGTCGAGGAGCTGGCCAGGCGGGCGGCGGTGGCGGCGGACCACGCGCGTCTCTTCGCGGCGGAGCGCGCCGCCAGGGCCCGCGTCGAGCTGCTGCAGGCGCTCAGCGGGAAGCTGGCGGAAGCGACCAGCCCGGAAGCCATCGCGGCCATCGCGCTGGACGAGGGGCGCCGGGCGCTCGGCGCGTCGATGGGGCTCGTCGCGTTGCCGTCGGCGGACGGGAGCCGCCTCGACGCGCTCGACATGGTCGGATACGAGGACGGCGTGATGGACGTCTGGCGCACCATCCCGCTCGATCCGGCTGTGCCGGTCGCCGACGCCTTCCTCCGGCGGGAGCCGGTCTGGCTGCACGACGCGGCGGAGCGCGCGCGCCTCTATCCGTCGTTCAGTCCCTTTCACGCACGCGCGGGCTACGTCGCCGGCGCGTCGATTCCGCTCGTCGCCGGTGGCCGCGCTCTTGGGGTAATCGCGCTGGCATTCGCCGACGCGCACACCTTCGATCCGCTCGAGCGCACCCTCATGCTCAGCGTGGCGCAGCAGTGTGCGATCGCGCTCGCGCGGGCCGATGCGATGCGCTCGCTGCAGCGGTGGGCCGACGTCTTCGAGCACACCACCCAGGCGCTCGCCGTGCTGGACGCCGATGCCACCAGCATCGTCGCCGCGAATCCCGCGTGGGAACGGCTGTTCGGCTACACCCAGGGTGAGCTGGAAGGGATGGCGCTTAGCCGGCTCGAGGCGCCGCCGCGGCGCGAGGAAATCGCGGCAAACGTCGCCCGGGTCGCGGCAACGGAGCATGCCTTCTTCGAGACCCGATACCGTCGGCGCGACGGCAGCGAGTTCGCCGCGACCGTGGATGCGACGCTGGTCTCGGACCCGGCCGGGAAACCGCTGTACCGCGTCGTGAACGTCGCCGATCTCACCGAGCGCTATCGCTTCGAGGCGGAGCTGCGCCAGTCACAGAAGATGGAGGCGATCGGACGGCTTGCGGGTGGTGTGGCCCACGAGATCAACAACGCGCTGCAGGGCGTGCTGGGGTTCACTGCCTTCGCCCTGAAGTCGCTGACGCCGGACCATGCCGCCTGGAACGATGTCGAGCAGGCGGCCCGGAGCGGCGAGCGGGCCCGGGACATCGCCTGGCAGCTGCTCGCCTTCAGCCGCCGGCAGATTCTCCAGCCGCAGCCGCTGGAGCTCACCGGCGTCGTGAACGATTTCCTGCCGGTGCTGCGTCAGGGGGTGGGGCCCGACCGCGAGCTGCTGCATCGCTCCACGGCTGCCGCGCCGGTCGCGGCGGACCGCGGCCAGCTGGAGCAGGTCCTGCTCAATCTGATCCTCAACGCCCGGGACGCGACCCGCCCGGGCGGCCTTATCGAGATCCTGGTGGACGTGCTGCCGGTCACCCCCGCGCTGCTCGCCGCCGACGCGGAACTCCGGGCCGGCCAGGTGCTTCCCGGCCGCTATGCGCGCCTCCGCGTGCGCGACGACGGCGAGGGCATGGACCACGAGACGCGGTCACGGGTCTTCGAGCCCTTCTTCACCACCAAGACTGCGGGCGACGGCACCGGCCTCGGCCTCGCGGTCGCGCACGGAATCGTGGAGCAGAGCGGCGGCCGCATCTGGTGTGAGTCGTCGCCGGGCGCCGGCACGACGTTTACGGTCCTGCTTCCCTCCCGCGAACTGGACGAGACGGGCAACGCGCACGCCCGGCGGTCGGGCGATTCGCGGGTACGCGGGGCCGAGCGCGTGCTGGTCGTGGATGACGAGGCTCACGTACGGGGGTTCCTGCGCCGCGAGCTCGAGGCGCTGGGGTACGCGGTGCGGGAGTCGGTGGATGGGGTGGCGGCTCTGGCTTGGCTCGAGGACGCGGCGCAGAACGGCACGCGGCCGATCGAACTGGTGATCACCGACCTGATCATGCCCCGGCTCAGCGGCCGGGAATTCGGTGCGGCGGTCGTCTCGCGCTGGCCGGACGTCGGCTTGCTGTACATGTCCGGATACCCGGGCGATGAGGTCATCCGGCAGGGCATGCTCTCCGCCGAGGACGCGTTCATGCAGAAGCCGTTTGCCGGCGAGGAACTGGCGGCGCGCGTGCGGACGCTGCTCGATGGGGCGGCTGCGCGCTGAGACGAATCTGACGGTCGCTTCTCCATCGCGCGCCCGCCGCGTCGCCGTCGGCGCGATGTTCAGCTCGACGCTTGCGATAGCGGCGGCATACGGCTCGGCCTTCCTTTCCGGCGGGTCGCCTGCCTGGGCGACGTGGCTGTTCGTCGGCGGGACCGCCTGCCTGATGGTCGGTGCGATGGTGCTGGGCGCCGCACGGCCGGGCCGCCGTCTCGGCCCCGTGCTGCTCGCCTTTGCGTTCATCTGGATCGTGATCGTCGGCGGCTTCAGCGTCGTACTGCTGCTGCCCGCGACCGACAGCGCGGTCTCCGCACTCTGGCTCGGGCTGCCGCCGCGTGCGGCGGTGATCGTGTACGGCATCGGGCTGTTGCCGGTGCTGGTCCTGCCGCTCGCGTACGCGCTCACGTTCGACTCGCTGACGCTGAGTGAGGCCGACCTCGAGCGGGTCCGTGCCGCCTCCCGGTCCGGCGGTCCGTCGTGAGCGTGACCCGGCTCCTGCTTCAGTCGCGGGCGCTGCCCCTGCCGCCGCTGGCTCGTCCCGCGATCATCGTCGTCGCGCTGCTCTACTTTGCCGCGATCGCCGCCATCAGCGTCTGGGCCGCGCGCCGCACGCACAGCGCCCGCGACTTCTTCGTTGCCGGCAACGGGATCGGCCTCTGGGCGCTGGCCCTCTCCGCCATGGCGGCCACGACGTCGGGCTTCGCATTCATCGGCGGCCCCGGACTGGTGTACGCCTCCGGGCTCGGCGCGCTGTTCCTGATTCTTCCCGCCGGCATCACCAACGCGATGGGTGCCTGGGTGCTGGCCAAGCGCATGCGCCTGCTGGCCGAAGTGCGGGGGGTGCTCACGGTGCCGGATGCCGTCGGCGCACGATATCGGTCCCGGCTGGCGCAGGGACTGGCCGGTGTCGCCATCCTGATTGCCACCATCGGCTACATGGCGACCAACATCCTGGCGCTCGGCCTCGTGATCGATTCGGTCTTCGCCACCGGGATCACGATCGGCATCTGGCTCGGCATGGCGATCGTGCTGGCCTATTCGGCTTCAGGAGGGATGATCGCCGGCATCTACACCGACATGGTGGAAGGATCGCTGAAGGCGCTGGCCTCGGCGCTGGTGTTCGTGTTCACGCTCAAGTCGGGCGGCGGGATGAGCGGGCTCTCCCGGTCCGTGCTGGCCGCCGATCCCGCCTGGCTCGGCCCCTGGGGCAGGATGGCCCCGCTGGCGGCACTGTCGCTCTTCCTCGTCTTCGGGCTGGGCTCGCTGGGGCAGCCCCACGTGATCCACAAGTTCTACATGATTCGGGACCCCAGACGCCTCCGCTGGTATCCGCTCCTGATGACCTGTGCGCTCATCCTGAGCCTGCTGCTGTACTTCGGTGTCGGGTTCGCAGTGAAGGCGCTGGTGTCGCGCGGCGATCTCGCTCCCCTGGCCCGTCCCGACGAAGCGACACCGACCTTCCTGCTGCACTACACGCCGGTGCTCCTCAGCGCGCTTGTCTTCTCCGGCGTGGCCGCCGCCATCATGAGCACGATGAACTCGTTCATGAATATCGGGGCCGCCGTCGTGACGCACGATCTGCCGGTCGCGCTGGGGCGCCGGATGCGGAACGAGCTCCGATGGGGCCGTATCTCCACCGTGATCATCTCCGTCGCCGCCGCGCTGGTGGCCCAGCATTCCGGGGCCGTCGTCGTGCTGCTCGGCATCTTCGGCTGGGGCCTGTTCGCGTCCACCCTGGTCCCCTCGCTGGCGATCGGACTCAACTGGCCGGGCGCGACGCGGGCCGGCGCCGTCGCCTCCATCGCGACGGGCCTCGCGCTGACGCTCGTGCTCGAAACCGCCGCCTTCCTCCACCGGATGACGCTCCCGTCCGGCGTGACCGTGTCGGGACTGGCGCTCGTGTCGTCGCTGCTCGTGTTCTTCGTCGTCTCCTGGGTGACCCGGGCGGGTGCCGCCGAGACGATCGACCCGGACATCCGGCTCGTGATGGATGCCTGAGCGCTAGTCGATCGGCTTCAGATTCCGCTCGATCTGCTCGCGCCGACCCTCGAGAAACGGCGGCAGCGACACCTTCTCGCCCAGCGTGCTGACCTCCTCATCCGCCGCGAACCCGGGCCCCTCGGTCGCGATCTCGAACAGGATCCCGTTCGGCTCGCGGAAATAGAGGCTCCGAAACCAGTAGCGGTCTACCTTGCCGCTGTTGGCGATCCCCAGCGTGTTCAGTCGCTCCGCCCACGCATCGTATTCCGCGTCGGGCGATCGGAACGCCACGTGATGAACACCGCCTGCGCCCGGCTCGGCCCGCGGCAGGTCCGGCTGCACCGCCACGTGCAGCTCGGCGCCGGGCCCGCCCGCACCCATCTCGAAGACGTGAACCGTGTGCTTCGGGATGTCGGGGTGCGGATACTGCCGCGCCGGCCGCATGCCAAGCCCATCCTCCAGCAGCCGGGCGGTCGGCGCGAGGGCGGGGACGCTGAGCACGATCGGCCCCAGGCCGCGCACCTGATGTTCGGCCGGAACCGGGCTGCGCTCCCATGGATGCGCCGGGCCCGCACCCCCGTCATCCACCAGCGAGAGTCGCTGGCCTTCGGCATCGTCGAAATCGAGGGTGAGCCGCCCGTCGCGCTCGGCGAGAGGAGCCGGCGTGACGCCGTGCGCGCGAAGGCGGGCGTCCCACCATGCGAGCGAATCCCGCCCGGAGACGCGGAGGTGCGTCCGCGAGATCGAACGGGTGCCGCGTCCCTCCCGCGGCACCGGCCAGTCGAAGAAGGTGAGGTCGGTGCCGGGGGAGCCCACGGCGTCGGCGTAGAACAGGTGATACGCGCTCACGTCGTCCTGATTGACGCTCCGCTTCACCAGGCGCATGCCCAGCGTGCCGGTGTAGAAGAGATGGTTGTCGCGAATCCGCGCCGACACCGCCGTGAGATGATGAATGCCCTTCAGGTCCATGCGTCCCTCTTTTGGCCCGCCGGTCAGGCGGGTTGGGGGGTCAGGGGTGTGAGTGCCGCCACGATCTGCGCCCGGCGGGGCTCGAGAAACGGCGGCAGCGAGAGCCGTTCCCCGTCGATCGGGCCGTCGACCTCGAAACCGGGGCCGTCGGTGGCCAGCTCGAAGAGGACGTGGCCCGGCTCGCGCACGTAGACCGAAGTGAAGTAGTGTCGGTCCACGATGCCGCTGTTCTCGTAGCCGAGCTCGTCGAGCCGGGCAACCCAGTCGCTCATGACGCCGCCTTCGGGCACCCGGAGCGCGACATGGTGCACCCCGCCGGCCCCGTACCGTGCCCTCGGCAGGTCGTCGCGGACGGTCACATGCACTTCGGCACTCGGCCCGCCGGCTCCCATCGCGTACACGTGCACCAGGAATGGCGTACCAGCGACCGGATAGCTGCGAACAGGCCGGAGGCCGAGCGCCGTGGTCAGGAAGCGGTCGGTGGGCTCGAGCGCCGGCACCGTGATGACGGTGTGGCCCAGGCCGCGGATCTGATGGGCGGCTGGCACCGGGCTTCCCTCCCACGGAAACGCCGGGCCCGCGCCGCCGTCGTCGAGCAACGCGAGCAGGGTGCCTTCGAAATCCTCGAAGTCGAGCACCGCGCGGCCGTCGCGATTCGTGATGCCGCCGTGGCCGACGCCCAGTCGGGTGAGCCGCTCCGCCCACCACCCCAGCGTGCCGGCGCCCGCCACCCGGAAGGTGGTGGCCGAGATGCTGTTGTTGCCGCGATACTCGGGCGCGGCGTGAGGGATGTCGAAGACCGTCATGTCCGATCCCGGACTGCCCGCACCGTCGCCGAAGAAGAGGTGATACATCGTCGGCTCGTCCTGATTGACGGTGCGGATGACCGGCCGGAGCCCGAGCACCCGGGTGTAGAAGTCGTGCGACCTCCCGATGTGCGCACTGAGCGAGCTAACATGGTGAATGCCGCCAAGCTTGAAGGTCATCCCGGGTCCTCGTTCTTCGTGGTACGTTCCAGTTGCTCCGCGTGGGTGCCGAGCCGGATCAGCAGGGCAACCAGCGTCTCCCGGTCCTGGCCTGAAAGGACCGAGACCAGCCGGTTCAGGTCCGCCGCGTGGCGGGCGAACGCGGGCTCGATCAGCGCCCGGCCCTTCCGGGTGAGCCAGACGAGCCGCACGCGGCCGTCCCGCGGATCGGGTTTCCGCTCGACCAGCCCCCGTTCGGCCAGGCGGTCGACCGCGGTGGTGATGGAGCCCGTGGTGAGGAGGACTTTCTGCCCGATCACGCTCACCGGAAGCGGCCCCTTGTGCAGCAGCGCCTCGAGGACGCCGAAGTCGCTGAAGCAGAGACCGGTGTGCTCGATGCTCTCCAGCGCCCGCGTCTCGACGGCGTGGCTGGCTTTCCAGAGTGTGAGCCAGACCTGCGCGCCGGTGGGCGGTCGCGTGGTACGATGCGTCTTCATGGCCGGAACCTACACCGTTGATACCTTGACGTCAAGGTATTACTGAACTCGAACCGGGACCCGCATATGTCCGCCGCCTCTTCCGCGTCCGCATCCGATTCCCGCTGGGACGGGATCCGCCGGCCCTACACCACCGACGACGTCGAACGGCTGCGCAGCTCCGTGCGCATTCAGCACACGCTGGCCGACCTCGGGGCGCGCCGGCTGTGGGAGCTGTTGACGTCGCGGGACTACGTGCAGGCGCTGGGCGCCCTCACCGGCAACCAGGCGGTGCAGCAGGTCCGCGCCGGGCTCGAGGCGATCTATCTGAGCGGCTGGCAGGTCGCGGCCGACGCCAACCTGGCCGGGCAGACCTACCCCGATCAGAGTCTCTATCCCGCCAACAGCGTCCCGGCGATGGTGCGCCGCCTCAACCAGGCGCTGCTCCGGTGTGACGAGATTCAGTCGTCGGAAGGAAAGCGGGGCGAGCGGTACTGGTTCGCGCCCATCGTCGCCGATGCCGAAGCCGGCTTCGGCGGGCCGCTCAACGCCTTCGAGCTGATGAAGTCGATGATCGAAGCCGGGGCGGCGGGGGTGCACTTCGAGGACCAGCTGTCCTCCGAGAAGAAGTGCGGCCATCTCGGTGGCAAGGTGCTGCTGCCGACCGGCCAGTTCATCCGCACGCTCATCGCGGCCCGGCTCGCCGCCGACGTGCTCGATGTCCCCACCGTCCTCATTGCCCGGACCGACGCCGACAGCGCGAAGCTGCTCACCAGCGACGTGGATCCGCTGGACCACCCATTCCTCACCGGTGAGCGGAGTCCGGAGGGATTCTTCTGCGTGAGCGGCGGCCTGGCGCCCGCGATCACCCGGGCCCGGGCCTACGCCCCCTTCGCCGATCTCCTCTGGTGCGAGACCTCGACCCCGGATCTGGCCGACGCCAGGCGCTTTGCCGAGGGGGTCCACGAACGGTTCCCCGGCAAGATGCTGGCGTACAACTGCTCCCCGTCATTCAACTGGAAGCGGAAACTCGACGCCGGCACCATCGCCAAGTTCCAGCGGGAGCTCGGCGCGATGGGCTACCGCTTCCAGTTCGTCACGCTGGCGGGGTTCCATGCCCTGAACCACAGCATGTTCCAGCTCGCACGCGACTACCGCGAGCGCGGGATGTCGGCCTACGCCGAGCTGCAGGAGGCTGAGTTCGCCGCGGAAGCCGCGGGATACACCGCGACCCGCCACCAGCGCGAAGTCGGTACCGGGTACTTCGACGAGGTGACCCAGGTAATCGCGGGCGGCGCCGCCTCCACCGCGGCGCTCGGCGGATCGACCGAAGCCGCACAGTTCTGACGCCTATCGTCGCCGGGTCGCGGGCGGTACTCTTGAGCGATATCATCCTGTCATCCGGGCGCAATGGCCAAGATTCTCATCGTCGAAGACAATGAGCTGAACCGGGACATGCTGTCCCGCCGGCTGATCCGCCGCGGCTATGCGGTCGTGATCGCGGCCGACGGCGCCGCCGGCGTGAGCATGGCCCTGAGCGAGCTGCCCGACCTGATCCTGCTGGACATGAGCCTCCCCGTCCTCGACGGGTGGGAGGCGGCCCGGCGCATCAAGGCCGAGCCCGCCACCCGGGGGATCCCGATCGTCGCGCTCACCGCCCATGCGATGGCGGGGGACGAGGCCCGGGCCCGCTCCGCCGGCTGCGACGAGTTCGACACCAAGCCGATCGATCTGCCACGGCTCCTGGGAAAGATCGAGGGGTGTCTGGGGACGGCATCCGGTCTGGAGCCCGCCGCGGGTTCATGACCGACCGGCCGGCCGACGCCCCCGACGCGGAGATCGTGTGCCCGGCGCGGCCGGAGAGTCTCGCGGCCCTGCTGGCGTTCGTCGCCGAGGCGTCGGCCCGGGCGGGACTCGACCGCGACAGCACCTTCGCCGTCCGGCTCGCGGCCGAGGAGGTGTGCACCAACGTTATCGCGCATGCCTACCCCAACGGTGCCGCGGGTCCGGTGCGCCTCCGCTTCCGCCGCGATCCCGCGGCGGTGCTGGTGACGGTCGAGGATCTCGGCATCCCTTTCGATCCCGCGCAGGTTGCCAGGCCAGCGGCGGATGCCGCTTGGGAGGCTCGCCCGATCGGCGGCATGGGCTGGCACCTGGTGCGGGAGAGCGTGGACGAAGTGCGGCACGAGCACCTTCCGGGCGGAGGGAACCGGCTCACGCTGGTCAAGCGGCTGTCTCCCGACCCCTGATTCTCTGAGCACGGAACCTGGAGCACGGAACATGGAAGTGAATGTCGAGCAGCGCGGAGGCACGTCGGTCGTGCGGATTGCGGGGAGCGTGGACGGCCTGACGTCCGACGCGCTCCAGGCGGCGCTGCATCAGCAGATCGAGGCCGGTGCCACCCGGCTGGTGGGGGATCTCAGCGCTGTCGACTACACCAGCAGCGCCGGGCTCCGGGCCCTGCTGGGGACGTTGAAGCTGGCCCGGCAGCGGGGCGGCGACCTCCGGCTCGCCGCGGTGCAGCCGGGCGTGCTGCGGGTGCTGGAGCTCAGTGGTTTCACCAGCATCCTGAAGGTCTTTCCCGATGTGGACACCGCCGTCGAGAGCTTCGGCGCGTGAAGCGTCGCGTCGCGCTGGTCATCGGGGCCGGCTCGGTCAAGTGCGCCGCCGCCCTGGGGCTCTGGCGGACGCTCGTCCATCACGGGATCGAGCTCGACATGGTAGTGGGCTGCAGCGGCGGCAGCCTGTATGCCGCCGTGATGGCTCTGGGCTACGACGTCGAGACCTGTGAGCGGCTGACCCGGGAGCTCTGGACCCGGAAGGTGACCGAGGAGCGGAACACCCGGGGCATTCTCGCCGCGATCTTTCCCCGGACCTTCGGGTTCGACGGCAAGTTCGGCATGGTGCACGACCGGGCCATGGGGCGCGCGCTGGCCAAGCCGTTCGGCGGCCGCACCTTCGAGGAGGCGACGATTCCGCTGCACATCGTCGCCACCGACCTCGGCAACGGCCAGAAGGTCGTGCTCAGCTCGGGAAGCGTGTTCGATGCGGTGCGCGCCAGCATCGCGATTCCGTATGTCTGGCGCCCGTGGGAGGTGAACGGCCGCTGGCTGCTCGACGGCTGCATGTCGGATCCGCTGCCGGTGGATGTCGCGATGCGGGAAGGCGCCGACATCATCCTGGCCATGGGATTCGAGAGTCCCTATCCCCGTCAGGTGAAGTCGGCGACGCGCTACGCCTTCCAGGTGAACAGCATCTACACCAACAACCTCCTGCGCGCCAACTTCGCCTTCCACAATCTGGCGCACCACACCGAGATCATCCCCATCCTGCCGGAGTTCGATCGCAACATCGGCCTCTTCAGCACCGACCAGTTTCCCTACGTCATCGAGCAGGGCGCGCTCGCCACGGAGGCGCAGATCCCGTATCTCCAGCGCCTGCTGGCCGGCGCGACCAGCTAGCGGCACCCCGGCATGACGACCAACGGCGGCGGGCGGATCCTGGTGGTGGACGACAACGAGTCGAACCGCGACATGCTGTCGCGCCGGCTCGCGCGCCAGGGCTACGGCGTCCAGCTGGCGAGCGGCGGCCGCGAGGCGCTCGACCGCCTGGGTGCGGAGCCGTTCGACCTCGTCCTGCTCGACATCATGATGCCCGACATGAACGGCTACGAGGTGCTCGAGCGGCTCAAGGCCGATCCGGCGCTGCAGCACATCCCGGTCATCATGATCACCGCCATGACCGAGATGGACAGCGTGGTGCGCTGCATCGAGATGGGCGCCGAGGATCACCTGCCGAAGCCGTTCAACGCGACGCTGCTGCGGGCCCGGGTGGATGCGAGTCTCTCGAGGAAGCGGCTGCGCGACCGCGAGCAGCTTCACGCGAAGAGCATGGAACGGGAGCTCGAGATCGGCCGCAACATCCAGCGGGGATTCCTGCCGTCGGAGCTGCCGTCCGCCGCCGGATGGGAAATCGCCGCGCGCTTCCGGCCGGCGCGGCAGGTCGCCGGCGACTTCTACGACGTCTTCGCGCTGACGGACGACGGCCGGATCGCGCTGGTCGTGTCCGACGTGTGCGACAAGGGCGTGGGTGCGGCCCTGTTCATGGCGGTGTTCCGGAGCCTGCTCCGGGTGCTCCTGCGGGAATCCTACGCGGCCGCACCGGGCCGAAGCGATGCCGAGCACATCCCCCACGCCATCCGGGTATTGAGCGACTACAACGCCCGCACCCACGCCGACGCCAACATGTTCGCAACGGTGTTCTTCGGCGTGCTCGATCCGGCTACCAACACCCTCACCTACGTCAACGCGGGGCACGACGCCCCCGCCGTGCTGCGGCACGGATCGGTGGCCCGGCGGCTCGACCCGACGGGGCCGGCCGTCGGGCTGTTGCCCGGCCTCGAGTTCGCGGCCGCCCAGGTGGTGCTCGAGCCGGGCGACACGCTGCTCGCCTTCACCGACGGCGTCTCCGACGCGCGCGGCGCCGACGGCGCCTTCTATGGTGAGCCGCGCCTCTTCGCGGCGGCCGGCGGGGCCGGGACGGCGGCCGAGCTGCTGGACCGGATCGACGCCGACCTCGACGCGCATACCATGGGCGCGGTGCCCTACGACGACATCACCCTCCTCGCCGTGAGGCGCCAATGACGATCCTGCATCGGCCCGACGACTGGCCGCGGCTGCATCCAACGGTCGGGCTCGACTACACCGTCCGGTTTTCCGTCTACCCGCTGTTCGGTGCGCTGTACTGGTCCCAGGTGCACGTGACCGGAATGTCGCCGTGGCTCTGGGCGTACGTCATCGGCTATTCCCTCATCTATCCGCACATCGCCTATCTCATGGCGGTCCGGAGCCGGAACAGCAAGCGCGCCGAGCTGCGGAACCTGGCGTTCGATTCCTTCGTCATCGGCACCTGGCTGCCGATCCTGTCCTTCGGCTTCTGGCCCAGCGTCGTGGGCCTGTACGGCGTGCACGCCGGCAACCTCAGCGTCGGCGGACTGCGCTTCGCCGTGCGCAACATGCTGGTGATGATCGCCGGCATCGTGGTGATGGGTGCGGTGATCGGGTTCCGGGTGCACCCGGATTCGAGCCTGCTCACCACCGTGATCGCTATGTTCAGCATCTTCGTCTACATCTCGGTCTACGCGCTCCACTCGCATCTCCAGTCCAAGCGCGTGGTGCACGGGATGAAGCAGATCGGCGACCAGAAGACGCAGATCGAGGAGAAGCAGGCGCTGCTGCAGGAACGGTCCGACGCGCTGCAGCAGGCCAAGGTGACCGCCGAAGACGCCAAGCGTGCCGCCGAAGATGCCAACCGTGCCAAGAGCCGCTTCCTGGCCAACATGAGCCACGAGCTCCGGACGCCGCTCAACGCCATCATCGGCTACTCGGAGATGCTGATCGAGGAGAGCGAGGATCTCGGCGTCACCCAGCTCAAGCCCGACCTCGACAAGATCCGCAACGCCGGGCACCACCTGCTGGGGCTCATCAACGAGGTGCTCGACCTGTCCAAGATCGAGGCCGGCAAGATGGATCTCTTCGTCGAGCCGTTCGACGTGACCGCGCTGCTGCACGAGGTGGCCTCCACCGTTCGCCCCATCATGGCCGCGCGTGGGAACACCCTCGAGGTGCGCGTCGCGCCCATGCTCGGCTCCATGCGCGCGGACCTGACCAAGGTCCGCCAGATCCTGCTGAACCTCCTGTCGAACGCGTCGAAGTTCACCGAGAACGGGCCGATCGTGCTCGCAGTGGCCCGGCTGCGGGGGCCCCATCCCGACGCCGACTGCGTGGCCTTCGAGGTGATCGATTCGGGGATCGGCATGAGCGCCGAGCAGATGGCACGGCTGTTTCAGCCCTTCGTGCAGGCCGACGCCTCGACGACGCGGAAGTACGGCGGCACCGGGCTCGGTCTCACGATCACGAAGCGCTTCTGCGAGATGATGGGCGGCACGATCCGGGTCGCGAGCGAGTTGAAGAAGGGGACGACGTTCACCGCCACCCTGCCCGCTGCCGTGCTGGAGGCCCACTCCTCGGCCACCGGCACCTTCGCGGTCTTCACCACCGCGGACGTGCCCCGACCTGAACCAGTGGTCTAGTGCGCCGGCCGGCGGGTGTACCGGCCGTCCCACGCCACCTGCCACGTCCCGCCGGCGTCGGTCGAGGTCTCCCAGAACTGGCGAACCGTCCCATCGCCGTTCTTGGTAAAGGCGAGCCGGTGCTGCATGACGACGCCGTCGGGCCGGCGGGTCTGGCCCGTGAAGGTGAGGGTGCTGTCACGGAAGTCGCCGGCGAGATCGAGCACCCCGCCGCTGTTGGACACCCAGACCTGGTGCCACCGCCGATCGAGCCGGTTGTAGAAGTTGAAGCTTTGGCCGGTCTCGGCCCGTACGCTCTTCCAGTGCTCGTGCACCAGGCAGCCGTCCTCCTCGGCGGTGACGTCGTTGGTGCCGGCGTGACCGGCGGGTATCGCCACATCCCACGAGCCGACCCAGAAGTCGAACTGATGGAATTCCGCCGCCGAGCAGTTGGGCGGCGCCGGCGGGCCCTTGGCTGCGGGCTGCTGCGCGGCGGCGGCTAGGGGCGCGGCGGCGAGCGCGACGACAAGGACGGACCGGACGACGTTCCGATGTGACATGACGGCTCCTTGGGACGGGGGTAATGCCGGATATGCTCACGACGTACGATGCCCACTCGATGTGTCACTGCCTCCAGCCTGCGGGAGTGTCCATGCACGCGATACGTGGTCGAATGGCGATCGTGCTGTTGCTGGCTGCAACGATGGCTGCGCCGCTCTGGTCGCAGTCGCGCGGCCGGACCAGCACCGCCATCACGGCGTCCGATCTCCGCACCAGGCTCTTTCTCATCGCCGACGATTCGATGCAGGGGCGTGAGCCGGGCGGCATCGGCGACTACAAGACCGCCGACTACGTCGCCGCCGAGTTCCGGCGCCTGGGCCTCGAGCCGGCGGGTGAGCATGGCACCTATTTCCAGGACGTGCCGTTCTTTCGCGTCATGGCCGATTCCGCCACGCGTATCGTCGCGGGGGGGACGACGCTGGTCAACGGACGGGATCTGCTCCTGACGGGGGCCCCCGGACCGGTGCGGCCACTGGAGCACCTCGTGTCCGTGTACGGCGGACCGATCAACGACAGCACGCACTGGGCGCCGGCGGAATCGTTGGCGGGACGGGCCGTGGTGTTCAGCATCGCAGCCGGACCGGACGGTGTCCGCTCCGCGCGCGGCTTCGGCCTCATGCTGCGGAATCCGCGGTTCGCCCATGTCGCGCTGATCGCGGTGGCGGGACTCGATCTCTTCGGCGCCGAGACCATCGCGGCCATCAGCGGCGGCCGGCTCGTAATGGACACGACCCGAGTTCCGACGGCCACTCCCTTCCTCATGGTGACGCCGGCCGCCGCGGACGCGATGCTCGGACGCCCGCTCGCGGCGGCGGTGCCGGGGCAGGCGGGCCAGGAGATCGGCGGAGTCGTCGGGTTTGCCGCGACGCGGCTCGCCTATCCGGCCCGGAACGTCATCGCCGTGCTGCGCGGCAGGGATCCGGTGCTGCGCAACCAGTACGTCTCGCTCACCGCGCACAACGATCATGTCGGCTTCGATCACCTCCCGGTGGATCACGATTCGCTCCGGGCGTTCGACCGCGTGGTGCGGCCCATGGGGGCGGACAGCCGGCCGAGGGCCGCCACGGCGGACGAAGCCTCGCGCGTGCGAGCCATCCTCGACAGTCTCCGGCGCCTCCGTCCCGCGCGGCTCGACTCGATACGCAACGGCGCCGATGACGACGGCAGCGGCACCGCATCCATTCTGGAAATTGCCGAGCGGATGGCGAGTGAACGGAAGCTGCTGAAGCGCTCGATTCTCTTCGTCTCCCACACCGGAGAGGAGAGCGGGCTGGTGGGGTCGGGCTGGTTTACCGACCACCCGACGGTGCCGCGCGACTCCATCGTCGCCGAGATCGACCAGGACATGGTGGGACGCGGCACGGCGCAGGATCTGCCCGGCGGCGGGCCGACCTATCTCGAGGTGGTGGGCGCCCGGCGCCTGTCGCGGGAGTTCGGTGACCTGCTGGAGGCCGGCAACGCTGCACAGCCGAAGCCGTTCGTGTTCAACTACACCTACGACGCGCCCAACCACCCGCTGCAGTATTACTGCCGCGCGGATCACTACAACTACGCCCGCTATTCCATTCCGGCGGTGGCGTTCTCACGGGGCGAGCACCTGGACTACCATCAGGTGACCGACGAAGCGCAGTACATCGATTACGAGGACATGGCGCGGGTGTCGAACATGGTCCACGATGCCGCACTGCGCATCGCCAATCTGGGCCATCGTCCGCGGCTTGATGCGCCCAAAGCCGATCCGCATGCAGTCTGCCGGCAGTAGTGCCGGCCCGATCCGCCGGGCTCAGCGGAACTGGTCCAGCCGGCTCCGGATCCGCGGGAGCAGCTCGTCCGCCCGGAAGGGCTTCGGGATGAAGTCCGCGCCCTGGGCCAGCAGTCCCCGGCGCATGACCTCGTCACTGGTGTAGCCGGAGGTGTAGACCACGGGAAGCGTGGGATCGAGCTCCGCCAGCGCCTCCCCGAGCGCCCGCCCTCCCTGGCTGGGCATCACCACGTCGGTGAGCACCAGATCGATGTCGTGCCCCGCCGCGCGAGCCGCCCTGAACGCCGCGAGCGCGCGCTCGCCGTCGGACGCCTCCACCACGTCATAGCCGGCATCGCGCAGCAGCCTGCCGGTGTAGGCGAGCACCACCGGCTCGTCATCCACGACCAAAATGCGCTCCGGCCCGCCGCGGACCTGGCCGTGTACCCCGTCCGTCGCCGCTCCGGCCGCGGCGGCGGCATCGGGCGCCGTGACTTCGGCCAGCACGATTCGAATCGTCGTGCCTGCGCCCGGCTCGCTTTCGATCCAGACGTGGCCGCCGCTCTGCTGCACGATGCCGTGCACGACGGAGAGCCCCAGCCCAGTGCCCTGGCCCACCGGCTTGGTGGTGAAGAAGGGCTCGAAGACGCGGGCCCGCGTGTCGCGATCCATCCCGATGCCGCTATCGCTCACGCTGAGCTGGACGTACTTCCCGGGCGCAAGCTGCGGGCTGCCGTGATTGCCCACCCAATCCGGGTCCACGTCGATGCGCTCGACCCGCATCTCGAGCCACCCATCGGGCGGCAGCGCGTCCCGCGCGTTGAGCGTGAGGTTGACAAGCACCTGTTCGAGCTGGGCGCGGTCGGCATGTACCAGTGCGCGGCCGCCGGACTGCACCGGCATGAGCCGACGATCGGGTCCGAGCGCCTGCCGGATGATCGGCGCGAAGTCGGTCACCACCTCCGCCAGGTCGAGGTCCACCTGGCGGAGCACCTGTCGCCGGCTGCAGGCGAGGAGCTGCTGGGTGATGCCGGCTGCCCGCTCCGCCGACTGCTTCACGAATTCGGCGTCCTGACGGGCCGGATGCTCGTCGTCCAGCCGCTGGAGGATGAAGGAGTTGAAGCCGACGACGCCCTGCAGCGCATTGTTGATCTCATGGGCCACGCCGCCGGCGAGCCGCCCCACCGCCTCGAGCCGCTGCGAGGCCTGCACCTGACTCTCGACCCGCCGCCGCTCGGTGAGATCCAGGACGTAGAACACCCCCGTCCGGCCGTCCTCGTCAAGACGGGTTCCGCCGACCAGCACCGGCACCCGCGAGCCGTCCTTTCGCCAGAACTCCTTCTCGTAGGACCGGCTCACACCGGTCTCGGTCAGCTCGCGGTCTGCCTGCTGATCGAGGTGCCGGAACTCCTGCGGCGTGAGGTTGGTGTCCCAGCGGAGCTCTCCGGCTTCGATGTCCTCCTGGCTGTAGCCCAGCAGGCTGGCGAGCGCCGTGTTGGCGCCGGTGATCCGGCCTTCCCGGTCGTAGAAGCCGATGCCGATCAGCGGCGACTCGACTACCCGGCGAAGCCGGCTCTCGCTGGCCCGGAGCGCCTGCTCCGCCTGGCGCCGCTGGGTAATGTCGGCCTTGGTGACGCCGACCCACCGAATCTCGCCGGTGGCATCGCGGACCGGAAAGCAGCTGACGAGCAGATTGTGCCGGCCGCCGTTCGGCGCGGGCACCGACACCTCGTGATCGAGCAGCGGTTCCCCGGACTCGAACACCCGGCGGTGCAGCGGCTCCAGCACCGGCGCCCACGTCGGCAGCACGTCCCGGATCGGCCGGTTGAGGTGCGCGTCGACCGGCACGCCGTGGAGCGCGGCGAGGGTCGGATTCACGTGCACGTACCGCATCTCACGGTCGACGAATGCCTGGCCCACCGGTGACGCGGCCAGCACCGCGTTGAGCATGTTGGCGCTTTCCACCGTCTGGCGATGCCGGCGCGCGTTGTCCACCGCCACCCCCGCGCGCTGGCCCAGCGCCTCCGCCAGCCGGAGCTCCGTCGTCGTGTAGTGCCGCCCCGAGTCGGACATCAACAGGCTCAGGACGCCGAACACCTCTCCGTGCGCCGCGAGCGGCACTGCGAGGTAGGAGGCGAGGCCCAGGTCGCGGATGATCTCGATGAACTCGGGTTCGCGCGTGCTGGCGTCGAACATCTCTGGCGTGATCTCGGGCACGAATGCCGATTGCCCGCTCCGAAGGACGGCATAGGGTCCGTCCATATCGTCCGGCCGGGCAGGAAAGCGGCGCTCGAGCTCGCGGGCCCAGGCTTCCTTCGCCGGATCCACGTGCGTCAGCGCGATGCGCCGGAGCGTCCCGTCGTCTTGGGCGAGATCGATCGTGCACCAGTCCGCCAGCGCGGGGACGGCCAGCCGCGCCAGGTTCGCGAGCGTCGCCTCGTAATCGAGCGAGGTGCCCAGCGCCGCACTGGCGTCGCTGAGGAACCTGAGGGCCGTCTCCCCCTGCGCCAGCTCCGTGACCAGCCGGGTGGCCCGCGATGCTTCTTCCTCGGCCCGGAGCGATTCCTCGTCCGCTCGCGCCGCTTCTTCTTCGGCCTGTGCTGCGGCATCCTCGGCGATGTCGCGGAGGCGCCGATTCTCCTCGGCGCGCGTCTCCGCCAGCGTCCGAGCGCGATGCTCGCTTGCGCCCATCGCCGTCACGCCCAGCCCGACCATGACGAAGAGCGACAGCCCGACGAAGCTGACCGGAGTCGAAGGTGCCAGATGACTCACGGGGACCAGAAAGAAATAGTCGGCGGCGGGTGCGCTGAGGAGGAGCACGAGCAGGGTCGGCCGGGGCCCAAGCGCCCAGGCCGCGACGAAGACGGCGGGAAAGAATGTCACGAACGGCAGCTCGACCCGGCCGATGAGCGGCACCAGCAGCTCGCGGAGCCCGGTCGCGACGAGCACCAGGGCCACGGCCGCGCCGTATGCCAGCAACGGCCGCGCGCGGAGCGGAGTACGGGTGGGGCGGGGGACGGGATTCATCGAACCGGGCACATGACCTCGGGCAGCGGGGACCGGGCGGGGAATATATCGCGGTCGGGTCGCGTGCCGCGCGGTATTGACGGGCGCGGGCCCGGCTCGTAACGTCCTCTGCTCCCCGTGACCGCCCGACCCTCGAAGACGAAGGAGTTTGTCATGATCACAGGAACGGCCAGCCGCCTGGCCGGCATGGTGGTACTGGTGCTCGCCGCGCAGGCATGCGAGAAGAAGGCGCCGGATACGGCTGCCATGACCGACACCACCATGACCGCGACCACCCCGCCGGCCCCGGCCACGATGGCGCCTCCGGCCGAGCTCAAGGCCCAGTCGGATGCCATGATCGCGGCGTGGAATCAGAAGGATCCGGCGAAGCCGGCGGCGTTCTTCACGGCGGATGCCACAGTGCACGCGGACACCGCCACCTACACCGGCGCCGCTGATATTTCCAAGCGGTGGATCAAGCCCGGCCTGCCGATGCTGAGCGACCTTGCCGTCAGCGACCAGAGCTTCACCGGCTCCGGCGACATGATGACCGAGACGGGCAAGTACACCGAGAAAATGACCGAGCCGAAGAAGGCGGCGGTGAACGTCGCGGGAACCTACACCGCCACCTGGACCAGGGTCGGCGCCGACTGGAAGGTCAAGGACCTCACCGTGCATTCCGACATGCCGATGGCGGCCCCGAAGCCGAACTGACTCAGCGGATCGCCTGCACCACGATTGACTTCGACGCTCGGCGGGCCGGAAAGAAGCCGCCGAGCGTTCCCATCACCACCGCGAAGACGAGTCCCGCCAGCAGCAGTCCCGGCGTGATCCGGAAGCTGAACGCGATCTCGCTGAAGCTGGCCCAATTGGTCGTGCTGGTCACGATGCCGTTCATCGGCAGCGCCAGCAGGCACCCCGCCACGCCGCCCACCAGTGCGATCAGCGCCGACTCCGCCAGGAAGCTGGCGAGGATGCTGCGCGGCCGGAATCCGAGGGTCAGCAGGACCGCGATCTCCGGCGCGCGCGACGACACCGCGGCGTACATCGTGTTCACGGCGCCGAAGATCGCGCCGACCGCCATGATCGCCGTGATCATGATCGCCAGGATCCGGAGGATGCGGCCCAGCAGCTCCGACTGCTTGGCGTAGAACGCCGACTCCCGGTACACGTCCACGGTCATCCGCTTATCGGCTTCGAGGGTGCGCTTGGCCTCGTCGAACGCCGCCGGATCGGCCAGCCGGAACGACAGCGACTGAAACCCCTCCCGCCGCATTGCCGGGATGATCTGTTCGTTCTCCCCCCAGATCTCCGATTCGAACGCCGAGCCGCCGGCCCCGAAGTGACAGGTGACGGTCCAGGGCCGCCCGGCGAAGCGCATCGTCTCGCCCACGCCGGTGCCGCCGAACCGCCCGACCAGCCGGTTGCCGACGCAGATCTCGTTCTTTCCCGCGGCCGGCCGCCGGCCCTCGGTGAGCTGCACGTTGGCGCGCACCGTCCACGCCTGGTCGCTGACGCCGCGTACCACCACGTTGGCCAGCTGGGTCGTGTCCCCCATGCGGCCGAGCGGGATGATCACGTAGGCCTCGGGACTCGCCAGCGCACGGCCGTCGGCGCCGCGCGCGATGTGGGGTGACGCGGTCAGGATGCTCACCGACTCGCGATCGAGCCCGCTCGACATCTCGGAGTCGGCGCCCTTCCGCAGCACCAGCACGTTCCGGTCCGAGCCGGTGCGCCTGAGTGCGGCGGCGAAGCCGTTGGCCAGCGCCAGCATGCCGATGAACACGGCGACCACGAGGGCGATTCCCAGTGCCGTGAGCGCGGTCGAGACCGGCCGGCCCAGCATGCTGCGGACGTTGTAGCTGAGGGGGATCTTCATTCGACGTTCCTCAGCGCGGCCACCACGGGAAGCCGTGCGGCCCGGACGGCGGGCGCGATGCCGCTCGCCAGCATCAGGAGGAGCGCGATCCCGCCCCCGAGGAGCAGGGTGGCCGTCGTGACGTCGAAGCCGGGGAGGAAGCCGGCCCCGTTGAAGTTGGTCGCGCGATAGAGCAGCTTGGCCGCGCCGAGGCCGAGCACGGCGCCGGTCACGGTAATCAGGCCGGCCTCGAGCATCACCAGGCCGAAGAGGCGCCGGTCGGTGAAGCCGATCGTCTTGAGCACGGCCAGCTCGCGGGTGCGCTCGCGGGCGCTCATCATCATCGCGTTGGCGGTCACCAGCAGGATCGCGAAGACGACCGCCATCCCGATCGTGTTCATGAGCAGGCTGACGTTGCCCCACATCGTGGCGAAGCTGGCGTTGAACGCCTGTTCGGTGCCGGTCTTGGTGGGCGAGCTGGAGTTTCGGAACAGATCGTCCACCGTCTTCGCGATGCGGGGGGCGTTTTCCGGCCGGTCGATCTGCGTGATGTACCAGCCGGCCAGCCCCTTCCGCCCGCTCTTCTCATCGAGATAGTCGAAGTGGAACATCATCGCGTCGTCGTTGATGGCCTTGTCGGTCGGCGTGTAGATGCCGCGGACGGTGAAGACCCAGTCACCGGGGAAGATCGTGCCCCGGAGCGTGATGTTCTGGCCCACCTTCCAGCCGAACAGGCTCACCAGCCGCGCACCGATCAGCGCGCCGGAGCGGTCGGCGAGGAAGGCGGCCTTCTGGTCGGGCGGCACCGACATCTCGGGGTACAGGTCGAGGTAGCTGGCGGCGTCCACCGCGAAGTTGGCGAAGAAGCGCTTCCCGTCGCCGTACTGGCCGCCGAACCAGTTGGCCCAGGTCACCTTCTCGACCCCTGGAATCGTCTGCAGGCGATTGGCGTAGGACACCGGGAGCGGAAAGACGAGGCCGGTCGCATTGGTGGTGACCAGCCGCCGCCCGCTGCCGAACTGGGCGGTGGCGCGGAGGGTCGTCACCACCGTGCGGAGCGAGGCGAAGAGGAAGAGCGCGAGGGCCACGCTCGCCATCGTGAGAAACGTGCGCCGCTTGTGGCGCAGCAGGTTGGCGCGGAGCAGCGTGAAGAATTTCATCGCGCCACCGCTTCCGCCGCCTGCTCGACGAACGTCCCCTTCTCCAGGTGCAGCTCGCGCTTCGCGCGGCCGGCCGCCTGCGGGTCGTGGGTGACGATCATGATCGTCTTGCCGAACTCGTCGTTCAGCCGGCCGAGCAGTGCCAGCACCTCCTGCGAGCTCTTCGCGTCGAGCTGGCCCGTCGGCTCATCCAGCAGCACGAGCGTCGGGTCGGCCACGATGGCCCGCGCGATGGCCACGCGCTGTTCCTGTCCGCCGGAGAGCTGGCGGGGATAGTGCTCCAGCCGGTCGTCGAGCCCCACCACGCCGAGGGCGATGCGGATCCGCTCGTCGCGCTCCTTCTTCGAGAGCCGGGTGAGGAGCAGCGGCAGCTCGACGTTCTGGTAGGCGGTGAGCACCGGCAGCAGGTTGAACTGCTGGAAGACGAATCCCACGTGGCGCGCGCGCCAGCCGGCGAGCTGGGCCGCCGTCATCGCGCTCACCTCTTCGCCGCCGACCCGGACGGTGCCGCTGGTAGGCCGGTCGAGCCCGGCGATCAGGTTGAGCAGGGTGGACTTGCCGGAGCCCGACGGCCCCATCAGCGCGGTGAAGCTGCCCTGCTCGATGTCCATGGACAGCCCGGTGAACACCTCGATCCGCTCGGCATCGCGGCTGAAGTGCTTGTAGACGTCGCGGATTTCGACCAGCGCCATGGCTCAGCTCCTCGTTGATGGGTCGGACTACTTCACCTTCACCCGCATCCCGGCCTCTGGCGTCTCCACTCCGCCGGTCACCACCATCTCGCCGCCGGCCAGCCCGCGGCGGATCTCCCGGAAGTCGGCGCTCACCGGCCCGGCATCCACCTCGCGCGGCTCCAGCCGGCCGTCGCGTACCAGCCAGACCACCGTCTTCCCGCCGTCCTCCCGCACCGCCGCCGCCGGAAGCCGGAAGCGCGGCGGGCCCGATGGTGCCGCCTTTCCGCCCGACGAGTCCGCCGCGGCGATGAAATCCACGCGGGCACCCATCTCGGGCAGGATGCGCGGATCGTGGTCCAGGATCGCGACCTTGACCTGCACCGTCGCCCGCTGGCGGTCCGCCGTCGGCACCACCTGGCGGACGCTCCCCCGGAAGGCGGTGTCGGGATAGGCATCGAGGGTGATCCGCGCCGCCTGATCACCGCGCACCCGGCCGATGTACGCCTCGTTGACGTCCACCTCGACCTCGAGCGTGGTGAGATCGGCCATCGTGACCACCGCCCCGCGGGTGAGTCCGCCCCCGACCGACGGTGCCACCACCTCGCCGACCTCCGCCTCCTTCCGGAGCACCGTCCCGCTGAAGGGCGCCCGGATGTAGGTGTTCTCGACGGTGGCCTCCGCGTAGCGGAGCTGCGCCTGAGCCGCGTCCACCCGTGCGCGCGCCGAGCCGGCCCGCGCCCCCGCCTGCGCCGCCCGGCTGACCGCGATCTCGGCGTCCTGCGCCGACAGCAGCTCCGGCTTGTCGGCGCGGATCTGTGCGGTGCGCCGCCCCTCGCGCGCCGCCTGGTCGCGCTCCGTCTCGGCCTCCAGCAGGGTCGCGCGCGCGCTCGCGACGTTGGCCCGCGCTTCGGCGACGGCGGCCACGTAGTCGGCATTCTCCAGCCGCGCGATCACGTCGCCCTTCTTCACGAGCGACCCGCCGTCCACGGTGAGCGAGGCGAGCCGGCCCGGGATCTTGGCCGCGACCGCCGCGCGGGTCCGCGCCACGACGTACCCGTTCGCCGTGACCGACGTGGCGCCTGCCGTCCCGCGGCCCCCGCCGGAGAGTGGTGCCGCGATCGTGGTCTGCACCACCGGCGCCCGCCGGTTCCGGGAATAGAGGAACAGCGCGACGGCGATGGCGGCGACGCCGCCGACCAGCAGCAGCGTCCGCCCGAACGCGCGGCGCACCGCCGGTGGCGGATCGCGGTCGATGCGGAGCTTGCCAAGGTCGTGCGATGGATTGGACACGGAGAGCGAATATACGCCGAAGCGCGGGGGGCGCCACTGCTCGGCGCCGCGAAGTTTCCTGACCACTGGCGTTCGGGGGCTCGCATTGCGATTGTTGCGATGGCGCCGGTGCGCGTCGCGGGTGAACGGTCAACGAGGAGAAGGGTCCGTGATGGCAGCCGTCAGTGACAACGTGGAAGCGGAGCGGCTCGCGGCGCTCCGCAGCTACGAAATTCTCGATACTCCGGCCGACGGCGCGTTTGATCGCATCGCCTCGCTCGCGGCCCGCTACTTCGATGTGCCGATCGCGCTCGTCACCCTGGTGGACGAGGACCGGATCTGGTTCAAGTCGCGCCACGGCCTCGACGCGGAGCAGATTCCGCGTGCGCCCGGACTCTGCGCGTCGGCCATCCTCAGCGACGACGCCTACGTCGTCAGGAACGCGATCGAGGACATCCGCACCCTCGCCAACCCGCTGGTCGCCGGCGAGATGGGCATCCGCTTCTACGCGGCGGCGCCGCTGATCACCCACGACGGGTACCGCCTGGGCACGCTCAACATCATCGATTTCAAGCCGCGGGAGTTCGACACTCAGTCAGCGGAAGCGCTGACGCAATTCGCCGGACTGGTCATGGACCAGATGGACCTCAGGATCTCGGCACGCAAGGCGATCCGGAGCCTGTCCCAGATCGTCGGTCACGCCAAGGACGTGTCCGGGCTGGAGAAGCTCGTGACCGTGTCGGCATGGAGCCGGCGGATTCAGGTGGACGGGGAATGGATTTCGTTCGAACAGTTCCTCACCAACTCGCTCGGCGTCACGATCACGCACGGCATCGATCCCGAGACTGTCCGGCAGCTGCAGCAATGAGACGAGTGCTGGCGACCCTGCTGCTCGGGCTTCCGGCCTGCCAGGGCGGTCTCCCGCCGTGGACCGTCGTGTCTCCGGCCTACACCCGGTCCATTTCGCAGTTCCGCCTCACCGGAGACGTTCGCCACCTCGATCTCGAGGGCGGCGTCTACGTCATTCACGGCGACGACAGCGTGACCTACGCCCCGACCAACCTCCCCGCCGCATTCCGGCGGGAGGGACTGCACGTCGAAGCCGACGCCCGGCGGCAGGAGCAGGCGGTGGGGATTCACCAGGTCGGGCATGTAATAGAGGTGCTGCGGATTCGGGGGCGGCCGTAGGGCGCTTGCGTCGGGGTGTGGTGATCCGGGTGGGTCGCTGTGTCGTCGGCGGCTAAAGCCGCCACTCGGCACGGGGCCCTGAAGGGCCGTCACTGCTCCTGGCGCCGCTGGACGCTCCGACGGCGCTTTAGCGCCCCACGCCGAGCGGCGGCTTCAGCCGCCGATAACACCGATGCCAAGCCCGCCTGCACCTCGCACTGGAGTCAGGCATGAACCGAACCCCATCCGCTGACGAGCTGATGCGCCCGAGTCGTTCGTTTGACGGCTGACGTACCCGATCGCCTGGCCGCCGCACTGGCCGGCCGCTACCGCATCGACCGCGAGCTCGGCGCCGGCGGCATGGCCACCGTCTACCTCGCCCACGACCTCCGGCACGACCGCGACGTCGCCATCAAGGTGCTCCGCCCCGATCTCGCCGCGGCACTCGGCGCCGAGCGTTTCCTGGCCGAAGTCCACATCACCGCGCGCCTGGACCATCCGCATATCCTGACCCTGATCGATTCCGGCGAGGTGGACGGCACGCTGTACTACGTCATGCCGTTCGTCCGCGGCGAGTCGCTCCGGGCCCGGCTCGCCCGCGAATCGCAGCTGCCGGTCGATGCGGCCCTCGACATCACGCGCCAGATCGCGGCGGCGCTGGAGTATGCCCACCGCCAGGGCGTGATTCACCGCGACATCAAGCCGGAGAACATCCTGCTGCATGAAGGCGTGGCCGTGCTGGCCGACTTCGGCATCGCCCTCGCCGTCTCCGAGGCCGGCGGCGATCGGCTGACCGGGACCGGCCTGTCACTCGGCACGCCGAACTACATGAGTCCGGAACAGGCGGCCGGCGACCGCGACGTCGACGCGCGGACCGATATCTACGCCCTCGGCGCGGTCACCTACGAGATGCTCGCCGGCGAGCCGCCGGTGACCGGGGCAACGGCGCGGGCGGTGATCGCCAAGCTCATGACCGAGCGCCCGACCGCGCTCCGGGTGCTTCGCCACGGGGTACCGGCGCCGGTCGACGCCGCGGTGATGCGCGCGCTGGCCAAGGCGCCGGCCGATCGCTTTCCCACCGCGCACGCCTTTGCCGACGCGCTCGGCCAGCCGGCCCGGAAGTCCCCGCGTGCGGCGCTCGCGGTGGCCGGCCTCGCCGCCGTCGCCGCCGTGGCGATTCTGCTCGCGGCGCCGTGGCGGGCCAGGGCGGCGGCAGCGGGTCCGGCGACCCCCGCGGCATACCGTTCCATCGCCGTGCTGCCGCTGGACAACTACTCCGCCGATTCCAGCCAGGCCTATTTCGCCGAGGGGATGACGGACGAGCTGACCACCGACCTGGCGACGATCAGCTCGCTCCGCGTCATCTCCCGCGGATCCACCATGCAGTACGCGGGGAGGAATCGGCCACCCACGCCCGAGATCGCCCGGGCATTGAACGTGGACGCGATCGTCGAGGGTTCGGTGACGCGGGCGGGCGACCAGGTCCGGATCACGGCGCAGCTGATCGACGCGCGGGCGGACCGGCATCTCTGGGCCCGGAGTTTCGAGCGGAAGTCGAGCGACGTGCTGGCGCTGCAGGCCGAGCTCGCGTCGGCGATCGCCGAGGCGATCAACGTCCAGCTGACGCCGGGGGAGCAGACCCGGCTCGCCGCGGCGCCGACGGTGGACCCGGCGGCGCACGATGCGTATCTCAAGGGGCGCTATTTCTTCGCGCGGCCCAGCGACCAGAACCTGGAGAAGGCGATCGCGCAGTTCAACGCGGCGGTGAAGTCGAGCCCCGCCTTCGCCCCCGCGTGGTCGGGTCTCTCCGACGCGTATCTGTGGGCGGCGTTCAACGAAGGGTTCATCAGCGCGAAGGAGGCCGGCCCCCTGGCGAAGCAGGCGGCCGAGCGGGCCGTGCAGCTCGACAGCAGCGCCGCCGAAGGTCACGCGTCGCTCGGCACCTGGCTGGCGTGGTTCGCCCATGACTGGCCCGCCAGTGAGCGGGAGCTTCGCCATGCGATCGCGCTGAATCCCAACTATGCCTTCGCGCACGATCAATTCGGATTGATGCTCGCGATTCTGGGACGGCTCGACGAGTCGATCGCCGAGGGCAAGCGGGCGATGACGCTGGACCCGCTGTCGCCATCGATCCTGATCGACGCCCTCATGCCGTTTCAGTTTCAGCACAACCTGCCGGCCACCCTCGCGCTGGCGCGGCGCGCGGCCGATCTCGACCCCACCTTCTTCTTTCCGTCCAGCGTGGTGGGCTGGTTCGATCTGCAGGTGGGCAAGTTCCGGGAGGCGGTGCCGCTGCTGGAGAAGGCGCGCACCATGGACGCCCCGTCGTTCACCACCGCATACCTGGCGTACGCATACGGCAAGGCGGGCGACCAGCCGCGCGCACTGGCCGCGCTGGCCGACCTCAAGAAAATGTCGCGCAGCGGCAACGGATTGCCGTTCGACGTGGCGCTCTTCCATCTGGGCCAGGGCGACAACCGGCAGGCGCTCGACTACCTGGAACAGGCCTTTGCGGCCAATGCCCAGTCGCTGGTCTGGCTCAAGGAGGATGCGATCTACGATCCGTTGCGCCGTGAGCCACGGTTCATCGCCCTGATGCGCCAGATGCATTTCACGCCGTGAGCGGCCGGCGGTGGATGAGGCGAAGGCGGCGCTCGCGCGGCTGAACGCTTCCGAGGTGTCGTGATCACGGCCCGTCAGGTATGTTCGCCTGCCGGGCTTCCGTTAGCGTGAAAGGGGAGATCCAATTCCTGATTCAGCCGGGTTCGTTCCGCTCACCACCTATCGCGAGTACGCGCCCTCCGACATGCAGAGCCGCGCCGCCGCATTCTATGCCGAGATGAATCGGCGGCGGACGACGAGGCACTTCAGTGACCGGCCGATTCCGGAGGGGGTGCTGGAGGACTGCCTTCGGGCGGCCGGCACCGCGCCGAGCGGCGCGCACCAGCAGCCGTGGCATTTCGTGGTGGTGCGCGATCCCGCGCTCAAGCGGGAGCTGCGGGTTGCGGCCGAGCGGGAGGAGCGGACGTTCTACGCATCGGCACCGGCCGAGTGGCTCGAGGCGCTGGCACCGCTGGGCACCGACGCGGTGAAGCCGTACCTCGAAACGGCCCCCGCGCTGATCGCCGTGTTCGCTCAGCGGTACCATCTGATGCCGGATGGGTGCCGCCGGCCCCATTACTATGTAAGCGAATCGGTGGGGATCGCCGCCGGGTTCCTGCTCGGCGCGCTGCACGCCGCGGGTCTCGTCGCGCTCACCCACACGCCGAACCCGATGGGATTTCTCCGCGAGCTCCTCGGCCGGCCCGACACCGAGCGGCCGGTGATGCTGGTCGTGACCGGGTATCCGGCGGCCGATGCGCAGGTGCCCCGTCTCGAACGGAAGCCGCTCGCCGAGATTGCCACGTTCCGCTGACCTCTGCCTGGTCGGGCATCACCGTACCGCGCCCCACACGATGGCCGCGCATAGCCCGAGCATGCCCAGCGCGGGCAGAAATTTCTTCAGTGGATCGCCGATCCTGGCATGCATCGCGAGCGCGCCAAGCATCAGGATGCAGATGAGTGCAGCCGCGGGGAACACCAGGGCAGGCAGCCAGATGCCGGCGATCAGTGCGATCGCCGCCCCGATCTTCAATGACCCGATCAGGTAGGTGAACCACGCCGGCAGCCCGTAGGCGGCGAATTCTTGCACCATCGTGTGGGCATCGCCACCACGATAGCCCGTGCGCCGACTGAATCGCAGCAGCCACACGTTCAGGAGTCCGAGTGCCGCCGCCACCTGCAGGATGACCATGACCGTTTTCATGTCTGATTGCTCCGCTGCGTGAGGAAGAAGGCCGCGCTCCACACTACCTTAATGGGGATCTCCGTCAACCGTCGGGCCGAGCCAGGCGGCCTGCGTGCGTGACGCACCCTTGCTCCACCGGGAGTAGTGCATGGCCCAACCGCTCGACCGACTGTTCAACGCCCTTTCCGACCGCTATACCCTCGAGCGCGAGCTGGGCCAGGGCGGCATGGCCACCGTCTATCTCGCGCACGACCTGAAGCACGATCGTCAGGTCGCGGTCAAGGTCCTCAGGCCCGAGCTGGCCGCGGTGATCGGCGCCGAGCGGTTCGTGGTCGAGATCCGGACCACGGCGAGCCTGCAGCATCCCCACATCCTGCCGCTCTTCGACTCCGGCACGGCCGACAGCTTTCTCTACTACGTGATGCCGTTCATCGACGGCGAGACGCTCCGGGCCAAGCTCGATCGCGAAACGCAGATCAGCATCGAGGAGTCGGTGAAGATCACCGTGGCGGTGGCCGACGCTCTCGACTACGCCCACCGCCGCGGCGTGGTCCACCGCGACATCAAGCCGGAGAACATCCTGCTGCACGACGGCCGGCCCATGGTAGCCGACTTCGGCATCGCGCTGGCGCTCTCCGCCGCGGCGGGTGGCCGAATGACCGAGACCGGCATGTCGCTCGGCACGCCGCACTACATGAGCCCGGAGCAGGCCACGGCGGAGAAGGAGATTACCGCGCGGAGCGACGTCTACTCCCTCGGCAGCGTGCTCTATGAGATGCTCACCGGCAATCCGCCCCACACCGGTGCGTCGGCCCAGCAGATCATCATGAAGATCGTGACCGAGGA
>JBBQFH010000012.1:0-79043 GCA_038321865.1 Gemmatimonadales bacterium
CGATCCTGACGCAGCTCGTCGCGCCGGCACGTGACACGCTGGGGCCCGAAGCGGCGGAAGCGGTGGCGCTGGCAGTGCGAGGGGCGAAGGAGCGGCTGCGGAAGGCGTGAAGCGGCGGGCAGAGAGTGGGGGCCGGGTGGCCCCCGCGGTCAGCGGTCGTTCCGGCGGATCGGCACCAGCGTGTTGGTGGAGTCATGCGCGCGCTTGGCGCGCGCGGCAAAGGCGCTGTCGGCACCCGGCACGGCGCCGGAGACTTCAATCCGGGTCACCTTGCCGGCGGGGGTCATGCGGACCCACATCGGGTGACCGGGCTGCTCGGCGTACAGTGCGATCCCGCCGTCGGCCTGCTTCGTGTCGCTGATCAGCTGCCACTTGCCGCCGGTGAAGACGCCGCGGTAATAGTCGGCGATGACGTCCATCGCCACCGGACTCTGGAACACCAGCTGCAAGGCATCGGTACTGCCGCTCCGCCCGATGAGCTCGGCGTTCGGCGGCAGCGGCAGGTCGGGCATCGCGGCGCCCAGGTCCGGCGTCTTCGCCTTCTCGGCGGCTGGCTTGCACGCGGCAAGCGCGAGGAGGACGATCAGCGGCGGCACGGGAATGGATCGCATAGGGGAGGGAGACTAGCGGCGCGCTCCTGAGCGGTCAACCCGGCGTTGGCATCGAGGGGCGGACCGGCTATTTTTGCCAGCAATCGCGACCGGGATAACCCGACCGCCGCCCCCGCCACAACCCCAGACGCGGCAAGGAGTTCGGCCATGGCCGGACACAGCAAGTGGAAGCAGATCAAGCGCAAGAAGGCGATCACCGACTCCAAGCGCGCCTCCTCATGGACCAAAGTCATCCGTGAAATCACCGTCGCGTCCAAGGCCGGCGGCGGCGACCCCGGCGGCAACCCGCGCCTGCGCACCGCGATCGACGCGGCGCAGGCGGTCAACATGCCCAAGGAGAACATCGAGCGCGCCGTGAAGAAGGGCACCGGCGAGCTCGAGGGCAGCGCCTACGAGGAGCTGACCTACGAGGGGTACGGTCCCGGCGGCGCCGCCATCTTCATCGAGGCCACGACGGACAACCCCAATCGCACCGTGGCCGAAATTCGCCACGCCTTCAGCCGGAACGGCGGCAACCTCGGCGCGACCGGGTCGGTGGGCTGGATGTTCGACAAGAAGGGTCAGATCTATCTCGATGCGACCCGGTACGACGAAGATGCGACCATGGAACAGGCGCTCGACTCCGGGGCCGAGGATTTCCTGCGCGAAGGCGACCAGTACATCGTCTCGACGACGCCGGGTACGTTCCACGCGGTGCAGGATGCGCTTCGGGCCCGGAAGATCGCCATCGATTCCGCCGAGCTCGCGATGGTGCCCCGGAACACCGTCAAGGTCGAGGGCGCCGATGCCGAGGGAATCCTCCACCTGATGGAAGTGCTCGAAGAGCTCGACGACGTGTCCAAGGTCTTCTCCAACTTCGACATCGACACCGCGCAGCTGGCTGAGGCGGGGGCCTGACGGTGCCGCGCCCGTGAGGGTGCTCGGCATCGACCCCGGCACGGCCATCCTGGGTTACGGCGTGGTGGACTCCGCGCCCGGCCTCCCGGGGAGGCTGGTCGAGTGCGGGATTCTCCAGACCCGCGCGCGCGATCCGCTGCCGGCCCGCCTGCGCATGCTCCACGACGGCGTCACCGAGCTCATCAGCCGGCATCATCCGGACGCCGTCGCGGTGGAGGCCTCCTTCTACGGCAAGAACGTCCGCACGACGATGGTCCTGAGTCATGCGCGCGGCGTCATACTCCTCGCCGCCGAACAGGCGGGCATTCCGATCGAGGAGTATTCGCCCGCGATGGTGAAGAAGGCGATCGTCGGCCGGGGCGGGGCGCTCAAGCCGCAGGTGGGATACATGGTCGCGCAGCTGCTTCGGCTCCGTGCGGCGCCCTCGCCCGCCGATGCCGCGGATGGCGTCGCCATCGCCCTCACGCACCTGATGATGGCCGGCCGCCGCCCGCGCCTGGCCGCGACCGCGGCCGGCGCGCGATGATCGCCACCGTCGCGGGCACGCTCGCCGATCGCGGGAGCGAAACGGTGCTGGTGCAGACTGACGGCGGCGTGGGCTATGCCGTGACCGTGCCGATCGGCGTGTTCGGCCGCCTGCCCGCCGAGGGGGCGCGCGTGCTGCTCTACACGGAGCTGGTGGTGAAAGAGGATGGTTGGGCGCTGTTCGGCTTCGACCAGCCGGGCGAGCGCACCGTATTCCAGCGGCTGCTGAGCGCCAGCGGGTTCGGGCCCAAGCTCGCGCTCGCCACCCTGTCGGCGCTCGGTCCCGAGCGGACCGTGCGCAGCATCCGCGAGCGCGATCTCGCCGCGCTGAGCAGCGTCACCGGCATCGGGCGCAAGAAGGCCGAGCGGCTGGTGCTCGAGCTGCAGGACCGCTTCACCGATTTCGCGCTCAACCCGGCGATGCCGCGCTCCGTGGCGGGGGATGACGCCATTCGCGCGCTGGTCGCGCTGGGCTATCCGCTGGGCGCCGCCGACGACGCCGTCCGCGCGGGCCTCGCGTCCGCCCCGGGAGACGACACCGCAGGTCTCGTGCGGCGGGCGCTCCAGCTGCTCGCCGCCTCACGCGCTGGGAGATGACATCCGGATGACCGTTGCCGCCGCCACCGCCGAATGGGTCTGCACCCGCTGCGGGTCCACCAACCGCAAGCTCGTCCCGGCCGACAGCGACCGCGTGCTCGATCGCTGCGTCACCTGCGGGGCACGCCATGTGATCGAGCCCGGCTCGCGCCCGGTGCGCTGGAGCGCCCGGCTGGATGACTGAGCTGCAGGTCACGACGCCGGACGAGCTGCCCGATGAACGGGGCATCGACACCGCGCTGCGGCCGGCGCGGCTGGCGGAGTTCGTGGGCCAGCCGCAGGTCAAGAGCTCGCTGCAGATCGCGATCGACGCCGCCAGGGGGCGCCGCGAAACCCTCGATCACACCCTCTTCTTCGGCCCGCCCGGACTGGGCAAGACCACGCTCGCCATGCTGATGGCGAAGGAGATGGGCGTGGAGCTCCGGACCACCTCCGGGCCGGTGCTGGAGAAGCCCGGCGATCTCGTCGGGCTGCTCACCGGCCTCGGCCCCGGCGACATCCTCTTCATCGACGAGATCCACCGGATGAAGCCGGCGCTCGAGGAGTTCCTCTATTCGGCCATGGAGGACTTCCGGATCGACGTGCGCATCGGCGAAGGGCCCAACGCCCAAACGGTGCCGATGGCGCTGGAGCGGTTCACCCTCATCGGCGCGACGACGCGGTTCGGCCTGCTCACGCCGCCGATGCGGGCACGCTTCGGGATCGTCGAGCGGCTCAACTTCTACTCCCCCGACGACCTGGCGCAGATTCTCGAGCGGTCGGCGCGGATCATGAACGTGCCGATGGAGCCGGCCGGCGCGGTCGAGCTCGCCCGGCGCAGCCGGGGAACGCCGCGGGTGGCCAACCGGCTGCTGCGCCGCGTTCGGGACTACGCCGAGGTCAAGGCGGACGGGCGGATCACCGCGCAGGTGGCGAGCGACGCCCTGGCGCGGCTCAACGTGGACGAGTTCGGGCTCGACGACATGGACGCCCGCATCCTCACCACGATCATCGAGAAGTTCGGCGGCGGGCCCGTCGGCCTCGGCACTGTGGCGATCGCGGTCGGCGAGGACGCCGGCACCCTCCAGGATGTCTACGAGCCCTACCTGATCCAGCAGGGCTTTCTCGAGCGCACCCAGCGCGGCCGCTGCGCCACCGCGCTCGCCTACCAGCGGTTCGGCCTCACCCCGCCCACCGATCGCCAGGCGACGATCTTTGACCGCTGAGCCGGCCGGCGTCATGTACCCGACATCCGCGTTCGCCTACGAGCTTCCCCCCGAGCTGATCGCGCAGGAACCGCCGGCGGAGCGCGGCACCAGCCGATTGCTGGTGCTCGAGCGCGACGTGCCGGCGCTCAGCGATCGCGCCTTCCCCGATCTCGTCGGCCTGATCCCCGCCGGCGATCTCCTGGTCCTCAACAGCACCCGCGTGCGGCACGCGCGCCTTCTCGGTACGCGGCCCTCGGGTGCGCCGGCGGAAGTGCTGCTGCTGCACCCCGGCACCGGTGATACCTGGCTGGCCATGGGCAAGCCGGGCAGCGCACTCCGCCCCGGCAAGCAGGTGCTGCTGGGGGACGGGATCGCCATCGAGACGATCACGGTGGGGGATGACGGTCACCGCGTCGTCCGCTTCGTCGGCGGTGACGCGGCCACCGCGATCGCCCGATTCGGCCGGCTGCCGCTGCCACCCTATATCCGCCGGGATCCGGACGCGCGCGACGAAGGCCGCTATCAGACGGTCTACGCCGACCGCGAAGGCAGCGTCGCCGCGCCGACCGCCGGCCTCCACTTCACGCCCGACATCCTCTCGGCACTCGAGCGGCGCGGCGTCGAGATCGTGCGGCTCGACCTCGAGGTCGGCCCCGGCACCTTCAAGCCGGTCGAATCGGAAGATCCCGCCACGCACGTCATGCACCGCGAGCGCTACGACATCCCCCGCGCCGTCGCCGACGCGGTGCAGCGCACGCGGGAGTCCGGGGCCCGTGTCTGGGCCGCGGGCACCACCGTGGTCCGCGCCCTCGAGAGCGCGACGAACGAGGATGGGACCGTCGCATCAGGTATCGCCGAGACGGCACTGCTCATCACGCCGGGATTCCGGTTCCGGGTGGTGGATCGGCTGCTCACCAATTTTCACCTGCCCCGCTCCACCCTCCTCATGCTGGTCAGCGCGTTCGCCGGCCATGACCAGACCATGGCGGCCTACCGCCACGCCGTGGCGGCGCGCTACCGATTCTACTCCTACGGCGACGCGATGCTGATCACATGAGCGACGGATCCGGCTACGTGGACTCGCTGCTCACCCTCCTCGGCCGGCGTGATCCGCTCGCCGTGCAGGCCGAGCTGCTGCCCTGGCTCGAGCGCCGGGTCGCCGGCCTGCCGGATGCCGCGGTGCGCGCACCGGAGGCAGCCGGGAAGTGGTCGGTGCTCGAGGTGGTGCAGCACCTGGCGGACACCGAGCTGGTCTATGGCTATCGCATCCGCATGGTGCTCACCCACGACAACTGGCCGATCGAGGTGTACGATCGCGAGGCCTGGGCGCGCGATCTCCACTACTCGGCACTCACTCCGGGCGACGCACTCGATCAGCTGCGTTCGCTCCGCTCCGCCAACCTTCGGCTCTATCGCTCGCTGAGCCCCGGCCAGCTCGCGCGCGCCGGGCTGCACTCGGCCCGCGGCGCCGAGTCGGTGTCGCTGATGATCGGGCTGCTCGCCGGACACGACCTGACCCACCGCCGGCAGATCGATCGCATTCTGGACGGCCGGTAGCATGTTCGAGTTCAGCGTCGAGACGACGGCCGGCGCCGCCCGTGCGGGCACGCTGCGCCTCCCGCACGGCAGCGTCGAGACGCCCGCGTTCATGCCGGTCGGCACCCACGCCGTCGTGCGCGGTCTCCATCCCGCCGAGATTCGCCGCACCGGCGCGCAGATCATTCTCGCCAACACCTATCACCTGCATCTGCGCCCCGGTGAAGCGGTGGTGCAAGCGATGGGCGGGCTCAACCGGTTCACTACCTGGGACCGGCCGATGCTGACCGATTCCGGCGGATTCCAGGTCTTCTCGCTGGAGGGGCTCCGCACCATTTCGGAACGGGGCGTCGAGTTCCAGAGTCACATCGACGGGACCTACCGCACCGTCACGCCGGAAAGCGCCGTGGAGATCCAGTGGGCGCTCGGCGCCGACATCGCGATGCAGTTCGACCACGTCGTGCCCGGGCAGGCGCTGCACGAGCTGGCCGCCGAAGGCATGGAACGCTCGCTTCGCTGGCTGGACCGCTGCCGCCGGCGGCACGGCGAGCTCGCCGGGGCGATGGAGGGCGCGCAGACCCTCTGGCCCATCATCCAGGGCGGCACCCACGCCGATCTCCGGCAACGGTCGGCCGAGGGGATCGTCGCGCGCGGCGGATGGACGGGAATCGCGATCGGCGGGCTCAGCGTCGGCGAGGCGAAGCCCGTCATGCATCGCGTCCTCGAGGAGCTGGAGCCCGTCCTGCCGCGCGGGATTCCCCGTTATCTTATGGGTGTCGGCTTTCCCGCGGACCTGCTCGAGGGAATCGCGCGCGGAGTGGACCTGTTCGACTGCGTGGCCGCGACCCGAAACGGGCGCCACGGCACGGCCTGGCTTCCGGATGGTCGGATCAACGTCCGCGGCGCCCGGCTCCGGTCGGACCCCGGACCGCTCGATCCCGAGTGCGACTGCGAAACCTGCCTGACGTTTTCCCGGGCCTATCTCCGCCATCTGTTCGTGGCGGAAGACATGCTGGGACTCAGGCTCGTGTCGATCCACAACGTGCGCTTCCTGATTCGTCTCGCCGAACAGGCCCGCGCCCACATCCTGGACGGGACGTTCGATGGCTGGAGCCGCGAGTGGCTCGGCCGCCATTACGCCAGAGGAGCGACGTGAACACGCTGCTGATGCTGCAGGCCCCGGCCGCCGGAGGAGCGTCGCTCCTCGGCCTACCGCTCATCCTCATCCAGCTGCTTGGATTCGGCGCGGTGTTCTACTTCCTGATCCTCCGCCCCCAGGGCAAGGCCAAGAAGGCGCATCAGGAACTCCTCGCCGGCCTCAAGAAGGGCGACGAGGTCATGACCGCCGGCGGGATCATCGGCCGCGTGAAGGACATGAAGGAAGTGGACATCGGCTCGATCCGGGAGACCCGCGTGACGGTCGAGTCGGGCGGCAGCACGATCATCGTCGAGCGCGGGCGGATCATTCGCGTCGGCGCCGCCGCGCCGGCGGCCGGAGTCACGCCGGGATGAGCCTGTTGAAGCTGCACCTGCTGGGCTCGCCTGTGCTGCGCCAGCGAAGCGCGGAGATCACGGCCGTCACCGATGAGGTCCGGCGCACCGTCGCCGATCTCTTCGAGACGATGGACGCGGCGAGGGGTGTGGGGCTGGCCGCGAATCAGGTGGGCCTGGCACAGCGCATCGCCGTGATCGACGCGGATGGGCAGCGCTTCGCCATGATCAACCCGGTCATCGGCGAGGTCGAAGGTCGGGATACGGCGGAGGAGGGCTGCCTCTCCATCCCCGACATTTTCGCCGACGTCACCCGCCCCGAGCGCGTCACGCTCGAGGCGCTGGATGCCGACGGACAGCCGTTCCGGCTCGAGGTCGGCGGCCTCGCCGCCCGCGCCATCCAGCACGAGATCGACCATCTCGACGGCATCGTCTTCCTCGACCACCTGGGCCCCATCAAGCGGAAGATGCTGCTCGCCCGCTGGAAGAAGGAGCATCGCCACGATCGCAGCTACGTCAAGGAGGTCACGCCGGAGGCCGCCAAGGCGGAGTAGATGCGGATCGCCTTCTTCGGAACTCCCAGCTTCGCCGCGCGCGCCCTCGCGGCCCTGCTGCGCGAAGGACATGAGGTCGTCGGTGTGGTGACCCAGCCCGACCGCCCGCACGGCCGTTCCCGCTCCACCCTCGTTCCCCCGCCCGTCAAGCTGCTCGCCGAGAGCGCCGGCCTGCCCGTGCTGCAGCCCGAGCGGCCGGTCGGTGACGTGTTCCTGACCAGCCTTCACCGGCTGGACGCGACGCTGGGTGTCGTCGTCGCGTACGGCCACATCCTGCGACCCGAAGTGCTTGCGGTGCCCCCGTCCGGCATGATCAACGTGCACGCCTCGCTGCTGCCCCGGCTCCGCGGCGCGGCACCGATTCAGTGGGCCATCGCCAGCGGTGATCATGAAACCGGCGTGACCATCATCCAGATGGAAGCCGGCCTCGACAGCGGGCCCATGCTCCACCGGGCGCGCATTCCGATCGGGGTGGACGACACCGGCGGCAGCCTGACCGAGCGGCTGGCCGACCTGGGCGCCACCGCGCTCGTCGAGGCGCTCGCCTGCTTCGCGGCGGGTGCCGTGACCCCGGAAACTCAGGACCACTCGGCCGCCAGCTTCGCCCCGAAGATCGACCGGCTCACGGCGCGGATCGACTGGGAAGACGAGGCCGGCACGGTGGCGCGCCGGATCCGGGCATTCGACCCGGCTCCCGGCGCCTGGACCACACTGGACGGCGCGGAGCTGAAGCTGTTCGGCGCCCACGCAGTGGACGACGAGACCGGGCCCGCCGGCACGGTGCTGCTGACCGACGGCTCGCTGCGCATCGCGGCCGGCCGCGGCGCCGTCGAAGTGCGCGAGGTGCAGCCGTCAGGCCGCAAACGGATTCCGGTGCAGGACTGGGTGCGCGGACGGGGCGCCGCGATCGGCGCGCGGTTCGCATGAGACCGCTGCCCCGTCTCCACGCCATCACCGACGCCGCCGTGCTCGCGCTGGATGACTTCGGGATTCGCGCGGCGGCGGTCGCCGCCGCGGGATCGGGCGTGGCGCTGCATGCACGGAACCGGTCGGCGGGAGGCGCCGCGCTCGCCGCCGCGGCCGCGCGGATCGTCGCGCTGGCGCGCCCGCCCGAGGCGCTCGTGCTGGTGAGCGGCCGCCCCGACATCGCCGCCGCCTGCCACGCGCATGGCGTCCAGCTGTCGGCCGGCGATCTCGCTCCGGGGGATGCGCGCCGGATCTGCGGTGGCTGGATCGGCCGCTCGGTACATTCGGCCGACGGGGCCAGGGCCGCTGCCGCCGAGGGCGCCGACTTCGTGATCGCCGGCAACATCTACGACACGCCGAGCCATCCCGGCCGGCCCGGTCAGGGCATCGGACTGATCGAGGCGTGCATGGGTGCGGGGCTGCCGGTAATCGCCATCGGCGGCATGACGCCGGCACGCGCACGTACGGCGCGCGACGCCGGCGCGTGGGGCGTCGCGGCGATCTCCGCCCTCTGGGGCGCGCCCGATGCGGCGGCCGCCGCGCTCGCGTTTCTCGAGCCGTGGCTGGAGCTGCAATGAGCGACGCCGCGCTCGATATCATCCTGAACGGCGAGCCCCGCCGTGTGCCCGCGCCGGCCTCGCTCGACGATCTCCTGCGGCACCTCGGTCTCGACGCGCGCACCGTCGTGGTCGAGCTCAATCGCGAGATCGTCCGCCGGCCGATGCTGGCCGCGACGCCGCTCGCACCCGGCGACGCGGTCGAGCTGGTGCACTTCGTCGGAGGAGGCTGACCATGCAGTTCGATACCCCGTTCGCGATCGGTAACCGCACCTTCCGCTCGCGGCTCATGGTCGGGACCGGCAAGTACCGGAGCAACGCCGACATGGTCGGCGCGCTCGAGGCGTCCGGCGCGGAAGTCGTGACAGTGGCCGTACGCCGGGTAGACCTCGACCGCGCCAACACCGACGGCGTGCTGCACCATCTCGACCCCAGGCGCTGGTTTCTCCTGGCCAATACCGCCGGCTGCTATTCGGCCGACGAGGCGGTGCGCTACGCGCGCCTCGGCCGCGAGGCCGGCTTCAACGATTTCGTCAAGCTCGAGGTCATCGGCGACCAGGAGACGCTGCTTCCCGATGCGGAAGGGCTCGTGGCGGCCACGCGCACCCTCGCGGCCGAGGGCTTCATTGTGCTGGCCTACACCAACGACGATCTGATCACCGCACTGCGGCTGCAGGACGCCGGCGCCGCGGCCATCATGCCGCTCGCGTCACCCATCGGGAGCGGTCTCGGCCTGCTCAATCCCTACAGCATCCGCACCATCAAGCGGCGGCTCCAGGTTCCGGTCATCGTCGACGCCGGCGTCGGCACGGCGTCGGATGCCTGCCTCACGATGGAGCAGGGCGTGGATGGCATCCTGATGAACACGGCGCTGGCCGAGGCGGCCGAGCCGCAGGTGATGGCGCATGCGATGCGGCTGGCGGTCGAGGCCGGCCGGGCGGCATATCTGGCCGGCCGGATGCCGCGGCGGGAGGTGGCCATGCCGTCGAGCCCGATCCGAGGAATGCTGTCGTAGACTCGACGCGGGAGGCCGGCGGCCTGGGCTCGCGGCGTGCGGCGCTGCAGGTGCTGGAGCGCGTGCGCAAAGGCGAGCCGTTCGACGCGGCGCTCGATCGCGCGATCGGTCCCCTGCCCGACGACGACCGTCGCCTGGCCCATGAACTCGCGGCGGGAATCCTGCGCAGCCAGAGCCTGCTCGACGCACGGCTCGCGCCGCTCGTCCCCCGCGGACTGGACGCCGTCGCGCCCGCATTGCGTGACGTGCTGCGGCTCGGCGCCTACCAGCTGACCGTGCTGGACCGGATCCCGGCCCACGCCGCCGTGAGCACCAGCGTGGCACTCGGGCGCGATGCCGGCGGGAAGCCTGCGGCCGGCTTCATCAACGCCGTGCTGCGTCGGGTCGCCAGCGCGGCCCGCACACCCGCCGTGGCGGCCGACGGCGACGATGCCGCCCGGCTGGCCCGCTCCCACTCGCATCCGGAGTGGCTGGTCCGGCGCTGGATCGAGCGCTTCGGAAGCGATGGAGCCCGCGCGCTGCTCGAGCGGAACAACACCCGCCCCGCCCTGGTTCTGCAGGGCGCCCGCGCCTCACTCGATGACCTGCGCCGGCGCTGGGAATCGGGCGGCATCGCCGTCACGCCGGCACCGTACGGCGCCGGACTGACGACCGACCGCACCCGCCCCGGCGATCTCCCCGGCTTTGCCCAGGGCGACTTCGTGGTGCAGGATCCGGCGCAGGCCCTGGTCGCGTGGTTCGCCGACATGCCGGCCGACGCGATCGTGTACGATGCGTGCGCGGCGCCGGGCGGCAAGACGATCGCGATCGGCCGCTCGGTGCGCGCGGTCGTCGCCGCCGATGTGAGCCGGGTCCGCGCCAGGCGGCTGGCGGAGAACGTCGCCCGCGCGGGTTCCGGACGTGAACACGTGGTCGTCGCGGATGCCCGGCGGCCCCCGCTCCGCGATGCTGCCGCCGTGCTGGTGGACGCACCGTGTCTGGGGACCGGCACCTTCGCCCGTCACCCTGACGCACGCTGGCGGGTGAGCATCGAGGCACTCGCCGTTCTCGCGGAGGCCCAGGCCGGACTCCTCGAGGCCGCGGCTGCGGCGGTGGGCCCGGGAGGGCTGTTAGTTTACGCCACCTGTTCACTCGAGCCTGAAGAGAATGAGCAGCAGGTCGAACGGCTGCTGGCGCGGCACCCCGAGTTCCATCGCGAGCCGTGCGAGGGCTTTCCGGCCGCGCTGGTCTCCGCCAAGGGAGACTTGATGATCCTGCCCCACCGGCACGGCATGGACGGCGGATACGCGGCGCGGCTGCGGCGCGCGTGAAGTCGCGCCTGCTGCGTGACATCCTGGTGGTTGCGGCGGTGGCGCTCATCGCCGGCGGGGCGGCCGCACTCTGGACCGCGCCCGCCCCGCTGTTTTCTTCGGATCATGCCGTGCCGCGGGTGCTCGAGATGGATCTTCGTACCGCGCAGGATCGGCTGACCGCGCTCGGCTACCGGGTGAAGCTCGGGGGCTCGCGGGAGCATCCGAGCGTGCCGCGCGGGCGCGTGATCGGACAGGACCCGCCGGCGGGTGTCATCCTGGCTCGCGGATCGGCGGTGGAGCTGGTCACCAGCGGCGGGCGTCCGCCGGTGATCGTGCCGGACGTCGTCGGGTTTGCCGCCACCCAGGCACTGCAGGTGCTCGCGGCGGCGGGTCTCACCGGGGTCCAGGTCGATTCGGTCAGCGAAGGCGTGGACGCGCCCGGCATCATCGTCTCGACGCGGCCGCGGGCCGGCACCGCCCAGGATGCGGGCAGCAGCGTCGGCCTCGTCGTCAGCACCGGCACCGGAGGGAAGCCATGACCGTTCGCATCGCGCCGAGTGTGCTCAGCGCCGACCTGGGCCGGCTCCGCGAGCAGGTCGCGGCGGCGGCGGAGGGCGGCGCCGACTGGATCCACGTCGACGTGATGGATGGTCACTTCGTACCCAACCTGACCTTCGGCGCGCCAATGATTCGGGCGCTCCGGCGATTGACCGAGCTGCCGCTCGACGTCCATCTCATGGTGGAGCGCCCGGAGCAGTACATCGACGTCTTCGCCGACGCCGGCGCCCGGGTGTTCACCTTTCATCCGGAGGGCACCATTCACGTGCAGCGGCAGCTCGCCGCGGTGCGCGAGCGCGGCATGCTGGCCGGCCTCGCGCTGACGCCGGCGACGCCGCTCGGCCGGATCGAGGAAGTGACCGACGATCTCGACCTGGTGCTCATCATGTCGGTCAACCCCGGCTACGGGGGACAGTCCTACATTCCGCACTCGACCGACAAGATCGCCCGGACGCGCGCCCTGCTGGAGCGGCACGGCTCCTCCGCCGTGGTCGAGGTGGACGGAGGGATATCCACCACGACGATCGGAGACGCCTGGCGGGCCGGCGCCACGGCATTCGTCGCCGGCACCTCGGTCTTCGGCGAAGCCGACCCGGCCGCCGCGGTGCGCGCACTCAGGGCCCAGTGCATGGAGCGTGTCTGATGGCAGTGTCGAGGCAGTGGGGATTCGTCGGGTTGATCGCGGCCGGACTGGCACTCGGCGCGTGGGCCATGGTCCGCTTCCGGCCGGAAACGGATCAGGTCGTCGTGGGATCGCGCGCGCCGGATTTCACCGTCGTGGACCTCGGTTCCGGCGACTCCGTGTCGCTCCGCGAGCGGTACAAGGGCACCGTGACGCTGGTGAACATCTGGGCGACGTGGTGCGGCCCCTGCCGCCTCGAGATGCCGTCGATGCAGCGGGCCTACGCCCGCCTCAAGCCGCGGGGCTTCAAGATCGCGGCCATCAGCGTCGACGAAGGCGACCCGGACGACGTCCGCAAGTTTGCCCGCGAGCTCGGCCTCACCTTCGATCTGATGCAGGATCGCAGCACGCTGATCCAGCAGCGGTTTCAGATGACCGGTGTGCCGGAGAGCTTCCTGCTCGACAAGAACGGCATCATCCTCAAACGCGAGATCGGGGCCCGCGAATGGGATGCGCCGGTGAACCTCGCGCTCATCAACCGCCTGCTCGATGACGCCGGCGCTCCTGCCGGCCGGTTCACCGATACCCTTGGCGCCACGGCGCGGTAACCGGGTGATCCAACGGGTGCTCGGCATCGAGACGTCGTGCGACGAGACCTCCGCGGCGGTGCTGTCGGTGGACGCCGGCCGGGGCCGGCTCGATGGGCTGGTGATCCTGTCGCAGGACGTCCACCGCGTCTTCGGCGGCGTAGTGCCGGAGCTGGCCAGCCGGGCGCATGTGCAGGCCATCTCGTCGGTGGTGGGCCGATCGCTCGCCGATGCCGGCATCGAGCTGGCCGATCTCGACGGCATCGCGGTCACGGCGGGTCCCGGCCTCGTCGGCGCGCTGCTGGTTGGCGTCATGTACGGAAAGACCCTCGCCTGGAGTGCCGGCCTTCCGCTCATCGGGGTCAATCACCTCGAAGGCCACCTCTTCGCGCCGACGCTGGAAGATCCCGACCTCGCGCCGCCCTTCGTCGCGCTGCTCGTGAGCGGCGGCCACACCCTGCTGCTCGACGTGCCCGCCTGGGGCGAGTATCGACTGCTCGGCGCGACACTCGATGATGCCGCCGGCGAGGCCTTCGACAAGGTGGCCACCCTCCTCGGGCTCGGCTATCCGGGCGGGGCCGCCATCGAGAAGCTGGCGAGGGACGGACGCCCCGGACGCTTCCGCTTCCCGCGGCCGATGCTCCAGGAGCTCGAGCGCGACGGGCCCAGCCGCTACGCCTTCTCGTTCAGCGGGCTCAAGACGGCGCTGCTACGCGCCGTCCGCGCCAGCGACGACCTGGACCGCGACCGGGCCGACCTCGCCCGTGGCTTTCAGGACGCGGCGGTGGAGGTCCTCGCCGCCAAGACCGCGCACGCGGTCGAGGCGCTCGGGTACGAGACCGCCGTGATCGGCGGCGGGGTCGCCTGCAACGGGGCGCTGGTCGCCGAGCTCCGCCGGCGCCTGCACGGCCGCGCGCGCGTGAGCGTCGCGGCACCGCGGCTCAACACCGACAACGCGGCAATGATCGCCGCGGCGGGCGCCTGGCGGCTGGCCCGCGGCGAGCGCAGCGGCTGGGATCTCGAGGCCCGCGACGATCTCCCGATTCCCGGGCTCACTCTCACATCCGAACGGATCCGCGCATGACCACGGTTTACCCGCTCGTCTTCCGGCTCGGCCCCATTGAGGTCACCGGGTACGGAATCATGATGATGGTCGGCTTCCTGGCCGGCGGCTGGCTCGTGACGCTCGAGCTGCGGCGCCGCGCGCTGCGGGAGGAGTATTCAGCCGACATGATCGTGGCCGCGGTCATCGGCGGAATCATCGGGGCCAAGCTCTGGTATGTGGCGCTCACGCGCGATCCATCGGCGCTGTTCTCGCGCGGTGGCCTGGTCTGGTACGGCGGCTTCCTCGGCGGGGCGGTCGCCGTGGCGGTCAACAGCTGGCGGCTCCGGGTCCCGATCCGGTGGACCATGCATCTGGCGGCGCCCGCGCTCGCGGCGGCCTACGCGCTCGGCCGGGTGGGGTGTTTCCTCGTCAACGACGATTATGGCCGGCCGACCACACTGCCGTGGGCCGTAAAGTTCCCCCGGGGCCTTCCGCCTTCGACGGCCGGCAACCTGCACCAGCTCTTCGGCATCCCGGTGCCGTCCGGGATCGATCCGAATACGGTCATGGCAGTGCATCCGACCCAGCTCTACGAGGTCGCGATCATGCTCGGCGCATTCTTCGTGCTCTGGCACTGGCGCCGGAACGTCCATCCGGTGGGATGGCTGTTCGGCGTCTACCTCGTCTTTGCCGGCACCGAACGATTTCTGATCGAGATCGTCCGCGCCAAGGATGACCGCTTCGTCGGCCCGTTCACGCTGGCTCAGGTGACGAGCGTGCTGCTCGTCGCGGTCGGCGTTGCGCTCATCGCCCGCTGGCGCAGGGGACCGGAGGTGGACCCGGGCCCGTACCTGCGCAACGTCAGCCGGCAACCGGTCACCAGAAATGCAGCGGCGGCATAAGGCGTAAACTCAGGGGGCGACGTGCTGTAGCCACAAGCAAACGGCCCGCCGATTCTGGCGGGCCGTTTGTGCATCGTGCAGCCTGGATCAACCTCGATCGTTCGGCCGAGCCGCGTCCGTCGAAAGCTGATCCCGCATTCGCTCGACTTCGGAGCGGAGCTCGGCCAGGTCGGTCTCCATCCGGTCGAGCGACCGCAACAGTTCGCGCGACGCGCCGGCGCTCACCGGTGCCGCGACGCCGACCGCCGCATCCGGCACCATGACTGATGTCACCCGCAGCCGCCGCGGCTCGAGCAGGAAGGTCCACACCAGCGCGGCCACGAACAGCACCAGCAGCAACGCCTGCGCAGCGAGCGATTCGACCGTCGGGTAGATACCCAGCGTGGGAATTCGGGGTGCCCAGGGCACGATCGTCGTGGCAATGAAGCCACCTTCCTGAAGCTCGGCGATCCCCTTCCCGGCAAAGCCGAACGCCATGTAATAGAGGAACGCGCTGGTCAGCGCGAAGAACGGCTTGAGCGGCAGCCGCACGCCAAAGCGGTTGATCGCGATATAGACGACGACCAGGACCGCTGCCCCGGCGAGCATGCCCGCCAGAACCGGCATCACCGTCCCGCCCGCCCCGCCGGACACGAACAGTGCCTTGTAGAACAGCACCGTCTCGAACCCTTCGCGATAGACCGCCAGAAATGCCGCCGATGCCAGCGCGAGCGACGAGCCGCTGGTGACCGCGTCCTGCACCTTGCTCCGGACGAACTGGTTCCACTTCACCACTTCCATCTTCGACAACAGCCAGTAGCTCACATAGAACAGCACGACGGTGGCGACCACCATCGTGAGGCCCTCGAGCGCCTCCCGCTTGCCCGGGGTGAGCTGGAAAACGGTCTCGAGCACCGCGGCGGTGAGCAGGCTCGCGCCAACCGCCACGCCCACGCCGATGTGAATGTCACGCCGCCGATTGGACGCGCCGGTCCGGGTGAGGAACGTGAGCAGCGCCCCGACAATGAGGATCGCTTCCAGCCCCTCGCGCAGCAGCAGCACGAACGACTGAAAGAACAGACTCAGCGGTGACAGCGTGTCACCGGCCAGCCGCTCGGCGTTTTCGAGTCCCGCCGCCAGGCCGCCCCGGATCTCGCCCAGCTCGGCCGGAGTGGCGCCGCCGGCCGCGCGCGTACGCAGGGACGCGAACGAAGTTTCCAGCTGATCGGCCAGGCCGGCGTTGCGCGCGCGGACAGTGCGCTCCACCTGCTCGAACGTCATGTAGGCGTCGAACGCCTTGGCGCTTGCCGCCGTCCCCGCCCCCTGCCCGACCAGCGCGAACGCCGAGTCGAGCTGGGCGCGGACCAGCGTGAAGACCGTCGCCGTACCGGCGCTCTGGCCGTTGTACGCCCGCACGGCGGCCACCCGGGCCAGCTCCGCCTGCGTCGGCTCACCGCTCACGCCGATCGAGCTGAGCAGCTCGGCGTCTGACATCCGCGCGGTCGCCGGGAAGCTGCGGAGCGACAGCGGAACCGCGCCCTGGGCTGCGGGCAGCCGGAGCAGCGACGCGTAGACCGCGGCGGCCCACCGGTCATCAGTTGGGAGACGAGTCTCGAACGCGGGCATCGCCGTGCCGGCAACGCCGATCGTGACGCGATGGTAATAGTCGAGGGGAGCGGTGTTTCCGAGGGACGGGCTGGTGAGATCGGCCGGGCGCGGCGAGAGCCCGGCTGCCAGTGGCCCGTCACCCCGGCCGAGGCTACCGTGACAGCTCGCACAGTTGGTTCGGTAGATCTCGGCGCCTCGCGCGATGGACGGCGCGACGGCGGGCGTTTCGTCCAGCGAGACATGCAGCCGTTGCGATACGCCGAGCGCGAGCGCCTGCACCCGCGCGTCGAGCGAGTCCGGGGACGCGACCGCGGTGATCAGCGCCGCGACGGAATCAATGGCCGCAACCGCCGCCTTCGCTTCGGTGGCCGGCAGCAGCTCCGCGCTGTGCCGGGCTTCGGCCAGGAACAGCTTCGCTTCCTCGACCTCACCGGCCGCGACGACTCGTCCGCCGCGGACGCCGACCCGATACTCCTCGGCCGCCAGCTTCGCGGTCGCGGCGAGGCGGCGGACGGCCGGCGCCGGATCGTCGGCGACCGGCTGCTGCGCGACGGGCGCGAGTGCCAGAAATACAAGGTGGAGCGCACTGATGAAAACCATTCTCAACCAATTAGTTGGATGCAGTGCGTAAAGTAGGGTCAGCCGGACGGGATTGGAAGCGCCGGGCCCTCGCGCTCGAGTATCGCGACCGCCCCCGCCGATGTGGCCGAATGCGTGAGCGAGATATGGATCCTGAGTTCGCCGGCGGCCGCCGCGGCCACGCCGAAGAGCGACACGCTCGGCCGTCCGTCGAGCGCACGCCAGACCTCGATGTCCTGCCAGCTGACACCGCGGCAGCCGGGCAGCGTCTGCAGCGCCTTGTACACGGCTTCCTTCGCCGCGATCCGTGCCGCGACGTGCGGGATCGGGTCGGGCCGGGTCGCCACGTACTGGCGCTCATGCTCGGTGAGCAGTCGGCGGAGCGCCTGGTCCGCCCGCCTGGCGAGCATCCGCCGGACCCGGTCGAGTTCCACGAGATCGATGCCGACTCCGACGATCGTCACATGCGGGCCCACCAGAACGCGGCCATCCCATGGAGCGGGCCCGGCACCGGGAAGAATCCGCCCAGTACCAGACCCACGTAGCCGGCGATGCCCAGCACGGCCACGCTCACCAGCCAGAGCGGCCATCGGGGCCGTCGCCACGCGCGCACCCGCTCGATCTCCGGCGTCCAGGCCGCCAGCTCCTCGCTCGCTGCGCGGTCGAGTGCGAGCCAGGCGGACTCCACCCGCCGCGCGACGCCGCCGAGCGCTTCCTGCCACCGGGCGAGCGCTGCCGGACCGCGCGCCGCCGCGGGCACGGTTGATTCCAGTGCGTCGAGCGCCCCCACGAACGGTCCGCCCGAAATGCCGAGGCGGACGCCGATCGCGCGGCGCTCCTCATCGTCGAGCAGCAGGCGTTCAAGCTGGCGCGTCGGGAGGAGCGACTCGGCAGCGGCGGCCCGCATGCGCGCGTCGATCCGCGTGGCGACGCGAGCCGCCACGGCCGTCACCGCGCGCTCCCAGGCATCGAGCCAGGCGCGGCGGCCGAGCGAGGCAGCAGCGCCGTCCCAGTCCCCGGATTCGGCGAATTCGCGGGCGGCGGCACCGAGCTCGAAGATCTCGCTCACCAGCGCATAGCGGATATCATCGAAGGGGGCCGGCGCCTGCGCCCGCGGCGGCACGGTCTCGGTGAGCCGGCCCAGCAGCGGGCCAAGCTCGGGCACCACCGGGGCCGCACCGGCGGCGGTCACGGGCGACTCGCCAGCACGGGGCGCCCGCCGCGAGCCTCGAAGCGGGACACGAACGCGTTCAGCGAATCGGCGCTGAACACATCGCGGGCGATGCCGGTCGCCACGATCGCCGCTTCGATGGCGTCGGGAGGCCCTTCGACTTCCAGCAGCACGTCCATCCGCGGATAGGTCTCGATGCGCAGGGTCGCCTCGCCGAGGCGAAAGATCTCCACCATCCGGTCAATGGCACGCACCACGCGGTACCCGAGGGACTCGAGCACGTCGGACGGCGGAGTGTCACCGGTGACGTCGCACTCGCGCTCGTCCCGGAGCTTGTAGCCGTCGGGTGAGCGCTGCGTCGGTCCCTTCCACGCCAGCTGCCATTCCTCCAGTCCGTCCTCTCGGCGGAACGTCCGCACCCTGAGCACCTCATCGCGGGCGCCGAGCTCACCGTTGCGGTCGTACAATCGGTCCTGCATCCCCCCCACGAAGCGGAGGCTCGCACCGGCATCGTCGAGCCGCCGACGCAGCGCGTCGGCATCGGGAACGATGGCCTTGAGCTCGAGTTCGCTCGCCATGGCTAGTCGAGGATGGCCGCGAGCACGCGGTCAGTATCGGAGAGGTCGGCGAAGACGGCGTGCGGGGCGCAGGCGGCAAGATCGGCGAGGGTGTAGCCGCCGGTCGCGACCGCGATGGCGCGGGCGCCGATCGGCACGCCGCAGGCGACATCGGCGGGTGTGTCGCCGATGATGACGACGTCCGGCCCGGCCGGCACGCGGCCGAAGTGCGCCTCGGCGCGTCGGGCCGCGATCGCGGGGAGATCGGGCCGGTGCGCGGCATCGCTGCCATAGGCGCCGACCGTGAACCGTTCCGGCGCGACTCCGGCCGCCCGCAGCTTGAGCACGGCACCCCGCATCACGTTCCCGGTCAGCAGGCCCAGCACCACGTCGTCGAGCGCCTCCAGGCGTTCGAGCAGCGCGTGCACGCCCGGCATGACCGTCGTCGTCGTGCCCGGCCGGGCCAGCTCCCGCTCGAGCAGTGCCACATAGCGCTCGCACAGCGCCGCGACACGCTCCGCCGCGTGCGGCGCGTCGTGACCTGCCGCCACGAGCATTTCGGCCACGATCTGCGGGTCGGTCTTCCCGTCGAATCGGACGGTCCCGAAGCCGCCGGCCGGGCCCACCGCTTCGGAAAGGGCCGTCGTGATGGCGCGCCGGCCCGCGCCCGCGGTGAGCAGGATCGTCCCGTCGATGTCGAACAGGACGAGCTTCCGTTTCACGCGACGGCCTGACGCCGCGCGAAGCGGCGGGCGGCGGCGAGCCGCGGACGGAGCGCCGCGCCCGCGCGCGATCCTTCGGCGAACGACTCGTGCACCACCCCGCCGCAGGCGATGGTCGAGTGGACCAGCCTGCCGCCCGCTGCCGCGAACGCCACATGGGTGATGGCGGTGCCGCCGGTCTCGCTCCGGAAGAACAGCAGGTCGCCCGGCTCGAAGGCGTCGAGCGGGATCGGCTCACCGAAGGCGGCCTGCGCCGACGAATCGCGCGGGGTCACGATGCCGCGAGCGAGATACGTGGTCTGGACCAGACCGGAGCAGTCCGCGCCCCACGGTGTCACGCCGCCCCACTGGTAGGGCGCACTCTGGAAGCGCTCCAGTGCCCAGCGCTCCGGCGCTTCGGCACCGCTCGCGCGAAGCACCTCCGCGGCCGCGCGAATCGACCCACCGACCACCTGGCCGGAGCGCCCATCGGGAAGCGCAACGCGTTCGCCGGCCAGGCCGACCCGCGCCCGGAGCGGAAGCGCGGCCGGCACGCCGTCTACCGCGACGCGGGCGCCCTCGCTCCAGGCCAGCGCGCGCGCGCGCCACGCATCCGTGCCGGCGTCGTCCGCTTCCCGCACATAGCCGCGATGGGTCCATCCCTCGTAACGGTCGAGGCTGGTGCGGACCTGCAGCCATTCGCCCGAGCGGCCCAGTACGTCGGCCGTTTCGCCCAGCACCAGCTGGGTCACCTGTTCGGCGCGGACGCCCGCCGATGCGAGCACGGGCGCGATGGCCGCGGTCACGATCGCGGATGTCACGACGGGGCGGGCTTTCCGGCCGCCGCCGCCGCGCACTTGGCGCATCGGGTCACGCCCCGAAACGAGCAGATGAGACAGATGAAGGTCCCGCAGTCCGCGCAGGGATAGCCTTCCGACGCCCGCTCCTCGCGGCCGCAGGCTCGGCACACCATCGCGTCATTCTCGTGGATCTCGGCCATTTCCGCCTCAGGCGCCGATCGTATAGCGCTTGATCTTGTTGATGAGGGTCGCGCGCGAGATGCCGAGCTCGGCGGCGGCGCGCGTCCGATTGCCCGCATGATGCTTGAGCGTGCGCTCGATGTGCTGCCGCTCGAGGTCGTCGAGACTCAACGGGGTGTGCCGCCGGTCGCCGACACCGGGCCGGGCGCGGAATTCGCTGGGCAGATGCTCGATGTTGATCGACGGCTGGCCGCGCCCGAGGATCAGCGCGCGCTCCAGCACGTTCCGCATCTCGCGGACGTTGCCGGGCCACGGATAGGCCAGCATGCGCTCGACCACTTCGGTGTGCACCGCGGTCGGCCCCTCGGGGAGCATCTTCTGCAGGTCGGTGAGGATGCGCGTGATCAGCGCGAGACGGTCCTCACGGGGACGGTCGCGCACCGCCGGCAGGCGCAGCGGCATCACGCTCAGCCGATAGTACAGATCTTCCCGAAAGCGTCCCGATTCCACCTCCGCGGCAAGGTCGCGATTGGTGGCGGCCACGAGCCGGACGTCCACCGTGATCTCGCGGGTGCCGCCGAGCCGGCGGAAGGTCTTGGTCTCGAGCACCTTGAGCAGCTTCGGCTGCAGCTCGGGCGCGAGGTCGCCAATTTCGTCGAGGAAGATGGTTCCCCGGTCGGCGATCTCGAACAGCCCCTGCTTGCGGTCCTTGGCGTCGGTGAACGCGCCTTTCTCGTGACCGAACATTTCACTGTCGAGAACGGTTGCGTTGAGGCCGGCGCAGTTCACTTCAACGAACGGCTCCTTGGCGCGGGGGCTGAGATCGTGAATCAGCCGCGCGACCCATCCCTTCCCGGTGCCGCTCTCGCCGGCGAGCAGTACCGTGGTGCGCTCGCTCTGGGCCAGGAGCCCGATCTGATGTGCGAACTCGCGCATCTGCGCCGAGCTGCCGAGCGACTCGAGCCCCATCTGGGGGGCGGTGTGGCTGAACAGTGTTTCGTTCACCCGCCGGAGCCGGACCTTGTCGGCCACCCGCGCGGTGGCCGCGGCGAGGTGCGCCATGTCCACCGGCTTGGTGAGGAAGTTTTCGGCCCCGAGCTGCATGGCGCGAACGGCCGTTTCGATGTCGCTGTGTCCGGTGAGCAGGATGACCGCGGCATCACGCTGGCGCAGGCGCTCGAGCACCTCGAGCCCGTCCATGCCCGGCAGGCGAAGGTCGAGGATGACCACCTCGGGTCGGAGCCGGTCGAACGTCGCCAGCCCGGCCTCGCCGCTCAGCTCCCGCGTGACTTCGTATCCCAGGCGCTCGAAGTAATTGCCGATCGAGCGGAGCACATCCACATCGTCGTCGATCAGCAGGACGGATTCGGCCATCAGGAGCTCCGGTTGTGGAGGATGCGGATCGCGCCGGGAACGACGGTCGCCGTGAACGGGGTCGAGCCGCCGGGCTCACCGTCTAGCTGTACCGGCTCCGCGGGCTCCGACACGACCGAGACCTCATGCCCCCGGGCGTACGCGATGTACGCGTCGGGCCCGGTCCCGCCGGTGGTTTCCCGCAGCAGGTGCCACACCGCGCGAACGCTCTGGCGCAAATTGCTCGCGCGAATGACGATGACGTCCAGGATGCCGTCGTCCGGCCGGATACCCGAGCGCAGCCGGATGAACGGCGGAATCACCTCACCGCAGTTCGCCACCACCACCAGCGCCGCTTCGGCGGCAAACTCGACGCCGTCCACGGAGATCTGGTGGCTCGCCGTGCGCAGTTCGCCAAGCAGCGTGAACGTCGTCGCCAGATAGGCTCCGATCTTCCAGCGACGCTTGCGCTCGGATGTCGTCGCAGCCATGACGCGTGCGTCGTACCCCGCCCCGCACGCCACCGCGAAGTACTGCACGCCGTCCGGCCGGTCCATGCGCCCCAGGTCGAACGGGCGCGGGTGTCCGCGGATCAGCGCTTCGGTGGCGCGCACCGGCGAGATCGGAATCCGCAGGTTGCCGGCCAGCAGGTTGCCGGTCCCGCCGGGAATAACCCCCAGATGCACCTCGGTCCCGACCAGCGCCGACGCCGCCTGCATCGTGGTACCGTCTCCGCCGAAGACGGCCACCACGTCGACGCCGGCGGCCACCCCTTCCGCCGCCATCCGGCGCGCGTCACCCGGACCCGCCGTTTCCCGCAGATCGGTGGCCCACCCCGCGCTCCTGAACGTGTCGACGATCGCGCGGACGGCGAGCGGCCGGGTGCGAGCGGCGGCGGGATTGGTGATGAGCATCGCACGCGCCACTAGAACTCCCGGTCCCAGAGCACGTCCACACCGATCTGGTATGGGGCCGTGAGGCTGTATTCCGGGTTGATGCCGTTCGCACGGCAGGTCTGGAAGGTCGGCTCCACGCCGGCCTGCACCTTCCAGGCTCGGCCGAACCGGAAGTCGACGCTGGCACCGAGATTCTTCGAGCCGAACCCGACCTGGTTGTTGCAGAAGCCCGCGTTGAGGCGGAAGAACAGCTTCGGGCCGATCTGCCAGCCGGCCGCGAGCTGCGTGATCGTGCCGCCCGCCACGGTGCCCCCGGCGAGCGCCGGGCGGATCTCGAGGAGGTCGACCGGCAGCCCGACGTCCGAGACGAGGGCCCGCTCGAGGTCGCTGGAGACCGCGCTCGTCAGGATGGACGCCGCGTTCTGAATCGCGTTCTGCTGCAGCCCCTGCGCCTGGCTCGCCGGCACGCCCAGGATCAGGTAGGACACCAGGTCCACTTCGGGCAGCGCCGGCCGGATGTTGGGGCCGCTCGACAGATCGAGCTGCGGCCGAAGCAGGGTGCCCGTGATCCGCGCGATGACCGGGACGTCCATGCCGTTGGCGGCCCGCACCACGTGCTGCGCCTCGACGTCGAGCTTGGCGTTCAGATCCGGCGTGCCGAAGTACTGCACGGTGCCCTTGGTCACGTCGAAATCGCGGCTCACCGGCCCGATCTTGAGGGTGTAGGTGCCGCGCGGCGTCGAGAGCGTCCCGTCGATCCGGTACTCGCGCAGGCTCTTGTTCACCCGGACATCGCCTTCGAGCTGGATATTGGCCTCGGTCGAGCGCAGCCAGAACTCCTGCCCGACCGCGAGGTTGAAGTCGCTGATGGCCAGCTGCTCCATGAAGCGGTTCGAAAATCCGGCCCGCAGGCCGCGCTGGCGCACGACGGTCGTGTCCACCAGATCCAGATTGGTCGGATCATCGAGATCGATGACGCGCTTGTTCAGCAGGTCGGCGAACCAGAGCGCGCCTTCATCGGCCGAGCCGCTCCCGCTGAAGGTGGCGCCGAAGAACGGGCCGTCGAGATCGAAGTGGCCCGTGGCCGCCAGCTTGAGGAAGTTGCGCTCGTTGATCGCCTGAAAGCCGCTCGCGTCCATGTGGATCGTCAGCACCGGACGGGTCAGCTCCTGGAGCCGTACGATGCCGTGTACGTCCAGCATGCCGCCGCCACTCTGGATCTTGACGTGCTCGATCGCCGCGGAATCGCCGCCGAAATCGGCGCGGCCCAGGATGCCCTCGTAGTGCACACCCAGGGCCGGGATGTCCATGGCGCCGTCGGCCAGCGCCACGAACCCGGCCAGCTGCGGAGCTTTCCAGGTGCCGACGACCTTGGCATCCGCCGACAGGAATCCGCTGGCCCCGCGCACGCTGCTGGTGAACGCCTCGATCAGGCCCAGGTCGACGCTGTCGGCAAGCGCGCGCACGCTGATCGGGCCGTCCAGCTGGCGCTGCTTCACCCCCTGAAGCCCGAGGTCGATCGGCAGCTGCGCTTCCAGTTGCATCACCGTGTCGCCGCTGCGCGAGAGCAGGAGTCGCGTGTCGAGGCGCCGGTCGGTGTAGTCCAGCGCGCCCTGCACGTACGGCATGTATGCCTCGGCGAACCGGCCGTCGGCGAGCGACGCGGTGCCGTGCACGGTCGGGGCCCGCGCGGTGCCCGTCAACCGCAGGTCGAGCCCGATGGTGCCGGCGGTGCCGGCGGTGTCGCGGCCCATCAGATCGTAGACATCCCGAAGGTCCACGCCGTAGGCATGCACGGTCAGATCCCCCGGGCCGGACCGGGGCAGCCGGCCGGCGACGCTGATCGCGCCCGAGCCATCGGCCGCGGCCAGGCGCGTCGCGCCGAGCGTCGGCGCCGAGTCGCCGAGCGTGAGGGTCGTCGGCGCGTCGAGCCGCCATGCGCGAGTCGGCAGTGCCATCGCGAAGGTGTCGACACCCAGCACCGTGAGCGCGCCTCGGCGATACCACGACCCGGTTCCGTTCACCCGGGAGATGAAGCCGACGCCGGTCCCCACCGACCACCCAAGCGAGTCGGGGCGGCCTGACGCCGCGAGCGACGTGCTGGTGAACTGCCAGCCGCCGGTGGCGGTCGTGTCGGTGATGAGCGCGAGGGAGTCGCTGCGAAGCGTGCCGGCGAAGAGTGGATGAGCCCCGCCCGTGTAGCTGAAGCTCCCCGTATCGGACGGCGATCGAAGCCCCTGGAACTGGAAGTGCCGGACGCCGAACTGTCCGGCCATCCGGAGCGTGTCGAGACTGCCCGCGAGGGTGACGCTCGCGCTCGCGACGCCGCCGAGCGGGAGCAGGTACCGGCGCGTCGAATAGCGCGTCTGCCCGGTGAGCGCGAGCGCGAGCGAATCGAACGCGGTGAGGCTGTCAGCCGCCAGCTGGAGCGTCATCGTGCCGTCGTGCGGCCGGACCCAGCCGAGCGTGCCCGAGCCCCCGGCACGCGCGCCTTTCCACTCGGTGTACAGGGTGTCGAGCCGGATCACGCCGCCGGTCACACCGAGGTGGGTGTACAGCGTGTCGATGGTCCACTCCCGGACACTGCTCCGGTCGAGCGCCAGCTCGAGCGTTCCCTCCGGCGGATGCGGAGACTCGGCGGTGCCGGTGGCGGTCAGCACGCCGTTGAGCCGCGTCCGGGGCCCGCTCCCCTGCAGCGCCGCCAGGTTCAGGGCGGAGAACCGGACCCGCAGTGCGTCGGCGCCCAGTCTCGGCGGCACCAGCGTCATGCCGCCGTGCGCCTCGATGGTGCCGATCTCGCCGCTCAGCGTCGCGTCCACGGCCAGCCGCTCCATCGTCCCGGCCAGCTTCACGTGCCCTCGCACGTCGCCCTGGGTTTTCAGCGTCGGGAAGCCGCGGCGGATCCCTTCGAAGGACAGCGGGTCGAGCTCGAGGTCGGTGTCGAGCGCGAGGACCTTGCCGCGGGTGTCGAGGTGGACGGTGCCGCGCATCACGCTGGCCGGCCGCTGGCCGTCGCGCTGGGCGGCGCTGCCGCGAAACACGACGTTACGGAGCGGACCGTTGAGTGTCCCCTGCGCCGCGAGGCGGCCGGGAATCACCACCGCCGGCGCCAGCCGGCGCGCGGTCGCGAGGTCGATGTCGGAGCTGCGGAGATTGACGCCGTAGAAGGTGAGTCCGTCTACCTTGCCGAAGCCGACGGTACCGTCGGCTTCAATGAGGCTGACCGGCTGCCCCGGCACCTTGGCGTCAGCGAAGGCCCAGTCCACGTTGATCTTGAGCCGCTCGAGCAGGAATCCGGAACCCTGCAGCTTGCCGCTGAGCGTACCGTAGAAGGGCAGCGTATCCACGTAGGCACGGACGGCATCGATATCGAGGTTCGCGAGCGTGAGGTTCATCCCGCGCACCCCGATGCCGCGGATGCGGTCCTGCAGCGCCACCACCTCGCCGTCCACCCGTTGCGCGCCGTTGCGGAGGTGCAGGTCACGCAGGGTATAGGCGGTGAGCGCGCCGGTCTCCGATTTCGCGGCCAGCGTCCCCCGCCCGGTCATCGCGGGAAACAGCGGCGAGACCCAGTGCAGGTCGGCAAGGCTCACCTGCGGGGCCGTGATCTGGAAATCGAACAGGACGGTGTCTCGCGGCCAGGTGACGGCCCCGCCGCCGCTGAATCGCGTGGCCGGCAGGGCCCCGCGTCGCAGGCTGAAGATCACGCTGTCGCCGTGGAACCGGAGCCGGCCGGCGGCATCGGTAAGGGTCACGGCCGGATCACTCACCCGGGTCGCGAGAGTGTCGAGGTCGATCGTGAACGGCTTGTGATCCGGCGTGCTGACCTGCAGCTTCGACATCACGGTCGTGAGGTCGCGAAGCACGATCACCTTCCGGAGCCCCTCCCGGCTCTCGTCGATGACGCGTCCGGGCTTTGCCCGCTCCGCCGTGAGCGCCGAATCGCGCTGGGCCGGGGTGGCATCCTTCGGCGGATTCCACGGCAGCGCGATCTGCAGCTCGCCATCGAGCACCCGCACGTCGTTGAACTCGATCAGCGGCGAAGTCGTGCCCTTGGGCCCGCGACCCAGCCCGAAGACGTCCTCGTAGTTCATCCGGCCATCGCGGTGCTTGATGATCTGGATGACCGGATTGTCCAGGTGGATGCCGCTGAGAACGATGTTGCCGCTGATGAGGTTGGGCAGGCGGTAAGCGACGCGGACGCGTGGCAGGTCGGCCAGCAGGACGCCCTGGGTGTCCCGCACCACCACATGTTCCAGGGTCAGGTCGTACAGGAAGGAGCCGGAAATCGAGCCGACCTGGACCGAGCCGTGCACCACCCGGTTGAGCGCATCGGAGACCGTCCGCGCGAGCAGCGCCCGTCCCGGCGGCGTCAGCGTCAGCGAGGTGACGATGCCCAGCAGCGTGGCGACGATGCCGAACAGGATCACGAAGACGAAGCGCGCGAGTGGCCGGCGCATCAGAACGGCTGCCCGACCGCGAAGTGGATGGTGATCTTCCGGTGGCGATCGAGCTGCAGCCCGTCCGGAATGATCTGCACCGAACCGTCGGCGTCGTTGCGCACGTAGAGCGTACCCACGGGCAGCTTGTACGGATTGTACGCCACGTCGAACCGGGCGGGCCCCAGCGGCGTCGCCACCCGCAGCCCCACGCCCGGGGTAATCCGGATCTGGGGCTTCGATACCGACGTCCGTCCCCGTTCCCACACCGTGCCGGCATCGACGAACGCCGCCAGGCGCAGGCGCTCCTTGAAGAACGGCGACGGCAGCCGCAGCTCCGCGTTCGCCACCGCGAGCGAGTTGCCGCCGGTCGGGACGACCCGCACGGAGTCGGGCACGTCGTTGAGGCCCGCGGCGCCGTAGGTGTCATACACCGACTGGCTGACGGTATAGGCCACCGGCCCCAGCTCATTGCGCTGATAGCCGCGCACATCGTTCGGGCCGCCGCCGTAGAACCGCTGGTCCGGCGGGATGTACGGATTGGCCCCGCTCGCGAGTGCCACGTTGGGCGAGAAGATCACGCCGCCGCGCAGGTGCCAGCTGAACACGATCTCGCGCGTGAGCGGAAAGTACTTGGTGTAGTCGCCGACCACCCGCGTGAACTGGCTGAGCGATGACGAGCCGATGAACCGTGACGCGACGGTCGCCTGGAGCGACGCGATCGAGCCCCGGCTCGGATCCAGCGGATTGTTGGCCCTCGGCACCGAGACAGACCCCGTCAGCGTCGCCTGGCGGATGCGCTGGCCCAGCCGCTCGACGTCAGCCGGATCACAGGCATTCAGGAAGGCGCAGAAGCTGGCTGGCGTGGCCGAGGTGCGCCCCAGCGACAGGGTGTACGTCAGGCTCAGCGGCAGCCGGCGGCGCGGCGACTCGCGCGCGATGCTCACGCTCACGCCCTGCTCCGTCCGCTGGTACACCTTGAACTCCGACCGCCGCTCCGTGAAGCCGCTGATGATCAGGATGTTGTTGGGCGAGCGGAACGCCGGACGGCGGAGCGATGCCGTCAGGTTGTAGTTGAGCAGCCGGGAGCCGACCGAGTCGTCCTTGAGCGCACTGCAGATGCCGCTGTTCTCCAGCCCCCAGTCGAGCGGGCGGCCGGTACCGACCTTGGACACGCCGCCGGTGATGTCCAGCAGCTTGGCGTGGCCCAGGAAATTCCGGATCGCGAAGCCGCCGTTGGCCCGGAGGCAGTCGCTGGTACCGTAGCCCAGCCCGGCACGGGCGTGGTAGGGCGGGCTCTCCGTCACCCGCACGATCAGCGGCACCGAATCCATTCCGACCCTGAACGCCGACGTGTCGATGTTGACGGACGCCAGCCGGAAATGGTCGGAGTTGTACAGGTTGCGCTGGCTGGCGAAGAGATCCTCGGCCGAGTAGAGCCGGCCCGGACGCGCTTCCATCAGCCGGACGACGAAGGCGGAGTCGATGTGCTCGGTGCCCTCGACCTTGACGGTCCCGACCACGGCGCGGACACCCGGCACGACGTTCATCGTGAGCTGGGCGGTTTTTTCTTCGTGCCGGCTGTTGAAGCTGAGGAATACATCGGCGGATGGATAGCCTCGGTCGCGCAGGCGGTGGATCATGGTATCGGCCGACGCCCGCATCCGCTGGCGGTCGAATACGTCACCCTGCTGCAGCGGCAGGTCCAGCGCCACGGCCCGATTCAGCTTGGGCTCGAGGGAATCGAGACCGGTGATGCGAAGCGTATCCACCCGGATCGGAGCGCCTTCGGTAATCACGAAGGTGATCGACGCGCTCGTCGGGGTCCGGCGGACGATGGTGTCGACCTTGGCGTCGGGAAATCCGCTGAGCTTGTAGAGCACGCCGATGCGCAGCACGTCGCGCTGAAAATCGGTTTCGTTGAGGTAGCGCTTCTGGCCGAGGAATCCGAGCCAGCTGAAGGGCGCCTGCCGGGCAAAGAAGCTCGAGTTCGTGGTCGCGATCCGCGCTTCCAGCGCCGCGGGACTGAGCGACTTGTTCCCCTTCCACTTGAGGGCGCGCACCACCAGGTCGCGGCCCTGCGCCTGGGCACGACCGGGTACGGCGAGCCCGCCGCCCAGCAGCAGGCAGAACAGAACGCGCTTCACGAAAACCGGGCCGACGGGCCTGGTGAACCACAAGTGCATGAAAACGCAACGCTCCGCGCTCAGTGTCAGCCGAGCCTTCCGGCCGGGACGACGATTGACGTCGTTCCGTAAGACGGGTAGTTTCACCACGTTAGCCCACGCTGTCAACTTCTATGACGCCACACCCTTCCCCCGGCCGCAGATGCGACGACTCCTGCTCACTTCGCTCCTTGCCTCCGTTGCCGCCTTCAGCATAGGACTGACCGGCTGCGTCGGCAGTGATGCGGCCCCCACCGGCACCCTCCAGTACTATCTGACGGCCGATCCGCAGACGCTGGATCCCGCCCTCTCCACCGACGTGCAGTCGGGCGAAGTGATTACGGCGCTCTTCGACAACCTGGTCCGCTTCGACGTGGACGGTCAGCTGGTCCCGGGCCTCGCCACCCGCTGGGAGGCCGACAGCTCCGGCCGGACCTACACCTTCCACCTCCGGCACGGCGCGACCTTCGTCGGCGGCCGCCCGGTGACCGCCGCCGACGCGCGCGCCTCGATCCTCCGGGCGCTGGCACCCGGCGCCCGGGGCGGGCGGCAATGGCCGCTCCTTCCGATCCAGGGCGCCGCCGCCTACGCCGCCGGCACCGCGGCTGATGTGGCCGGCATCCGGGTGACGAATGATTCCACCATCGCGTTCACCCTCGAGGAGCCGCTCAACATCTTTCCCAAGTTCCTGGCGATGCCGGTGGCCGCCGTGGTGCCGACGCCCACGCCAGCCGGCTTCGCCGAACATCCGGCGGGAAGCGGACCCTGGAAGTTCGTCAGCTGGTCGCACGATGATGCGATCCTGCTGGTGCGCAACGACGCCTACTGGGGCGGCGCCCCGAAGTCGGACACGCTCCGCATCCGGATCATCCCCGAAGGCCTCACCCAGGCGGCCGAGTACGAGTCCGGCCGCCTCAGCGTGGTGGAGATCCCGTTCGGGGAGACTCGCCGGTGGGAATCCACTCACGCCGCCGAGATCCAGCGGCGGCCCACCATCCGCGATCTGTACATCGCGCTGAACACGACACGCGGCCCGCTCCGGGACGTCCGCGTCCGACGCGCGCTGAACCTGGCGGTGGACGTCGGCACCATGCTCTCAACGGTGATGTCGGATCGCGGCGTCCGCGCGGCCGGCTCGATTCCGCCCGGCATCGCGGGCTATGACGCCGGTCGCGCGCCCTACCGGTTCAATCCGGACAGCGCGAAGCGGCTGCTCGCTGACGCGGGCTACGCAGCGGGATTCCCCCTCAAGCTCTGGCGCTCGTCCCGGCCCGAATACGCCCGCCTGGCCCAGTCGGTCCAGCAGGATCTCGGCCGTATCGGGGTGAAGGTCGAGATCCTCGAGCGCGATGCCCCCACCGTCCGTGCCACGGTCCGGAACGGCGAAGCCGACATGTACCTGGGCGACTGGTACGCCGACTATCCCGACCCCGAAAATTTCACCTACCCGCTCTTTCACTCGAAGAACAAGGGACCCGGCGGCAACTACGCCTTCCTGAATGATTCCGCGCTCGACGCCATTCTGGTGCGGCTTCGGAGCACCACCGACGAAGCCGAAAAGGCGACGCTCGCCCGCCAGGCGGACGCCCGCATCTTCGAGCAGGCACCGTGGATCTTCCTCTGGTTCCCCATCGACATGTGGGCGGCCCGGCCCGAGCTCTCGGGCTGGAAGATCCCGGCGGTCTTCACCGGCCAGCGCTGGGTCGAGGCGAAGCTGTCGAAGTGAGGCGTTTCCTCGCCGTCCGTCTCGCCCTGCTGGTGCCCACCCTGCTCGGCGTGCTCATGGTGACGTTCCTGTTGCTCTACGTCGCGCCGGGCGACCCGGTGCAGGCCATGGTCGGTGAACGGGCCGATGCCGCGACCATCGCCCGGCTTCGCGCCGAGCTGCATCTCGACGATCCGCTGCCGCGGCAGTTCCTGCGCTACGCCGGCGGCGTGGTGCGGGGCGATCTGGGCCGCTCGTACATCACCCAGCGGCCGATCATCCGCGACCTGACCGAGCGCTTCCCCGCGACGCTCCGCCTCGCCGGCGCCGCGATGCTCTTCGCCACCCTGGTCGGTGTGTCCATGGGGGTGTACGGCGCCTGGCGGCCGGGGTCGTGGGCCGACCGCGCCACGGCGCTCGTCGCCTACGCGGGCGTGTCGTTTCCGGTATACTGGGTAGGCCTGCTGCTCATTCTGGTCTTCGCCGTGCACCTGCGGTGGCTGCCGCCCTCGGGCTCCGGCGGGCTCCAGTTTCTGCTGCTGCCGGCCATCACCCTGGGCATGCGCTCCATCGCGTTCCTCTCCCGCATGACCCGCGCGGCCATGCAGGAGGTGCTCCGGAGCGACTTCGTCCGCACCGCACGCGCCAAGGGGCTCGGCGAGCGGCGCGTGGTGTTGCGGCACGCGCTGCGGAACGCGCTGCTCCCGGTCGTCACCGTGCTCGGACTCGACTTCGGGAGCTACCTGACCGGCTCCATCCTGACCGAGACGATCTTCGCCTGGCCCGGCGTCGGCCGGTATGTGCTCACCGCGATCGAGAAGCGCGACCTGCCCGCGGTCCAGGGCAGCATCCTGTTTCTGAGCCTCGTGTTCGTAATCGTGAACCTCCTGACGGACCTGGTGTATGCCAAAGTCGATCCACGGGTGGCGTATGAGTAGCGCGCGATGCCGCCTGCACCGGGCGACGCTCGTCCTCTTCGCGGCGGCCTTCGCCGCGCCGGCCGCGGCAGGCCAATCGCTCGCCAGGCGGCTGGACGCACGGCTCGACGCCGCGCCGTTCAACCGCCTGCTCTGGGGCGTGGCGCTGGTGGATGACAACGGGAAGCTGCTCTACGGCCGGAATGCCGATCATCTCTTCATCCCGGCCAGCAACACCAAGATCCTCGTCACCGCCGTGGCCTCCGCGCTCTTCCCGCCGGATTTCACCGTCAACACCAGCGTGTACGGGGCGGGCCCGGTCACCGACGGCGTGCTGCACGGCGATCTCGTGCTCTACGGCCGGGGCGACCCGACGTTCGGCGTCCGCTGCTACGCGGTGGACACGACGGCGGCGAACGCCTGCGACACCGATCCCACCGCCCGGCTCCGCCAGCTGGCCCAGGCCCTCCGGGCCCGCGGCGTCCAGACCATCGCGGGTGACGTGGTGGGTGACGGGAGCTACTTCGATGCCGAGCTCGTGCGCGACGGCTGGAACGCCTACGACCTCAACTGGTGGTACGCCGCGCCGGTCTCCGGGCTCGGGTTCAACGACAACAGCATCGACATCACCTGGAAGCCGGGCGCGGCGCCCGGCGCCCCGGCGACCATCACGTTCACGCCCGACTTCGGCGACGTCACGATCGAGAACCGTACCCGCACCGCACCCCTGGGCGGCCCCAACGACATCGGCGACCGGATCTACCGCGAGCCCGGCACCCTCCGCCTCTGGGCCGAAGGGACGGCCGCGCTGGGCGGCCGCGGCGGCACCGACTTCTTTGCCCTGCCCGACCCCAACCTGTTCGCCGCGCAGGCCCTTCGCGCGGCGCTGGCCGGCGCCAGCATCGCGGTCAACGGCACCACCCGGTCGACGACCGACTCGATGCGTTATCTCGCCGCCCGCGCGACCGCACCGCTCGCCGAAGTGACGTCGCGCCCGCTCCGGGACTGGATCTTCCCGATCCTGAACACCAGCCAGAACTGGTTCGCCGAGATGACGCTCAAGCAGCTCGGCAAGCGGTTCGGCACGGCCGGATCGTGGGAGGAAGGGCTGCGGGTCGAGCGGCGCTTTCTGATCGACTCGGTGGGCGTGGACTCGACGCAGTTCGCCGTGACCGACGGGTCCGGGCTCGCGGCGAACGATCTCGTCAGCCCGCTCGCCTTCACCCAGGTGCTCCGCTTCATCCGGCGGCATCCGCGCTACGCCACGTTCAGGGCCGGCCTTCCCCATTCAGGCGAGCGCGGCTCGCTGCGCAACCGTTTCCTCAATACGCCGCTCGAGGGGAAGGTGCGCGCCAAGACCGGCAGCATCTCACGCGTCAACACCCTGTCCGGCTTCATCGAGCTCCCCACCGGCCGCACCCTGACCTTCTCGGTCGAGGCCAACCACCACACCCTGCCAAGCCGGACGATACTGGCGCAGCTCGACAGTATCGTGGTGCAGATGGGGAAATAAGGAGACCACTCAGATGCTCTTGCTGCTGGTACGCCACGCGCAGGCCGGTGAGCGCGACCCCGAGCGCTGGCCCGACGATCAGCTCCGGCCGCTCACCAACACCGGCCGCGCCGCCCATGCACGGGTCAGCCGGGCCCTGAAGCGGCTCGACGTCGCGCCCAGCGTGGTCGTGTCGAGCCCCTGGATTCGCGCGATGCAGACGGCGGAGGTGATGATCGAGGAGATGGATCTCGACGTGGACCCGATCGAGTGCGAGGCGCTGACCGTCGAGCCCGACGTCCGGGCGATCGCGGCCTGCATTCCCGAGGGAGAGACCGAGCAGACGGTGGCCCTGGTCGGCCATTCGCCGTTCCTGGAGGATCTCGCCTCCATCCTCCTCACCGGTGTCACCTCGCGGCTGAACAGCGATTTTCCGAAGAGCGGAGTGATGGGGCTGGACATGGAGCGGATGGAGCCGGGCACCGCCACCCTGCGCTTCTTCCAGCGGCCCAAGCAGATGGAGCGGCTCAGGCGCCGGAGGAAGTAGCGCTAGTCGTCGGTCTGGCCGAAGATGGCCAGGTTCGACGAGTGGCCGGGATTGACCTTGGTCCTGGGGTTGATCAGGTGCACCGCGTTGTTGACCGCGATGCACGCTTCCGACACCCCGGTGGCGATCAACTTGAGCTTCCCCGGATACGTCGTGATGTCACCTGCGGCGTAGATGCCGGGCAGATTGGTGGACATGACCGTGTCCACCTTGATGTCGGCCTTCTCGGTGTCGAGCCCCCACTCCTTGATCACGCCGAGATCGGAATGAAAGCCCAGCAGCGGGATCACGGCGTCCACCGCGAGATCCCGCTCCGCTTTGGTCTTGGCGTTCACCAGCGTCACCCGCTCGATGCGGTCGCCGCCGTGGATCGCCTTCACCTCGGTGAAGACCTCGATCCCGCATTTGCCGGCCTCGCGGAGCGCCATCGCCTGCGCCACCGTCGCCGCGTGCGCCCGGAACTGATCCCGGCGGTGAATCAGCGTCACTTCGCGGGCAATTCCCTGCAGATTCACCGCCCAGTCGAACGCCGAATCGCCGCCCCCGACGAGCAGCACGCGCTTGCCCGCGAACACCCCCGGGTCGAGGACCTTGTCGTACAACCCTCGGCCCTCCCACTGCTCGGCGCCCTCCAGCGGGAGCTTTCTCGCCTCGAACGCGCCGATCCCCGCCGCGATGACGATGGTGCGGGAGGGATAGACGTCCGCGTCCGTCTCGAGCAGGAAATGGCCCAGCCCGCCGTCCTCGACCCGCGTGAGGCCGCTAACCGTTTCGCCCAGGTGCGTGCTGACGCCGAACTGCATCGCCTGCACGACCATGTCGCGGACGAGATCCTTGGCCAGCACCTTGGGGAACCCGGCGACGTCGAAGATGTATTTTTCGGGATAGAGCGCCATCAGCTGCCCGCCGAGCGCGGGCAGCGCGTCGATGATGCGGCAGCTTGCGCCCCGCATGCCGGCGTAAAAGGCGGCGAAGAGCCCGGTAGGCCCCCCGCCGATGACGGTAATGTCCCTGATTTCCCGCTCGGCCACTGCCTCTCCGGGGTGACGCGTCCGCGGCGGGCGTTGGGCCCGGCGCGCTCCAATTATAATCGCGGCGGACTTATTCTCCGGCATCCAGGGCCAACCGGGAGCACCACGATGAAGATCTACACGCGCACCGGCGACGAGGGTGAAACCGGCCTCTTCGGCGGTGGCCGGGTCGCCAAGGACCATCCGCGGGTCTCGGCCTACGGCGACGTGGACGAGCTGAATTCGGCGCTCGGCGTCGCACGCGCGGCGGAACCGGCCGCGCTGTTCGACGACCTCCTCGCCGGCATCCAGCGGGACCTGTTCGCCATCGGCGGCCACCTTGCCACACCCGATCCGGCCAAGGTCGCCCGGGCCCTGGAAAAGGCCGACCTCTCCGAAGACCGGATCGCGCTGTTCGAGCGCGCCATGGACGATGCCGACACCGAGCTGCCCGCGCTTCGCGCCTTCGTGCTGCCGGCCGGCACGCCCAAGGCGGCGGCACTCCACCTGGCGCGCACGGTCTGCCGGCGAGCCGAGCGGGCCGTCGTCCGCCTGAGCCACGACACCGAGGTGCCGGACCTCTTCATCATCTATCTCAACCGTCTCTCGGATCTGTTGTTCACGCTGGCCCGGCTGGCCAACCACCGCGGCGGCATCGGCGACGTCACATGGTGATCGTCCCGCATCAGGGCGGCAGCTATCCGGCGCTGGTCGAGCCGGGGCTGCTCGGCCGGCTGCCGGCACTGGTGGCCGAGCACCTGCCGGGGCGGCGGTTGGCGCTCATCAGCGATGACAATGTCGCCGGCCTGTACGGCCATGACCTCAGCACCGTCGCCGACCTGCTGGTGTTCGCCGCGGGCGAGGCATCCAAGACGCGTGACACGTGGGCCGCGCTCACCGACCGGATGCTCGACGCCGGCCACGGCCGGGACAGCGCGGTCGTGGCGCTCGGCGGCGGCGTCGTGGGGGATCTCGCCGGCTTCGTCGCCGCCACCTTCGGACGCGGCATCCCGTGGCTCCAGCTGCCGACCTCGCTGCTCGCCATGGTGGATGCCTCGGTGGGAGGCAAGACCGGCGTGGACACCGCCGCCGGCAAGAACCTCGTCGGCGCATTCCACCCGCCGGTGGCGGTACTGGCCGATCCGCTCGCATTGGCGACGCTGCCTCCGGCCGAGCTGCGCTCCGGCCTGGCCGAGGCGGTCAAGCACGGTCTCGTCGCCGACTCGGCGTACTTCGAATGGCTGCTGGTGCAGGCGGATGCCATCCTCGCGCTGGAACCGTCGTGCATGACCGAGCTGGTGCGGCGGAGCGTGGAGCTGAAGGCCGCCATCGTCGGCGCCGACGAGCGGGATCACGGCCGCCGCGCCGTGCTCAATGCCGGCCACACCGTGGCGCACGCCATCGAGCGCGCCAGCAGCTATCGTGTGTCCCATGGCGCGGCCGTCGCACTCGGATTGGTGGCCGAAGCGGCGCTGGCCGAGCGGCTCGGCGTCGCGGAAGCCGGGCTCACCGAGCGGGTCCGCGACGCGCTGGCCCGATTCGGGCTGGCGACCCGGCTCGATCCGCCGATCGGCGGCCGCAGCCTGCTCCACGCCATGCGCGGCGACAAGAAGAGCCGGGACGGCGCGCTCCGCTTTTCGCTCATCGCCGCGGTCGGCCGGGCCCGGGGCGAGCCAGGTTGCTGGACCGATCCCGCATCCGACGAGGAAATCGTGGCGTCGCTCGGCGCGATCGGGGCGGAATAGCGGCACCGGAGCCACAGATCCGACATTCCACACAGTCGCAGGTATCGCCCCGCCGGTGGATAAACAGCCGAACCCCTCGCTAACAAACGATTTGTGATGTGGATAGCGGGATTCTATTGACTGCGCCTCACTTTTTTCCCATATTCCGGTCTCCCATCACAGGCCCGCCGGGCCACCGAACGCTTCCATGGCTGCGTCGTCGCATAAACTCGCGCTGGGGTCGAATCATGGCTCAAGTACGCTCCGGGAAGGCACGCCCGGCCCTTCGTTCCGCGCCCACCGGCTCATTCGACCAGTACCTGCACGACATCCAGAAGCTTCCCATGATCACCGACATCAACGAAGAGCGCCGCCTGGCCCGGCTGGCGCAGCTCGGTGATGCCGCGGCGGCGGAGCGCCTCGTCACCGCCAACCTGCGATTCGTGATCTCCTACGTGAAGCGCTACCAGGGACACGGGCTGGAGCTGTCGGAGCTGGTGGCGATCGGCAACGAGGGTCTCCTCAAGGCGGTCCGGAAGTTCGATCCCGAGCACGGCGTCAAGTTCATCTCCTACGCCGTCTGGTGGGTGCGCCAGGCGGTCCTCAAGGCGCTGGCCGAGCAGACCCGCACGGTGCGGATCCCGCTCAACCAGAACGCCGCGCTGGTCAAGATGGGCCGCGTGGCCAGCCTTCTCTCCCAGGAGCTCGGCCGGGAGGCGACCGACGGCGAGCTCGCGATGGCGCTGGGCGACACGATCGAGGGCATCCGCGCCGCCCGCCGCATGACCACCACCGAGGTGTCGCTCGATGCCCCGGTGGAACGGCAGGACCGGGCCGGCACCACCTTCGGCGAGCGGGTCCCCGGCACCGGCGGCACCGACATCGAGGAGATGACCGACGCGCGGCTCATGCGCGAGTTCATCGACCGGCTCTTCGCCCGCCACCTGACGCCGCGCGAACGCAAGATCCTTACGCTCTACTATGGGCTCGAGGAAGGCTCCGAGGCGCTGACGCTCGAAAAGATCGGCGAGCTGCTCGGCGTCACCCGCGAGCGCATCCGCCAGATCCGCGAGCGCGCGTTCGAGAAGCTGCGCGAGTCGCCTGATGTGATGCTGCTGGAAAGGTTCTGCGGCGCCGCCTGACCTCGAAACGGGGCGGCGCTCGTCCGCCCCCGCTTAGATTTCCCGCATGACCCCCGCGCTCATCGCCGAGCTCACCGGTATCGTCGGACCCCGCTGGGTGCGCCACCGGCGCGCCGAGCTCGCGACGTATACCATGGACGGGCTGCCGACGCGGGAGTCGGTGCCCGGGCTGGTGGTACTGCCCGGCAGCCGCACGGAGATCATCGCCGTCGTGCAGGCGCTCGCCCGCGCCGGCGTCCCCTTCGTCGCACGGGGTGCCGGCACCGGCCTTTCCGGCGGGGCGCTCGCCGAGAGCGACGCGGTGCTCATCACCCTTACCCGGCTCACCCGCATCATCTCGATCGATCCCGTCGCCCGGCGCGCGGTGCTCGAGCCGGGCGTCGTGAATGCCCGGCTCTCCGAGGCGGCGCTGCCTTACGGACTCGCCTACGTCCCCGACCCGTCCAGCCAGAGCGCGTGCACCGTGGGCGGCAACGTCGCCGAAAATGCCGGTGGCCCCCACTGCCTCAAGTACGGTGTCACCACCAACCACATCGCGGCACTCGAGGTCGTGCTGCCCGACGGCAGCCTGGTCCGGCTGGGCTCCGGCTCCGGCGAGCCCTGGGGCCCGGACCTGGTCGGACTGTTCGTCGGCAGCGAGGGGATGTTCGGCATCGCCACCGAGATCACCGTCCGTCTCGAGCCGATTCCCGTCAGCGTCCATACCATGCTCGCGGACTTCGCCAGCGTGCGCCAGGCCAGCGAAGCGGTGTCCGCCATCATCGCGTCGGGCGTGATGCCCGCGGCGCTCGAGATGATGGACCGCGCCTGCGTCGCCGCGGTCGAGGCGTCCATCTACGCCGCCGGCTACCCGACCGATGCGGACGCCGTCCTCCTGGTCGAGATGGACGGCGACGCCGATGCGGTCGCCGGCGAGTCCATCGCGGTCGAGGCGATGCTGCACGCCCATGGCGCCCGCAGCGTACGGAGCGCGACCAGCCCGGCCGAGCGCGCCCGGCTCTGGCAGGGCCGCAAGAAGGCGTTCGGGGCGATGGGGCGGATCGCGCCGGATCTCGCCGTGCAGGACGCGGTCGTTCCGCGTTCCACCCTTCCCGACGTCCTCGACCGCATCACCGAGATCAGCGCGCGCCACCGTCTCACCGTGAGCAACGTCTTCCACGCCGGCGACGGCAATCTGCATCCGAACATCAGCTTCGACCGGCGCGACCTCGAGCTGTCCGCGCGGGTGCACCAGGCCAGCCGCGAGATCATGGAAGCGTGCGTCGCCGCCGGCGGCAGCATCACCGGCGAGCACGGAGTCGGTTCCGACAAGCGCGAGTACATGCCGCTGATCTTCGACCCGCCGACCCTCGACGCGATGTGCGCCGTGCGCCGCGTGTTCGACCCCGACACCCGCGCCAACCCGCTCAAGGTCTTCCCCACCCATACCTGCCGCGAATGGCGCGCCGGCGGCGTCCATGAGTGACGTCCTCGTGCGGCTCAAGGCGCTGCTCGGCGCCGCCGGCGTCGAGCGCGATCCCGACGGCCTCCCCCGGGCCACCCCCGACACCGCAGACGCCGTGGCCCAGGTCTGCCGGCTGGCCCACGAGGAGCAGTGGAAGATCCGGGTCGAGGGTCAGGGCACCTGGCTCGCCGCCGACGCCCCCGCCGACTTCGCCCTCTCGACTCGCGGGCTCGATCAGGTCGTCTCGGTCAGCCCGGCGGATCTCGTGGCGACGGTGCAGGCCGGCGCCCCGATCGAGTCGGTCCGCCGCCGACTCGCCGACGACGGCATGTGGCTCGCCCTCGATCCGCCCGGGCGCCCCGAGCGGAGCCTCGGCTCGATCGTCGCCACGGCGACCGCGGGCCCGCTGCGCCTCGCCTTCGGTCCGGTGCGCGACCACATCCTCGGCTGCACCGTCGCCACCGGCGACGGCCAGCTCGTCCGCGCCGGCGGACGGGTCGTGAAGAACGTCGCGGGCTATGACCTCACCAAGCTGCAGGTCGGCGGCTTCGGCGGTTTCGGCGTGGTGACGGACGTGCATCTCCGGCTCCGCGCACTCCCCCGCGCCGATGTGACGCTGGTGACCCGCGCCGCGCGCGACGTGCTCACCGCCATGGGCCGCGATCTGACCGGCGCCGGGATCGCACCGAGCGCGCTGGAACTGCTGTCGCCTACCCTCGCCGCCGACGCCGAATGGGTGCTCGGCGCCCGGTTCGCCGGGACCGATGCGGCGGTGCAGTCGGGCGCGCGCGGCCTGCAGGCGGTGAGCGGCCTCGCCTGGCACCTGCTCCCGGCTGACCGGAGCGCAGCCTTCTGGGCGCTGGCCGGCCGCGCCGCGCTGGGCGGCCCCGTCACCCTGCGCCTCGGTGTCCTCGCCGATGGCCTCGACGACACCCTCGACATCGTCGCGCACCATCTCGATGAAGGGCTGATCTCCGCCGGCGCCGGCGGTGGGATGCTCCGCTGGACCGGTGAGGCCAGCGTGGAGCGCCTGCGGGCGGTCCGTCGCATCGCCGCGGCGCGCGAGATCCCGATGACGATCGAGCGCGCGCCGTGGCCTCTCCGCCGCGCCGTTGGGCACTTCGGCGCCTATCGCGAAGGCGTCGGCCGGCTGGTCGGCCGGCTGCGCGACACCTTCGATCCGCACCTGTCGCTCCAGATTGCGCTCGAAGGCGACGATGCCGCCACCTGAGTCGCCGCACCGCGCGTCGGGCTATGCCGCGCTCGACCCGTGCGTCCACTGCGGCTTCTGCCTTCCCGCCTGCCCCACCTATCTCGCCACCGGTGACGAGGCCGACAGTCCCCGCGGCCGCATCATGCTGATGCGGGCGCTCGAACGCGGCGAGATCCCGGCCGACGACGGCGGGCTGGTGCAGCACCTCGATGCCTGTCTCGGCTGCCGCGGCTGTGAGCCGATATGCCCATCCGGCGTGGGATACGGTCGCGGACTCGAAGCCGCCCGCGAACAGCTCGCGGCGGCGAATGGCCTCGGCCCGCGGGCGCGCGCGGTGCTCGGGGTGTTCCGCCGTTCACCGCTGTGGCGCGCCGCCTTCACCAGCGCGCGCTGGCTCCGGCGCACCGGCCTGCCGGCGCGATTCGCCGGCGCGGGCAATGCGGCGTTCGGCCTGGGCATGCTCGCGGCAACCCGCCCGCTCCGCATCCCGCACGGAGAACCGGCGGCCTCGGGCGCCCGCGGGACCGTCGCGCTCTTCCGCGGCTGCGTCATGGACACCCTGTTTCGCCACGTGCACGATGCGACGCGACGCACCCTCGAGGCCAACGGCTACACCGTGATCGAGGTCGGCGGGCAGGTATGCTGTGGCGCCCTGCACGAGCATGCCGGCGCCCGTTCCGGCGCCGAGGCGCTCGCGCGCCGGAACGTCGCCGCCCTGGCCGGGAAGGCGGACTACATCGTGGTCAACAGCGCCGGATGCGGCGCCCTCCTCAAGGACTACGGTCACCTGCTCGGCACCGACGCGGCCGCTCGATTCGGATCGCAGGTGCGCGACGTGACCGAGCTGCTCGCCGCCGCCGGGCCACGCTCGGGCGGCGCGCTCGACCTCGACGTGGCGTACGACGCGCCCTGTCATCTTCAGCACGCGCAGCGGGTGCAGGCCCCCCCGCTCGCCTTGCTCGCGGCAATTCCGGGACTTCGGCTGACCGTTCTTCCCGGCTCCGAGCGGTGCTGCGGCAGCGCCGGCATCTACTCCATGCTCCATCCGGAGATGGCGCGCGCGGTGCTGGATCTCAAGCTCGCCGAGCTGGCGGCGGCGGTGCCGCGTCCGGCCATCGTCGCGACGGGGAACCCGGGCTGCCTCATGCAAATCGGCGCGGGACTCCGCGCGGCGCGGCTCCCGATTGCGGTCGCGCACCCCGTTGAGTTGCTCGATTGGTCATACGAGGCCGGCGGCATCTACGGCTATATTCCGCCATGGAAGCCGCTGAGATCGACCTGACCCTCGACCGTGCGCAGCTGGAGCGCGTCCGTCAGGGATCGGTCATCGTCACCACGTTCCCCACCGTGCTCCGAATCGAGGGCGCCGGCGCGCTCCAGTGCCTTCAGGGTCTGCTCACCAACGATCTCGCCAAGCCGGGCGACCACAGCCTCGTCTACGGCGCGCTGCTCACCCCGAAGGGCGCCATCGTGGTGGACTTCTGGGTTGCCCGCGCGGCGGACGGGTTCACGCTGGTCGCCGCGCCGGGTGCGCGCGACGCCTCGCTCGACCTCTTCCGCCGGCAGCTGCCGCCGCGCCTGGCGCGGCTCACCGACCAGACGGGCGAAGTGCAGGTCAGCTGGCTCGTCGGCGCGGGCGCCTTCCAGACCCTGGCCAAGGCCGGGCTGGGCCCGCTGCCCGAAGCGGCTGGCCGCGTGTCGGTGGTGGACACGATCCAGGGCCGCCTGATCATGGCGCTCGCGCCGGAGCGCGCCCCATTCGCCGCCTTCATGCTCGGACCGGCCAGCGCCATCACGCTCGCCGGTGACACCCTCCGGGGCGCTGGCGGCATCGACGGTACCGCCGCGGACCTCGACGCCGCCCGCATTCTGGCCGGCTGGCCGACACTCGGCGCCGAAATCGATGACCGCACGCTCCCGCAGGAGGTGCGCTACGATGAAATCGGCGGGGTGTCGTACACCAAGGGCTGCTACACCGGTCAGGAAACCGTCGCTCGGCTCCACTTTCGCGGCCACACCAACCGCGAGCTCCGTGGGCTTCGCTGGCCCGGGAGCGCAATGCTCGACTCACGGCAGGTGACGCGGGACGGCAAGGAAGTCGGCGTGGTCCGCTCGACGCTGGGGCTGGACGACCGGATGCTCGGGCTGGCGATGCTGCGGCGGGAAGTGGCGGTGGGCGACCTGGTCACGGCGGGCGGGCGGGAGGCGACCGTCGTCGCGCTGCCGTTCGGCGCGGCGGACCTCGAGGTCTGATCGGGGGTAAAACGATCGAGCCCGGAACCGTGGTCCCGGGCCCAATACGACAGTGCGGAGCAGCGCTCTACTTGGTCTTGGTGGTATCCCGGACCATCATCGAATCGACCTTCTTGGTGCTGTCCATCCGCATCATGCCGGTGTCGCCCGCCATGCGCGTGGTGTCGCTCGACATCGTGGTGGTCGTGGTGCTGGTCATCGTGGTGTCGGCCGTGACCGAGGCGTCCTTCTTGGTGCCGCACGCCGCCAGGACGATAACAGCCGCAATCGCAAGCTTCTTCATTGTGGTTCCTTCTCAGGGATAAGGTGGCAAGACGTCGAGAGCCATGCCCCGCACTGTCGCAGAGGCATAACGGCGCACGAAACTACCGCCAATCGCGATTTTGTCAAGTCGCGCGCAGGCCGGCGGATTTCAGTATGGTTAACCCAAATGATTATACCACAATAGCTTAATATAGCAAGGAGCAGCTGACTCACCATGAGCCTCCCCCGCACATTCGGCGACCTCAAGCAGAGCGAGTGGGCCGACGCGCCCCTCCGCGGCCGCGGCGTTCGCGACGAGCTGCGCACCAATCTGCTCGCCCGCCTCGGCTCCGGAGCGCCGCTGTTCCCCGGCATCGTGGGCTACGAGGACACCATCGAGCCCCAGCTGGTCAACGCGCTCCTGGCCCGCCACCATTTCATCCTTCTCGGTCTCCGCGGTCAGGCCAAGAGCCGGATCCTGCGCGCCCTGGTCGGGTTCCTCGACCCGCGCATGCCGGTCGTGGCCGGCAGCGAGGTCAACGATGATCCGTTTGCCCCCATCTCGAAGTTCGCCCGCGAGCGGATCGCGGAATGCGGGGACGCCACGCCGATCGGCTGGGTGGACCGCTCACAGCGCTACGTCGAGAAGCTGGCGACGCCCGACGTCACCATCGCCGACCTGATCGGCGACCTCGATCCGATCAAGGCCGCGCGCGGCGGGCACATCCTCTCGGATGAGCTCACCATGCACTACGGGCTCCTGCCGCGCGCCAACCGCGGGATCTTCGCGATCAACGAGCTGCCCGACCTCAGCGGCAAGGTCCAGGTCGGCCTCTTCAACATCATGCAGGAAGGCGACGTGCAGATCAAAGGGTACCCGGTCCGCCTGCCGCTCGACGTGCTGCTCGCGTTCACCGCCAACCCCGAGGACTACACCGCGCGCGGCAAGATCATCACGCCCCTGAAGGACCGGATCGGCTCCGAGATCATCACCCACTACCCGCGCACGCTCGAGCTGGGCATGGAGATCACCGCCCAGGAGGCGTGGACCGCGCGGGGCGGGCTCCCGCTCCGGATTCCCGACTTCATGGCGGAACTGGTCGAGCGTGTGGCCTTCGAGGGCCGGGAGGACAAGCGGGTGGACAAGCGTTCGGGTGTGAGCCAGCGCCTGCCGATCAGTGTGCTGGAGAACGCCGTCTCCAACGCCGAACGGCGGGCAGTGGCGCTGGGCGAGAAGGAGGTGATGCCGCGCGTGAGCGATGTCTACGCGGCGGTGCCGTCCATCACCGGAAAGCTCGAGCTGGAATACGAAGGGGAGCTGCAGGGCGGCGACGTGATCGCCCGCGAGCTCATCCGGCGCGCTGCTGGTCACACCCTCGCGGCCCGGCTCGGCGACGCCGACCTTCTCGGCGTCGTCACCTGGTTCGACCAGGGCGGGGCCCTCAAGGTCTCGGGTGATCAGCGCTCCGATATCTGCCTGAAGGGATTTGGCGTGGTTCCCGGACTCGTCGATACAGCGGAGCGCATCGGGCTCGGCGCCCGGGGAGACGCGGCGCTGACCGTCGCGGGATGCGAGCTGATTCTGGAAGGCCTGGCGGCGGAGAAGCGGATCAGCCGCAGCGAGGAGCTGGGCTATAGCCGCGCCAGGCCGGAGCGGCGCGAGCCGCCCTACGGGAAGGGGCTGGCATTTGGGTAATTCCATGGTGCATTTGCCTGACGCCGCCGCCGGGTGCCGCCTTCTGCTGGTCGGACTGTCCGTCGTCGTCGCCTCCTGCGCGCCACCAGACCCGCCGGCGAACGCGCCGCTCTACGACCTTGTGATCTCGAACGGGCGTGTCATGAATCCCGCATCGGGGCTCGACTCGACCCGACAAATCGGGATTTCAGGTGGCGTTATTCGGGCGGTCAGCGCGCAGGCTCTGCGCGGTCGAGACACCCTTGATGCGCGCGGAATGGTCGTGGCTCCCGGATTCATCGATCTGCATCAACACGCGCAGGACTCGGCAGGGTACCGCGTCGAAGTTCTCGACGGCACGACGACGGCGCTCGAACTTGAAGGTGGAACGGTGGACATCGATCGCTGGTACGACGCGCGCGCCGGCAAGTCGATCATCAATCACGGCGTAGGCGTCGGACATGACCGGGTCCGCATGCGGGTAATGCATGATCCGGGGACCGATACCCCGATGGGTCCCGCGAAGTCACGGGCGATGTCCCCTGCGGAAATGGAGGAAATGACATCAATCGTGGATCATGGATTTCGACGCGGTGCGATCGCCGCGGGAATGATCATCGAGCTGACGCCGGCGGCGACTCCCTGGGAAATCTTGGAAGTGTATCGGGTGGCGGCGAAATACGGTGCGGCCGTGCACGTACACATGCGCGCGCTCCAGGAACCGCAATATTTTCTCGAGACCGAAGAGGTGATTGCCGCGACGGCAGCGACCGGCGCTGCGTCGCACATCGTGCACATCCAGAGCTCGGAGGGCGAAGACACGCCGCGCGCGCTGGAGCTGGTTCGCGGCGCGCGCGCGCGCGGGCTGGACATCACGGCGGAGGTATATCCGTACACTGCGTCCATGTCGAAGATCGAGGGCGCGGACCTTGACGACTGGAAGACATGGTCGAATAGCAAATTCCAGCGTTTTGAGTGGGCGCTGACAGGGGAAAGGTTGACACGCGCGACGTTTGGCAGGTATCGCGCTATCGGCGGGTTCATCGTGGAATACAGCAATCCCGAAAGCGTCGTCGCTGCTGCCGTCGCCGACTCCCTGACAATGATCGCCAGCGATGGAATTCTGCACGCCGGCATGGGACATCCACGCGTCGCGGGCACGTTCGCCCGGGTGCTCGGCCACTACGCACGGGACGTCGGAGCGTTGACGTTGATGGACGCGCTACGCAAGATGACCATTGAACCGGCGCGGCGGCTCGAACACCGCGTTCCAGCGATGGCGCGCAGAGGTCGCCTCGAGGCTGGAGCGTCGGCGGACATCGTGGTGTTTGATGCCGCCACGGTGATCGACGGCGCCACATATCGCCAGCCGACACTGCCGCCAACCGGGATTCGTGATGTGCTTGTGAACGGGGTGCCTGTTGTGCGGGCGGGAGTGCTCCGGAACGGAATCTTCCCGGGACAACCGATTCGAGGTGCGGTCCAGCAGCCCTAGTAGTCGAGCGATGCGTATCGCACCTCCGCCGCCGGCGGCATCATTTGCTTCGATCAGGAAGGCTCCGCCCTGGTCTCCGCCTCCCACCCCATGGCCTTGGCCCGGCCGACGATGACCGCGGCGGCGCCGGCCAGACCCAGCGCGCCGGTGTTGAGGACCATGTGGTAATGCACCGGGTCGGTCCAGTCGCGCTGATAGTACTCGCGGTGGTACCGCTTCCGCATCGCGTCGGTCTCGTCCACGATCTTGGTGACCTCGACCGGATCCATGCCCAGCCGGAGCGACGCGGCGTGGATGCGAAAGGCGCGCGGCGCGACGAGCTTCACGTGCAGTGCGTCCTCGGTCTGGCCGAGCACCGCGGGTGCCGCGCGCCCCACCAGCACCACCCGTCCCCGGCTCGCCATCTCGGCCACCACGGCTTCGGTGATGCGAACCAGCGTTGCCTCGTCGAGATCGGCCACGGTGCCGCCGGCCGGCGGAAAGAGCTCGGGCGTGGCGGCCGCAAGCGTTCGCGTCAGCCGCTCGACGAAGCCGGGTGCCCGTTCATCGCGGTCGGCGGCCTGCGCCACGGACACGCCGGCCCGCTCCGCCACCTGCTCGATCAGCTCGTTGTCCACCACGGACCAGCCGAGGGCTTCCGCCACGCGGCGGGCGACGTCGGAACCGCCGGCGCCGAACTGGCGCGAGATGGTGATGACCATGGGCATAAAGCTACGGCAAAACGGGTGAGTGCGCACCGGGGCGGAACGAGGTCCGGCGCAGCACGATCGTCCCCGCCGCGAGGGCACAGGCCACGCCCCCCGACGCAAAGGCCGCCCGCACGCCGAACCGCTCGGCCAGCCAGCCCATCTGCAGCGAGCCGAACGGCGCCATCCCGAGGGCGACGAACGAGTAGAACCCCATCACCCGCCCGCGGAGATGGTCGGGGGCCTGGCGCTGCAGGAGGGTGTTCGTGGTGATACCGGAGAGCGCCATGGCGCAGCCCGTCGCGAGAAGCACCAGGCAGGCCGATACGAATCCGCCGGCCAGCGATGCTCCGACGAGCAGCACCCCGAAGACTCCGGCACCGCCGACGGCCACGCGCCCCTGGCGCACCCGGCTGCCGAACGCCGCGAAGGAGAGCGCGCCGACTGCGGCGCCGACGCCCACGGACGAGACGATGACGCCGTATCCGCCGGCGCCCGTGTGGAGCACGTCCCGGGCAAAGACGGGCAGCATGGTGAGGAACGAGTAGCCGAACACGCTGACGGTGGCGGTCAGGGTGATGAGGGTCCGGGGCCAGCGTTCCCGCGTGACGTAGCGGAATCCTTCGCGGAGTCCTTCCCGGAATCCGGTGGTGATCTCGCTGGCCACCGGACGGGGTGGCAGGCGCATCATGAGCAGTCCGGCGATCACCGCGATGTAGCTGAGCGCGTTCGCGAAGAAGCACGCCGCGAGGCCGATCGCCGCGATGAGGACGCCGGCGACGGCCGGTCCGATCACGCGCGAGACGTTGAAGGCCGACGAGTTGAGCGCGATCGCGTTCATCAGGTCGTCCCGGCCCACCAGGTCCACCAGGAACGCCTGCCGGGTGGGCACCTCGAACGCGACGAGGATCCCGAAGAAGATGGCGAGTCCCACCACCCAGGCGACGGTCACCAGGTGGAACGCGGTAAGCACGCCGAGCGAGAGCGCCTCGCAGAGCATCAGCGACTGGAGGATCAGGATGAGGCGATGCTTGTCCACCCGGTCGGCGAGGACGCCGCCGTACAGGGTGAACAGCAGGATCGGCAGCGAGCCGAGCGCGGTGACCAGCCCCACCGCGAGCGGCGAGTTGGTAAGCGTCAGCACCAGCCAGCCGTGCGCGACGGTCTGCATCCAGCTGCCGCACAGCGACAGGAACTGCCCGCCCAGAAACAGGCGGAAATTCCGGTGGCGGAGCGAGGCGAGGGCGGAAACCGCGGGCAGGCGTGCGAGCACGCCGGAAGGTAATTAGACTCAGGCCATGCGGTTCACGACGTATTCGAAATACACGGCCGAGCTCGCCGATCAGGTCAACCTCCAGGGCCTGCTCGACCAGCTGGGCGACTTCCTGCTGCAGTCCGGCTTCGCCGGCGGTGACGGCGGGTTCTGGGGTGACGAGCCCGAAGGCGATCGCTCCCTCGATGCCCTGCGGCAGGCCATCCTCCAGGCCCTGATGGAGTCGGGCCAGCTCACCCCCGACATGCTCAAGGTCCTCCGCGGCGATACCACGGGAACCGAGGCCGGCGACAGGGAGATCGAGCGGCAGCTCGCCGAGATGCTGGACCGGATCGTTCAGCGGCTGATCGACGAGGGCTTTCTGAACGTCTCCCAGGCGCCGCAGGTGCCGGCCGGGCATCAGGCGGTCCTCGGCCCCGGCGGCCAGGCGCATTCCGCCGCCCAGCAGGTCCAGTTCAATCTCACCGACAAGGGCGTCGACTTCCTCGGCTACAACACGCTGAAGAGTCTGCTCGGAAGTATCGGCCGCTCCAGTTTCGGCGCGCACGAGACGCCCCATCTCGCCACCGGTGTCGAGGCGGAGTCCTCGAGCAAGCCCTACGAATTCGGCGACGTGCTCAACCTCGACGTTCCGGCCACGCTGGGCAACGCGATCGCCCGCGAGGGGCTCGGCGTCCCGCTCAATCTTGAGTACGGCGACCTGATGGTGAGCCAGTCGGAGTATCGCTCATCGGCTGCGACGGTGCTGATGCTCGACTGCTCCCACTCGATGATCCTCTACGGCGAGGATCGGTTTACGCCGGCCAAGAAGGTCGCCCTCGCCCTGACGCACCTGATCCGCACCCAGTTCCCCGGCGACAGTCTTCGCGTCGTGCTCTTTCACGATTCGGCGGAGGAGATCCCGCTCCGCGCCCTCGCCTCGGCGCAGGTGGGACCGTATCACACCAATACGGCGGAAGGACTCAAGCTGTCGCGGCGGATCCTGGCGGCGCAGAAGAAGGACATGCGCCAGATCATCATGATCACCGACGGCAAGCCGAGCGCGCTCACCATGCCCGACGGCCGGGTCTACGTGAATTCGATGGGGCTCGACCCGGCGATCCTCCAGGCCACCTACCGCGAGGTGGCCGAGTGCCGGCGCGCCGGCATCATGATCAACACCTTCATGCTGGCGCGGGACAGGAGCCTGGTGGAGTTCGTGAAGCAGGTCGCCGCGATCTGCCGCGGCAAGGCCTACTTCACCAACACCATGACGCTGGGCCAGTTCATCCTGATGGACTTCATGAAGCGGAAGACCAAACGGGTGTCATAGCCCCTGCGCTCGGCCCGGGAGTCAGTTCCCCGAGACTCCCCCCACCACCCGCTTCGCCATCGTTCCCGCCCTCAGCCGGCCGTTCGCATCGACCTCGTTGATGATGGCGATCTGCGCCACCGGCACGCTCGACGGATACTGGCTGTTGAACTCCTGGACCGTCATGTCCCGCGGCACGCGGACCAGCTGCACCTTCGCGGCCTGCACGTTGAGCGCCGCCGGATCGGTCAGCGGGCCGAAGCTGGCCATCGTGCGGCGGAAGAGGGCGTCGTACTGGCTCATGCCGGCTGCCGAGGTATAACCGAGGATCTGGTACGTCGCGTTGCCGTACGACACGAATGACACCAGCCCGGCAACGGCCCCCTGATCGGTCTGGGCCTGGAAGTAGCCGGACACCGCCGGCATGCCGTTGATCGTCGTGTTGGTCACGTTGGTGGACTGCACCCCCTGCTGGCTGAAGAACTGCTGCGCCGCCGCGCTCGGCGTCCCCTGCCCGAGCGTGAGCTGGATGATGGCATCCTGATTGGGACTCTGAGCCGCCACGGCCTGCGCCGTGTTCTGCTTGGCCCACCCGTCGGGGAACGTGAGCTGGAATCGCAGGTCCGGATGCAGGAACACGCCGTTCCTGAAATAGCCCTGCCGCGGGTCTTCGCCGAACGTCATCCCGCTCACGTGCTGCAGGTACCCGTCGCGATTGACCCGCGCGGCGGCCAGGCTCTTGTGCAGCGTGTCGAGGCGTTGCTGGGTCGCCGTGATGCGGTCGGCCGGCGCGGGGTGAGTGGCCAGCCAGCCGGGCAGCTTGCCCTGCTGCCCCGATGCCTGATCGAGCCGGTCGAGCGTCTGGAAGACGCCCGTCATCTGCCGCACGTCGTAGTTGTCGATGAGCGCATAGCGGAAGCCCGCGAGGTCGGCCTCGCGCTCCGCGTCACGCGAATACTGCAGGAACAGCACGCTCAGCCCGGCGCCGGCCAGCTGGCCGTACCGCGCCACGGTCGGCGACAGAATGCTGCCGATGCCAAGCCCGAGCTGCGCCACCTGGGACTTGCTGATCTGACTGACGGAATGGCGGTTGGTGACGTGTCCGATCTCGTGGCCCATCACCGTCGCGAGCTCGGCCTCGTTGTTCATGTACGTCATCAGGCCGCGCGTCACGAAGACGAACCCGCCGGGCAGGGCGAAGGCGTTGACCGAGGCGTCATCCACCACGTGGAACTCCCACGGCAGCTGCGGCCGCTCGGTCTTCGCCGCCAGCTCCTTGCCGATCCGCGAGACGTAGGCCTGGAGGGCCGGATCCTTTACCTCGCCGATCTGCTGCAGCGTCTGGGCCGAGGCCTCACGACCCATCTGGATCTCCTGCGATTCCGAGATGAGCGCGAGCTGGCTCTTGCCGGTGACGGGGTTGGTAGCGCACCCCGCAACCAGGCCAGCCGAGACGACGACGAACGTGAGAAGCCGGGACATGGCATGGGTCTCCGATGGAGGACTCCGGGCCGCCAGTGCGGCGCCAGCGAGCTCAACGGTAGCCCGAATGGCCCGGGAGGGCTGTGACGCACGTCGCGCCGGGCTGGTGGCCCGGCGCGACGTGGTTCAGGAGCAGCGAAGGTCGTTCAGGGCGCGAGTTGCAGCGTGGTGACCACGCACCCGGCCGTCGGGTTGCAGGCGATGGCGTCGACGCCGGGGTTCTGCCGCAGCTGGTCGGTCACGTCGCCGTTGAACGCGCCGGTGTACCAGTAGAAGGCCGCCTGGGTCAGGTCGATCGTCCAGGTGCCGCCGGTGCCGTCGGTCGCGGTGGCGGTGCCGGTACCGGTGGTGTAGTCGCCGGCGGTGCCGTAGTAGACCAGCTGGCCAGTGACGGTCTGGCCGGTCGTGAAGTTGAGGATCTTCTTGCCCGAGCCGTCGGTCGCGCTGTAGAGCGTCGCCGGCTGGGTGAAGGTGAGCGTCAGCGTGCTGTTGACCGTGCCGGTCTCGAGGCACTTGCTGTGGTAGGGCGAGGTCCGGTGACCGCCCGGGTTCATCCAGACGCCGATGTAGCCGAGGGAGGACACGGTGCAGCTGCCCTTGTTGTTGCGGCCCGCGTGGCCATCGGCCCAGTAGGCGACGCACTTCGGATTGTGCGGCGCGCTGGTGCCGCTGGAGCTGACCCAGGTGCCATCGGTACCCAGGGCGACATCACCGGTGCACGTGCCGACATTCCACATCGCCGGGCCGCTGGTCAGGAAGATCACCCCGGTCGACGTCCCGTTGCTGGTGAACGATCCCGTGAGCGTGAGCGAGTAGCTCACCGGCACGGTCACGATCGGCGGCGGCGGCGGCGGGCCGGCGGGGTCGCCGGTCGTGTCGATCACGGTACCCGTTCCGGTGCCAGTTCCGGTACCTGTGCCCGTCCCGGTACCTGCGCCCGTCCCGGTAGTACCGCTGGCAACGGTGTTGCCCGGATCAAGGGGAGTCGGCCGGTCGCAGGCGCTCATCAGGAGAGCGGCGGCCAGCGGGAGCCCAATGTACAGCGTCTTCATCTTGACATGCTCACGGTTCGGGGGTCACCGGAACGAAATCTCGGTGCCCGAACGGAAGGCAGAAGGCGTGCCGCGCACTCGCCAGTGAGCTATGTGCTTATCAATGAATGGGTTGCTGAAATTCGGCTGGAATGGAGCAGGGGTACGCACCGGCGGATTCCGCGGGAGTTTTCACCCCGATGGCCCGACTGCTGTCGCGCTTCTCGACAGCGGTCGTCCATTTATGATACAGCGTTTCCTATGGCTGGAAGGCGACTTTGACCGGCGTCGTCGACCCCGCGCTGCCCGTAACCCCGAGCTGGCCGTACTCGTTGTCGCCCCAGCAATAGGCTGTGCCTGCAGTGGTGACGCCGCAGCTGAACGTCTCGCCCGCGGTGAGCGACTGGAAGACCAGTGAACCGGAGACGGCCACCGGGGCCGTCGTGGCCGTCCGGGTGCCGTTCCCGAGCTGGCCGAAATCGTTGTTGCCCCAGCAGAAGGCGGCGCCCGCCGTGGTGAGTCCGCAGCTGTGCCGCACGCCCGCCGTGACCGCCTTGTACGTCTGCCCGCCGGTGACGGCGCTCGGCGTTGAGCTCGAGACGCCGACCCGGCCCAGCTGCCCATCGTCGTTGTTGCCCCAGCAGAAGATCGACCCGCCGACGGCCACACCGCAGGTGTGAGCGTAGCCCGCCGACAGGAAGCCCTGGGAGGGCACGTAGAAATCGGGATCCGGGGCGTGCGGCACGAACGTCGGATCCACCTGGAAGGTGATTCCGCCCGTTACGTTGACCGGCTGAAAGTTCCGGTCGACCCCCGTGGCCGCGCCGAGCTGGCCGCTCAGGTTGTAGCCCCAGCACCGGGCCTGCCCGGCCACGGTGAGGGCACAGCTGTGCAGTCCGCCGGCCGACACCGTGCGATAGTGCACCGTGCCGATGCCGAACACCGGTCGCAGGGTATCGGCGTGCGTGTTGGTGGAGGTGTCGCCCAGCTCACCTTCGGCGTTGTTGCCGCCGCACCAGAGATCCTGCGCCAGGCTCAACGCGCAGGTATGGCTCCCGCCCGCCGACACCAGCTGGAAGGTGATCGGTGAGTGATTCTGCACCGGAATGTTCGACGGAATCTGCGACTTGTTCAGCAGCCGTCCATCCTGGTCCGCGCCCGCGCAGTACACCACACCGGAGAGCGTGAGTCCGCAGCTGTGGTACCGGCCGCCACTGACCGTCCGGAAGGTGAGTCCGCCGGAGGCCGGCGTGGGCTGCAGGGTGTTCGAGGTGCTGCCCGCCATCAGCTGGCCATCGCCGTTGAAGCCCCAGCAGACCGCGCGCTCATCGGTGGTGATGCCGCAGGCGTGATAGCTCCCCGCCTCGACATAGCGATAGACCAGCGGCGTCCCGCCCGCTCCCCCGCCCGCCCCCGCAGTGGCGGTAAAGGTCGCGGCGGTGAGCCCGGCGACGGTCGCGGTCGCGGTGTCGGACCCGGCGGTTGCGGCCAGGGTCCAGAGCGTGCTCGAGATGCCGTTGGCATCGGTGGTGTCCACGGCCGGGGACAGCGTCCCGCCGGTGGCGGTCCAGCGCACCTCCACACCCGGCACGGCCAGGCCGGCCTGATCGGTCACCTTCACGCGCAGCGAGTCGGTCAGCGGCGCGCCGGTCGCGCCGGTCTGCGCGTCCCCGCCGGCCACCGCGACGGAGGCGGGATCACCCGCCAGCCCCAGCGGCGTGACCTTGTCCTTGCACGCCGTCGCCCCGAGTGCCACTGCGGCCGCGGCGATCCATCCGCCGTACATCCGCCCCCGGCTCACTGGACGCACCCCGACACCGACCCATTGGGCGCCGTCGTCGTCTGCTCGGCCTCCACCTCTTCACCCAGCCCGAAGAAGGTGCTGCGGTCGGAGTAGACGCGGAGGGTGCCGGCATCGGTCGCCTTGGTGACGGTCCAGCAGACCGGCGAGGAGACGGCGTCGAGCGCGTAGGTCTTGTTGCCGTGCCCGGAGATCGGGCCGAAGCCGTCGATCGAGCCGGTCCAGCTGGTGTCGGACTCGATGTGCACCACGCGGCCGCCACAGCCGGCGATCAGGAGCGTGGCGACGATCGGGAGCAGTGCTCGGGTGCGCATGCCGAAGCCTCGGAGAAAGTTCATTGATGGATCGTGGTGTCGGGCGCGGCATCGGGCACGTTGCTGCCCGGACGCTCCGCCATGGTGAAGGTGCCGAAGCCTCGGGCGTCGAGTGCAAGCCCGGTGCGCATGTCGCCGTTCCGGTCGGCAAAGGCGAGCGAGGAGGCACCATCCCGCGCGAGGTTGAGCACGGTGCGGCTCCGGCCCGACCCGTCGGCGAAGACCAGCGTGGTCGTCTGGTCCGGGAGGAGGCCGAGCACCGCGCGCTCGTGGCCCAGCGTGTCGGAGATCGTAATGCCGGACGAGCCGTCCTTGAGTACGGTCACCGCCACGCCGCCTTCGCCGCGGGTACCCGTCAGCGCCAGCCGGAGCGAGCCGTCATCCGCGATGCCCCAGGCGCCGCGCACCTTCCCGCTGCCATCCCGGATCACGAACCGCTGTGCCTCGACCGACTTGGCCACCGTCCCCGGCAGCCCCCGGCGGCCGCCGACGGCGACGAGCGCCATACCCAGGCCAACCAGCACTGCGACGCCCACGATCAGGCCGACGGTGAGCCGCCTGAGCCTGGCGTTCTGTTCCTCGAGGTCACCCATCCGGTCGGCCATGCCGCGTTCCAGCTCGTGCATCAGCCCCTTGAGCTCGGTCGCGTTCGCAGCTGCGTCGCTCATGAAGCCTCCACCGTTGCGTGGTCGTGCGAGGTGTCGAGGAAATAGGAGTGACAGGCCCGACGCAGGAGCTCGCGGTTGAGCGCCGGCGGTACCTCCAGGAACTTCGCGATGTCCACCACGTGATCGGTCAGATCCCGCGGGTGGCACGAGCGCGGCATGATCCCGAGCCGGCTGTAGTACTCGCGGAAGATCAGCTCCAGCGCCTGGCTGTTGAACTCGATCCCGCGCGCGAGGCAGCAGCGCCGGAAGATCTCCTCATACTCCGCCCGGGTCGGGTCCTCCACCTGCACCTTGTAGTGGATCCGCCGGAGGAAGGCCTCCTCGACCAGCGACTTGGGGTCGAGGTTGGTGGCGAAGATGACCAGGCAGTCGAACGGCACCGAGAACTTGGCGCCGGTATGAAGGGTGAGAAAATCCTCCCGGCGCTCCAGCGGCACGATCCAGCGGTTGAGCAGGTCGCGGGGCGGCACCCGCTGGCGCCCGAAGTCGTCGATGATGAGGACGCCACCGTTCGCCTTCACCTGGAAGGGCGCCTGGTACAGCTTGGTGTACGAGTCGTACTGGAGGTCGAGCTGCTCCAGCGTCAGCTCGCCGCCCGCGAGCACCACGGGGCGCGCCACGAGGGCATACCGCCGGTCGGCGTTCCCGGCGCCGAGCCAGAGTGCCTCCATGGGGTCGTCGCCGGCGGCGAGCGGGTCGGCGCTCCGGTGAAAGGTCGGATCCACCAGGACCATGATCTCGCCGTCGAGCTCCACGGCGAACGGCAGGTACAGCTCGCCGCCCAGCAGCGTGGCGATCGTCTCCGCGATCAGCGTCTTCCCGTTGCCGGCCTCGCCGAAGAGGAAGAGCGACTTGGCCGAGTTGATCGCCGGGCCCAGCACGTCGAGCATCGCTTCGTCGATCACCAGGCCGGAAAAGCCGTCCCGCATCCGCTCGCGGGTCACGTGCGCCTTGCCGATGGTCTGCTGCTCCACCGCGTGGCGGTACTGGACCAGCGGCACCGGTGCCGGCCCGACGTAGCGGCTGCCGGCGAACGCTTCGCGGGCCCGCTCGCGCCCGGTGGTGGTCAGGTCGAAGACGTAGCTGCCCCGGCTCGCGCCGGCGGCTGAGCGCACCTCGACGAAGCGGCGGTGCTGCATGTCGAGCAGGCGCTCGTCGACGAAGGGGAACGGCAGGCGGACCGTATCGGTCAGCGACTGGCCCGAGCGCGCGCCCTGCACGTACAGCACCTTGAGCAGCAGCTCCTCGACGAACTCCGCCGACAGACCCGCGTCGTCGAGCGTCTCGGGCGCGCGCGGCTTCCAGCTGGTCTGCTCGGCTGCCGGTGAGACGGGGACGGCGGTCACGGTGCGGTCTCCAGCGCTGACATGGTGAGCACATCTCCCTCGGCGATCCCCGCGCGCTCGGCCGACCCGGCCCGGAGCTCCAGCGCGGAGCGCGCGGCCCGTACGTAGGGCGACCGGGCACCCGGCGCCAGCCGGTGACAGACCCGCACCACCCGCCCCGCGGGATCGAGAAACACGACGTCGATCGGGTACGGCATCATGAACATGTGGACGCCGCGACAGGGCACGATCAGCAGCCCTTCGTCCGCTTCCGGCTCGGGCGAGCCCAGCAGGCCGCGCAGCCGGGTCAGCGGATTGTCGGCGACCCGGACCCGGCCGGCGAGCGTCGTTCCCCGCCCCGCGTCACTCACCGACACCAGCTTCACATGCCGATCTTCTCGAGCTCACGCATGATGGCGATGACCGACGGTGCCAGCACGACCACGAACATCGCCGGGAAGATGCAGAGCACCAGCGGGAATACGAGCTTGATCGTCGTCTTGGCCGCCGCCTCTTCGGCGCGCTGCCGCCGCTTGATCCGAAGCGTATCGGCCTGGATCCGGAGCGCGTCGGCCACCGACGTGCCAAACCGGTCGGTCTGCACCAGCATGGCGACCAGCGACTTCATATCGGGCAGTCCGGTGCGGTCCGCCAGATGCTTGAGCGCGTCTTCCCGCGGCGTGCCCGCTCGAATCTCGAGATTCACCAGCGTGAGCTGCTCGCTCGTGACCGGGCTGACGTGATAGATCTCGTCCGCCACCCGCGAAAGCGCCTGATTGAGCCCGAGCCCAGCTTCGACGCACACGACCAGCAGGTCGAGCATGTCCGGCATGGCCAGCTGCACTTCCTTCTGCCGCGCCTTGAGCTTGCTCCGGACGAAGAACGTCGGTCCGATCCAGCCGATCCCCGCGCCCCACAGCACACCCATCAGCAGCTTGAGCGGCGCCGCGCCCAGCGACTGGCCGATGAGGAGCGCCCCGATGATGAGGACCGCGGGGAGAATCACCCGTGCCGCCCAGTAGATCGGGACGGCGCTCTCGTCGGTGTAGCCGGCCTGGACCAGGAACAGGCGCACCGCATTGACGTCGGTGCGGCCCTCGGTCACCCGGCCGCCCAGGATCGACAGCACGTTCTTCAGCCGCTCGGCGTTGGCCTCCCGGCGGCGGCGCTCGATCTCATCCCGCCCGCCGAGCGCCCGCAGCTCATCCAGCCGCTTGCCGACGGCGGCCGGGCGCCGGGGCGCGAGCAGCGCCATCGACACCATCATGAGGACGACGCAGGCCGCGGTGAACAGTCCGATGAGCGTGAGCATGTCAGATCTCGATATTCACGATCTTGCGGATCCACACATATCCGATCAGCTGCATCACGATCGCGATGATCACCACCAGCTTGCCCAGCGGATCGGTGAACAGGATGCTCATGTACTCGGCGTTCATGCTGTACAGGATCAGGAACAGGAAGATCGGCAGCGCACCGACGAGATAGCCGGTCATCCGTCCCTGCGCGGTGTAGACGCGCAGCTGCCGCCGGATCATGAACCGCTCCCGCACCACCTTGGCCAGGTTGTCGAGAATTTCGGCGAGGTTGCCGCCCACCTCGCGCTGAATCAGGATCGCCGTCACCAGGATGCGGACATCCACCAGTCCGACGCGGTCGCTCAGGTTGAGGAGCGAGTCGGGCACCGGCAGGCCGAACCGCTGCTCCTCGAACACCCGCCGGAGCTCGCCGGCGATCGGCTCCGGGCTGTCGTCCGCCGCCATCTTGAAGCCGGACGAAAGCGGGTGGCCGGCCCGGAGCGCCCGCCCGATCAGCTCGATGGCCTCGGGCAGCTGCTCCTCGAACCCGCCAAGCCGCTTGTTGCGGCGCATGCGGACGTACATGTATGGCAGAAATGCACCGGCCAGCGCGATAAAGAACCCGGCCGTGACGCTCCGGGTCAGCATCATTCCGCTCAGCCCTAGCCCCACGCCGAAGCCGAACGTCAGCACCACGAACGTCTTCAGCGTCCACGCCATCCCCGCCTGCGTCAGCATCCGGTCCACGTTCCGGAGGGACGGCAGGCGCGCGGCCAGGGCCTCGATCCAGACGGCCTCACCGTCCTCCTCACGGAGGATCTGCTGCCCCGCCGGGTCCAGCGGCGTATCCACCAGCTCCTTGAGCTGGCCGACGACGTTCTGCCGCTGCTGCCGGTCGCGCCACCACTCGAAGACGAGGGCGGCCGACACCGCGAACAGCGTCGCCGCCACGAATGCGGCGATGGCCGGCAGCAGCGCGCCCTGCGGGATCCCTACCACTTGCCGCCCTTCCCTCGCGCGTCGACTCCATCGGCGTTGGAGAACATCAGCGTGCTGAGATCGATGCCGAACGCCTTCAGCCGCTCGGCGAACCTCGGCCGGATCCCGGTCGCCCGGAACTGGCCCACCACGCGATCGCCGTCCATGCCCTGGCGGTCGTAGGTGAAGATCTCCTGCATGGTGATCACGTCGCCTTCCATGCCGACGAGCTCGGAGATCGAGACCACCTTCCGGGTGCCGTCGCTGAGCCGGCCCACCTGGATCACCACGTTGATCGCCGCGGCGATCTGCTGCCGCATCGCCTTCTCCGGCAGGTTGAGGTTCGCCATCGAGACCAGCGTCTCCAGCCGGGCCAGCGCGTCGCGCGGGGTGTTGGCGTGGAGCGTGGTGATCGAGCCGTCGTGGCCGGTGTTCATCGCCTGGAGCATGTCCACCGCCTCGGGGCCGCGGCACTCGCCCATCACGATGCGGTCTGGCCGCATGCGGAGCGCGTTGACCAGCAGCATCCGCTGCGGCACCTCGCCGTGGCCCTCGATGTTGCTCGGCCGGGTCTCCAGCCGCACCACGTGGGGCTGGCGCAGCTGCAGCTCGGCCGAGTCCTCGATAGTCAGGATGCGCTCGTAGCTCGGGATGTAGGACGACAGCACGTTGAGCAGCGTCGTCTTGCCGGCGCCGGTGCCGCCCGAGATCAGGATGTTGAGCCGTGACTTGACGATCGCCTCGAGCAGGTTGAGCATCGGCAGCGTGAGGCTGTCGGTGCGCAGGAGGTCCTCGCCCGAGAGTGCGTCGCGCTTGAACTTCCGGATCGAGAGGTGCGGCCCGTCGATCGCCAGCGGCTTGATGATGGCGTTGACGCGGGAGCCGTCGGGCAGGCGCGCGTCCACCATCGGCGACGAGTCGTCGATCCGCCGGCCGACGGCCGAGACGATCCGGTCGATGATCTGCAGCAGGTGGCGGTCGTCCTGGAAGACGACGTCGGTCTTTTCCAGCTTGCCGTGGCGCTCGATGAAGACGCTGCGGCTGGTGTTGACCAGGATGTCGGAGACCTCGGGGTCCTTGATCAGCGGCTCCAGCGGACCCAGGCCGAAGATCTCGTCCAGCACCTGCTTCACCACCAGGTCGCGCTCCTCGAAGTTGAGGGGCAGCGCGTCCTGGGTGATCAGGTCGTGGACCACCTTCCGGATCGCCTCGGTGACCTGCTCACGGTCGAGGCGGTCGAGGTTGGAGAGGTTGAGGCGCTCGAGCAGGCGGCGGTGCACCCGGCCCTTGATGACCTGGAGCTCGTGCGTGGCGCGGGCGGCGGCGGCGCTGATCGGCGGCGCCGCTTCCCAGGGGAGCGGCGTCTGGTCGGGCAGCTTCGGCGCGGCGCTCATGAGCGCGCTCCCTTCTTGCCGAGGAGGCGGCTCAGCCGGCCGCCGAGGCCGGCACGCGGCGCATCCGCCATCAGGCCGGCCAGCTTGACGCCGAGTGCCCGGAGGTCCCGGGTGAAGACGGTGCCGCTCTCGAGCGCGATCGGATGGCCCGAGTTGACCGAGGTCATCAACGCCTCGTAGTCGTTCCCGATCGTGGCGAAGACATCGAGGCCGAGCGTCCGCTTCACGTCGGCGAGGGAGACGGCGTCGTTGTCGGAGTGGCGGTTGATGATCAGGCGCAGCTGTTCCTCGCCATGCGGCAGCACGCGCTTGAAGAGCGGCAGCGCCCGCTGGATGTTCCGGAGCGACGGGAGATCAGCAGTGGCGACGAGAAACACCAGCTCCCCCTGCTCCAGCGCGGCGAGTGAATGGGACCCGAACGACTTGGGCGTATCGATCACGATGTACTCGTAGTGCTGTCGCAGAAACTGCAGCATCCGGCGCACCTGGTCCGGCGTCACCGCCTCCGCCTTCTGCGGCTGGAACGCCGCCGACAGCAGATGCACCCCCGACTCGTGCTGCTCGATGTAGGATGCCAGCAGGCCGGCATCCATCCGGCGGAAGTTCTCCACGAAATCCACGAGACTGAATCGCGGCTGCACACCTAGGATCAGCGCGCCCTCGCCCATCTCCAGGTCGAGGTCCAGCAGCAGCGTCTTCTTTCCGGTCAACCGGTGCAGCATGATCGCGAAGTTGGCCGCGATGATGGTCGACCCGACCCCGCCCTTGGCGCCGAAGAAGGGGTAGACGATGCCGGCCGCCTTCGATCGCTCGATCCCGACCTTGCCGAGCCGCTGGGCCGCCCGCTCGATCGCCGTGCGCAGCGTCTCTTCCGCCACCGGCTTCGGCAGGTAGTCGGCGACGTTGGCGCGCATCGCCGCCATCAGCATCTCCGGCTCGAGCTCCGGGCCGACGCCGATGAACTTGAGCGTCGGCGTCTGGTCGGCCAGGAACTGCGCGAACTTGAGGCCGAGCCCCACGTCGCTCTCCAGATCCAGCACGATCAGGTCGGGCGACGTCTGCCGGAGCGCGGTGAGCTGCTCGTCACCCAGCTGCGCGTAGCCGACCGTGATTTCCAGCGGCAGCGCGGAAGTCAGCTCGGCCCGGCCCAGGGCGTCGCGAAGCACGGCCCGGAACTCGGCATCGGTGGAGATGACCGCGCACTTCAGTCCCTCAGGCGCCACATCCGGCATCGATCCATTCGTCGGCGCTGTCATTCGACCAGGCGCAGCACCTTGATGGTCGTGCCCGTCGTGCCGCCGGACCCGCCGCCGCTGGCGAAGAACAGGAAGCGGCCCTGCACGAAATCCTGCTTGTTCTTGCCCGATCCCGCCGTCACCATGCCCTCCAGAAAGAAAAGGGCGATGTTGTTGAAGCTGATCTTGAGGTTGCCCCCGCCCTGGATGTTGGCGATCTGCGACGGGTTGAACAGGCCCAGCGGGATGACCCGCGGGCTGTTCTGCCAGTCACCGTACTTCCCGTCTACTCCAGTGACCGCGCCCTTGCCGCCGTCGCCGCTCGGATCCCATTTCGCTGTCGGATCCTGCGCAACCAGGTCGCCGATCCCCTGCTTCGTCGGGCCCTTCATGTCGCCATTTTCGATGTCGTACTGCACACCGAGTTGGACGGTGGCTGGATTGCAGCCCGTCAGGTTGTCCTTGTAATCGTTGGCGCCCTTGCTGTTGCCGATCCGCCAGGGATAGAAGAATCCGCTCGTGAGCGCCGACCCCGGCTGCTGCGCCTTGATCATGATCGGGCGACCCCGGTCCCCGGTATAGCCGTTCCCATTTCGCAGTGCACTGCCATAGCCAGTCTGTGTCCCGGCCGAGTCCGGGTTGTAGCGGTTATAGGTGTCGGGGTTCGGATTGTACTGCCAGTTCTCGTCCGGATCCCAGCTCTTGTCGCCGTTCACGTCCTGGGTGAATTTGCCCTTGGCATCCTTCGACTCCTCGTCCCAGATATCCGGCACGGCAAAGGGCTTGACGCACTTGCCGGCCTCCGACCCGGGCGCCGCGACGGCCGCTGCGTGCTTCCTTACCCGCACGCCGCTGATGCCGAAGGTATTGGCAAACCAGGTCGGCACATTGGAACGCGTGATGAAGACCCGCACCTTCTGACTGTCCGGAATCACCACCACGCTGTCCTCACCGGCGACGATGAGCGTCTGCCGGATCGTCTGCAGGCGCGCATACCGATGCGCGCGGACGCCGGCGCTGTCCACCGCCTGCGTCGTATCGGGCAGGTAGTTGAATCCACTCGCACCCGCCAGCGCGGCGGCATCGGCGGCGCGCTGCGCCTGCGCCCCGGCGGCCTGCACCATCCCCAGGTCGATGGCGACAGCAGCCAGCGCCAGGAACATGAACATCGACACCGCCACGATGGCGAGCGTCACCCCTCGGCGGTTTCCCACCATGTCGCGAATCTGCTTCACGCCCACCTCCCCCTCGGTCACTTCGGCGATCCCTTCAAGGACCCGTCCCAACGCCATGTCTCCGGCTCGCCCGTCGGGAGCGCAGGCTTGGAGTCGGTAGGCTGCACCAGCTGCGGCGTCACCAGAACGAGAAGCTCGGTGCGCCGCTGCTGCGCGTTCTTGGACCGGAAGAATTGTCCCAGAATCGGCAGGTCACCCAGAATCGGCACTTTGCTCACCGAATTGATCAGCGAATTGTCCAGCAGTCCGGCAATGACCAGGTACTGGCCATCCTTCAGCTCGACCTCGGTCTCCGCCCGCCGCGTCAGGAGGCTCGGAATCGTGAATCCCTGGAACGAGACGGCGTTGCCGAAGTCCAGCGACGACACCTCCGGTGCCACATGCAGCCGGATGCTTCCGCTCCGCGTGATCACCGGAGTGAACTTCAGCTTGATGCCGAATTCCTTGAAGACGATCGTGACGCCGCCGGAGCTGGCGCCGCCCTGGACCGTCGGATAGGGAAATTCGCCGCCCGCGAGGAACGAGGCCTCGTGACCCGGCAGCGTCAGAAGATTGGGTTCGGCCAGCGTCTTGAAGGCGCCCCGCGTCGTGAGCGCCTGAATCAGCAACTCAATGTTCGAGTTTGCACTTGCCAGCCCCACATCGAGCAGTCCGCCGACAAACTGTCCATTCGCGTTGGTCTGGCTGGACCCGGTCCAGTCACCCTTGTCGTTGAGCCGGTGCGGATTGAGGGTGGTGAACTGCCCCTGCATCGTCTTGATGGCGCTCCGGTTCACTTCGGCGAACCGCACCTTGAGCATCACCTGCGTGGCGCTCGGCGTGGTGAGGTTGTCGATCACCGTCGCGCCGGAGCCCTTGGCGATCTCGATCGCCCGCGCCGCGACGCTGGCGTCCCGGACCTGGCCCGACAGCGTCACCGTGTTGCCGCTGGCCGACACCTCGATGTTCTCGTCCTGCAGCGTCTGTTTGAGGTAGCGCTGCATGCCCGCCGCATCCGCCGTAACGTCCACCGCAAACAGCCGTACGTTGCCGTCCCGGTCCCATACGAAGAGGCTGGTCGTTCCCAGCGCCTTGCCGTTGATCACGATCTCGGTCGTCGAGACGTTGACCGCTTCGGCCACCGTGTTGTCGCCGATCGACCATCGCGCGATCGGCGCCGGGTTGACGACGAGCACCGAAGCGCCCTTGGAAACGACCAGAACCTGCTGGGCGTCGCGTACCACGCGCTGTGCCTGGGCGGGCGCGGCCAGCGCGAGCGGAACCAGGAGCAGGAGGATTCGACGAAGAATCGGCACGATGGTCCTTGGAGGGCGGTTCAGGGGTGCTTGAAGGTCGTGAGCGTGCGCTCACCACCTTTGTAACCTTCGACGATGACGCCGGGATCGCGCGGCGCTTCGGCCTGGACGCGGGCGCGCACCACCTGGCGGGGCAGCGACGACGCGGCGGCCGCGGGCGCGATCCCGCTCAGCTCGCGCACGTTGGCGCCCAGCGTCTTGGTGGCCAGCGTGTCGAGCGTGTTCCGGAGCGACAGTGACACCCGGCCCTGCTGGGCCGCGAGCGCGAGCAGCTCGGCCTGGTCGGGGGAAACCAGCAGCGTCACCACCGACACCTTGATCGGCTTGCCGTCCTGGTCGGGCTGGCTGACCTGGCCCGAGGCGAGGACCTGCACGTTCTGGAGAATGGTCCGAGCAATCGCCTCCGGGCGATTCAGCTGCGGATTGGGGTCGAGCGTGATCAGCACGTCGACTCGGGTGCCCGGCAGCACGAATCCGGAGACGCCCATCACCTCGTCCACCCGAACGCTCATCGCCCGCATGCCGTCCCTGATGGTGACCTGAAGCCCGCCGCCGGCGTCCTTGGTCGAGAGCTTGGCGGCGAGCAGCGGCTCGTTCTCCGCGATCGGCGTGATCACGCCGCGCCCCAGCGCCTCCTGGGCGGTGGCGATGAAGCCCAGCGGCATGGCGCCGCCCGGCCAGTCGATGAGCTTCAGATCTCCCGCCTTGAGGGTCGAGCCGACCGACAGATTGTGCGCCGCCAGTACCACCTTGCCGGCCGGCGCGTCGCGCCGGGCCAGCGGCGACGCCTGCTGCCGCAGGTACTGCAGCGCCAGCATGGCCGCGAGGCCGCCGGAGGCCAGGGCAAGAACGAGGATGATCCAGAGGCGCATCTTACGCATACCGAATCACTCGTTCCGCATCGTGGTGGTGGAATGAATCTGGAAGTTCGGCGTGCCCGTGGCCCAGTTCATCAGCACGCTGAGCAGGGGCAGCGAATATGGCATGTTGACGGTCACCACTAGCGGATCGTTGGTCTTCCGCCAGTTGCCGGTAATCGTGATCGTGGCCTTGGTGGTGTCCAGAATCGCCGCCTTGAGGCGGAGGTTGATCGTATGCTTCACGACCCCGACGCCCGTGGTCGAATCGGAGGTCGCCGGATTCTGGACCACGGCGACACGGGCGCCCTCGCGGGCGGCATCCACCACCACCTGCTGGATGTTCCAGGCACGGCCGAAGCCGATGATGCCGGCAATGAGCAGGAAGAGCAGCGGCATGATGAGCGCGAACTCGGCCAGCGCCTGGCCGGATTCGTCGCCCGCAAGGCTTCGGGTCAGCGCCCTGATCGCTTTCATATATGCAGTGCCCCCATGATCTCCGAACCCGCGAACCGCCAGGTGATCGCGCCGATGGCGATCGCCACGCCGAACGGGACCGTCATTGCGCCGGGCGTCGAGACCCGCCTGGCGTCGCCACCCTGGCCGCGAGTGCGCCAGAAGGACACGATGTCGAGCAATTGGACGAACAACAGCAATAGCGCCCCACGGCGCGCAGCCTCGACCACGGCCATCACGGCGCCGGCCACGCAACTTACCGCCAATGCCCCGACGAAAGCGACAGGGCCCAGAAACGCCCCGACGGCGGTCAGCAGCTTGGCGTCTCCGCCCCCCAGAATGCCGAGGGCGAAGAGAACTACGGAAATTGCCAGGGCAAGTGTCGCCCCCAGCACGCCCTGCCAGAGCGGTATGGGCCCCAGCAGGACGCGCAGAGAGAGCGCCACGAGCAACCCTGCCACTGTCAGCCGGTTGGGAATCCGACGCGTGCGAGCGTCGGACCACGCCGCCGCGCAGACCACGAGGACCAGCGCGGCGTCGCCCAACCCGGCCACCACGACTGAAGCGGTCGAGCTCAGTCGGCCGTGGTCAGCGCGGTGTTGGTCTTGGTGAAGATGTTCTTGATGTGCGTGCCCATGCCCGCGATGATGGCGACGACGCCGATCACGATCAGGCCGAGGAGAAGGGCGTATTCGGCCAGACCCTGACCGGACTCGTCCTTCCAGAGCTGCGTAGCGAGGTTGCGCATGGTACGTGTCTCCCTGTGATGTGATGGAACGGGTGAACGGAAGTGCAAGCAACCGGGTCACCCTGCCCCGGCTGCGGCCTCGATGCGCCTCGTGGCGCAACCCCTGCGACGCGCGGCCCAGCCGGACAATGCAGGATTCTGCACTTGGCGCCGCGAGTCAAGATGGCAATCTGATATAACGGCAATCGAACGAGAGTTTGCGCCTACAGTTGGTGGCTTGCGTGCATCAATGCAACGCGCCATCCCGGCGACCCACAAGCATGAGTCGCGCCAGATTGCGGGTTCACCCGGCCGGGCGCGGTGCCGAGGCCGGGCAACTCCTGCTTTGATGTCGCATGCGCTTCGCATTTCGGCAGTTAGGACTGCGGGCCTGCGGTGCTGTGCGGCAGCTCAAGGGGATGGCCGAGGATATCACCGGAAACCAGAATGTGCCAGTCCATTGCGGCGGGCGCGCCCGGGTGTGGCTCCGGTCCCACATAAAACGTGACCCGCATCACCGGCATGCCTTTCGCTTGCTCGGCGCGCGACAACCCGGTACTGTGTGCCACCGATTCATTCCCTGCACAAGAGACCTGACGACTCATGACCGCTGCCCCAGCACCCGGCCAGGCGCCCGAGTTGTCACTCGTCGTGCCGCTCTTTAATGAAGAAGAGAACCTGCCGGAGCTGGGTCGCCGTCTCGCCGACCTGCTCGATCAGTATCCGGGCGAGGCGGTGCTGGTTGACGACGGCAGCCGGGACGCCACGGCCACCTTGATGGACGCGCTCGCCGCCGCGGACCCGCGCTTCCGGGCCATCCATCTGTCCCGCAACTTCGGCCATCAGGCAGCCGTCTCGGCCGGCCTGCGCTACAGCCGCGGCCGGGCGGTGGTCATCATGGACGCCGATCTTCAGGACCCCCCGGAGCTGGTGCCACAGCTGATCGCGCGCTGGCGCGAGGGGTTCGAGGTAGTGTACGCCCGCCGGTCGAGCCGAGAGCGCGAAGGAGTGGCCAAGCGGCTCTTGGCCTGGACCTATTACCGGCTCCTCAGGCGGCTGGTGGGCCTCGACCTGCCGGCCGACACCGGCGATTTCTGCCTGATGGACCGGCAGGTGGTGGACCTGCTCAACGCGATGCCGGAGCGGAATCGCTACCTCCGGGGACTCCGCGCCTGGGTCGGATTCCGGCAGACCGCGGTGGAATTCGTCCGCCCTGCCCGCCACGCCGGCGAGGTGAAATACACCTTCCGCCGGTCGCTCGGACTGGCGCTCAACGGCATCATCTCGCTTTCCAAGGCCCCCCTCAGGGTCGCGACGTATTTCGGATTCCTGGTCTCGCTCTCGAGTTTTCTGCTGGCGGTGTTCTACCTGATTCAGCGGATCCGCGGCCACGAGGCATTCGTGAAGGGCTGGGCCTCCACCGTCATCATCATGTTGTTTCTCGGCGGGGTCCAGCTGCTGACGATCGGCATCATCGGGGAGTATCTGAGTCGCATCTACGACGAGGTGAAGCGGCGACCGCTGTACGTCGTCCGCCGGGATTCGGCAGGACCGGACAAGGCATCGTCGCATGACGATTGAGCCGCCGACTTTTCCCGATCGGCACTTCCTGCCCAGCATCCCGGCGACGGTGTTCGTCGGGATTCTCGCCTTCGTGATCTTCGGGTTTCAGGAACCGCTACTCAACAGCGATGGCGATCTCGCGCGCCATCTCCGCCACGGCGAGTACATGCTCCAGCAGCATGCCCTGATCCGGTTCGACCCGTTCTCGTTTACCAGGCCCGGGCAGCCGTTCGTCGGATTCGAGTACGGCAGCCAGATTTTGTACACGCTCGTCAATCGTGCGGGCGGCCTCGCGGCCGTGACGGTCCTGGCAGGCATCCTCATCGCGACGACCTACGCCCTCGTCGCGCGCTACATGCTCCGGCGCGGCGTCGAACCGCTGCTTGCCGCACTGGTGACGGGCGCAGCCATGATCAGTGGCATGGGACACTGGGCGGCCCGGCCACACCTGGTCACCATGGTCGCGGTGCTGCTGCTGCTGGAGCTGCTCTCTCCACTGGGGAAGCGCCGCCTGTGGGCGTTTGCGCCGCTCTTCGCCATCTGGGCGAATTTCCACGGTGGCTTCACTTATGGCCTGATCGTGATCGGGATCTTTCTGATTGGCGCGGGGTGCGAAGCGGTGTTCAGCCGGAGCCGCGCGGCCTGGCAGGATGTCAGGTTCTTTGGCGCCGCGCTGGCCATCTCAGCTGCCTCCACGCTGATTCAACCGCGTCCGATCGCCGTCTACCGTCATATCCTGGCGATGTTCGGGGACCGCTACATCATCGATCACACCAACGAGTTCCTCTCACCGAATTTCCACGATCCCGGGACGAAACTGTTTCTCGTCGTCATGCTCGCGGCGGTGTCGGCCGCCATCGTCAGTCGCCGCCGGCCGTCGTTCACGAGCATCGGCTTCCTCATTGCGGGCATGTACTTCGCCCTGGTTCACCAGCGGAATGCGACGCTGTTCGGGCTCACGGCATTACCGCTGCTCGCCGTCCAGCTCGATGTCGACTGGCGCGGGCTTGGATTGTTGCGACGTACCCGTCTCGCCTTCGAGGCAGCCTCCCGCGGCGCGGCGACGTCCATCTGGGTTCTGGCGGCTTGTGCGCTGGCGGCCGTGCTCTCCATCGCTCACGGACGTATCGGTGGCCGGCAGCTGCTCGAGAATCGATTCAGCGCCAGGGAATTTCCCATGGCGGCCGTGGACCAGGCGCGAGCCGCCGGGCTGACCGGGCGCATCTTCTCCGATTTTGCATGGGGGGGATATCTGCTGTACGCATGGCCGGAACAGAAGGTCTTCATTGACGGCAACACCGATTTCTATGGCGGCGCGCTGATGCGGGAGTACGGGGTCATTCACGACAATCTTCCTGGCTGGCACCAGCTGGTTGAGCGTTGGGGATTTTCCATCCTGATCGTGAGCCCGAAAGCTCCCGTCGCCAGTGAGATCATGCATGACGGCGGGTGGCGCTACTGGTACTGCGATTCGACGGCGGTGGTCCTGGTGCGCACGGACGCGGTGCCTGCCTCTTCGGCCCCAGCCGTGGCATTCAATCGGGCCAGATGCGCCCCCGTTCCAAAAGCACTTCAGCGCCCGCAAGCCGCCAGCTGACATGGACGAAAAGCTGTATCAGGCGTTCGCGGAACTCGAGGATCGCCACTGGTGGTTCACGGCGCGCCGAGCCATTATCGGCCGGCTGATCGCCCGGTGGGTTCCCGCCGGCTCGTCCATCGTCGACGTCGGGTGCGGCACCGGCGGGTTCATCGCCGACCTTCAGTCGCGCTATGACGTACGCGGAGTGGACCCCGCCCCTTCGGCGCTTGCGGCCTGCCGGCGCCGGGGACTCCGCTCGCTGCATGAGGGCGGAGCAGCGGACGCCGCCAGCTGGGGCGCGCTCCCGGTCGATGCGGTCACTCTGCTCGACGTGATCGAGCATCTCGATGATGATGTCGCCGCGCTGCGCACCGCGCGCACCGCGCTTCGGCCCGGCGGGCACGTTATCGTGACCGTCCCCGCCTACCAATGGCTCTGGTCCGAGCACGACGTCCTGAACCATCACCGCCGGCGATACACCGTGCGGCGGCTCAGATTGGCGCACGCCGCCGCCGGCCTGCGTCCCCTGCAGATCGGGTACTTCAATGCCTTGCTGTTCCCCTTCGCGGTCCTCCAGCGCGGCCTGGCCGCGCTTCGCCCCGCGACGGATATGCTCTCAATGCCGGTCGGGCCTCTGAACCGCGCACTCCGATCCGTCTTCGCATCCGAAGGTGCCCTGCTTGCCGGCCTTGGCGGATCATTTCCATTTGGGTTGTCCGCGTTCAGCGTCTCCGTTGCCGAATGCGGGGCATGATATGAGGATCAGCTAGCCGGAATGGGACCCGACCTGTTCGAACTCCACGCCCGCGTTGAGGAACGGCACTGGTGGTTTGCCGGAAGGCGAGCCATCATGCGCCGGCTGGTGGAGCGCGTGGCCGCGCCGCACGGTACGGTCGTCGATGTCGGATGCGGGACCGGGGCAAATATCGCGGCGCTCGCCGGCGCCTACACCGCAATCGGTGTCGACACCTCCGCTGAGGCGATCCGGCACGCCCGCGCCCGATTTCCCGCCACACGCTTCATCGAGGGCACTGCGGAAAGCGCGCTCGCCGCGATCGACCCGTCGGGAGCCTGCGTCCTCCTCATGGACGTGCTGGAGCACGTCGCGGACGACTTCGCGCTCCTCGCGTCGATACTCCAGCCGCTTCCGGCCGGAAGCCAGGTGCTGATCACGGTGCCGGCCGACATGCGCCTGTGGAGCGGCCACGACATCGCCTTCCAGCACTACCGCCGATACGACGCCGACCGGCTGGCTGCGATCTGGCAGAACCAGCCTGTCCGGGCACGGCTCATATCCCCGTTCTGCTCCACCTTGTACTGGCCCATCCGCGCCGTCCGGGCCGCCCGCAACCGCCTGCGTCGCCGTGGGCGCGCCGTGACATCGGATCTGGGCATTCCGCCTCTGGGCGTCAACGGGCCACTTCGACGCGTTTTCGCCGCCGAGGCCACACCGCTGGTGCGCGCAGTGGACACCGGCACCGCCCCGTTCCATCGCGGCAGCAGCCTGCTCGCCGTCCTGGAGCGGCAGGCCGGAACGGTCTGGAAGCAGGGCAAGCCCGCGAGGTATGCCGCTGACCCCCACGATCCATGGCCGGGGCACGCCGCATGAAGGCGGCCCTGCTGCTCGTAGTGCCCGCATATAACGAGGAACGGCGGCTCGATGCCGCTGCCTTCGTCGCGTTTCTCGCGGCCGCACCGGACGCCGGGTTTGTCTTCGTGGACGATGGATCCACCGACGGGACCGGATCGCTCCTGCGCGACCTTGCGTCAACCCATGATCGCGTCACGGTCCTGTCGCTCGGCGCGAATGGCGGAAAGGCCGAAGCGGTGCGGCAGGGCATGCTTGCCGCGCTTGCGCTGGAGCCGGAATTCGTCGGATACTGGGATGCCGATCTCGCGACGCCGCTCCCGGCATCACTCGAGCTGCGCGACGAGCTCCGCCGCTGGCCGGCGACCGTCCTGGTGATGGGCTCGCGCGTCCGACTGATGGGACGTCTGATCGACCGCCGATCCGGCCGCCACTACCTCGGTCGTATCTTCGCAACGGCGGTGTCGCTGGTGCTGGGGGTTGCGGTCTACGATACGCAGTGCGGCGCCAAGCTGTTTCGCGTTGATCCGGCCCTGAAGGAGTGCCTTGAGGAGCCGTTCGGCAGCCGCTGGATCTTCGACGTGGAGCTGCTGGCACGCGTACTGGACCGGCTGGGAAGGGACACGCCCGCCGACGCCCTGGTCCGCGAGTTTCCGCTCGCCCAGTGGGCCGATCGAACCGACTCGAGGCTGTCGCTGATGGACTTCGTGCGGGCGCCGATGGAACTGTGGCGGATCCATCGCCGTCGCCGTCAGCGCACGATGGCGGCTCGGCCTCCGATCCGCGGCCAGAACATGCCCACTCGCGCCCGGTAACCGGCGTACTCGGGATAGGCCGCCTCCAATACCTCCTCCTCGAGCCGGATCCGGGCGCGAAGCAGGAAAAACCAGACGATCAGCAGGATGGTGATCGCCGGACGAGGCGTCGAAATCCAGAGCCCGAGATAGGCGAACAGGTAGGTCGTGTAGATCGGGTGCCGGGCGAAGGCATAGGGGCCCGTCGTCACGAGCACGCGCGCGACCGGCTCGATGCTGAAGGATTTCCGCAGATACCAGAGCGGCCGGACGGCGAAGATCAGCGACGCGCTCCCGAGAATCCAGCCGGCGCTGCGCAGCACCGGATTCGCGACCGGCGTCGTCAGCTGAGGCGCCCAGCGGCCCGCCGCGAGCAGGAACGCCGGCATGATGTACGCCGTCCCGTACGCGATCAGCCGGGGCCCGAGGCCCGGCAGCGTTCGCCGCGCAGGGCCGCGAAGCAAATAGCCGACGGAATAGAGGAACTGCAGCAACAGGATCGGTATCCCGTAGACGTTGACGCCCGATCCTTTCGACGCGCCCCACACCACCGCCGTCGCATAGACGATGAACCCCACCCAGTCGGACCAGTGATGGCGTCCGGCTCCGCGTCCAGGCAGGCCGAGGGCAGTCGGGTCCTCCACGACCACGGGATCACCCGTCACGTACACCTCTCCGCGCGTGCGTCCGCCGGTGTCCGGCGATAGACCAGAAATCCAGCCGGCTCCGCATCAAGATGGTACTGCCTGAGGCAGGCGGCGAAGCGCGGCTCGGCGCCATAGTAGGCGAGGTGATCGAAGCCTCCGGGGTAGCCGGTAAACCGCTCGTTCTTTGCTCGGGACTCGACCACCAGGAGATCGGGCGGATGCACGGTGAAGTCCCTCACGACCGACGCGTACGCCGCCGCTTCGGCCTTCGGCCTTTGCGCCGGCTGGCGAATAGTGACCTGCGGGTTTCCGTTCCACCGCGTGTGATACACTACCGCCGGCACCCAGAGGCAAGACCAGCTGTTCCGGCTGACCAGCCGTGCCTCGCCGATCCAGGGCAGCGTGCCCGTCATGTCCGACGAGAGCACCAGAATCGACTCGGCTCCGCGCTCGCTGTAGACCGCTTCCTGGAGCGCACGTGCCTCGACTTCCGCCTGCGCATCGCTGCCCTGCCGGACGTGGCGGAGCTGTCCCGCAACCGAGATCACCAGTGGGACCCAGCTCACAACCAGAATCGCCGCCGCGCCGGAGCGGGACAGCGACTGCATTCGAGTCTGGGCTGGGCCCGGCGCCGCAGTCAGCGCCACGGCGCCGAGCAGAACCGAGAAACACACCGCCGGCAGGAAGTGATACGTCCATCCCTTCCCCTGCCAGACGGCGGCGGCGATGGCTCCGACGGCTGCCAGCGCCAGGAGTGCACCCAGCGCATCACCCGGCCGGCTCTTCCGCACCCGCCAGGCGACTACCGCGATCACGAACCAGATGATCGCTGCCGTCTCCAGCAGGATGCGCGAGCGCGACATCGTCGTGTACGCCGCGTAGGTGGCCGCGTAAGTCCGGGCCAGGCTAATAAACCCGGGCGCGAAGAGCAGGACGGAAGCGACGTAGACCACGCCGGTGCCGACGACCGCGATGTCTTCCGGTCGGATCCTGAAGCGGTCGGTCCGACCCGAGAGCACGCGATGCACCAGGAGCAGGAGCCAGACAATGATGAAGTAGGGCTTCAGCGCGATCGCGATGCCCGCCGCGATGCCGGTGCCGAGCGCGAGCGGGAGCCCGACCGCCCGCTGTTCCGCACGGACAGCCGCCAGCAGGCCCAGCGGGAGCAGCAGCATCGCGATGAGCTGCTCCCGCTGGCCGAAGGCACCTCCAGGCAGGATGAGCAGCACGAGCAGCACGAGCGCTGCCGCCCAGCGACGCCCGGGCAGGCGCGTCCCCTCGGCCGTCCGCACGAACAGCGCGAACGCCGCCGTCGTTACCCCGAGGGCGACCAGTACGATGGCGGCGCGAAAAACCGTCGAGGCTGCAACGCCGGCCGCACGTGCAATCCAGACGATGGGAAGCTGGAGCCAGATGACGAGGGGCGGATTGATCTCCAAAATGTCCCGGTAGAGACGCTGGCCGTTCAGCACTCGCTCGGCAACGTTGAGGATCCACTGGGCGTCGGCGTTGAGCGGCAGCCGCATCTGCGCCGCGAAGGCCGCGACGACGATGAGGAGCGAGCAGAGTCCCGGCAGCAGGCCTCGGCGGACCTCGCGCCGCCCCGGCTCGGTCAGACGGCCCCCTGGATCCCGCCCATGCGGTCGCCGGCCCGATCGAGGCCGGTGCGGATCGGAAGCTTCGCGACGAGCAGCCAGATCAGGCCGCTGGCGAGAATGCTGGCGTAACCGTCAACCGCGTAGTGCCACCCCAGCGCGACCGAGGAGACCAGGATGACGACCGTGAAGGCGCCCAGGAGAACCGACAGCGGCCGCGAGCGCTTCCACGATAAGAACGCGAGCAGCGAGGGCACGGCGACGTGCATGGACGGAAAGGCGGAGATTCCCCCCGCCGCGACGATGGCGTGACTGCTGTACACGTTCCAGAGGTTGCGCTGCACGTCGAACGCGATCAATGGCTCGCCCGATCTCGCGGTCGCCAGGTGTGCGATGAGCCGCGCATATGTGTCGTGCCCCGTCAACGCCTGATAATAGGCCGGGCCGGCGGAGGAGCCGATCAGCGCGACCAGCGTGCCCAGGAGGATCCACGTGAGCAGGAACGCCAGCAGCACCCGCGCCTCGCCCAGCCACGCCATCACCACCAGCGCGAGCAGGAGCATCTGGCCCCAGACGAAGAAGTAGATGATGTCGATCGGCACCAGCGGCAGCCACGCCAGCAGGCGGTGCGGCGGGCCGCCGTGAATCAGCGCGTCCAGATGTGCGAAGAGTACGTCATGCGCGAACGGATGCACCGCCGGGATTGCGGACTTCCAGGCCGCGAAGGCGTTGAAGAAGAGCGGCGCGCCGAAGATGACGGCGGTGGCGAAGCGAAGCCGGGCCGAGGTGAATGGTCCACGCCGGGCCGCCTGCCAGGCGGCCGTCCAGCCCGCCCGGGCACCGACGACACGCCCCCCGCGCGCGGCGCGAACGGTCAGCCGATGGTAGACCAGAACTGCCGCGACGCCGAGTGGCGCCATGTAGAGAAGCACCTGCCAGAGCCGGGGCTCGAGCAGGCGCTCGACGTAGGAGCCGTCGCCCAGCCAGGCATACACCACCGCGCCGGCCACGAGGTAGAACCCGAGGAGCCAGGCCGTGACCCCTTCCACCGTGAAGCGTGCCGCGCCGGCGTGTGTCTGCACCACCGCGTGGCGGCGATCCCGCACCACGCTGCGGTCCAACGCGTCAGGTCCCTCCGACTCTGGCCCCGCCAGGTGCGCCACGGGAATCGACATGTCTCGAGCGGCCTCGAATCGAATGCGGTTTGGTTTGGGTGGGTCCCCGGCTGACCGCCGGCCGGGGAAACCGTTGCAAAAACGGCGCCGCACCCCGGGCTACCGCTTGAACACGGCGAACAGGTTCGAGTAATCGTCGGTCCAGGCCCGTACCCGGGGGTTCACCGCCGGCCGGCTCCAGCCGCGCAACGGCCCCAGCCCCGTCGAATCCGGCGCCAGCACCGCCCATATCGACCCGGTCAGCCCCTCGGCGCTTGCTTCATCCGTCCGGCGTGGGGCGCGGATGCGTATGCGGGCCGCGACCCCGAGGTCGGCGGCCACCGCCGCCACCACCGGGCGCAGATCGAGATAGCGGTTGCTGATGTGCAGGGCGAGAATGCCACCCGGTCGAAGCTTTCGGAGGTACAGCTGCACCGCCTCCCGCGTCATCAGGTGCACCGGCACGGCATCGGAGTTGAAGGCGTCCAGGACGATGAGGTCGTAGGTGCCGTCGGCCGCTTCGGCCAGCCGGATGCGGCCGTCGCCCAGGATGACGCTGACCCGCGCCGGCGAAATCGCCAGGTAGGTGAACCACCGCCCGTCTCTCGCCAGTCGTACCATCTCGGGATCGATCTCGTAGAAGTCGAACTGGTCGCCGGGCCTGCCGTAGGCGGAGAGCGCGCCGGTGCCGAGGCCCACGACTGCGACGCGAACCGGAACTGGTGGCGGCGGCAGTGCCCGGAAGATATCGGCCACCGGTCCCAACCAGTGGTAGTAGGTGAGCGGCTCTGCGCGCCGGGCCGGATCCTTGAACTGGCTGCCGTGCGTCGTCCCACCGTGCATCAGCGTCAGGGTCACACCGTCATCCCGCACCCGCCGCGCCCCGTAGAAATTTCGGACGGCGTACACGGTGTTGCCAAACCAGCTGGACACCAGGGGTCCCGCGATCAGGAGCAACGCCACGCCGACGGCCAGATGGCGCGGACGCCGGCGGCTCGCGAAGAGCATGATCGCAACGAGCGCCGTCGCGATGAGCGAGGGCAGTGCGGCGCTGAGCTCCGTCTGGCGAAATGAACCGGTGGAGGCCGCGCGAAGCGTCGCGGTGAGCAGCAGGATGACGAGCGACGCGAGCAGCAGCATATCCACCACCGTCACGCGACGCTCGGACGTCGCCGGCGCAGGTGGCCTGAGCATGCAGGCCGCGACCAGGAGCCAGCCGTACTCCGCGATCGACCTGAAGACCAGCGGCGCGACGATCGCGCTGAACACGCCGCCGACCACGCCGCCCACTGACATCCAGAGGTAGAACGCGGTGAGGTTCGAGGCCGCGGGCCTGAGCCGGGCGAGCTCTCCGTGGCAGACCATCGCCGTCACCAGCAGCCCCAGCAGGTGGATCGCCATGAACTGCGGCGTCGCCGAGGTCTTGCCCCAGAAGACCAGCGCCGCCGCGAGGATGAGCATCGGCACCTGGATCCGCAGCCAGAACGTATGGCTGGGCCACCGGCGCCGGGAGAAGACGAGCACGAAGCTGAGGAGGTAGAGCGCCAGCGGGATGATCCAGAGGAGCGGCACCGGTGCGATGTCGGTCGTGAGATAGGTGGTCAGCGCCAGCATCATCCCCGAGGGCACGGCGGCGAGCGCGATCCAGCGGAGCACGGTGCGCCGGGCCGGACGATCGGCCGCGCGGGCGGTGGGCTGGAGCGCCACCGGCGCACTGCGCGTCATCAGCCACGCACATCCGGCGATCAGCACGATGAGCACGCCGTATCCGACGCTCCACAGCGCGCGCTGGTCCACCAGCCGGAGCCATGGCTCGAAGACGAACGGATAGCTCAGCAGCGCGAGCAGGCTGCCCGCGTTGCTGGCGGAGTAGAGAAAGTACGGATCGGCCGAGCCCGGCCGTCCCGTCTCCGCGAACCAGCGCTGCAGCAGCGGGCCGGTGGTCGAGAGAAAGAAAAACGGCAGCGCGATCGATACCGTGAGCAGGAGCAACAGCCAGCCCACCGGCTCCGCTCCCGGCGGCAGCGATCCGGCGCGGAGCCGGATCGGAAGCGCCAGCGCCGTCAGCGCCAGCAGTCCCACGTGAGTCCAGGCATGCCGCCGCACGCCGAGGCGCGTGGAGGCAAGGTGGGAGTAGAGGTAACCCCCGAGCAGGGTGATCTGGAAGAAGACGATGCACGTGTTCCACACGAAGGCGCCGCCGCCCATGAGCGGCAGCACCATCTTGGTGAACATCGGCTGGATGAGAAAGAGGAGAAACGCGCTCACGAAGAGTGTCAGCGCGAAGGCGGCTGCGATCACACGGCTCCCTTCCGTCTCCAGACGCGGTATCCGGCCACGACTTCACCGGGGCGGTAGGCGGACAGCAGACGGCGCCATTCGGCCGACCGCGCCAGATAGGACGAGATGTCGACGCCCGACACGCTCAGCAGGAGGACGTCCGGCTCTTTCGCCGGGAGCAGACTGGCCCGCAGCACCGAATCGCGGGCCGCCCAGTCCGGTACTCCCCGTACCCGCTCGGCTCCGCCGCTCACCGCAAGCCACCAGAGATCATACTGCGGTGAGAGCCAGGGACGCCCGCGCTCGCTGGTGAGCAGCCAGGCATCGTCCGCCGTACTGCTGAGCGTGAGCACGCTCCCGCTGCCGGCGGCGCGCCCGAGCGCGTCGGCGTTGCGCCAGTGTGCGCTACCGCCATCGACCAGCATGAACGCCAGGTACGCGAGCCAGGACGCCGCCACCGGCATCACCAGTGCGCGCCGTGTCGCCCGCCCGGCATGGGTGAGAAGCAGCACGGCCAGGGCGACGGCGGGCCAGTAATGGTAGGGAAACGCCTTACCCTGCCCGACGGCGCCGACCCACGCCGACGCGGTCCCCACCCAGAGCACCGCCCCGAGCGCCGAGCGCCACGCCGCGCGAATCGTCAGCAGCAGTCCGCCGAGCGGCAGCAGGGCAAAGGGGTTGCCCGCCATCACGAACCACCATGAACGGTGAAAGTAGCGCCAGTAGAGATCCGACCAGCCGCGAAGGAAGGCGGGATACGCGGTCTGTTGCACCAGCACCAGATAAAGAATTCCCAGCGCCGGGACGACCCAGAACTCGGGCCAACGCCAGAACGGCCTCAGAGGACGCCCCTGCTCGCGCGGTCCCCAGCGCCACAGCGCGGCGGATCCGGCCCACCAGCCGATGTAGAACGGCTTCAATGCGATGCCGAATGCGAGCACCGCTCCGGCCAGCAAAGCAGGCAAAAGCGGCACCTCGAACCCTCCCTGGCGGACGGCGAGCAACGCCAACCACGGTACCGCCGCGGCGAGAATGAACTGCTCGCGCTGCCCGAAGAATGGGCCGGCCAGCGCAACCGCGACGACACCAGCCGCCACGCCGACACCGACGGCCGGAGTGGGCGGATCCTCCCAGGAGCGCCAGATCACCGCGGCGAGCGCGACGCATGCGGTCGACGAGACCAGCACCATCGCGACGAAAATTGGCTTGACCGGCCAGCCGGTGAGTTCCGACAACATCACCGGCGGGAGATGCAGCCAGTGCGAGAGCGGGGGATTCACCTGCACGATGTCCCGGTAGACGACGGCGCCCTGCAGTGACCGGTGCGCGACCCACAGCAGCCACGCCGTGTCACTGGGCATCGGGGTGCGCAAGGCGAGCACGAAGGCGAACGCAATGCAGGCAACTCCGCCCGCGATGAGCGCGCCAGCCGAACGCCCGGCACCGACGAGTCGCCCCGCGGCCTCGTCGTCAACCATCTCCTCGCTCCTGCTCCCTTCCCTGCCAGAACACCAGCACCAGCGCCGGGAGATAGATGAACCCCAGCACGAACGGCGCGGCCGCGGGCACGTAGCGCATCCCCTGGCTTAGCGACTGATAGAACGCCCCATATCCAACAAGACTCATCCCCGACAGCGCCGTCGTCTGCTGCCGCGTCCGCGGGATCAGCCAGAGCGGCAGCTGGTCGGCGAAGAAGAGGAGCTGCGGCACCGCCGCCATCGCCAGCAGCAGCCGCGCCTCGGGCCGCCGCCAGCGCAGCAGCGCCAGCCAGATGAACGACCCGCCCAACGTAAAGAGCGGCGGTGGATGTCCCTCGAGCGTCCGGAGGTTTCGGATCCAGTCGAACGGCCAGCTCGGCAGTGCCGCGAGCGAAACCACCAGCGCGATGCCCGCCAGCGCGATGCCGAGGCGTGTCGGGCGGTAGGCAAAGGCCGCCAAACCGAGGTTGGGCTTGAGCACCGCGAGGAACCCCGCCGCGGGCACCAGCGCGCCCACCACGATGAGCGGCGACCACTGTCCCTGGCTTGCCGCCATCACGAACGCCGCGCTGGCGAAGATTCCCCAGCGCCACGACGGCAGCACCCAGGCGAGGACCGCCGCCGAAATACCCACCGCCATGCCCGCGGCCACCGCCAGCGGCAGCCAGGACACGGCCACGGCGGCGAGCACCGTCGGCAGCGGATAGTAGAGCGGGTCGGGAACCGGGGTGGGAAATCCGTGGTAGGGATTGCCGCCGCCCAGCAGTATCCGGGCGCTTGACCAGAAAA
>JBBQFH010000013.1:0-73462 GCA_038321865.1 Gemmatimonadales bacterium
GCCCCGCGGCCGGCGACGTCCTGGCACACGATTCGTTTCTGGATCGGGCCCGGGCCGAGCGTGAACTGGACAACGACGCGGAAGCCCGGCAGGCGCTGGGCGGCTATCTCGTGGCGCGCCTGATCGACCGACTGCTGGAAATCACGGGCGCCGACGAGGATGCGCAGGCCTTCGCGTGGCAGCTCGAAGGGTGCCGGCGCTTCGTCAACGATCTCGCCGATACCTCCGAAGTGTCGCATCTGCGCGGCATCATCGATGCGGTGAACGGGGATCCAGCCTACCGGAACTCCGTCGTCCGCTTCAGCCTCAGCGCCTACGCCTATTACCTGGAACACGAAGGGCGCTGGAGCGAAGCGCTCGATGTGCTGGCGCTCTCGGCACGCGTGTGGGGCGGGGCGGTGCCGCCGCGGGAACTGGCGGCGCTGTCGCTGGTTGTCGGCCGGCTCAACCGCCTGCTGGCGCGGTGGGAACGCGCCAACGACGCCTACCGGCTGGCGGAGGAAGCCGCGCTGGAAGCCGGGGACACCTACTCCGCGTCACGCGCCCGGCTCGGTCGGGGTGCGGTGGCCCGAGGCCAGGGCAACTACCCGCAGGCGCGTGCGCTGGCCGAAGCGGTGATCGCATCGGCCGGCAACCCGGATCAGTCGGACATCCTCGGCCTGGCCTACGGCGATCTGGGTGCCGTGCTCGCGCGCATGGGGCTCAGGATCGAGTCGCTGCAGGCCACCTACCAATGGTTCCTTCGCGCGACCGATCCGGTGCAGCGCGCGGCCGCGCTCGGCGACCTCGGCATCATGCTGGCCCAACTGGGCGCCGCCGACGGCGCGCGTTGCGCCTTCGAGATGGTGGTCGACAGCGGAGCCCGTTTCCAGCTCTCCACCAACGCGCGCCTCGAGTTGATGCAGATTGAGGGCGCCGCCGGCAATCGCGTGGCCTTCGAGCGTCACCGGGCGGAGGCCAGGAAGCTGGCCGACCGCATGCCCCCCAGCATGGGGGTAGATTACCGATTCAAGTCGGGGGCCGGCTTTGCGCAGTTCGGACAGGTCGAACGGGCGCGCACCGTCTGGGAAGAGGCCCGGACGATGGCGGAAGCGCACGGGCTGAACGACTGGTACTTCAAGGTGGACCAGGCCCTCGCCGGCCTCGAGAAGGCGGTGATGCCCGCCTCCGCGGCGGGCCTGACCGCCCTGGAGCGCGACTTCGGTGCCGACGCGGTGGTGGCCGGAATCGGCGCGGGGCTCCTGCAGCACAAGGAGTTGGCCCGCGCCTGACGGCCACCCTTACTAGTGGCAGCGGTTGACGGGCCCCTGGGTCTCGCAGGTGGTGTCCAGGGACGGCCGCGGGCCGGTGACATCGGCGCAGGCAGAGGCGAGCGCAGGAACGACCAGCAGGACGGCCAGGACGACGAGCTTCTTCATGTGAGTCATTGTATCCCTCGGGCTGAATTGGTTCAGGGGGCTGCCGGGAACCAATGTCCCGGATTTCTCACGGCTTTATTAGGCCTTTTTTGCGACAAATAGGGCCCCAAGTGCGACAACCACTGATCGTGGCGGCCGTTCCTTCCGAACGGCTCTCCCGGCTTCGCTCCGCCGGCTCGGACCAGCACCGCTTTCTGGGTGCGGCAAGCTGGGCGGATGCCGTTGAGGCGATTCGGGTGCGGCCGGTGGTGATGGCCGTGGTAGACCCCATGCTGGGGGGCTCGCCGCGGACCCACGAGATCGAGCGGCTCAGGCAGCTCTTTCCGTCGCTGCCGCTCCTGGTCTATACGGTGCTGGTGCCCGAAACGGCCGGCGCCCTGCTCACGCTGGGCCGAGCCGGGATCCGGCGGGCGGTCTTTCACCGCCTGGACGACTCTCCCGAGTGCCTCCGGGAGGCGCTCCGCGGCGAGCTGGAGCAGTCGGCGTCACGACGGGTGATCTCGGCGCTGTCCGCCCGATTGCCGGGGCTTCCGGACACCGTGATGCAGGCGCTCGAAGGCACCCTCCACGCTCCCGCCTCGACGCCGACGGTGTCCCATCTCGCCTATCGCGCGCAGCTCACGCGGCGCGGCTGCGAGCGCGTGTTCGCCAAGCTCGGGCTTCCGTCCCCCGGCGTCGTGATGCTGATGGCGCGCCTGCTGTACGCTCATCATCTGCTGCTGGATCCGGGCTACACCGTGGAGGACGTCGCGTTGAAGCTCGGATTCGCCAGGGCACGCACGCTGCAGATGCATTTCCGGGGCGTGTTCGGACGCACCGCCGGTGATCTCAGGCTCTCCCTGTCGATCGCGGAGACCGTCGCCGTCGTGACCGAGCGATTCTTTCCGTCCGGTGGTGCCGATGCCCGGGCGGTTGCCTCGTGACCTTGCGTGTCCTGGTGGTCGATGACGAGCCGGCCATGCGCCGTTCCCTCGAGCGCGCCCTGGGCGTCGAGGGATACGAAGTTCACACCGCGGCCGACGCGGACTCGGCCTACGCCGTGCTCCAGGAGGTCGAGGTGGACGCGGCGCTGCTCGACCTCCGGATGCCGCAGCTCACCGGCGAGGCCCTCGCCGTGGCGATGCTGCATCGATGGCCCTATCTCAGCGGCCGGATCATCCTCATGAGCGGCGACCCGTTCGCCGTGCGCGAGGCATGGCCGGTGGTCCTGCGGTCGTGTCCGCTGCTGGGCAAGCCGTTCAGTCTGGAGTCGCTGCACGAAACGGTGAGCGCCCTCATCACCCGCGCCGCTGCCGACGCGGCGGCCGGCGCGGTCAAGCGGCGCCGGCGGGAGTGATCGTGGGATCTCCGATCGTCGCCCCTTCAACCGATCCGCTGGGAACGTTACGCGAGTATCGGGCGCTGGCGCCCTGGGGGCTGCGGGATCTGAGCGCCGTCGCCGGCGCCATCCTGGAGGCGTCGGCGGTGGTCCCCATCAACGCCGCCGCCGCCGCACGGCCGAGCGAACGAACCATTCGTTTTTACGTGATGCGGGGGCTGGTGAGTCCGCCGGACGGCCGCGGGACCGCGGCCGTATACTCCTATCGCCACCTGCTGCAGGTACTCGCGGTCAAGCTGCGCCAGATGGAGGGCGCGACGCTGGAGACCATCGCGCGTGAGGCAGCGGGATTTACCGGCGACGTCGTCGAGCGGCGCGTGGCGCTGGCGCTTGGGGCCTCGCTCGTCCCGCCGAGCGGGCTCCGCCTGTTGCAGGATCCGGGCACCGGGCGCGGCCGGGTGGGCCGGGCGCTGCAGGGCTGGTTCACCGCACCGGAGCGGACCGATGCGGCCAGCGCGTCGCGCTGCCGCCGCATCCCGGTCGCCGCGGGCGTCGAAGTGCTGATGGATGAGCAGCACCCGATTCTGCGGATGGGCGCCGATGCCGACGCGATCGCCGAGACCGTCCGCCGGGCGCTGGCCGCCATGATGCCCGGCGCGCCCGGCGACGGCTGACACTCACGGTTTTCCGGGAAGGGACTGCCATGGGCCTGATCGTCCTGCTGGTGATCGTCGCCGCCGTGTGCTTCTGGATCATGAGCGCCTACAACGCGCTCATCTCGCTCAAGAACCAGGTCCACAACGCCTGGAAGCAGATCGACGTCCAGCTGAAGCGGCGGCACGACCTGATTCCCAACCTGGTCAATACGGTGACGGGCGCGATGGACTTCGAGCGCGGCACGCTCGAAGCCGTGATTTCGGCCCGGAACCGCGCGGTCGGCGCGGCCGGCGTACAGGACACGGCCCGGGCCGAAGGCGAGCTCTCGCAGGCGCTGGGGCGCCTCTTTGCGCTGACCGAGTCATATCCCCAGCTGAAGGCGACCGGCAACGTGGCCCAGCTCCAGGAGGAGTTGACCAGCACGGAGAACAAGATCGGCTTCGCCCGCCAGCTGTACAACGACACGGCGACGCAGTACAACACCCGCCAGATGCAGTTCCCCACGACGCTGGTCGCCGGGCTCGCCAAGGCAGCGCCCGCCGAGCTCTGGGAGATCGAGGACGCGGGGGAGCGCGCGGTGCCGGTGGTGGACCTGTCGTCACCGCGGCCGCCCGCGCCCTGACGCGCTCGGCGCGCCGATGAGCGACGCCAACCTCTTTGCCCAGCAGGAAGCCAACCGCCGCCGCTCCGCGTGGCTCATCGCCGGCTTCGTCCTCTTCTTCGGCTGGGTCGGCTTCGGCGGTGACCTCGCCTTCGGCCTCCTGACCGCCGATGCGCCGCCCGGCGCCTACCACCACACCGTTCCATTCATCGGAATTGTCACCACCGTGATCGCCGCAGTCACCTGCCTCTACGCGTGGGTGCGCGGGGCCGATCGCGTGCTCTGGTCCACCGGCGCGTGGGAGCTGATCGAGCCGCTCACACCCGATCAGCAGCAGCTGTTCAACGTGGTGGACGAAATGGCGATCGCGTCCGGGCTCAAGCGCCCGCGGATCTGGCTGGTGCCGGACGACGATCCCAACGCCTTCGCCACCGGCCGCGATCCCGCCACCGCCAGCCTCGCGGTCACCCAGGGGCTGCTCGATACGCTGAGCCGCGACGAGCTGCAGGCGGTCGTCGCCCACGAGATGGCGCATATCCAGAATTACGACGTGCGCCTGATGACGCTGCTCGCCTCCATCGTCGGGGCGGTCGCGCTGATGTCGGATGGGATGGGCCGGATGCTGCGGGGCGGCGCGCGGGCCGGATCGATGGGCGGGGTCGGGCGGCGAATGGGCGGAGGCGGCAAGCGGGGCGGTGCCGGCGCCCTCGGCCTCATCGTGCTCGTCCTTTGGCTCCTCACCCTGGTGATCGCGCCGATCGTCTCGCGCATTCTGGCGATGGCGGTGAGCCGGAAGCGGGAATTCCTGGCGGACGCGACCAGCGCGCAGTTCACCCGGAATCCCGGCGCGCTCGCGTCGGCGCTGGAGAAGCTGAATGCCGCCGCCGCTCCGACGGCCTCCATCGCGAAGGGGACGGCGCATCTCTGCATCGTGGATCCCGCCGCCCAGCGCTTCGACGGGCGCTCGGAGGGGCTGACGGGGATGTTCTCGTCCCACCCGCCGATCGGCGAGCGCGTGGCCCGCCTGCGGGAGATGGCGTTTCAGCAGCGGCCCGCCGCGCCGACGTCACTGCCGTCGGCCGGGTGACGCCGCCCGCTAGGCCGGTGCGCGCGCCGCTCGCCTGCCGCTGACCTGGAAGCCCACCCGGGCGAATTTCTCCCAGTCCGTCTTGCCCCGCCATGCATCCAGCAGTCCGCGGAGCCGCCAGTAGAGGGTCAGCTGGCGGAAGCCGAGGTTTTCCAGTACCGCATAGGCGAGCAGCAGCATGACGTCGCGCTTGCGGTCGAAGGGCAGGAGGCCGCGCTGCAGGCGGTCAGCCAGACCCATCCGGAATCGCCAGGCACCGACGAGCACCGCGAAGACGTTGACCAGGATGCCGTAGCCCATGGACGCCAGGAAGAACGCGAACAGGAATTCGTAGTTGAGGAACCGGTAGCCGGTGAGGATCTCCAGCAGCCAGAACAGCAGCACGAAGGCGTACCCGGCCAGCTCGACCAGCGGGCCGTAGTATTCGAACACCCAGAAGGTCGGCAGCGCGAACCAGCCGATGCGGCCGTATTTCCGGCGGAACAGCATCGCGCGATGATACATCAGCGACTCCCGGAGTCCGCGATACCAGCGGCCGCGCTGCTTTCTGAGCGACTCGAAGCTCTCGGGCACCTCGGTCCAGGCCACCGGATGGGGCAGGAACGCGATGCGCTTGTGCTGCTGCTTGTCCCGCACGTAGCGGTGCAGCCGGACGACCAGCTCCATGTCCTCGCACACCGTCCCGGTGCGCGCGCCGACGTATTCCTGGGTGATCCGGTGGGTCACGAACGGGGTCAGGTATCCCCCCGCCCGGATGACCGTTTCCTTCTCGAACACGGCGAAGACGCCCGACAGGATCAGGATGGAATCCACCCGGTCGAGGCCGGTGCGGCCGGTGGTGAAGGAGCGGAGGTATTCGACCATCTGAAAGCGTGCGAGGTCGTGGGCCGGCAGCCCCACGCTCACCACGCGATTGTTGCGGATCACGCAGCCGTTGGCGATCGCGACCTGCCCGCCCACCGCCACGACGCGCGGATCTTCCTGGATCACGCGCATCAGCTCCTTCAGCGCGCGCTGGTCGAGAATGGAATCGGCATCGAGCGACACGAAGTAGGGCGCGGTCGACGCATTGATGCCCGCATTGAGCGCGTCGGCCTTGCCCGCGTTCTCCTTGTCGATCACGATGACGTGGGCGACGGCGGGAGGCAGCGGGATCGTCGCCTCGTAGAGGGCCCGTACCGGCGCGGTGCCGATCGCCTCGCGGTAGGGCAGATCGCTCCGCCGGAGGCGCAGCGCGTCCTTCAGGCGCTCGAGCGTGCGGTCGTCCGACCCGTCGTTGATGACCACGATCTCGAATCGCGGGTAATCGCAGTGGATGAGGTTCATGACGCTGTCGACGATCGTCACTTCCTCGTTGTACGCCGGGACGACCATCGTCAGCGGCTTGGTGTAGCCGCCCGAATCGATGAGATCGAGATCCTCGACGAAGTGCCCGGCGACGCGCCGGCGCACCTGGCCGGCGGACAGCATGACCAGGATCAGCGTGTAGGTGTTGTACAGCAGGAAATACGCGAGGAAGAAGGGCTGGACCACCAGCCCGACGCTCACCAGCAGGTGGATCAGCGTGTCCTTCACGCGCCGCCGGCCCACTCCAGCATCGCCGCCACGCGCCCCCGCACGTAGGGCACCGGATCGGTCCGCACGACGTCGGTGGCCACCGAATCGCGCACCAGCGCCAGCGCGAGGCCGGCGGCGAGGCGCCGGCGCTCGTCCGGAGCGCTTCGCGCCGCCTCGCGCAGCTCGGCGAGCGTGCCCGCATCCACGACCGCTTCCGCCGCGTCGGCCGGCGTCACGTCGGCCGGGAGCGCGTCGGCGTCGCCGCGAAGGATGCGTGCCACCCCCACGGCCGCCCGCACCCGCGCGTCGCCGTCGGCGGCGAGCTCATCGAGCCCCTCTCCGCCGGGAGCCGCCACGAGCAGCAATGCGATCCCGCGCCTGGTGTCGGCATCGGGATCGCCGAGCATCGTCGCGATCACGTCGTAGCGGCCGGCAGCGGCGGCGGCGCGGGCGGCCTGGCGGCGCACCGCCGTGACGGGGTCCCGGGCCAGTGCGCCGAGCCGCCGACCGTCGGCCAGATCCGGCCGGGTCACCCAGAGCTGCGCCAGGGTGGCGCGCGCGACGGGTGACGTGCTCTCCGACAGCGGATGGAGCAGCGGCGCCAGCCCGGCGTGATGCATCCCCGCCGCCAGGCGAACCAGCACGGGCACCCGGCGCTCGTCCGCCATCAGCTCCCGCGCCACGGTCTCGAACGCGCCGAACGACGCCTCACTCCGGCCGGCGGCATCCGCCAGCGCCGCCGGATCCTCATCGCTCCGGAGCGCCCGCAGGATCGCGGGCAGCGTGGCCGCGGGATCGGTGCGGTCGAGCAGCGCGATGCCGGCACGGCGAACGAGCAGGCTCGGATCGGTGACGGCCGCGCGTGCCGCGCCCAGCAGCGCATCGCCCTCGAGCATCGGCACGACGGCGGCGAGTGCGGCGGCGCGCACCTCCGCGCTCGGATCGCCCCGCAGCAGGCCCAGCAGCGAGTCGCGGCTGCGCTCGCCCTGAAACGCGGTGAGCGCCGCGACCAGCCGCACGCGTTCCGGCGCCTCCAGCGTGCTGCGCATCCCCTCGGCCAGCTCGGCCTGCACGCCTTCACGCGATGACGCGGACAGGGCGCGGAGCTCGAGGCTGTGCGACTGACGCAGGCGCAATCCGAGCAGGCGATACTCGGGGTCGTCGCGCAGCCGTGCCTGCAGCAGCGCGCGCACGTCGCCCTCGTCCATCATCGTCCCGATCCGGCCGAGCATCGTCTCGCCCTCGGACGCGCCGAGTGCGAGGACCGCCGCGGCGCGCAGTGCCGCCGGCTGGCCCGAACCCGAGGCGGCCACCAGGGCGGCGGCCCCGCCGGGTGCACCGAGCAGGCCGATGGCGAGCGCGCTGCGTTCGCGCACGAGCGCCGAGGGGTCGTGCGCCAGCATGTCGAGCAGCGCCGGCGCCTGGTCGGACAGCTGCAGCCGGAACACGGCGTCGGCGGCAGCGGCGCGCACGCCTTCGTCGGGATCCTCCAGCGCATCCGCGACGTACGGCGCGGCGCCGGCGGTCCCGAGGGTGCCGAGCGCGCCGACGGCGGCGATACGAACGGCCGGCTCGGGGTCCTGGCTCAGCGGGCCAATCAGCGGCAGCGGGGCATCGGCCTTGAGCATGACCAGCGCACGTATCAGGGCGAGCTTGCTGGCCGAGTCGTGCCCGGTGACGAGAATGTCGAGCAGCGAGCGGACGGCATCGGGCTGGAGCTGGGCCACGGCGCCGACGATGGCCTCGCGCAGGGCGGCATCGCCATCGCGGAAGGCGCGCAGCAGCGCCGGCACGCTGCCCTCGCCTCCCGTGCGTGCGATCGCGCCGGCGGCCGCGACGCGCACGGCGCTTCCGGTATCACCCAGCAACGGGATCAGCTCATCGCTCAGGGCGCGCGCGCCGGCTTCCCCGACGGCGGCCGCCGCCGCCGCACGAACGCGTTGATCGGGATCGGCGAGGAGCCGGCGGAATTCGTCAACGGCGCCGCGATCGCGGGTCGCGCCGAGCGCGCGCGCGGCGGTCGCGCGGACCGCGGGTTCCGGGTCCGCGGTCCGGAGGCGAAGCGGCGGCCCGACGTCCGCGCCGCCCAGCTCGCCGAGCACGCGGATCGCGGCGGTTCGCACCGGCTCGGCCGGGTCCACGAGCGCCGTGAGCGCCGCGGGGACGCCGTCGCGCAGGCCGAGGGCGCGAATCGCGTCGAGCGCGCCGGCCCGGACGGTGGGGTCGCGGTCGGCGCCGGCGGTGCGGATCAGCTCGGGGGCCAGATCGGCGCGCCCGGCGCGTTGCGCCGCGCGAACCGTCGCCGCGCGTACCGCCGGCGATGCGTGCACCAGCAACTCGGCCAGGAGCTCCCGCGCCCCGGCGACGGCGAACTTGAGCAGCACCTCGTCCGCGTCGCCGGGGCCGGCCGCGTCGATCGTGCCCAGCAGTCGCTGCAGGAAGCCGAGCCGCTCGAGCGCGATCGCCGAGCGGCTGCGAATCTCGTGGTCGGGATCGTCGAGCGCGACCAGCAGCGCGGGCTCCGCGGCGTCACCCACCTGCTCCAGCGCCTCGACGCTCCGCATCCGGACCCACCAGGCGGGATCACCCAGGGCGCGAACCAGCCGGTCGATGACGTCGGGATCGCCGAACTGGCCGAGTGCGCCCGCGATGCGCGCACGGACGAACGGGGCCGGATCGGTGAGCAGGTGCTCCAGGAGGTAGGGAACGGCGCGGCCGTCACCCAGCCGGCCGAGTGAGGTGGCGGCCTTGCCGCGCACCTCATCCTCGAGATCGCCCAGCGTCCGGACCAGCACGGGAAACGCGCGCTTGGCCCCGACGTCTCCGAGGATGTTGGCGGCCCACGCCCGGCCCGGCTGGCGGCCCGGCTCCTCGAGGAAGGCGATGAGCGGGTCCACCACCAGGTCGCCGTGGCGGGAAAGGATGTCGGCGATGCGCGGCGCCAGCCACACTTCGGACGTCCTCAGCGCCTCGATCAGCGGCCCGACGGCGCGGGGGTCGGCGATCCGGGCCAGCGCGCGCAGCGCGATGTCGCGGACATCGGCGTCCTCGGTCCGGGTGGCCTGCACCGTGTCGAGCAGCACCGGCACCGCTTTGGCGCTTCCCACCCGCCCGAGAAGCTCGGCGGCAAAGGCGCGCTCGCGCCACCGCCGGGCGCGCCGCAGCCGTTCGATGTACTTGTCCACCAGGGCGAGCCGGTCGTACGCGTCGAGCAGCCAGGCGGGGCGGTCGGTCGAGCTGCGCGCCTGCTCTTCGAGGACGGCTTCGAGTGCTTCGAGATCGTAGAGCGTCCCGGCGCGGAGGATCGCGGGATTCAGCAGCTCGCGCTCGGATTGTGCCAGGCCGGCGACGAGGTCGCGATACAGCCCCTTCCGCACGGCCAGCCGGCGCTCGAGCCGTGTCAGGTACGCCGTGTAGAAGAACCATGTGGCGATCGCCACGACACCCAGTGCGACCATCGAGGCCGCCGCCATCAGGATGATCGTGAGCGCGCTCATCGCCGCATCACCGGCTCTCGTCCACGAAGACGAGCGCGTGCCGCCGGGCGACGACCTTCTGCAGCGCCGCGTGCACCGCCGGGTCGAGCACCGTACCGACCAGGTCCCGCATCCGCTCGACCGCCTCCTGCGGGCGCATCGGCTCCTGGTACGGCCGGGAGGTGGTCAGCGCATCGTAGATCTCGACGGTGCCGATCACCCGCGCGCCGAACGGGATCGCGTTACCGGCCAGGCGGTCGGGGTAGCCGAAGCCGTCCCACCGCTCGTGATGGCTGCGCACGCTGGCGATCGTGTCCGTCAGATGGACCAGCGGGCCGAGGATCTGCGATCCCACGACGACGTGCTGCTTGACATGCTCGAACTCCTCGTCGCTCAGCGGGCCGTGCTTGTTGAGGATGTCCTCGCGGATGCCGATCTTGCCGATGTCGTGCAGCCGGCCCGCGGTGCGCACGCGCTCGATTTCTTCGTCGGTCGCGCCCATCTCCGCCGCCACGGTCGCCGACAGGTCGGCGACGCGGGCGGAATGGCCGCGAAGGTAGGGGTCCTTCGCCTCCAGCGCGTTCACCAGCGCCTCCAGCGTGGCGACCGAGATGCGCTCCAGGTTGGCCCGCTCGAGCCGCAGCTCGGCTGACCGCATGGCGACCTCTTCCTTGAGCATGCGGTTGATCTGGCGATCCTCGATCATCGCCGCGCGCTTCTCGAGCGCCCGCGCGATCGCCCGGCCCAGGACGGCCAGGTCCACCGGCTTGGTGAGATAGTCCATCGCGCCCCGCTGCATGCACAGCGCGGCGCTGGTGGCGTCGTTGTCGGCGGTGAGCATGAGCAGCGCGGCCGTCGGCTCGACCTCCAGCAACCGGGGCACCAGATCCACGCCGCTGGCATCGGGCAGATGCACGTCGAGCAGGAGGCAGGTGATCTTCTGCCGGCGGAGCACGGCGAGCGCTTCCTCGCCGGTCGCGGCCGCCGCAACTTCGTACCCCTGGTGGATGAGGAACCGCCCGATCGGGTTGCGGATCGACTCCTCGTCGTCCACGACGAGAACCGTCACGGGCCCGTCTGGCAGAGTCACTGGAGCTCCGGAGGGCGGAGGAGGGTGCCCGGAAGCTAGGGCCGCGCCCCGCGGCCCGTCAAGAAAAAACAGCTCAGCCGACGAACTGTACCTCGACCCGTTCGGGAATCACGCCGGCCTCGAAGGCCCGATCGAGCAGCGTCTGCACCGCCGCGCGGCCACGCGGCCCGTAATCCACCGTCCACTCGTTCACGTACATCCCGACGAAGGTGTCGGTGCGCTCGTCACCGATACCGCGGTTGAACTGCTTGGCGTGCGCCAGTGCGGGCGCCCGATTCTCGAGCCCGTAGACGATGCTGGCGCGGAGGTCGCGCGCGATCTGCTCGATGACGGCGGCACCGAGGTCGCGGCGGACGACGTTGCCGCCCAGCGGCAGCGGCAGTCCCGTCTCCTCCAGCCACCACGCGCCGAGATCCTGCCAGAGCTCAAGCCCGTCGTCCGCGTAGGTGAGCTGGCCTTCGTGGATCAGGAGGCCGACCTCGACATCGCCCCGGTGCACCGCGGCCTCGATCTGGTCGAACGGCACCACCACGATGTCGACGTCGGGCTGGTACAGCCGGAGCGCGAGATACGCCGTGGTGAGCAGCCCCGGGACGGCGACCCGGCGGCCCTTGAGCGCGGCCCGCGGATCGACCGGGGCGGGGAGCTTCGACACCAGGCGCGGCCCGTACCCGTCACCCATCGAGCTGCCGGAGGCGAGCAGCGCGTAGTCCTTCGAGATGTAGGCGTACGCATGGATCGACACGGCCGTGACCTCGAGCTCGGCCCGCCGTGCGCGCTGATTGAGCGACTCGATATCCGACAGCTCGTGCACGTAGCGGAGGTCGCCGGTGTCCACCTTCCCCTCGGCGAGTGCGTAGAACATGAACGCATCGTCGGAGTCGGGGCTGTGGGCGACGCGGATCGTCCGGGGCATCTACACCCCCGCCTTCCGCTTGAACTCGTCGATGAGGCTGGAATGGTCGGCATATTCGGCGCGCCGGGCCGCGTTCTCGGCGGCGTAGTGCGCCCGGAATCCGGCGTAGGCCGCGCGCAGCGCGGTGCTGTCGCCCTGGAATTCGGCGATATCGGCGCGAACGATGTAGGCCAGCAGATAGCCGGGCGTCTTCGCCAGCATCGTGTCGGTCAGGGCCCGCGCCTCGGCCAGCTGGCCCACCTGTGCGTGCAGCACGGCGGCATGATAGCGCTCGTCGTTGCTGACGCTGTCGAGCTGGGTGTAGGCGCCGAGGGCCATCGGCGTGAAGTTGACCACCGTCGTCGTGTCGCCGCGCGCCGCGGCGTCCATGATGCGGTTGTCCAGGCGAAGAAAACGCTCGGCCGGGCTCAGCTGGCTGATGTCCGGCGCCTTGCCGGTGGGCAGTCCGCCGCCCGGATCCCCGCCGCCGCCGCCGGTGCCGGCGGGCGCGGAGTTGCCGGCGTTCGCCATGTCCGGTGCGGCCGCGGCCGGCCGATCGCGAACCACCTTATAGACGATCAGCAGCAACAGCAGCGTGACCGCGGCTCCCGCCACCAGCCATGCCGTGCGCTCCGATCGGCGGGCCGGGAGCGGCTGGCGGCCGGCCCATCCCGCGCCGACAGCGCCGGCGCCCGGCGCCGGCTGGCCGCAGCGGTGACAGAAACGCGCCTGGGGGGAGAGCGACGCCTGGCAGGCCGAACAGGCCCTTGGCCCGGCCGGGGCACCGCAGGCGCTGCAGAATCGGCCTGCAATGGGAGCGCCGCAGGCGGCGCAGGCGGGGGGTGCAGGCTCGGTCACGTGCGCTCCGGAAGGTGGGGAAGGGACTGGCCAAAATCTAATCGCCCGCCCGGGATTTCTCTCCCGCCACCCCTCCTAGCGCCGGTTCCGGCCCGGTGTTAGCATAAGCCAGCCTAGGAGACCTCCGTGGCCCATTCCCAGCAGCAGCATTTTGGCCCGCTCGCGACCGCGCTCTCAACTCAGGCAGAGCGCCATCTGGGTGACCTGGCCCGAAGCGACCGGAGCTGGAGCGTGTATCTCGAAACCCGCCTCGACGCGTCGGCCGGGTCGCGCGGGCGCGCGTGCCTCACCGGCCGCCTCCACTTCGTGGACGGGATCCGCCGGCTGACCACCGCCTGGATCTTCGTGGCCGACAGCGATCCGGAGATCCTGGCGCGCTTCAACGAGTTCAGCCCCGCCGAGCTGTGGCGTCTGGCGGAGAGCCTGGCGTAGCGCACGGCAGTTTCTGCAGTGTTTGCACGATTCCGGCGGCGAACCTACATTCGCCACCATGCCCTCTCCCCAATCGCCCGCGCTCGCTGACTTTCCGTCCAATCTTTCCGGTGCGTCGAAAGCGGACATCCTGAAGCTCGCCGCGGCCTACGGCGTGGATTTTCTGCGGCTCCAGTTCACCGACATTCTCGGCGTCAACAAGAACGTCGAGGTGCCGCGGAGCCAGTTCGGCAAGGCGCTGGACGGCGAAATAATGTTCGACGGATCGTCGATCGAGGGGTTCGTCCGGATCGAGGAATCGGACATGCTCCTCAAGCCGGACCTCGGCACCTTCCGCATCCTTCCGAACGACGATGAAGGCGGCCGGGTCGCCCGGCTTTTGTGCGACATTCACACACCGGACGACGCGCCCTTTGCCGGCTGCCCGCGGCTCGCCCTCAAGCGCCAGCTCGAGCGCGCGGCCGCCATGGGGTATTCCATGATGGCAGGCTGCGAGGCGGAGTTTTTCCTGTTCGAGCGCGGGGCCGACGGCGGCCCCAGCACCGTGACGCATGACGATGCCGCCTATTTCGATCTCGGGCCGGTGGACAAGGGTGAAGAGATCCGGCGGGTGATCGTCGAGCAGCTGGTGCTGATGGGCTTCGAGGTCGAGGCGGCCCACCACGAGGTGGCGCGGGGCCAGCACGAAATCGATTTCCGCTATGCCGACGCGCTGACCACCGCCGACAATCTCGCCACCTTCAAGTTCATCGTCCGCAACGTCGCCAGCCGCTACGGCTACATCGCGTCGTTCATGCCCAAGCCGATCCAGGGCATCAACGGCAGCGGCATGCACACGCACCAGTCGCTGTTTCGCGGGCCGAAGGACAACGCCTTCTTCGATGCGAAGGCCGAGCACCAGCTGTCGGCGGTGGCGCTGAGCTACATCGAGGGCCTCCTGCAGCACGCACGCGGGTTCTGCGCCATCACCAATCCGCTGATCAACAGCTACAAGCGGCTGGTCCCCGGCTACGAAGCGCCCGTCAACGTCGCATGGTCGATGCGGAACCGCTCGCCGCTGGTGCGCATTCCCGACCGGCGCGGCGCCGGCACGCGCTGCGAGCTCCGCATGCCCGACCCCAGCTGCAACCCCTACCTGGCGCTTGCGGTGCAGCTCGCCGCCGGGCTGGACGGCGTGGAACACGAGCTCGAGGCCCGCGAGCCGGTGAACCGGAACATTTTCCGGATGACCTACCGGGACCGGCGCAAATACCGGATCGACGAGCTGCCCCGTGACCTGCACGAGGCGCTGGAGCTGCTGGAGAAGGACGACGTGGTGACGGCCGCGCTCGGCCCCCATCTCACCGAACGGTTTCTCGAGGCCAAGCGGGAAGAGGTGCTGCAGTACAACCTGCAGGTGAGCCAGTGGGAGATCGACAGCTACCTCGGGCGGTACTGAGGCTCACGGCCGGGACCGGAGCACCAGCCGGACCCGTCCGTAGCTGAGCGGCAGGTCGAGCTGGGCCGGAAGCCGCCGGGCATCGTCGGTCAGCCAGAGATCGCTCCTCGTTCCGGCCGACACGATTCGCACCAGCAGACAGGGCGCGCTGCTGCCGTCGCCCAGCACCACGCCCTCCCGCTCGGTGACGCTGACCGTGAGCGGATTGTAGCCGTTCTTGAAATAGCCCCGGAGGCTTCGGGTCTCGCCCACCCGGAGCGGCAGGGTCCGCAGATAGTAGAGCATCGCCAGCTCGTCGAGCGGTGCGGCCGGCGTCACCCAGTCCTGACGCGAGCCGACCTCGCGATAGCGGAGCGAGTCGCCCACGATCTCGAAGTGATGCTCGTCGGTGCGGCCGGCGAGGGTGACGCGCCGGTCGAAGCGCCGCGACTGGAACGGCGCGCCGCCGGCCCGCGACGTCATCGCGTAGTCGGCACGGAGCCCTGGTGCCCCGCCGGTCCCGCTCATGGTGAAGACGAATACCCGTGCTCCCCGCACGCTTTCCATCCGGGTGACCGTCGTCGTCGCCGAGCCGGCGGACAGCCGGCCGATGCGGGCGTCGTAACGCAGCGTTTCCCCGACGCTGAAGGGAAGGGGCGCTGCCTGCCCGCTCGCGAGCAGCATGATCCCGAGGCCGATTCGCGTAAATTGCAGCATCATGCCTGCTCCTCTTCCCGCGGCATTCCTGTTTGACCTGGACGGCACCCTCTACCAGGGTGACGCCGCACTGCCCGGCGCCGTGGGCACGATCGCATCCCTGCGGCGCCGCGGCATCCCCTTCCGGTGCGTGAGCAACACGACGAGCCGCTCCCGTGCGATGCTGGTCGAGCGGCTCGCGCGCTACGGCTTCGACATCGGGGCGGACGAGCTGTTCACCGCCACGCTCGCCGCTGCGGCGCTCGCCCGCGAGCGCGGGCACCGCCGCATCGCGCCCTTCCTGCCACCCGCGGCGCTCGCCGACCTGACCGGGTTCGACCTGGTCGGCGGCACGTCGGGCCATGCCCCAGCCCAGCCCGACGCGGTGCTCATCGGCGATCTCGGCGAGGCCTGGTCGTACGCCCACATGCAGGAAGCGTTCGGCTGGCTCCTGGGCGGCGCGGATTTCCTCGCCTGCTCGCGCGACCGCTACTGGCAGCGCGGCCCGGAGACCGCGCTCGACTGCGGTCCCTTCGTCGTCGGGCTGGAATATGCCATCGGCCGGGCCGCCGCCGTGGCCGGAAAGCCCAGTGCGGGCTTCTTCCGGGCCGCGCTGGCGACCCTCGGTGACGTGCCGGCCGAGCGGGTCGCGATGATCGGCGACGATCTCTGGTCGGACGTCGCCGGCGCCCAGGCGGCGGGGCTGCAGGGCTGGCTCGTCCGTACCGGCAAGTTCCGGCCCGAGGCGCTCGCCGCCTCGGACATCGTGCCCGAGCGCGTCCTCGCCAGCGTCGCCGACGTGACAGCGTGAGCGGATTCCTGTATTCTTTTCGGCATGACCATCCCTGCCGATGAGGCCGTTCCGCCGCCGCCGCCGCCGCGCCGCCGCCGGTCGCGCGCGCCGTTCATCGTGGCGCTGGTGCTGCTGTCGCCGATCGTCCTGCTGGCGCTCTATACGCTGATGGCGCTCAACTGGTCCTACTCCGACGGCGATCGCTCGGGCTACCTCCAGAAGTTCTCCCGCAAGGGCTGGATCTGCAAAACCTACGAGGGTGAGCTGGCGATGTCGTCGGTGCCCGGCGTCGCGCCGACGATCTGGACGTTCAGCGTGCGGGACAAGACCGTGGTGAACGCGATGAACGCGAACCTCGGCCAGAAGGTCGTGCTCCACTACAACGAGCATCGCGGCATCCCGACGACCTGCTTCGGCACCACCGACTATTACGTGGACAGCGTCCGCGCCGTGAAGTAGCCGTCCGCCTCAGAAGATGTAGCGCACCGAGCCGACCACCGATCTCGGCTGGCCCGGTGCGACGAACGCTCCCGCCTGCAGTTCCGGATACGCCCGGTTCAACAGATTCCTGAGACCGACCTCGATCTGGGCCCGGCCGGCCTGCACGCCGCCGCTCAGGTGCAGCAGGGCGTAGGCGGGGAGCGTCACGCCCGGCTCGTCGAACGGGCTGTAGGGGCCCACGACGTTGCTGCCGAGGCGCAGGTGCCAGATCGCGCCCGGCGGCGCCACGTCCAGAGCCGCCGACCCGACGAATTTCGCGGTGTTGTACACCCGGACCCCGAACAGCGTGTCACCCTCCTCGGTGAGGAAGCGGCGATACTTCGCATCGTTGAGGGTGGCGTTGAGCGAAAGGCTCACCGCGGAGCCCAGCCGAGCGCGTACCTCCGCGTCCACGCCCTGGCGGCGGCTCGCGCCGTTGTCGGTGGCCTGCAGCGTGATGGGATCGAACGGCTGCTCGTTGCTCACGTCCATCCGGAACAGGGCGATGCTCGCATTCACGCGGCGGCCGTCGAACTTGACGCCGCTCTCATAGGCCCAGGCGGTGACGAGCGGCAGTGACGGGTCCTCGATCACGCCGTTGGCCTGGCGAAATCCCCGCGACACGTTCGCATAAACGTCACCGATGCGCTTCAGGTGGTACAGCGCGCCGAGCTTGGGTGAGACGATGGTGGATCCGGCGCCCATCGCCGCGCCTCCGCGCGGGGTGGTCCGGGTATCGAGATGATCGAGGCGGCCACCGAGACTCAGCCGCAGGTGTTGCCCCACGTCGGCCACGCTCTGCGCGAACAGCGCCCCGGACACCTGCCGCGACACGGCAAGCGTCTGCGCCGAGTCCCGGACACGGACGCTGGTGAACCAGTTCTCATAGTCGGCGTGGTCCCAGCGCGCCTCGCCGCCGAAAGTGAGCTGTGCCCGCGGGAGCGACCAGGTGAGCGCGCTGGTCGCGCCGAACCCGTAGCGTCGGTGCTCCTCCTCCGTCTGGCTGCCGCTTCCTTCGCCCGCCCCGCCCTCGGGCGGCACGGTCAGGAAGAGCTGCCACCGCGCCTGCGTCGCGTAGGCCGTGCTTCGCCACACGATCGGCGCACCCGACGGCGTGAGGCGCACGCTCACGCGCTCCTGGGCCCGCCGCTTGAACCCGCCATCGCTCGGCTCGGCCACGACGGCATAATTCCGGTCGGCGAACTGCTCGCTGGTGAGAAAGCCGGGCGAATCCCAGGTCGCATCGTACAGCTCGACGCCGGCATCCACCGACGCGGCGGGCGAGAGGTCCCGCACGATGCGCGCATGCGCCTGGCCCAGCGCCGAGCCGCTGTTGGGGCGCCAGCCGTCCTCCCGCATGGCCCTGAGCCCGAAGACGCCCCCGCTCCCCTGCCGATCGAAACCGGTAAGCAGCGCGCCCTCGGCCCGGCCATACATGCCGCCCGATGCCCAGAGACTGGTGCCGCTGGTTCGCTCCAGGGTGCGGATGTTCACCGTCCCCGCCAGCGCGAAGTTGCCGTAGACGGCGCTGGTCGGCCCCTTGAACACGTCGATGCTCCGCACCGCCTGCGGGAACAGCAGGCTCCAGTCGCTGTACCCCTCGGCGTGGCCGTTGATCGGCTCGTTGATCGGGACGCCGTCGATCCAGAGCGCGACGTCCGTCGAGTGGTCGGAGCTGAAGCCGCGCAGGGATACGTCGGAGGCGAAGCCGGGCCCCTGACCCTGGTCGTGCACCTCGAGTCCCGCGGTCTGCCGGACGAGGTCATATGGATTGAGTGCCGGCGTGCGCTGCAGCACCACGGTCGGCACGCTGGTCGTGCTGGACGGGTCTTCGCGGCGGACCGGCGCCGACGTGACCGTCACGGCGGGCAGCTCCACCGGCTGCGACAGCGTGTCGCCGTGCTGATGAATGCGGATCGTATCCGGTGTCACGGGCTGCTGGGCCGCGACCACCGACAACGGGGCTACCGCCAGGACGAGCCCGGCGAACAGACGGTGCATGGTGCGCTCTGCGCAGAAGAATGCCGGCGCAAGGCGCGCCCGGCGAGACCGAGTTGAATGCGGGGTACTACGCGCGGAGCGAGGGCGGACCGAGAGCGGGAGGAAGGTCGTGCGGGCGGACGCTGACGCGAAGTCGCGGCTCGGCTCGCGGAACGATGACCGCGATCGGCTGGACCGCGACCTGTCGCCAGCCGGCCGCCGTGGCCAGCGGTACGGCGGTGCCGCAGCGGACGAGACAGAGGTCACAGCAGGTTGCGTGGTGCGCCTGATGCGCCGGTCCCGGCCGGTGCGATGCGTCGGCGTGATGGACCTCGTGCGCCGGGGCCGGTGTTCCGGCCATCGCGAGCGGCACCACGACGGTCGCCAGGAGGATGGCGATCGCGAGCGCGAGCCGGGCGATGCGTGAGACGCGGCGATGCATGGCCCGGATATAGCGACGACGACGGCGCCGGTCAAGCACGCGATTCACAACCGCGGGCTATCCGTTTACCTCTTCGTCGTGATGAATCCGCACGATCCCGGCACCGAGTCCGCCGGCGCGCGCGCCGGCCTTGTCGGCCCCGGCACCCAAGTCCCGGTGGCGGTGCCGGGCGGCGGGAGCGTGCTCGTCGGCACCGCGGGCTGGACCGATCCCACACTGACTGCGCCCGGCGTATTCTATCCGGCAGGCGCCACCTCCGCGGAAGACCGGCTGCGCTACTATGCCAGCCGTTTTCCGATCGTCGAGATCGATTCACCATATTATGCGCTCCCGAGCCGGCGCTCGGCGGAGCTCTGGGTCGCGCGCACCCCGGACAGCTTCACCTTCGACGTGAAGGCCAACGCACTGATGACCGGCCAGCCAAGCGAAGTGAGCCGGCTGCCCAAGGCGCTGCGGGATGCGCTGCCGCGCGAGCTGGCGGAGAAGCGCCGCATCTACGGCAGCGAGCTGCCGGCGGAGCTGTACGACGCCGTCTGGGCCTGGTTCGTGGACGCGCTGGAGCCGCTGCACGCGGCGGGCAAGCTGGGCGCGGTGCTGCTGCAGTATCCCAAATGGTTCCTGCCGAACCGCGAGAACGCCGAGTCGCTGCTCGACGCGAAGCGCCGGCTGGGTGAATACGGCGCGGCCGTCGAATTCCGCAACCATCGCTGGTTCGCCGGGCGGACGGGTGCGCGCACCCTGGAGTTTCTGACCGAGCAGGAGCTGCCGCTGGTCATGGTGGACGGACCGCAGGGGATGGAGAGCAGCATTCCGCCGCTCCACGCGGTGACGTCGGCCCGTCTGGCGGTGGTCCGCCTGCACGGCCGGCGGCGCGAAACGTGGGAAACGCCCGGCGTGTCGGTGGCGGAGCGGTTCCGCTATCTGTATGACCGGAATGAGCTGCAGGAGTGGCTGCCCGGCATTCTCGATGCCGCGCGGGAGGCCAGGCGGGTGCACGTGATTCACAACAACTGCTACGCGAACTACGGCGCCACAAACGCGCTCGAGATGGCCTCGCTGCTTCGGGAGCGGGCCGAGGCCTGACGCGGGGCGCGGCTACCGATCCAGGGACCAGCTCCCGACGGCGACGACCGCGGCGGCGATCGAGGCCGCGACCGCCATCACCTTGGCCACCCGCGCCATCGCGGGGCGAAGACAGACCGGCGAATCGCGGAATTCGAGGCCGTGCAAGGGCAGGTGAAGGCGACGGTCACCGAAGTCGAGCAGTACCATGCCGTCGCGGTCGTCGTCCCGGCGGCGGCCGGGACACACGTCGTGCCAGCCGTCGGTGCTGACGCCGCTCGGCAGGATCAGGCGATCGGGCAGAATGCGGGCCTGCGAGCGCCGAAGCGAGATGGAAACTGGCATGAAGCTGGGGATCCTGAACCGGGTGGAAACGGGCAGCGGCAGGCGCGGCGGGAATGACGAAGTATACTCCCCGGCCGGTGCTTGCGGGAAGCGCGTGACCGGTACTCATTGGACGCATGGTTTCGCTGCCCCAGCCCGCTCCGCCAACCCCGGCGGCGTCTCCCGCGGCACAGGTCCGGTCCGAGCGATTCGTCGGCCTGACGCTGCTCGTGGGCATCATCGCGGCCGTGGTCGTGCTGGGACTGCTGACCTGGCTCGCCCGCGAAATGCTCGAAGGCGAGACCCTCAGGTTCGATGAGGCGGTGCGGGGCGCGGTGCATTCGGTCGCGGGGCCCGGGCTGACGCGTCTCATGCTCGCGGCCAGCCGGTTCGGCTCGCCCGTCTGGCTCGGGCCCGTCGGGGCCGTCATCGCCCTCTACTTCTTCGCCAGGGGATGGCGCCGTGCGGCGCTGCTGCTGCCGCTCACACTCATCGGCACCGGTATACTGGACACGCTGCTGAAGTACAGCTTCCAGCGCGCGCGCCCGACGGCGTTCTTCGACTACCCGCTCCCGACCTCCTACAGCTTCCCGAGCGGCCACGCGATGTTCAGCTTCTGCTTCTTCACCGTGCTCGCCGCCCTGCTGTCCCCCCGGCTCGCGCGGCCGGAGCTCCGCGTGCTGACCTGGACGCTGGCGATCGCCGCCGCATTGCTGATCGGGCTCTCCCGCATCTATCTCGGCGTCCACTATCCCAGCGACGTCATCGCCGGTTACGGGACCGGGTTCGTCTGGGTGGTCGTCGTGGCGTTCGGGGACCGCGTGGCGCACCGCATCAAGCACGGCCAGGCGTAGTGCCGCCCGTGGTGGTGCTGCTCAATGCGTCTTCCGGCAAGGGGAAGGCGCCGGCGGCGGCGAAGCTCATCCAGGAGATGTTCGCCGAAGCGGGCCGCGAGGTGCGCGTCGAGCTGGTGAACGGCGGCGAGCGCCTGCGCACCCTGGCACTGGAAGCGGTCGGCGGCGGGTGCGCCGCCCTGGTGGCGGGCGGCGGCGACGGAACGATCAACACCGCCGCGTCCGCTGTCGCCGGCACCGACATTCCCCTGGGCGTACTGCCACTCGGCACGCTGAACCACTTCGCCAAGGATCTCGGCCTGCCGATCGATCTCGCCGAGGCGGTGCGCATCGTGCTCGGCGGCCGGACCACGCGGGTGGATGTCGGTGAGGTCAACGGCCGCGTCTTTCTCAACAACTCGAGCATCGGCGTGTACCCGCGCCTCGTTCGCCTCCGCGACCGGTACCAGAAGCGCGGACTGGGCAAGTGGATCGCGGCGTTCTGGGCCATGCTCGTCGTGCTGCGGCGGCATTCCTTCATGGGCGTGCGCGTCGTCGCCGACGGCGAGACGATCGTGCGTCGGACGCCCTTCGTCTTCATCGGCAACAACGAGTACAGGATGGCAGGGACGGACGCCGGCAGTCGCGAGTCCCTGAACGGCGGGACGCTGGCGCTCTATCTCATGAACGCGACCGGCCGGCGAAGTCTCCTCTGGCTGGCCTGGAAGATCCTGCTGGGCCACACCCAGCAGCTGCGGGAGCTGGAGACGGTGCTGGTGCGCGAGGCGACGGTGGAAACCCGCCGCGGGACGCAGAAGGTGGCCATCGATGGCGAAGTGATGGACGAGACGGGACCGCTGGAGTATCGCATCCGTCCCGGCGCGCTCAACGTTTTCACAGGTGACAGCTGACATGCGGACGTCGAATCCGGCACTGAAGGACGCACTGTACGGCACCCGGGCGGCGGCCGGCGAGGAGGCCATGACGATCAACGGCACGATCGGCAAGGCATTCGTCCTCATGCTGCTCGCGCTCGGCACGGCGACCTTCACCTGGCACGCCGCACTCAACGGGCGGCCCGGACTGGCCAGCGCCGGCATGCTGGTCGGCGTCATCGGCGGCTTCGTCGTGTCGCTGGTCGGCATCCTCAAGCCGCGCACCGCGCCCTTCACCGCTCCGGCCTACGCGCTGCTCGAAGGCCTGGCGCTCGGCGCCATCTCCGCCTTTTACCAGACGCGCTACGCCGGCGTGCCGATCCAGGCGGTGACGCTGACCTTCCTGACGCTCTTCTCCGTGCTCGCGCTCTACCGCGCGGGCGTACTGCGCGCGACCGAGCGGTTCCGCGCCGTCGTCATGGCCGCGACGTTCGGCGTCATGCTCTTCTACATGCTCTCCATCGTGCTGGGACTCTTCGGCATCCAGGTGCCGCTGATCCAGGACGCGTCACCGGTCGGCATCGTGTTCAGCGGCGCGGTGCTGATCCTGGCCGCCATGCACTACGTGCTGGACTTCGACTTCATCGAGCGCGGCGCCGCCGCCGGCGCGCCGAAGTACCTCGAGTTCTACAGTGCGATGGCCCTGCTCATCACCACCGTCTGGGTCTATCTCGAGGCGCTTCGCCTCTTCAGCAAGCTGCAGCGCCGCCGCTGAACCTCAGAAGGGGCGGCCGCCACCGCCGCCGCCGCCGTCGAATCCGCGTCCCTCGCCCTGGCCGCCGGGGCCGCCCTGGCCCCGGCCCCGCGGCGTCCTGATCCGCTCCGGTACCTTGGTCCACTGTTCCGGGGTCAGCACCGCCTGCACGTCGGCAAGCGCCTTCCGGCCGCCGGCCTGCGCTTCCTGGATCCGCGGCCGGAGCGCCATGAACAGCCGGGCCGGGTCCGGGCTCGGTCCCGCCTTGGTGACTTCCGCCTGAATCGCCGCGGCGAGCGCCGCGTGTTGCGCCCTCACCGAGTCGGCCAGGACCTTGAGCTTCGCCTGCTGGTCGGCGGTGAGCGCCAGCGAATCCTTGAGCACGAGGATGGAATCAGCCGGATTCGGCAGGAAGGCGGCCATCCGGTTCACCAGTCCCTCGGAACCCGCGGCCCCGCGGCGGAGTCCTTCCAGCGCCTGGCGGGTCCGGTCGGGGCCGATGGTCAGGCGCGCCTGGATGCCGACCTGGAACGGCGATCGGATCGCGGTGGTGGTGCCGCCGGTCGCTCCGAAGCGCTCGTTCACCGCGTAAGTGAAGTTGTGCGTGGTCGAGTCGAAGCCGGTGACGTACAGCAGCGTCGCATCGGGCCGCGCATTCAGCCCCCAGCCGTGCGCGTTGGCCGAGCCGTGGATGAGATCGTCGACGCCGCGCAGCAGGTTGACCGTCACCACCGAGATCATCAGCTGGCGGCGGAGGCCGAGGATGGTCGGCCGGTAGTTGAGCTGCAGGTCGAACGATCCCTGCCATGGGCCGAGACAGCTGTTCCGGCCCGCCACCACACCGAGCTGCGCGGTGAGGCAGCTGCGGATGCGGCTCGGGGCCGTCGCGATCAGCCGGTCCATCGCGGCGCCGATGGCGGGATCGGGCGCGGTGCCTGACGTGAAGATGTACGCCCGGTCGTTCCGCAGCCCGTCTCCGTTGATGTCGGAGCCCACGCGCGGCGTGAACGGCGTGCCCGAGGTCAGGCGCGCAATCGTGGTGATCTCGAGCGAGCGGCCGATCGGATAGGTGAGGGTGGTGAGAAACGAGTGGCGGCGCTCGAGGTCACTGGTCGCCCACTCGGGGATGTTGGGGTTGCCGGCGGTGGTCGCCGATCCGAAGCCCTGGGTGCCGAACCCGCTGCTGGAGAGCTGGTCCCGCGAGCGGGACAGGCTGTACGACGCCTGGAAGATCACGCCCTTGCGGGTGATGCCGCCGAGCGACGCGGTGAGCTGCTTCGAGGTGGATGCGAGGCCGGAGTTGGCCTGGATCACCTGACCGAACGCCGCGTCACGCCGGGAGCCGGTGAAGCCGACGGCGCCGGTCGCCGGATCGATCTGGCTCGGATCCACGAATACCGGCCGGTTGCCTTCGTTCGACAGACCGAATTGCGGCGTGTCGTTGAGGTTGAGATCGGTGAAGCCGGTCTGGCTCACTCCGCGCGCGTAGCTCCCGTCGAGCGAGAAGCGGATCAGCTGGGTCACGGCGCGCTGCATGCCGAGAGACGTGCGCCAGGAACGCGGCGCCTGGAAGCCATCGCGGAAGACCAGCGCGTTGGGCGCGGTGGTCGCGATCGCCGGCCCGCCGGGGGCGCATTCCGTGGGGATGGTGGACGGGTCGGCGGCGTAGGCGGCCCAGTCCGGCGTGGGCGAGCCCTCGCCGACGCAGAAGAACTGCGATTCCGAGTTGACCAGTCCGGTGGATGACTGCGCGAACGACGCGAGCGACAGCGGCATCGGGCTCCGGAATTCCCCGCCGCCGCCGCGGATGATCCACTTGGGCGGCGCCCCTTCCTGCTGTCCCAGCGTCCAGCTGAATCCGGCGCGCGGGCTCAGGTGCGTTTCGGATGGAAGCCGGTCGGTACGGCTGCCGAAGCTGGCATCGAGCGCCGGGTTGTAGGCCGGGGGGTTCCGGAACGAGGAGCCCTCACCGCGGACGCCGTAGGTGAGCTGGAGGCTTCGGGTGGTGCGCCAGGTGTCCCCGAAGTACGCGGCATAGTCCACACCGCTGGCGTTCCGCGCGAGCGGCGCCACGGTGCGCGCGAAGCTCGCCGGGCGCCCGGCTTCGAGATCGGCCAGCGAGTTGAACTGGAACGAGCCGAGCTGATTGGTGGACGAGACGTCGTTCGAGCGCTGGACATTGTACATCAGCCCCAGCTTGAGCCGGTGCACGCCGGTGCCGGGGAGCCAGGACAGCTCATCGCTGGTCTCCAGGCCGTGCGTGCGCGAGCGCTGGGGAAACCCCGTGGCACCGCCGAAGGACAGCGCGCTGATCGACGTCGACCCGTCCGACAGCTCCGAGGCGACCTGCACTCGGCCCGCCGGCAGCGGCGTGAACGCCGCACCGTCTCGCTTGGAGCCGGTCAGGTAGGCCCGCGCCTCGTTGATGAAGTGCACGCCGAAGCGGGACGTGAGCGTCGCCATGCCGCCGCCGCCGTCGGTATCGAGCGTGCCGCCGGTCTGCGGCAGTGACAGCGAGCCCACCCGTGACGGATCCTGGCTCGAGCCGCGCCAGTCGCCGCGCAGCGTCAGGGTGTGCGCATCGGACAGGAGGTAGTCGAACCGCACCAGCGCCGAGTAGTTGTTGCTTTTCCGGCTGCTGGGGAAAATGGTCGTGGCCGAGGTCACGCCCTGGCTCGCGAGGATCGAGGTGAGGCGCGCCACCGAGTCCGGTGACACGCCCAGGCGCTCGAGATCGGTGCTCGTCGCGTCGAGCAGCGTGGGCTGCGCGTCGGTCCGGAGCGTCGCCTGCAGCGAGCCGAACACGAAGAGCCGATTGTTGATGATGGGGCCACCGAGGCCGCCGCTCAGCAGGTTCTGGGTGAAGCCGCTGGTGAAGGGCGAGTCGCCGCCGTCGACGGTGAGGCCGTCGTCTCGAAGCGAATAGTTGGCCGTGCCCTGGATGACGTTGGTGCCGCCGCGGGTAGTGGACGCGACCAGCCCGCCGCTGAACTGCCCGCGGGCCACGTCGTAGGTGCTGGTGACCACCCGCGTGCTCCGTACGGCGTCCTGCGGCACCGAGCCCGAGCCGAACAGGAGCCCGTCGAGCGTCACGGCGTTCGCATCGGCCCGCTGGCCCGCCACCGAGAAAGCGGCGGCACTCGTGTCGGTTCCCGCGAGCGCCACCACGCCGGGCACCAGCGCGACCAGCGCGGTCAGGTCGCTGGCGTCGATCGGCAGGCGCGCGACGTTGTCGGGCGTGAGCACCCGTTCGGTGGATCCCGGCGTCGGCAGGTCCGGCGCCCGGACCTGCCGGCGCGAGCGCACCGTCACCGCGTCGAGCTGGATGATCGAGGTACCCAGCGCCACGTTCCAGACCAGGCGGTCCTCGTCGGCCTGGCGGCTGAGCGTCGTCGTGCGCGGGGCCATCCCGATCATCCGGGCGGTCATCCGGTACTGGCCGCCGCCGTCCGGAAAGACGATCGTGTAGCGGCCCCGCGGGTCGGTCAGCTGACGGCGGGTGATCTGGGTTTCCAGGGAAAATGCCTCGATCGTCGCTTCGCCGAGCGGCCGGCCGGTCGAGTCGCTCACGACACCGGTGATGACGTCGGTCGTGGCGCCCACCTGGGCCCGGGCGGCGGCCGGCAGGGCCATCCCGGCGAGGACGGCGAGGGCGCGAAAACTGGCGCGAATGCGAACCGGCTTCATCATACGGAGCGGGCCTTGGCTGGAGCGGAGCGAACCGGTCCCCCACGGCAGGGGGCGGCGACGGTAGCTATACGGCCGGCGATCGCCGGCCGTTGGCACCGAACATCAGGCGAGAGAACCGCCAGCACCCCGGGCGCGTCCTCCGGTCGTCAACCCGGCTGGACTCACACCGTTCAAAGGACGATCCCATGCTGTCGCATACTTGGCGCCTCACGTTGGGTTTTGTGGTTATCCTCAGCGCAGCGGCCGCGCTGCCGGCGCTCGCGCAGGGCACGACCGGCACCATGCAGCACCCGGCCCGCAAGCACCCCTCCAGGGCGCATGGCACAATGACGCGAAACACAATGACGCATGATTCCATGGGGCACGGCGTCATGTCACATGGAGCGAGGGCAGGCAGCGCGCTGCCCATGGACTCGATGGCGCACGGATCAATGAATGCCGGGACGATGGAGCATGGGGCCATGACGCACGAAACGATGACGCACGAGACGATGAAGCACGATACCGCCAGCTCCATGAAGGCGACCCACTAGGTGACGCCCGCCCGGCATCCCGCGGCGCGCGGGGCTGGTCTCCCGCGGCTGCGGGATCGCCCAGCCGGTGAGCGCGACGCGGCACTCCGTGCCCGCCTGATCGCGCGGGACGAGCGCGCGCTGGCCGAGCTGATCGAGCTGGCCACGCCGTGGCTCCTCGGCGTGGCCCAGGGCATCCTGCACGATGCGGACGAGGCCGAGGAGGTCGTGTCCGATGCGCTGCTTACGGCATGGAACCGGATCGAGCTGCTGGCCGAGGAAGACGCCATGCTGATGCCCTGGCTGCTGCGCATCACCAGGAATCGCGCGATCGACAATCTCCGCCGCCGCGCGAGCTGGCGGCGCCGGGCCACGCGGGCCCTCACCTTCGGCGCGCTTCCCGGCCCATCAGTTCCGCCGGTGGAGCCCAACGAGGCGGGGCACCCCGGGTGGCACGTGCACGAATCGGTGCACGGCGCGCTGCGCACCCTGCCGGAGGAGCAGCGCACCGCCGTGGAGCTGGCCTACTTCAACGGGCTGACGCACTCGGAAGTGGCCGAGCGGCTGGGCATTCCGATCGGAACGGTGAAGACCCGGCTCCGGCTCGCATTCGACAAGCTTCGCGGCACCCTGGCCCCGCTGAAGGGCTGGGTCCTATGATGGAGGCCCCATGACCGCACACGACTGGTTCATCGAGCATCGCACGGCATACGTCACGCGGACGCTCGAGCCGGAGGAGGAGCGCAGTTTTGCCGATCACCTGCGCGGGTGCGAGGAATGCCGCCGCGAGGTCGCCGCGGTGGAGCACGAGCTCGCCTGGCTGCCGATGGGCGCGGCGCCGGCTGCCATTCGTCCGGGGCTGGCGCGACAGATCTACGAGGGCGCGCTCGAGCCACGCCGCGCGCGCGTGCTCCGCCGGGCGGCGCCCTGGGCCATGGCGGCGTCCATTCTGTTCGCCGCCGCCGTGTGGACCGCGTCCCATCGCCGGGTGGAAGCGCTTGCGGCGACGCTCGACGTGCGGGACCGGCGCCTGGCGGCGCTCACCGACACGCTGTCCGTCATGCGGCAGGCCAGCCGGGTGCTCCAGGCCAGCATCACCATGGACGGCCACCAGGGTGGCATGATGATCTTCGCCGACGAGCGGACGCACCGCTGGAACGTCGTGGTGCACGGACTGCCGCCCGCGCCCAAGGGCGAGATGTATCAATTCTGGTTCGTGTCGGAGGATGGAATGGTGCGCGGCGTCCAGATGGATTTGCGGAATCCGCACCCGGCGTTCTTTACCGTCGGGATGCCGAGCACCGGCGGGAAGGTGATGGGCGCGGCACTGACCATGGAGACGGTCTCGGCCACCGGAGCCACGCCGCCCGGCCGCATGCTCGCCCATCTGATGCTTTAGGGCTAGAGCCGGACCTTCACGGCGCGACACACCAGCTCGCCGCGGTTGCAGATCCCTGCGCGCAGCAGGCCATGCAGGGTATCGGCGGGATACGACAGCCAGGCGACGGGCGCCTCGGTGTAATAGGCCGAGTCGGGAGTGACGCCGGCCGCCGCGAAACGGAGCACACTCCCGTCGGACAGCTCGATCGCCGGCGGGATCCGAGCGTTGATCTCCTGCGAATCGGGCACGATCAGACGGACCAGGGTGCCCCGGCCGCTCGGCTCGAAGGTCAGTTGCGGCCCGGTGATAATGGCCGTGACTGGCGCGGGCACGTCACGGCGGCAGGCCGCGGCCGCCGCGGCCAGCGCAATCGCACACCCGATACCCGCTCGGCCGGACATCATTCCGACAGCAGTTCGCGAATCCGCATGTCCCACATCCTGTAGTTGGCGTCGCCGACGTGAAACTCACCCGCACCTTCATACCGGATATTGCCACGCTTGTCGATCAACACGAAGCTGGGCCAGTAGCGGATGCCATAGAGATTCCATGTCCGGTTGTCGTTGTCCTGCGCGTTGGGATACTCGATGCCGTATCTCCGAAGCGCCCGGGCGACGTTCGCGCGGTCATGCTCGCCGGCGTAGGGCGGAAACTCGGGGGTGTGCACGCCGATGATGGTCAGCCCCTTTGGCCGGTACCGATGATCGAAATCGACAAGCGACGGTACGGTGTTGGTGCAGTTGTAGCAAGTGAATACCCAGAAGTTGAGCAGTACCACCTGGCCCCGGAGTGACGCCAGCGTGATGGGCGCGGGGGCGTTCAGCCACTGGGTGTTGGCCCAGGCGGGTGCCGGCCGGGGGTCGGTACGGTGGGGGACGGAGAACACTCCGGCGCCGATCGCCGCCGTGGCCACCGCCAGGAACAGGGGGCTACGCATGGTTGCTCCGGTAAAGAGTCGCCACAGGGACGCACTGGGCCGAAAACCGGTTCTTCCGGAGAACCGTTTGCGCTCCCGCAGCGTATAGAGGGTGGAGCACAGACGACCCGACGACTTGGAGAGGCAATATCATGTTGACACCCCGGTTTCTGAGCAGGACCACGCTGGCGCTTGCCGCCGTCGTGGCGACCGCGGGCTGTGATGCGCGCGCTCAGGCCACCCGCGGCAATCCGAGCGATGCCGAGCTCAGGAAGCGGCTGACCGAGATCCAGTACGAGGTCACCCAGCACGACGCCACCGAGCCGCCGTTCCGGAACGCGTTCTGGGACAATCATGAGGCGGGGATCTACGTGGACATCGTCTCCGGCGAGCCGCTGTTCAGCTCGCTCGACAAGTACGAATCGGGCACCGGCTGGCCCAGCTTCACGCGCCCGCTCGAGCCGCGCAACATCGCCACCCGGAGCGATCACCAGCTGATCGAGGACCGGACCGAGGTGCGCTCGGCCCGTGCCAATTCACACCTCGGTCACGTCTTCACCGACGGGCCCCGGCCCACCGGACTCCGCTACTGCATGAATTCGGCGGCCCTGCGGTTCATCCCCGCCTCGAAGTTGCGAGCGTCGGGCTACGCGCAATACGAGCGGCTCTTCGCCGCACAGGGAGGAACGACGAAATGAGCGGACCGATGAGGGGCGGACTGACCTTCGGACTGGCGGCGGTGGCGCTGCTCGCCTTTGCCATGCCGCGCGGTGCGCGCTCGGCCCACGCCGCGATGCTGCCCGATCCGGTGGCGGACCAGGTGCTCGCCGGGCCGAAGGGGGAGCAGGTCGCCGTGTTCTCCGGTGGCTGCTTCTGGGGCATCGAGGCGGTCTTCGAGCATGTGAAGGGGGTGCGAAGCGCTGAATCGGGGTACGCGGGCGGAGCGGCGTCCACGGCGGCCTACGAATTCGTGGGCACCGGCCGCACCGGGCACGCGGAGTCGGTGCGCATCATCTATGACTCGTCCGAAGTGTCGTACGGGCAGCTGCTGAAGGTGTTCTTCTCGGTGGCCCACGACCCGACCCAGCTCAACTATCAGGGGCCGGACCACGGCACCCAGTACCGTTCGGCGATCTGGTATACGACCCCGGAGCAGCAGCGGATCGCGCAGGCCTACATCGCGCAGCTGACCGCGGCAAAGGCGTTTCCGCGCCCGATCGTGACCCAGGTGAATCCCCTGACCGGCTTCTACCCCGCCGAGGCGTACCATCAGGACTACGCGATGCGGAACCCGCACTCGCCGTACATCGTGTACAATGATGCACCAAAAGTCGAGCGCCTTCGCACCGAACTGCCTGCACTGTATAGAGATACCCCGGTGGCGTCGGCCGCGCGATAACTCCGGGTGTGCCCCCCGACACCGCGGCGCCGGTGCCCCGGGGGCTAGCTTGGGTGCAGTCCTGTTCGCTGGATTGCGCCTCACTCGAGAGGAAGACCATGCCGAGATTCACTCTGCCGTTGCTCTGCGCCGCCATCGCCGTCGCCGCCTGTTCGGGCGGGGACCGGAAGGATGCGGCTGTGACCGACAGCCTCGGCCGCGATCTGCAGATGCCCGCGGCCGACGCCAACGCGCCGTTGAACGATCGCGGCACCGCCGCTGCCACGTCCGGGAATGGCGCGGTATCCACGCCCCGAAGCACGTCGACGACCACGTCAGCGAGTTCCGGTTCCGGTGGCCGGCTCGCTGCCGGGACCACGTTCACGGCGCTCACGACGCGGAGCATATCGTCCGCCACCGACAAGGCCGGTGAGACCTTCACGGCCCGGGTCGGCACCAGCGTGAAGGATGCGTCGGGGCGCGTCGTGATTCCGGCGGGCTCGCTCGTCACCCTGCGGATCACCGCCCTCCACGAGTCCGAGAACAAGAGCGACAACACCGGCACGCTGGCGCTCGCGCTGCAAAGCGTCGAGATCAACGGCCAGACCTATTCCATGGACGGCTCGGCGCGCGCGCATTCCGTGCTCGTGGGCCGGAAGACGAACGTCAACGACGTGGCGAAGGTCGGCGCCGGCGCCGGCATCGGCGCGGTGGCGGGACGGGTGCTCGGCGGCAGCAAGGGGACGGTGATCGGCGGCGTCCTGGGCGGCGCGGTGGGTGCCCAGCGTGCGGTGGAGACCAAGGATCGGGACGTCGTCGTCTCGTCGGGTTCGACGGTCACCATCACCCTCGGCAGCCAGTTCGTGGCCAGCCGCTAGGTCAGGGCGCGTCGAGCGCCTCGCGCACCTTGTTTGCGAGTGAATTGGCGGTAAACGGTTTCTGCAGGAAGATGGCGTCGTGCTCCAGCAGCTGGTGCTGGAGCACGACGTCCGTGCGTAGCGGGTCGATCGGTGAAGCCGCGCGAGCTGAGCATGCGCGCTGCCACGTTGCGTGCGCCTGCTGGGTTCGAGGGCATGGCGACGGAAGGCGGGGACGACGGAGTATGGTCGGGTTATATTCCTTCCGCCGTCGCCCCACCGTCCAGCAGCCGATCAGCTCGGCGCCGTAGCCAAGTGGTAAGGCAGAGGTCTGCAAAACCTCCATCACCGGTTCGACTCCGGTCGGCGCCTCTGAGCTAACTCGGACAGCACATCGCCCCGCAGCTAGCGGCAAGGCCGGCGTCAGTATCTGACGCCGGCCTTTCGTGTATCCGGTCAGAGGATCGGCCCACCATCTGGCCGCCACGTCGCGCCTTGCGAGCGCCCGGCGTTGAAATCACATTGACACTTCCGCTGGCCGCCCCTCTTCATCAGGCCTGACGCATGCGCTGGATCGCCCCGCCCGAAAAGGATACCGGGACCACGACGCTCGAGCGCCGGCTCTGGGAGGCCGCCGACCAGCTCCGCGCCAACTCCGGTCTCACCGCGCAGCAGTATTCACAGCCCGTCCTCGGCCTGATCTTCCTCCGCTTCGCGGAAGCGCGCTTTCTGGCTCTCCGCCAGGCCCTGGAGACCCAGGCGAAGGGCCGCCGCCGGGGCTCCCGGCTGGATGACCCGAAGGCGTACCATGCGGAAGGAGTGCTTTATCTGGCGCCGGAGGCACGGTTCGAGCGCCTGCTGACCCTGCCTGAGCAGGCGCAGGTGGGCAAGGCGCTCAACGAGGCGATGAAGGCGGTCGAGCGCGACAATCCCGAGCTCAAGGACGTGCTGCCGCGGAGCTACCAGATCTTCGCGAGCGTGCTGCTCAAGGACCTGCTCAAGCGGGTCTCCGAGATTCCCGTAAATCTCGAGTACGACGCCTTCGGCCGGATCTACGAATACTTCCTCGGCGAGTTCGCCCGGACGGAAGGCCAGAAGGGCGGTGAGTTCTTCACGCCGTCCAGCATCGTGCGGCTGCTGGTGGAGGTGCTGGAGCCGTTTCACGGCAAGATCCTCGATCCCGCCTGCGGCTCGGGCGGCATGTTCGTCCAGAGCGCCCGCTTCGTGGCGGAGCACAAGAAGAACCCGGCGTCGGAGCTGGGCATCTATGGCCAGGAAAAGGTCCAGGAGACGATCAAGCTCTGCCGCATGAACCTCGCGATGCATGGGCTCGAGGGAGAGATCCGAGAGGCGATCAGCTACTACGACGATCCGCACCAGGGCCTCGGCCGCTTCGATTTCGTGCTAGCCAACCCGCCGTTCAACGTGAACGCGGTGGACAAGGATCGGCTGGAGAAGGAAACCGGCGAGGGAAAGCGTTATCCCTTCGGCCTGCCCAACGCGGACAACGCCAACTATCTCTGGATTCAGCTCTTCTATTCCAGTCTCAACGCTCGCGGCCGGGCCGGATTCATCATGGCCAACTCGGCGTCGGACGCGAGATCATCGGAGCAGATGATACGCCGGAAGCTGATCGAAGCCGGCGCGGTGGACGTGATGGTTGCGGTCGGGGCGAACATGTTCTACACCGTGGCATTGCCCTGCACCCTCTGGTTCCTGGACCGCGGGAAAAAAGGGACGCCGCGCGCCAACAAGGTGCTCTTCCTCGACGCTCGACATCTGTTTCGGCAGGTAGACCGGGCGCATCGTGACTGGGCGCCGGGCCAGATCGGATTTCTGGCCAACGTGGTCCGGCTGTATCGAGGCGAGGAGCCAGACTACAGGTTGGGCGACGCCGAAGCACGGGCGAAGATCGTTGAAGTGTTCGGGAAGAAGCCGAAATACAAGGACGTGCTGGGCCTCTGCAAGGCGGTGACCATTGAGGTGGTTGAGGCTCAGGGATGGAGCTTGAACCCGGGAAGATACGTCGGAGTAGCGCCCGGAGAGCTGACCAGCGATGAAGACTTTAAGACTCGGCTGCAGATGATGAACGAGGAGTTGGAGGCTCTCAAGCTCCGTGCGCATGAGCTTGAGGATTCGGTCGCAGGAAACGCCGCAGAGCTCCTCGAAGGATGAGCCCTGTCAATTGGGCTCGGTGCACGCTCGGCGAGTTAATGGAGATCAGGCACGGATATGCCTTCGCCGGCGAGTATTTTGTCGACGATGGAGAGTTGGTTCTCTTGACGCCGGGCAGCTTCAACCTGAAAGGGGGCCTCCGGCTCAAGGGTGCGAAGGAGAAGTTCTACGCCGGTCCAGTCCCGCCTGGATACCTGCTGGAAAGGGGCGACATTCTGGTCGCCATGACTGATCTCACTCAGCAGGCACCCATCCTCGGTAGCTCCCTTGTAATTCCGGAGAGCGGTCGCTTTCTCCACAACCAGCGACTCGGTAAGGTGGTGAACCTAAACACTGACCGGGTGAGGTCAGAATTCGTAGCTCATTTATTCAACGCTCCGTTCGTTCGCGAGCAGATCAAGGGAAGCGCGTCAGGGGCGACTGTTCGTCATACATCTCCCACACGAATCGGCGAGGTCATTATAGACCTCCCGCCACTTTCGGCTCAACGGCAGATAGCCGCGGTACTCTCCGGGTACGGCGACCTGATTCAGACGAACCTCCGCCGCACCCAGATCCTCGAGGAGATGGCCAGTGCCATCTACCGCGAGTGGTTTGTGCTTTTTCGGTTTCCGGGCCATGAAGGAATTGCTCGGGCGGAGTCACCAATCGGTTTAATTCCTCAGGGTTGGAGCACCCGCCCTCTAGGTGACGTTTGCCACCTGGTAATGGGGCAGTCTCCTCCGTCCGAGTCCTACAATGATTTCGGAGAAGGTTTGCCTTTTCATCAAGGGGTCAAGGATTTCGGGGCGCGGTTCCCGTCGGATCGCATGTTCTGTACATGCGAGGGCCGCTTGGCTGAAGCAGGCGACGTCCTACTCAGTGTGCGAGCTCCCGTGGGCCGAATGAATATGGCCAACAAGCGGATGGTTATGGGTCGTGGCCTATGCGCCATCCGGCATCACGAAGGCCATCAGGCGTTTCTCTGGGAGTTGCTTCGTGATCGATTCCAAGAGGAGGACTCCATCGGCAATGGTTCGATATTCGCCGCCGTGACGAAGGCAGAACTGGCGGGCCTGCACATGCTCTGTCCTCCTGTTTCGGTATTAGAGGCGGCCTCCGCACAGTTGGTCCCACTTCACCGCTTGACGGAGTTGTTGAGTGTGCAGGTCGCCAACCTTCGCGCCACCCGCGACCTCCTCCTCCCACGCCTTATGTCCGGCCAGCTCACCCTCCGCGAGGTCGAGGAGGCCGTCCCGGCCTCCCTTTGACCGGGAGTATTGCTGTCAAAGCGAATCGGCGTAACTTTTGATAACGACTTCCGCTATCAAAAGTTGCCGCCACCATGCCGACCAGGTCCACCCGCGCAGGACGATGGGTACGCCAGCAGGCCGGGGCCGAGGGGTTTTCCGCCTTCGTGCCCGCCGGGCTGCCGCCTGCGCCGGCGGTCAGGTTCACGCCTGAGCTGCAGCGGCTGAGCGAGGCGGCGGGGCGGGCGCTCGGACGGCTCGAAGGGGTGTCGGCCTCGCTGGAGCCGGACCGGCTGCTGTACATGTACGTCCGGAAGGAAGCGGTGCTCTCGAGCGCCATCGAGGGAACGCAGTCCACCCTCTCGGACCTGCTCCGCTTCGAGGCCGAGGCCGCGCCGGGCACACCGGTGGATGACGTGCGCGAGGTGTCGCGCTACGTCGACGCGCTCCAGTACGGGATCGGACGCATCCGCTCCGGCAAGCTCCCACTCTCGCTCCGGCTCCTGCGAGAAGTTCACAAGGTGCTGACCAAAGGTGGACGGGGCGGCGTCCAGGCGCCCGGACAGTTCCGCCGCACCCAGAACTGGATCGGCGGCACTCGGCCCGGCAATGCGCGCTACGTGCCGCCGCCGCCGCACGAGATGCTCGCCGCCCTCGACAACCTCGAGCGGTTTCTCCACGATGAGTACGGCTTCACCCCGCCGGTCATCAAGGCCGGGCTCGCGCACGCCCAGTTCGAGACGATACACCCGTTCCTCGACGGCAACGGACGAGTCGGGCGCCTGCTCGTCAGCCTGATGCTGGTCGTGGACGGTGTGCTGTCACAGCCCTTCCTTTACTTGAGCTTGTACTTCCGGGAGAACCGGGCCGACTACTACGACGCCCTCCAGCGCGTCCGCACACACGGCGACTGGGAGGGCTGGCTCCGCTTCTATCTGATCGGCGTGGAGGCGGTGGCCGCCCAGGCCGCGGATACCGTCACCGCGCTGACGTCGCTCTTCGATCGGGACCGGACGCGCATTCAGACGCTCGGCCGCGCCGCCGGCAGCGCGCTCCAGGTGTACGACGTGCTCCGGCGGCGGATCGTGGTCTCGATCTCCGGTGCCGCCGAGGAGGCGGGCGTCACCTGGCCCACCGCGAAGGCGGCGCTGGAGCGGCTGCGCGTGCTCGACATCGTGGACGAAAGCACCGGGCGCAGGCGTGATCGCCTGTACACCTATATCAGTCAACTCGAGATCCTGAACCGCGGGACGGACGCGTGACGCCACACGGGTTCACGGAAGACCAGCTGGTCGAGAAGCCGGCGCTCGAGCTGCTCAAGTCGCTCGGCTGGGACGTGGTGTCCGCGGCGGAGGAGGTGTTCGGGACAGAAGGTACCCTCGGCCGCGAAACCCCGGGCGATGTCGTGCTCGTTTCGCGACTCGAGTCCGCACTCCTGAAGCTCAACCCTGAGCTTCCGCCCGAGGCCATTGCCGGTGCGGTGGACGCGCTCGCCCGAGACCGGTCAGCGATGAGCCTGGTGGCGGCCAACCGGGAGATGTGGGAGCAGCTCCGTGACGGCGTGGCGGTGACGGTGCATGATTCGGCGCACGGCGGCCAGCGCGTCGAACGCGTCCGCGTCGTGGACTGGCACGATCCTGTCGCCAACGACTTCGTGGCGGTGAGCCAGCTGACCGTCACCGGCCAGCTCTACACCCGCCGGCCTGACGTCGTCGGCTTCGTGAACGGCCTGCCGCTGGTGGTGCTCGAGTTCAAGAAGCCGGGACAGCCCGTCCGCCAGGCCTTCGACGGCAATCTCACCAGCTACAAGTCCGATATTCCGCAGCTCTTCTGGGCCAACGCGCTGCTCATCGTGTCCAACGGAACCCAGAGCCGGGTGGGATCGCTCACGGCGGACTGGGAACGGTTCTTCGAGTGGAAGCGGATCGAGCGGGAAGACGAACCGCGCCGGGTATCGCTGGAGGTGATGCTCCGGGGGACCTGCGATCGCGCCCGGCTTCTCGATCTGGTCGAAAACTTCACGCTCTTCTCCGCGCAGGGGGCCAGCGTGGTGAAGCTCATCGGGCAGAACCACCAGGTGCTCGGCGTCAATAACGCCATCGCCGCGACCCTCCGCGCCCGGGAGGAAGGCCACGGGCGCGGCGGCGTCTTCTGGCAGACACAGGGCTCGGGCAAGAGCTTCGCGATGGTCTTCTACGCGCAAAAGATCCTTAGGCGCGTGCCGGGCAACTGGTCGTTCGTGGTGGTCACCGACCGGATCGAGCTGGACGACCAGATCGCCCGGACCTTCAAGGCGGTCGGCGCGGTGAGCGAGGGCGAGGCGGACGAGTGCCATGCCGGGTCCAGCGCGGAGCTCCGCGCACTCCTCCAGGGGAACCACCGCTACGTCTTCACGCTGATCCACAAGTTCCAGTCGCCCGACCCGCTCTCCGACCGGCGCGACATCATCGTGCTCACCGACGAGGCCCACCGGAGCCAGTACGACACCCTGGCCCTCAACATGCGAGCCGCCCTGCCGAAGGCGATGTTCCTCGCCTTCACCGGGACGCCGCTGATTGCCGGGGAGGAGCGGACGCGCGAGGTCTTCGGCGACTACGTCTCGATTTACGACTTCGAGCAGTCGGTCGAGGATGGCGCCACCGTCCCGCTCTATTACGAGAACCGGACCCCGGAGCTCAGGCTCGAGAACCCGGACCTCAACGAAGACATCTACGCGCTGATCGAAAATGCAGCGCTGGACGAAGCGCAGGAGGAGGAGCTGGCCCGCCGCCTCGGACGGCAGTACCACCTCATCACCCGCGATGACCGGCTGGAGGCGGTGGCGAAGGACGTGGTGCAGCACTTCCTCGGCCGGGGATTTCTGGGAAAGGCGATGGTGGTCTCGATCGACAAGGCCACGGCGCTCCGCATGCACGACAAGGTGCGGGCGCACTGGGCTGTCGAGCGACGACGCGTGGAGCAGGAGCTTCAGCGGCTGTATCCCCGGCAGGCCGCAACCGACGAGTACGCAGAGCTCCTCCGGAGGCTCGAGGTGCTCACGACGACGGACATGGCCCTCGTCGTGTCTTCGGAGCAGAACGAGGTCGCAAGCATGCAGGCGCTCGGGCTCGACATCGTCCCGCACCGGAAACGCATGAACGACGAGTCGCTCGATGAGAAATTCAAAGATCCGGCCGATCCGCTTCGGCTCGTGTTCGTCTGCGCCATGTGGCTCACCGGCTTCGACGCGCCGAGCTGCTCCACTGTCTATCTCGACAAGCCGATGCGGAACCACACGCTGATGCAGACCATCGCCCGGGCCAACCGCGTCTATCCGGGAAAGCACAGCGGGCTGATCGTCGACTATGCCAACGTCTTCGCGTCGCTGGAGAAGGCACTGGCCATCTACGGACGTGGCCGGAGCGGCGACACCCCGGTCCGGGACAAGCAGGAACTGGTGGAGGCGCTCGGAGCGGCGCTCGCGGCTGCGGCGCAGTTCTGCGGGGGGCATGGTGTAGACCTCGCCGCCATCGAGGCGGCGCCGGCCGGAAGCATGGCGCGTCTGACGCTGCTCGCCGAGGCGGTGGACCGGCTCATTACTCCGGACCCGATCCGGAAGGATTTTCTTGGACACGAACGTTTCGTGAGCACGCTGTATCGCGCGGTGAAGCCGGATCCGGTGCTCGTCGGCTTCTGGAGTCGCGTGATGACCCTTGCTACCGTGGCCGGCGCGATCCGGGAGCGTACGCAGCCGGAGCAGCCGGGCGACATCTCGGTGGTGATGGCCGCGATCAACAAGCTGCTCGACGAGTCGATCGCGGCCGACGGCTACCGGATACGCGAGGGAGCGAACAGGGGCGGCCGGCCCGCCGTCATCAACCTGGCCGACATCGACTTCGACGTGCTGGCGAAGCGCTTCGAGAAGTCCAACCGGAAGAACGTCGAGCTGGAGCAGCTCCGGGTCGCGATCCAGGCCCAGCTGGGGCGGATGGTAGAGCTCAACCGGACTCGGGTGGACTATCTCGAGCGGTTTGAGGCGCTGATCGAATCCTACAATGTCGGGAGCCGGAATATCGATGAGCTGTTCCGGGAGCTGGTCGCGCTGAGTAACGCCCTCTCAGCGGAACAGCAGCGCCACGTGCGGGAGCAGTTGACCGAGGAAGAGCTGGCGGTGTTCGATCTGCTCACCCGCCCGGGACCGACACTGAGTGCCGAAGAACGCGATGAGGTAAAGAAGGTTGCTCGGCAACTGCTCGAGACGGTCAAGACTGCCATCGTGCTCGACTGGCGGCAGAAGGCGCAGGCGCGGGCGCGGGTGCGGATCGCGATCGAGGATGCGCTGGACGGCGGATTGCCGCGCGCGTACACCCCCGAGTTATATAATGAAAAGGTCGGGGTGGTGTTTGAGCATGTCTATGAGAGCTACCAGAACGACGGGCGCAGCGTCTATTCGCGAGTTGCCTGACGGGGTTGGTCCAAAGTCCACGGGATGGTCACGCCGTTCCATTCGAGCTCCGCACCGAGCGACGTACGCGTCATCCGCCCAGAGGCATGCACGAGCTGCGAGGGCGCGATTCGGTTGCAGACACGTAGTGACTTACTGCCCCGCCGCGAGGCGCTCGAAGCGCGGATTGCCCTTGAGCGAGGCGAACAGCGGATCGATCCGGAGCCAGGCGGGGGTCAGGTCGTAACCGATTTTACGTACGAGCGGCTCGAGCAGATCGAGCGCCTTCGCCGGCTCCCCGGTCAGCAGGTAGATCCGCGCCAGCTGATGGCGAAGGTAATCGCGATATCGCTCATCGCCGCGCGATGCCCACCCGCCTTCGCGGGCCGCCCCCGCCTTGTCGCCAAGATAGGCCAGCGCAACGCCGAGGATCACGTGCCGCTGCGCGTCGCCGGGTGCGGCCAGCAGTTGCTGTTCGAACGCCACTCGCGCGGTATCGGCATAGGCCATCGCGACCTTCCGATCGCCGCGGAGCCAATGCGTGTGCGCCATCACGATCGCCCAACCTGCGCGGTCGTCGTCGAACGCCGCGGGGGTGAGCCGAAGGAGGAGTTGCTGATCGGCGTCCTCGAGTACCCAATAGAGATCAAAATATTCCGCGACGTACGCCACCAAGGCGGTGTGGTCCACCGCGGCCGGCGCCGCGCGGAGCACCGCCTGCGCCCGGGCGAGGTCGCCCCGGGCCAGCTCCACGATCGCGCGCTCTTCCCGGATGTGGAGATCCGCCGGCGCCAGCGCGAGCGCGCGATCGAGCGCAGCGGCCGCTTCGGGAAGGTGCCGAAGCGTCCGGAGCGCCACGCCGAGACGCCGGGCGGCGACCGCCGAACGGGGATCGAGTGCCGCGACGTGGCGCGCGTGCACGAGGGCGGAATCCCATTGGCTCCGATTCATCTCGTTGCTGACCATCAAACCGAGCAGGAGCGGATTGGACGGCGCATGTCTGAGGCCGGCTTCGGCCGCGGCGCGTGCCTTTCCCAGGTCGGCGGCCACAAACGTGAAGTACGCGGCGAGCGCCCACTGGCTCTCCGCGGCATCGGGCGCCAGGGTCGCGGCACGTTCGGCGGCGTCCCGGGCGGCGGCGGCCAGGGCCGGCGCCGGGACGCCGTTGCCGTAGAGTAGTGACCGCGCAAAGGCCAGGTGGCTCCAGGCCAGCGCGAACGCGGGATCGAGTGCGGTGGCCTGTTCGTACCAGGTGGTTGCGCGACGCAGGCTGACCGGATCGGAAACCAGCAGGTTGTTCGAGACCTCTTCGCCCCGGAGATAGGCGTCATACGCGGCGAGATTGCCGGTGGGCCGCCCGGCGAGCGCCCGCCGCGCGCTGTCGCCCAGCGCCACGTCGAGCGCCTGGGCCACCTTGCCGGCGATGTCGGTCTGCACCTGGAAGACGTCGGTGAGCGCGGCGTCGAACGGCGCCTGCCAGCGGGTGGTCGGCGTGCCGTTCACGATCTCGACCAGCTCGGGATTCACCTGGACCCGGCTGGTGCCGTCGGCGTGACGCTCCCAGCGCACCGTGGCCGTGAGCAGGTAGCGCACGCCCAGCTCCTCCGCGATGGCGCGGGGCGCCTTCGTCGTCTTGGCATACGGGGTGGAGCTCGCCCGCGCGATCACCTGCAGGCCGCCAAGCTCGGACAGCTTGCCGCGCACCTGGTCGGCAACGCCGTCGGCGAAGTAGGCGTCATCCGGCGCGCCGAGGTTTTCGAACGGCAGCACGGCGAGCATGCGCACGCCCGCGGCGGCATCACCATGGCCGCCGCGTCGCCACGCGAAGAGAATCCCGAGCCCGAGCACGAATCCGACCGCGAGCGTGCCGAACGCGACCGGGAACCGGCGGCGGGCCCGCGCGGGCGCCGCCACGATTGCCGGCGCCGCTGGTGCGGTCGCGGCACTGATGGAGTGGGCCGGCGTGAGCGCGGCCGCGAACTCGGCCGCGCTGGCGAACCGGTCGGCCGGTGTCCGTGCCAGCGCCTTCTGCACCGCCTGCGAGACGAACGGCGGCACCGAGTCGCGCAGCTGATCGAGCGGCTTCGGCGATTCGGTGAAGCGCCGTGCGATCATCGCCTGCGGTGTCGCGGCCACGAACGGCGTCTGGCCCGCCAGCATCTCGTACAGCACCGTCGCGAGACTGTAGACGTCGGTGCGGGCATCGAGGTCCCGCTCGCCCGCCGCCTGCTCGGGGCTCATGTACGCCGCGGTGCCGATCGACGTGCCCGTCTCGGTCAGGTGCTCGGACTCGGCCCTGAGCCCGCGGGCGATGCCGAAATCGGCCACGAGCGCGTGGGTGCCGGAGAGGAGCAGATTCTCCGGCTTGATGTCGCGGTGGACGATGCCGTGATGGTGCGCGTAATCCAGCCCGTCGGCCGCTTCACGGGTGATCCGGAGCGCGTCCTCGAGCGGCAGCTGCTTTTCGCGAGTGAGCCGCTGGCGAAGGGTTTCGCCCTCGACGAACGGCATGCTGAACCAGAGGACCTCGCCGCCGGGCGCGCCGAGGCTGCCGGAGTCGTGCACGGTGAGGATGTGCGGGTGCTGCAGCCGGGCGGCCAGCCGGATCTCCCGCTGGAAGCGCTCGGGGCCGAGGGCGTGGGCGAGATCGGGGTGCAGCACCTTGAGGGCGACGGGGCGGTCGTGCCGGATGTCGTGCGCGAGGTAGACCGTGGCCATGCCGCCACGGCCCAGCTCGCGTTCGATCGTGTAGGACGATGCCAGCCCGGTCCGGAGCTGCGCCAGCAGGTCGGCCAAGTCATTCCCCGGTTGTAAGCGGTGACACCGGAATCATATCGCCGTGCGGGAGGATTGGCGAATCGTTACTTCATAAAGACTCCTTCACGCAAAAAACGACTCGTTCTCATCTTCCCATCGGTAGGTTGAGTCGGTGGTCCCGGATTCGTGGCCTGAATCCTGGTCCCGGTCGCTGCTGTTTCCTTTCGGAAGGAGCGCACCATGCTGCCTGTCGCCTTGCTGTCGATTGTCCTGCTGGGGAGCGCGCCACACCGTGGGGCAGTGCTCCGCTCCGACCCGCTCGACGGGGTGGTACGGGCCTACATCGCGGCGCACACGGTGGCACGGACCCGATTCCTGGCCGAACATGCGGCGATTCCGAGTTTCGCCCGCCAGACGGGGCTCGCCTGTTCCGCCTGCCACACCTCCTTCCCGCAACTGACCGCGTTCGGTCGTCTGTTCAAGCTCAACGGCTACACCATGACCGGCCTTCAGCTCATCCAGGCGGGCGACAGCGGGAAGCGCGAGACGTTGAAGCTGGGCCTCATCCCGCCCATTTCGGCCATGGTCCAGACGTCGTTCTCCCAGACCAAGCGTGCGCCGGACGGCACCCAGAACGGCAACGTCGAGTTTCCGCAGCAACTCAGCCTGTTCGTCGGGGGCGAGATTACGCCGCGGATCGGCACGTTTCTCCAGCTCACGTACTCGGGCGCCGACGGGGCGATCGGCATCGACAACGCCGAGCTGCGGTTTGCCAACCGGACCCAGGTTGGCGCGAAGGAGCTGATCTACGGGCTGACGCTCAATAACAATCCGACCAGCCAGGATGTGTGGAACACCGTGCCGGCATGGCGATTCCCCTACGCTTCCTCGGGCACGGCTCCGACTCCGAGCGCGGCGCCGCTGCTCGAGGGCGCCCTGGCGCAGCAGGTCGCCGGGCTCGGCGCGTACGCCATGTACAATGGGCAGTTCTATGGCGAGTACAGCGCGTATCGGTCGGCTGCGCAAGGTGGCCCACATCCCCCCGACGCCAGCGCGACGAACACGATTTCCGGCGTCGCATCGTATTGGAGAGGGTTCTTCCAGCACGCCTGGGGCAGCAATGCCGTCATGCTCGGCACGTTCGGCATGTCGGCCAAGCTGTTCCCCGCGGGCGTAGCTGGTGACGTGAACCGCTATAACGATTTCGCGCTGGACGGCCAATACGAGCGCAAGATCGGCAGCTCGAGCTTCAGCGCTCACGGCTCCTGGCTGCGCGAGCGCCAGCACCTGGACGCGTCGTTCGCAGCGGAGGAATCGGCGAACGCCAGCAACACGCTCAAGGCGCTCCGGCTCGACGCCGGCGTCCTGACGGCATCGCGCATCGGCCTGACCGTGGGCTACTTCGGGACCACGGGAACGACTGACGCCCTGCTGTACCCCAGTGACCCCGTGCTGGGCAGCGCCACCGGGTCCCCCGACAGCAGGGGCGTGCTCGGTGAGCTGTCGTACATGCCGTGGCTCAACACCCGGTTCTCGCTACAGTACGTCGCGTACGGCAAGTTCAACGGAGGCAAGAGCGACTACGACGGTTCCGGACGAACGGCCAGCGACAACAACGTGCTCTACCTCCTGGCATGGGTCGCATTCTGAATGCAGTGGCGTCCGGAGGCTTGGCCGGGACCGATCCTCGGGCGCTTGCTGCTGCTGCTGGTGGCCGCGGCGCTTCCGTACGGCAGCGCCGCGGGCCAGGCGCCGGCTGGGCCGGACGTGACCGCGGCAGCCGCCGCGGGCCGCAAGATCTTCCATGGGGCGGGCACCTGCTTCGCCTGTCACGGGGGAAAACTGGAGGGGACGGCGATCGCCCCGACGCTGCGGGCGCACAAATGGCGCAATGGTGATGGGTCACTCGATGCGATCATCCGGATCGTCTCCCACGGCGTGCCGGGCACACTGATGGTGTCCCATCCTGGCGGGATCAGTGACGCGCAGCTGAAGGAGGTTACGATGTACGTGTGGGCCGTCAGCCAGGGGAAAACTCCGCCGTGACGTCCGTGCCCGGAGTGGCCCGGATCAACACCGGACGCGCCGCCGCCGCGGGCCTGATCGGCACGCTGTTCGCGACCGCGCTCTGGCTCCTGGAGCCGTGGCTCGGCCTCCCGCGGCTGGCGGTCGGGCAGATCCTGAGTCACTTCATCGCGGTGGCGACTGCCTACTTCTCTCCGGGTCCGGCGGCGGGCTGGACGATCCACGTGCTCGTCGGGATGCTGCTGGCGGTGGCGTATGCACGCGGGTTCGTCGGCCGTGTGCGAGGGGCGCCGATCGCCCGTGGACTGCTTTACGGCTGCGTGATCTTCCTGGTCGCGCAGCTGGTGTTCACCCCGCTCGTCGGGGCCGGGGTCTTCTCGCGAGGCGACGTGCCGATGCTCGCCGGCTCTCTCCTCGGACACCTGCTCTACGGCGGCATCGTCGGCGGGATCTACGGCGTGCCAAAGGCGGAATGAACCGCCGACGGCCAGGCACTTGCCGCCTTACTTGCCCTCCCCCATTCCCGCCGCCATACTTTCCGCCACACCCCCACAAGGGCACAACGTGGACGAACTGCGCGGCCGGCCGGAACCGACCGGTGCGACGCCCAAGGTCCCGATGGCAGGGCTCTTTGGCCTCGGTGCCGTGACCAACTTTTTTGACACCCTCGGCATTGGATCGTTCGCGACCACGACCGCAGTGCTCCGGCTCTTTCACATGGTCGACGACGAGAACATCCCGGGGACGCTGAATGTTGGACACGCGATCCCGACGATTACCGAGTGCATCATCTTCATCATCCTGCTGGGTGGCCTGATCGATGCGCCAACCATTGTCTGCATGGTCGTCGCGGGCGGGCTCGGTGCCTGGTACGGGACCGGAATCGTGGTCCGCTGGCCGCGCCGCGAGATCCAGCGTGCGATGGCGGTGGCGCTGATCGTGACGGCGTCGTTCATGGCGCTGCGGCTGCTCAAGAATCTGTCGCTCGACGAAGGCACCATCGGGCTCCGCGGCGCCGCGCTCGCCATCGCGGTGCTCGCCAGCATGTTGATCGGGTCGCTCACCAGTCTCGGCATCGGCAACTACGCGCCCACCATGGCGGTCACCTACATGCTCGGCATGAACCAGAAATCGGTCTTTCCAATCATGGCGGCCTCCGCGTCGCTGATTCTTCCGGCCGCCGCGCTCCGATTCTATCGTGCCGGGCGTTTTGACAAGCGCACGGCGATCGGACTCGCGATCGGCGGCATTCCTGGCGTCCTTGTTGCGGCCTTCGTGGTCAAGGCGCTGCCGCTCGGGACGGTGAAGTGGATCGTGGTCGGCGTGCTGCTCTATACGGCGGTGACGCTCTGGATGTCGTCGCGCAATGCAGCCAGCACCGCCGGATGAAGATTTCCGCGATTCGTGCCTACCAGGTCGACCTGCCGCTCCATGACGGGAGCTATAAGTGGTCAGGCGGCAACGCGGTGTCGGTGTTCGACTCCACCGTGGTCGCGGTGGAAACGGATGACGGCCTCACCGGGTGGGGTGAAGTCTGCCCGCTCGGACCGGCGTATCTGCCGGCGTACGCCCGCGGGGCGCGCGCCGGGATCGCGGAACTCGCTCCCCAGCTCATCGGTGCCGACCCGCTGGCGCTTGGCGAGCTGAACGAATTGATGGACCGCGCCATGCGAGGTCATCCGTACGTGAAATCGGCAATCGACATGGCGTGCTGGGATTTGCTGGGCAAGGCGAGCGGGTTGCCCGTGGCGACGCTGATGGGCGGGCATGTCGGTGCGGATTTCGCGCTGTACCGCGCCATTTCCCAGGAATCGCCGGCGCAGATGGCCAGGAAGATCGGGCAGTATCGCCGGGAAGGCTATCACAAGTTTCAGCTCAAGGTCGGTGGGGACCCCGATACCGATATCGACCGGATCAAGGCCGCGGCCGCGGTACTCTCGCGCGGTGATGTGCTGATTGCGGATGCCAACACCGGCTGGACCCAGCATGCCGCGATCCGCGTCGCCGACGCGGTCCGCGACGTCGATGTCTACATCGAACAGCCCTGCATGACCTATGAGCAATGCCTGGCGGTGCGGCGTCACACCAGTCGGCCGTTCGTGCTCGATGAAGTCGTGGACGGCATCGATATGGTGGTGCGCGGTGTGGCGGATCATGCGATGGACATCATCAATCTCAAGATCTCGAAGGTCGGCGGCCTCACCAAGGCACGACAGATCCGGGATCTGTGCGTGTCGCTGGGCATTGCGATGACGATCGAGGACACCTGGGGCGGCGATATCATCACCGCGGCGATCGCGCACCTCGCGCACAGCACGCCCGAACGCTTTCTCTTCTCTTCGACGGATTTCAATTCGTATGTGACGGTGGCGTTTGCCGACGGCGCACCGCGACGAAAGAAGGGTCGCCTTGCCGCATCCCGCGAACCGGGGCTTGGTGTTCGTCCGAAGATGAAGGTGCTGGGGCGTCCCGTCATCGACATCGACCGGTTCGACTCCGGTCTGCACCTGTGAGTCGGGGAAAGTAGCCAGGAAAGGCAGGATGGTGCCCGCGCTACGCTGCGTGCTGCTGTCACTGCTCGTCGTGTCGGCTCCGATCCAGGCCCAGGCCCCGTCGCTCGCGGCCGTCGTCGTGCTGCTCGGCACCGGCATGCCCCGGCCGGATCCCGCCGCATCCGGGCCCGCGACGGCGGTGGTCATCGGCTCCCGGGTCCTGTTGTTCGATGCCGGGCCCGGCGTCGAGCGGCAGCTCCGGGCCGCCGGCCTGCCCATCGCCGGCGTCACCGCACTCTTCGTCACCCACCTGCACAGCGATCACACCCTCGGCTATCCCGATCTCATCCTGACGTCCTGGGTCATGGGACGCGACCGGCCGCTCGACGCCTACGGCCCGCCCGGACTACGCCGCATGACGGCGCACCTGCTCGCGGCCTTCGACGAGGACATCCGGATCAGGAGCGACGGCCTGGAGCACGAGCCGAGACTCGCACCGCAGGTGCGGGTGCACGAGATCCAGCCCGGCGTCGTATACGACAGCGGAGGGGTGCGCGTCACGGCGATCCCCGTGCTCCACGGCGCCTGGAAGTACGCGTACGGATACCGGATCGACACGCCGGGGCGGTCGATCGTGATCTCGGGCGACACCCGGCCGTCGCCGGCGCTCGAGGCGGCCAGTCGTGCAGTGGACGTGCTGGTGCATGAGGTATACGCCGCCGCCCGGCTCAGACCCGAGCCCCGGCCCGGCGGCGAGGATTGGCCCGCGTACATGCGGGCTTTCCATACTTCCGACACGGAGCTCGGCGCACTGGCGGCGCGCGCCGGGCCGAAGCTGCTCATCCTGAGCCACCTGATCCGGATGGGTGCGAGCGATCAGGAGCTGCTGGACGGTGTCCGGGCCGGGGGGTTCCAGGGGAGAACGGTCGTCGGCCGGGATCTTGACCGCTACTGACCTTTACTGTGGCTCATAATAGAAGGGCACGATTGCGACGACGCTGTCGCCGGCAGAGAACCCGAAATTGGTCAGGCGGCGCTCACGCCCGCCGCCCAGGGCCGAAGGGTTCAGTGCCCTCCTCCAGGATCGCCACGTACGGGGTGTAGCTGAACACGCGGTCGCGCAGACGGTCTCCCAGCCGCTGTACCACGTCCAGCCGCTCGAGGTGCGCCAGCGACTTGTTGATCGTGGCGGGCGTGAGACCCGTCGCCTCGACCAGCGCCGTCGTGTTGGTGACCGGCCGCGACGCCAATGCCTGGTGCACGGCGAGGGCCGACGGCGCCGCGCGGCCCAGCTGCGCGATCCTTGCACGATCGTGCTCCACGAGCGCATGCAGCCGCTGGATGGCACCGACGGCCAGGGTGGCGCTTTCCAGCACGGCGTCGGCGAAGAAGCGTAGCCACGTCTCCCAGTCGCCTGAGCGGCGGGTGACATCGAGCAGCTCGTAGTATCGCTGCCGGTGCTGTTTGAAGTAGAGCGAGAGATAGAGCAGTGGCTCGCGCAGCACTCCTTCCTGGCACAGCAGCAGCGTGATCAGCATCCGCCCAACCCGGCCATTGCCGTCGAGGAACGGATGAATGGTCTCGAACTGGATGTGGCTCAGCGCGGCCTTGATGAGCGGCGACGTCGTCTCGTCGTGCAGGAACCGCTCGAGCCGGCCCATGCAATCGGCGACCTCATGGGCCGGCGGCGGCACGAAGACCGCATTGCCGGGCCGAGTCCCGCCAATCCAGTTCTGGGCGCGGCGGAACTCGCCGGGGTCGGCGTGTTGCCCGTCGCCGCCCTTCATCAGCCGGCGGTGTACCTCGCGGATCAGCCGCGATGAGAGCGGGAAGCCGCTCCGCAGGCGCTTGAGCCCGTGGTCGAGCGCGGTGACGTAGCGGCTCACCTCACGGGTGTCGGTGACCGGCGCCTGTCCGGCTTCGCCGAGTTCGAATAGCAGCAGGTCGGTGAAGCTGGAGCGCGTCCCCTCGATCATTGAGGAGAGCACCGCCTCCTTTCTGACCAGCGAATCGAGCAGGAGCGAGGTGTCGGGCAGAAGCTGGGAGATTGCGTCGAGCCGGCCGAGGGAGAGGACCGCGTCGTCAAAGCGGGCGCGCAGCGCCGGCGACCAGACAATCGCCGGCTTCGGCGGAAGCGGGGCGGGGACGAATGCCCGCACCGTCTCGCCGCCCGCCGTGACCGAGTGGTAGCGGCCCTGCAGCCCGCGCTTCATGTGATGGCAAGCTCAATTAGGGAGTATCGCTAATTTAGGATAGAGGCTGTGACTAAATCAAGGTCGCTGGCCATTTGAGGGCGACCGACATGACACCCCGCGCTGGGGTCTGCTGCCTGTGCCGCCGTTATACACAGTTAACATTTGAGATGCTTGACTTACCCGATCTCCGGCACTATCTACCGTGGTGCGCACCCTCACTGCCCTCTTGTTGCTGCCCGGCCTGCTGTCCATGTCCGGACCGGTGCCCCGACACCGGCCGGGCCGGGACCGCGCGATCGTGATCGAGAACTTCGCGTATGCTCCCGCGACCGATACGGTGCGGGTCGGACAGGCCGTCACCTGGACCAACCGCGACATCCTCCCTCATACCGTGACCGGTACCTCGCCGCGGCTGGCGTCGGGCAGCATCGCCGCCGGCGGCTCCTGGCGCTACGTCGCCACCCGGCGAGGGACCTTCACCTATCACTGCCGGTTCCATCCGACCATGCACGGCACGCTCGTCGTGCGATGACCCGCACCGCGGGTCGGCGCGGTGCTCCACTTCCAGACAACGAGACCACCATGAAGCTCCATCGCATTCTTGCCGGCCTGCTGGCCACCTCAGCCGGTGTCGCCGCGGCCGCGCTCGCGCAGGCTCCGACCGATCCCCAGATCGCCGCCATCGTCGTGGACGCCAACCGCGTGGACATCGCCGCCGGCAAGCTCGCCGTGGCCCGGTCGCACAACGCGCAGGTCAAGGCCTTCGCGCGCGACATGATCCGGGACCATTCCGCTGTGAATGCCCAGGCCGTCAAGCTCGTCACCAGATTGCACGTGAAGCCGGAAGAGAACGCCACCAGCCGTCAGCTGACCGCGGGCGGCGTCACCAACCGGAAGAACCTGCAGACGAAGCGCGGGTCCGCCTTCGATCACGCCTACATCGACAACGAGGTGGCCTACCACCAGGCCGTGCTCGATGCGGTGGACCAGACGCTGATCCCGAGCGCGTCCAACGCCGAGCTGAAGGACCTGCTCACCAAGACGCGGCCGGCATTCGTGGCGCACCTGGCGCATGCGAAGCAGGTGCAGGCCGCGCTGAAGTAGACCAACACTCGCGGGAGGCGTCTGGAATGAACGCGCGACTGATTCCCGTCATGCTGGCGCTGCTGGCGGGCTGCTCCAGTTCCACCAGCCCCAGCACCACGCCGGGCGTGGATGTCTCCATTCAGCCCGGCGCCGCCGCGAAGACAACCGACGCCTTTGCCCCGAGCCCGTTCACGGTCTCGCTCAGTTCCGGCGGGATCGTGCACTGGCGGAATGGCGATGTCGGCTCCTCCGGCGATGCCTACGGCAACGGCGCCACTCCCGGCACGACCCATGACATCGCGTCGGACACCCCGGGCCTGTTCGATTCGGGATCGCTGGCGCCCGGCGCCCTGTTCCAGCACACCTTCGCGGTGGCGGGCACCTATCACTACCACTGTGCCATCCACCCGACCATGACGGGGATCATCGTCGTCAACTGACGGCGGCAGGGCTGGACCATCGCTGGCGGCGGCAATGACCTAGATTCCGTCATCACCCGCTCCGAGGATGCGTCCAGCCATGCGCCTTCCCGTCATTGTCGCTCTCCTGCTCGGCGCCGCGTCGGCGCTGCCGGCCCAGACCCCCGTCTACACCCGCGCCGATACCCTGCGCGGATCCTACGAGACGCCGGGCCGGGCCTGGTGGGACGTCACCTTCTACGATCTGCACGTTGCGATCAGTCCGGCCGACAGCAGCATCCACGGCTGGAACGGGATCACCTACCGCGTAACCAAGGCGGGACAGGAGCTGCAGATCGACCTGATGACGCCGCTCGAGGTGGACAGCATGGTGCAGGACGGCGCCCGCGTCCCCTTCCGGCGGGACAGCAACGCCTTCTTCGCCACGCCGGCAACGCCGGCCCGCACCGGTGACCTCCGCACGATCACCGTCTACTACCACGGACGCCCCCGCGTCGCGCGCCGTCCGCCCTGGGAAGGTGGCTACTCCTGGTCGGTGGACAGTCTCGGCCGCCCCTGGATCGTCACGACCGATCAGGGCGTCGGTGCCAGCATCTGGTGGCCCAACAAGGACACCCAGGCCGACGAGCCGGACAGCCAGCGCGTGGCGCTCACCGTCCCGGACTCGCTGCAGGAAGTCTCCAACGGCCGGCTCCGGAGCACGACGCACAATGCGGACGGGACCACGACCTACGAATGGTTCGCCGTCAACCCGATCAACAACTACGCGATCGCCGTCGCCGCCGGCCACTACGCCCATTTCAGCGACACCCTCCAGGGCGAGGGCGGCCGGCTCACCCTCGACTACTGGCCGCTCGACTACCATCTCGACGCCGCGAAACGGCAGTTTCCCCAGTCCGTCTCGATGCTGAAATGCTTCGAGCACTGGTTCGGCCCGTACCCCTGGTACGAGGACGGCTACAAGCTGATCGAGGTGTCCAACAACGGCATGGAGCATCAGAGCGCCGTCGCCTACGGCAACCGCTACGCCAACGGTTACCGCGGACGGGACGCCTCCGGCACCGGCCTCGGCCTCAAGTGGGATTTCATCATCGTGCATGAAAGCGCCCACGAATGGTTCGGCAACAACATCACGACGAAGGACCTCGCCGACATGTGGGTGCACGAAAGCTTCGCCAACTACGCCGAAGGGCTCTACACCGAGTGCCTGTTCGGAAAGGAGGCGGGAGCCGACTACATCGTCGGCAACCGGAAGGGGATCCGGAACGACCGCCCGATCGTCCCAGCCGCCTACGGCGTGAACGCCCAGGGCTCGGGCGACATGTATCCCAAGGGCGGCGCGATGCTGCACACGATCCGGCAGATCGTGGGCAACGACGAGAAGTGGCGCGGCATTCTCCGGGGACTCAACTCGACCTTCCGCCACCAGACCGTCACCGGCCGGCAGGTGCAGGACTACATCAGCCACCAGGCCGGCACCGACCTCTCGAAGGTCTTCGAGCAGTACCTCACGACGATCAAGGTCCCGGTGCTGGAATACCGGATCACGGGGAAGACCCTCTCCTACCGCTGGGCCGACGTGGTACCCGGTTTCGCCATGCCGGTCGCCGTAACCCTCGGCGACAGCACGTACGGCATCATCCACCCGACCGAGAAATGGAAGACGAAGAAGATCGCGCTGACCGACCCGGCCGCCTTCAAGGTGGACCGCAACTACTACGTGACCGCGCGGAATGCTGCGGCGAACTGAGCGGCCCGGCGGCATGTCGCACCCGGCGCGCGCGCTGGCCTTTCTGCGCATCGTCACCGGGCTCTACTTCGCCAAGACGATGTTCACCAAGTTCGCCATCGTGTTCGTGGGCGGATGGCTGCCGCTGCCGGGTCCCTCCGCGCGCTGGATCGCGACGCTGCCGGTGCTGGTGGGGAAGCAGGCCGCCGGCAATCCGGTCGAGTGGTACCGCAACTTCCTGGTCGATACGGTGATCCCGCACGCGCACCTGTTCGCCGTCCTCACCGCCTGGGGTGAGGCGGTCGTCGGCATCCTGCTGACGCTGGGGTTCCTGACCGGGATCGGATCGCTGGTGGGATTGATTCTCGTCGTGAGCTACGGGCTGGCCACGCAGTGGATGTCGCCGGGCCAGCAGGGCTTCCACCTGCTGCTGGTGTCGCAGATGCTGGTCTTCTTCCTGGCCCGGGCCGGCCGCCGCTGGGGCGTGGACGGCGTGCTGGCCCGCACCCGCCCGAAATCGCTGCTCGCGCGCCGGCCGTTCTCCTGAGCTAGCGGCCGATCGCGACGCCCCACGGCGACCGGCCCACCGGGATCCGCCGGGTCACCGCCAGCGTCGCCGCGTCGAGCACGGTGACGTCATTCGACGGCCCGTTCGCCGTATAGAGCCGGCGCCCGTCCGCGCTGATCGCGATCCCCCACGGCCGCTTCCCGACCGGAACCGTGCGGACCACCCGCCCCGTGCCCGCATCGATCACCGACAGCGTACCACCGCGCCCGTTGGTCACGTAGACGCGCCTCCCGTCGGCCGAAACGGCGATGCCCATCGGCTTCGAGCCGGCCGGCATCTGAATCACCGCCGTCACCCGGCGCGCCGATGCGTCCACCACCGAGACGGTCCCGCCCACCTCCGCGGTCACGTACCCCGTCGCCCCGTCGGGCGAGAAGGCGATTCCCCGCGGCCGCGCTCCCACCTCGAAGTGGACGAGGTGGGCACCGGTGCCGGCGTCGATGACGGTGATGTCGTGGTCGGCTTCACCGGTGATCCAGACCTCGCGGCCACCGGGCCGCGCCCGCACTCCCTCGGGCTCATGTCCCACCGGTGCCGCCATGATCACCTTCCCGGTCGCCACGTCCACGATCGACGCGGTGCCGGCGTCCTCGTTCGAGACGTAGAGCCGCTGCCCATCATCGCTGATGTCGAACGCCTCGGGATCGGTTCCGCCGGGCAGCACCCGCTCGACCCGGCGCGCTGCCACATTCACCACCGCGATCCCGTCCTTCGACCGGTCGACCGCGAGCTTCGCGCAGTCCGCATCGCTCATCGACGGCGGGCACTTGGGCGAGCCGCTCACCGCCACGAAGACGCGGCCGTCCGGCCCGACTCGCACTCCGCGGGGGCGGGTGCCGACCGGAATCGTCGCGATCACGCGGCCGGAGCCGGCGTCGATCACCGACAGGTCGCGCGAATCCTCGTTGGTGACGTACACCAGTCCGTTCGCGCCGGCGGATGTCCGGCACGCCGCACCGGCGATCAGGATGACCGAGGCGACCGCCAGCCCGCGATTGCGCATGCTCCGACACTCCCGGTTCGGGACGCCGCACGATTAGCTTCACCCGCGCCGGAAGGGCGGGGTGAATCCATCATAATGAACTGGGCGGCCACATGACGCAGCAGTCGGACACCGGCGGGTCGCTCGCGGCGCTGGCCGCGGACCCGGAGCACGCGACGATCCCCGTTCTCTGGTCCGCGCTCCCGCCGGAGGATCGGCGCCGAGCCGTCGAGCTTGCCGCCGCCGGTGATCGTCAGCTCAGGGGCGTGCTGGTCGGCGTCGTGCGGCAGACGCCCCGGTACCGCTCGTTCCGTCCCGCCAGCTTTTCCTCCTGGACGCCGGAGCGGCTCGCCGGTGCGGTGCAGCAGCCGGGCCTGCTTCCAGTCGAGATCATGCAGCCCGCGCTCATCGCGCTCCACCTGCAGGACCGCGCCGGAATGCTCGCGGCCTTTCTCGATGCCGTCGGCGTTCCCCACGTCGACGGCCTGATCCAGGACATGCCGGAAACGCTGGCGGCGACTCCGGCACAACTCGGAGCCGCCGCCGACGCGCTGCTCGGCCGCTTTCCGGCCGATCAGGTCCTCACATACATCCTCACCCTCCGCCTGCTCGAGCCCGAGCTGTGGGCCGGCCTCGACTCCTGGCTCGCGGCCAGGCGGCCATAGCACTCACCGCGAAGGCGCCCTAGTACGGAGTCTTCGGCTCGGGAACGATCACGACCCGGGTGGTACGGCGCGGCGCCGCCGACATCTCGTCGATGTAGGCGACGGCGGCCGACAGCGTAGGGTCGACCGCCGCTCCCAGCTCGGTGGCGGCCATGGTACGGCCGCCGGCGACGCGATACGAATACTGGGGCAGCGCGCTCAGGTCACGGATCTTGACCAGCATCACGACCGAGTCCCCCGGCACCGGAATCAGATCGACCGAGGCGATCACGTCGGCACCCAGCAGCGCCGCCACCTGCGAGGCCTCCCGGGTACGGCCCAGCACCCCGCGCACCTCTCCCTGATCCGCCACCCGGTATTCCTTCCTGCTCCGCAGCAGGTCCCGCAGCTTCCCCACCACCGCCGTCCCGGTCTGTGCCAGCTCCGGATGCCCCGCCAGCTCCTTCGGTTCGGTGATGACGATCCGGCGCGGCCCGCTCGGCGCGCCGGGCAGCGGTATCCGGAGTGTGTCGAGCCGCATCGACCCGTTCACCATCCGCTCCATCGTCTGCTGGTTGAAGCGCGGCAAGTCACCCGGGCTGAGCTTGCCCCCCGGGCCGGGCCGGCTCCACTCGGAGAGCGAGGCCCGCACGATCGAATCCACCGCGTGTCGCGCAAAGGCGGTGACCGCCTGGGTATCCACGCCGGCGGCGGTCTTTCCCGCGGGTGCCGGCGTGAGCCGCTCCCGCACCGCCCGGGCGATGGCCAGCGAATCATCGCGGGTGAGCACGGCGCGGGCGGCCTGGGTCTCGACCGTCGGCGCCGCTGGCGCCGCAGCGGGCGCCGCCGGCGGGGCGGGACTGGCGGCTGTGATGGTCGCGACCGTCGGGGAATCCTTCGCCGCCCGGTTGCGCGCGGTGAGCAGCGCGGCCGCCGCCAGCAGCAATAGCGCGGCCCCGGCGATGGCGCGCCGGCGGCGCGATGCTGCCGGCACCGTCGCCGGCATCGAGCGGGTCGGCGTGGTGCCGCCCGACGGAATCGGAATCTGCTCCAGCTCCGTCAGCAGCTGCTCGGCGGTGGTGGGGCGGTTCTCCGGCGCCTTGGCCAGGCAGCGCATGATCACGCTCGAGAGCGCGGGCGGCACGTCGCCACGGACGGTGTGCAGCGGCTCGGGATCCCGGGTGAGCTGCGCCGCCATCGTGGCGGTGGGGGACGGACCCGAGAAGGGCGATTCCCCGCTCAGCAGCTCGTAGGCCAGCAGCCCGACGGCGTAGATGTCCACCCGCTGGTCCGCCGCCGGGTCGGCGGCGAGCTGTTCCGGCGCCATGTAGGCCGGCGTCCCGATCGCCATCCCCGACGACGTCATCCCCGACACCGGAAGCGCCGCGCTCAGCGCCTTGGCCACGCCGAAATCGGTGACCAGCGCGTGCTGGCCCTGGGTGAGGATGTTGCCCGGCTTGATGTCGCGGTGGACCACGCCGCGGGCATGCGCGTATTCCAGCGCATCCACCACGTCATGCAGGATCCGCATCACCTCGCGCACGCTGAGCGGGGCCTTCCGCTCCAGCCGCGCCCGGAGCGATTCGCCCTCGATGAAGGGCATCGTGTAATACAGGAGCTCGCCGTGCTCGCCGGCGGAGAGGAGCGGCACGATGTGCGGGTGCTGCAGCTGCGCGGCGAGCTGGATCTCGCGGCGGAACCGCTCGCGATTGACCCCGGCCGCGAGCTCGGGCGGCAGCACCTTGACCACGACCTGGCGGCCGAGCGCCACGTCCGTCGCCATGAAGACGCGGCTCATCCCGGCGCCCTTGAGCTCGGGGCCGAGTTCGTACGCCGGGGCGAGGGCGTCGCGGAGGTGGTCGAGGAAGGAGGTCACGGTCATGAATATATCTCTTACGCCCTGTGGTCACAGGAGGTTGCAGGCGATAGCTTCCGGGATGCTTAGACACCTCAATTGGTCCGCAGCGTTGCTCCTCGTGGTGCTCCTGCCGGTGCGCCCCGTCCTGGCGCAGAAGCCCGCCGCGTTCGACCGCGAGTGGGCCGGTATCCGATCCGCCTTCGACTCCTCCCTCCGCCAACAGGGCGTCGCCGGAGGGAGTCTCTGGTTCGTGCAGGGTGACGCCGTGCTCGGCCGCGCCGAATACGGCCTCGCCGACGTCGCCAGCGGCCGGCCGGTCACCGACAGCACGATCTTTCACTGGGCGTCGATCACCAAGACCTTCACCGCCATCGCCATCATGCAGCTGCGCGATCGCGGGCTGCTCACGCTGGACGACCCGGTCGTGAAGTACGTGCCCGAGCTTCGCGAAGTGCACGACTCCTTCGGCGATATCAGCCGGATCACCATCAGTCAGCTGATGAGTCACTCCGCCGGCTTCCGGAACGGGACCTGGCCCTGGGGCGGGAGGCCGTGGCAGCCGTTCGAGCCGACCCGGTGGGCGCAGCTGGTCGCGATGATGCCGTACACCGAGATCCTCTTCGCGCCCGGCTCCCGTTACGGCTACTCCAATCCCGGCATCATCTATCTCGGCCGCATCATCGAACGGCTCAGCGGCGAGGACTACGAGGTCTACGTCGACAAGAACATCCTCAAGCCGCTCGGCATGTACCGCAGCTACTTCGACATCACGCCGTATCATCTGTTGAAGGACCGCTCCAACGGTTACGAGGTGTCGGGCGGGAAGCGCACGGCGGTGGGGCTCGACTTCGACACCGGCATCACCGTGTCCAATGGCGGCCTCAACTCGCCGCTCACCGACATGGCGAGGTACCTCGCCTTCCTGGCTGGCGCGCCGGGCCATCCGGAGTACGAGGGTGTACTCAAGCGCGGCTCGCTCGAGGCGATGTGGCGGCCGGTGCTCCCCACGGGCAGCACCGCCGAAGGTGATTCGGTGACCGGCGGATTCTTTTCGCTGCATGCGGAGGGCCGGCGCTACATCGGCAAGACCGGCAGCCAGGCCGGCTACCGTTCCTTCTTCTACGTCCAGCCGGAGACGCACACCGCCGCGATCGGGGTGACCAACACCTCGGGCGATGGTGACCGGGGGACCGGTCCCGACGCCGATGCGTCATGGCTCCTGGTCGACGTCCGCGACCGGCTGATGCGCCGGGTCTTCCCGCTCTTCAAGTAACCTGATGACGCTCGATCTCGACCGGCTCGCGGCACGCCTTCCGCCGCGGCCGGTGACGCGCTTTGCGCCGAGTCCCACCGGCTATCTCCATCTGGGCCACGTCGTGAACGCGGTATGGGTGTGGGGACTCGCGCGCGCGCTGGGCGGCCGCGTGGTGCTCCGGATCGAGGATCACGACGGGTCCCGCTGCCGGCCGGAATACGAGCGCGCGCTGCTGGAAGATCTCGAGTGGCTCGGGCTGGTGCCGGACGTCATCGCGCCGAGGCAGAGCGATTCCGGTCCGGCCTACGAGGCGGCGCTTGCGCGGCTCGCGGCCGGGCACCACGTCTACGCCTGCGACTGCTCGCGGAGGACGATCGCCGAGGAGGTGGACGATCTGTTCGGGGAGGAGATGCGCTATCCCGGCCGCTGCCGGGACCGGGCACTCGCCGCGGGTCCGGGGAAGGGAATGCGCGTCGAGCTGACCCCGGGCAGCGAGTCGTTCGACGATGCCCGGCTCGGTCCGCAACGGCAGGAGCCTGCCGCGCAGTGCGGCGATCTCCTGCTTCGCGACCGGCTGGGCCACTGGACCTATCAATACGCCGTCACCGTCGACGACATGCGCGACGGCATCGATCTCGTCGTCCGCGGCGAGGACCTGCTGCAGTCCACCGGCCGGCAGATCCGGCTCGCCCGCATGCTGGGCCGCGCCGAGCCGCCGGTGTTCCTGCACCATCCGCTGATTCTGAAGCCGGGCGGCGAGAAGCTCAGCAAGGCGGCCGGCGACACCGGCGTCCGGGAGCTGCGGAACGCGGGCGTGTCGCCGGCCGACGTGCTGGCCGATGCGCGCTGGCGGAGCGGGGCTACCTTCCCCGCATGATCCCGTTTCGCACCCGCACCGCCCGCGGCGTCGCGTTGGGATCGAATGCGATGCTCGTGGCGTTGTTCGGTACCGTGACGACCTTGGCGGCGAGCGTCACGTTGGTGCCGCCTCGGCGCACCACGATCGGCAAGTCGGCGCCCTCGCGCGTGTTGTACTGCGCCCGGAACTGATCGGCCCAGTTGTTGTCCCGCACCGGCACCGCACCCACCGACACCAGATAGTCGCCCGCGCGGACACCGGCCCGATCGGCCGCGCCGCCCGGCACCGTGCCAACCACCCGGACACCGGTACTGTCGGTGTTGGCGTTGACGCCCACCCGGGCGACGCGCGAGCTGTCCGTCACCAGCCTGAGCCCGGCCAGCGGCAGCACGCTCGCCCACGGGTAGGGGTCTCGGCCGTTCACGTAGTGCGCCGCGAAATCGTCGAACGGCTTCCCGCCCGCCGCCTGCCGTACCGCGCTCCACCACTCCGCGCCGGTAAAGCCCTCGCCGTGCTTGTAGGTGCTCAGGTAGAGATTCCGCATCACCGCGTCGAGCGAGCGCTGGTTGTCGCTCGCGTCGCGGATGATGATGTCGAGCATGAAGCCCGCGAGCGCCCCCTTCGGATAATAGAGGTACCCGCTGCCGTCCTTCGGATGAATCCAGGTCGAGAGCGACGCGTCCTCCAGGGCGGTGGGCGGCGCATTGATCACCGCGCCGATGTTGCCGTTCATCTGGCCGGCAAAGGCCGCCGAGTCGTACACGCCGGCGCGGGCGAGCGCCACCGACGCGTAATAGTCGGTGATTCCCTCACTGACCCAGAGCCACGGCGTCGGCTGGGACGCCGAGTAGCGGTAGGGCACCATGTCGGCGGGGCGGAGCCGCTTCACGTTCCAGGCGTGGAAGATCTCGTGCGCGGTGACCGAGGTGACGATGGTGTCGAGCCCCGGCTGGAGATACGGCGTGCCGTAGATGCCGAGATGCGACGCCTGGTGCTCCAGCGCGCTCGCGCTGCCGCCGTAGGATGAGTCGTACACGATCATCACGCTGTAGCTGTCCCACGGCGTCTCGCCGAGCACCGCCGACTCGGCGGGGATGATCCGGCTGACGCGCTTTTCCAGCGAGTCGCGGGCGGCGCCCTTGAGCGCGCCCATCGGATAGCTGGCGAAGCGGGTCCACTTGCCGCTGATCTGCAGGCTGTCGACGTCCAGCCGGCCGATCACGAACGGCATGTCCACCATGTCGTGATAGTTCGACTCGCGATAGGTCCGCGGCGTCCCCGCCGGGTGCATGCTGGTCACCACCTGCCAGCCCGGCTCGGTCGTGATCGTGACGGTGGCGGGGAAGTCGAGACCCCGGCCTTCGGGATAGAGGAAGACGTTGGTGCCGTTGAACAGCGCGAAGTCGGGCCGGGTCCAGGCCATCGCGTTGTCGAGCGAGTCCGCGACGTAGCTGAACGCCACCGTCATCGACCGCGCGCCGTTCGGCTGGATCCGCCAGGTGTCGTAGTCGAGCTTGTCCCATTCGAGCGGCCGGGAGCCGTCGGTCGGGCTGAAGCCGACGACGTTCTTGGCGAAGTCGCTCACCTCGTAGGCGCCCGGCGTCCAGGCCGGGAGCGAGAGGAGCACCGGTCCGCTGCCGCTCAGGTCGAACGACATTGTGACCTTGAGCTGGCGGCTGGCCGCGGCGGCGCCGTCCACCGTGACGCCGTAGCGCACGTTCGCGATGGGAGCCGACTGGTTGGTGGACGGAAGCAGGGTGATCGCCGAGCGGCGGGGCTGCTGGGCGATCACGGAAGGAACGGCGGCCGCGAAGGGCAGGGCCGCGGCGAATAACCGATGGAAACGCATGACTCGTCCTGGCTGGAGGTTCGACGAGTCCTGACGGGAACGCCCCCGAAAAAGTTTTGGTTAGGCCGGCTTCTCCGCCGTTGGGCGGAACTCCCCCTCCCACCGGGCCATCACCGCCGATGCCAGGCAGTTGCCCACCAGGTTGATCGAGGTCCGCGCCATGTCCATGAAGGCGTCGACACCGAGGATCACGGCCACGCCCTCGAGCGGGAGGTGAAAGGTGACCAGGGTGCCGGACAGGATCACCAGCGAGGCGCGCGGCACCGCCGCGACGCCTTTGCTCGTCAGCATCAGCGTGAGCATCATCAGCAGCTGGTCGCCCAGGCCGAGATGGATGCCGGCCGCCTGCGCCACGAAGATCGACGCGACACCTAGGTAGAGGGTCGAGCCGTCGAGATTGAAGGAGTAGCCGGTCGGGATGACGAAGGAGACGATTCGGCGCGGCACGCCGAACTTCTCCATGTTCTCCATCGCCAGCGGCAGCGCGGCCTCCGACGACGCCGTGGTGAAGGCGAGCAGCCACGGCTCCTTGACCCACTGCCAGAATCCGCGAAGCGGGATCCGCGCCATCAGTGCGATGGGAATCAGCGTGACCACGATGAACACGATCAGCGCGAGGTAGAGCGTCCCCACCAGCTTGCCCAGGCTCCAGAGCACCTCGACGCCGTTCTTGCCGATCGTCCCGGCGATCGCGGCGAAGATGCCGATCGGCGCGAACTTCATCACGATCCCGGTGAACTTGAACATCACCTCCGACAATCCCTCGCAGAAGCCGAGCATCGCCTCCTTGGGCCGCCCCTTCACCTGGGTCAGCGCGGCGGCGAACAGCACCGCGAAGAAGACGATCTGCAGCACCTCGTTGTTGGCGGCCGCCTCGAAGAAGCTCTGCGGCACGGTGTGCTCCAGCACGCCGCCCAGCGTGGTCGGCGCCCGCACCAGCTTCTCCGCCTCGCCGATCGGCGCGGACAGGACGACGCCCACGCCCGGCTTGAACAGGTTGACGGCGCCGAGCCCGATGAAGAGCGCGACCGTGGTGACGACCTCGAAATAGATCAGCGACTTGAACGCCAGGCGGCCGACCCGCTTGAGGTCGTCACCGTGGCCGGCGATGCCGATCACCAGCGCGCCGAAGACCAGCGGCACGACGATCGACTTGATCATGCGGAGAAAGATCGTGGAGAGCGGCTTCAGCGCGGCGCCGACGTCGGTGTTGAGCCAGACGTCGTGATCCAGAAAGCCCACGAAGGCCCCGAGGATCGTCGCGATGACGATCCACCAGGTCAGCGAGATCCCGCGCAGAAACCGCCACATCAGCGGGAGCCCGCCAGCTCGCCGGCCTTGGCGCCGACGCCCTTGAGCAGCGAGGCGTAGGCCACGCCGAACTTCTCCACCCCTTCGGTCTCCAGCTCCTCGGTCACCTTCGCAAGCGAGATGCCCGATGCCGCCAGCGCCGCCAGCTGCGCCGGCGCCGCCGCGATCGCCTCCTGGATCCGGACTTCCGGCTTGCCGTGGTCGCGATAGGCCTCGAACGTCTCCGGCGGCATCGTGTTCACCGTGTCCGACGCGATCAGCGCCTCGACGTAGTAGACGTCGGGAAATTTCGGATCCTTGGTGCTCGTCGAGGCCCAGAGCGGGCGCTGCACCCGCGCGCCGCGCGCCGCCAGCTTCCGCCACCGCTCGCTCGCCACCGTTTCCTGGAACAGCTTGTACGCCATCGCGGCATTCGCGATCGCCGCCTTGCCACGCACGTTTTTGGGATCACCCATCGCGTCGAGCTGGGGATCGATCTTGGTGTCGACCCGGCTCACGAAGAAGCTGGCGACCGATGCCAGCCGGTCGATCGGGCGGTTGGCCTCGACCCGCCGCTCCAGCGCCCGCATGAACGCCTCGATGACCTGCGCGTAGCGCGCGACCGAGAAGAGCAGGGTGATGTTGATGTTGATCCCCGCGGCGAGACAGTGCTCGATCGCCGGCAGCCCCGCCAGCGTGCCGGGAATTTTGACCATCACGTTCGGCCGGTCCACCGCCCGCCACAGCCGCTCGGCCTCGGCGATCGTCCCCGCGGTGTCGTTTCCCAGGGTGGGAGAGACCTCGATCGAGACCAGGCCGTCGTTGCCGGCCGTCGCATCGTAGACCGGACGGAACACATCGCAGGCCAGGCGCACGTCACCGACCGCGATCGCCTCGAAGATCGCGCCCGCGTCCTTGCCCTCGTCGGTGAGCCGGCGGACGGTGTCGTCGTACACGGCGGTGTTGGCCACCGCCTTCTCGAAGATCGACGGATTGGAGGTCATGCCGCGGAGCCCGTCGTCGGCGATCAGCCGGGCCAGCTTGCCCGAGGTGATCAGCTCCTGCGTGATATTGTCGAACCAGGGGCTCTGGCCCAGCTCGACCAGGCGCTTCAGTGGATTGCTCATGGGGATTTCCTCTTCAGGAGGCGCCGCACCGCCGCCGCGGCGTCATCGGGACTCAGGCCGTATTCCTTATATAGCCGCTCCGCGGGGGCGGAGCCGCCGAAATGATCGAGACCCAGGCAGATGCCGTCGTCCGTCACCCACTGGCGCCAGCCCATCGTCGCGGCCGCCTCGATGGAGACCCGGGCCCGGATCGCCGGCGGGAGGACCTCGTCGCGGTACGCCTGGGTCTGCCCCTCGAACAGGTCCCATGACGGCATCGACACCACGCGGGCGCGGATCCCTTCCTTCGCCAGCAGCTCGGACGCCGCCAGCGCGATGCTCACCTCCGAGCCGGTGGCGATCAGGATCGCCTCGGCGCCGCCCTCCGGCTCGGAGAGGATGTACGCCCCGCGCCGGACGCCGTCAACCGCGCGTAGTTTCGTGTGATCGAGGATCGGCAGCTTCTGCCGCGTGAGCACCAGCATCGACGGACAGTTGGTGCGCTCGATGATCGTGCGCCATGCCTCGATCGTCTCGGTGGCGTCCGCCGGCCGGAAGAGCGCCAGGCCGGGAATGGCGCGCAGCATCGCGAGGTGCTCGATCGGCTGGTGGGTCGGACCGTCTTCGCCCAGTCCGATCGAATCGTGGGTGCAGATATAGATGATGGGGAGCTTCATGATGGCGGCGAGACGGATCGCCGGCTTCATGTAGTCGCTGAACACGAAGAAGGTGCTGCCGAACGGACGGAGGCCGCCGTGCGCCGCGATGCCGTTAAGGCACGCGCCCATCCCGTGCTCCCGGATCCCCCAGTGGAACACGCGCCCGCTCTCCTCGGGGCCGAAGGTCCCGCCTTCCTTGAGGGTGACGCCGGTGCTGCCACCCAGGTCGGCCGACCCGCCGATCAGGTTGGGCAGCGACTTGGCCAGCGCGTCGAGCGCCTTGCCCGAGGCCTGCCGGGTGGCCAGCTGCGGCTGGTCGGGGGTGAACATCGGCAGCCCCTTGTCCCACCCCGCCGGCAGCTCACCCGACATGAACCGCCGGTACTCGGCGGCCAGGTCGGGAAAGGCCTCGGCGTAGCGCGCGAAGAGCGCATCCCATTCCTTCTCCATCGCGGCGCCGCGCGGCACCGCCTCCCGCCAGTGCGCCAGCGCCTCCGGCGGCACGAAGAACGCCGGCTCTTCCGGCCAGCCCATGATCCCCTTGGTCCGCCGGATCTCGTCGACGCCGAGCGGCGAGCCGTGGGCCTCGGAGCTGTCCTTCTTGGTGGGCGCCGGATCGCCGATGACGGTGCGGAGCACGATCAGCGACGGCCGGCCGGTTTCCGCCTTCGCCGCGTTCAGCGCCGCGGCGATCGCGTCGAGGTCGTTGCCGCTGGCGACGTGCTGCACGTGCCAGCCGTATGCCTCGTAGCGCTTGCCGACGTCCTCGCTGAACGAGAGGCTGGTGTTGCCGTCGATGGTGATGTGGTTGTCGTCGTAGATGAGGCAGAGGTTGCCGAGCCGGAGATGTCCGGCGATGGACGAGGCCTCGCTCGACACCCCTTCCATCATGTCGCCGTCGCTGGCGATGGCCCAGACGAGATGGTTGACCACCTCGAAGCCCGGGCGGTTGAACCGGGTCGCGAGGAACCGCTCGGCGATCGCCATGCCGACGGCATTGCCCACCCCCTGGCCCAGCGGGCCGGTGGTGGTCTCGACGCCCGGCGTGTGCAGGCGCTCGGGATGGCCCGGCGTCTTCGAGCTCCACTGGCGGAACTGCCTGATGTCGTCGAGCGAGAGGTCGAAGCCGGTGAGATGGAGGAGCGAATAGAGCAGCATCGAGGCGTGGCCGCAGGACAGCACGAAGCGGTCGCGGTCGTCCCAGTGCGGATTGCGCGGATTGTAGCGCAGCAGATGATGCCACAGCACGTAGGCCATCGGCGCCAGCGACATCGGCGTCCCCGGATGGCCCGAATCGGCCGCCTGCACGGCGTCCATGGCGAGGGCGCGAATCGTGTTGATGCTGCGCCAGGCGAGTGCGCCGTCGTCGGGGGTGGCGCTGGTGGGTTTGGCCGTCAGGGAATGACTCCTTGCACGCGTGGAACTGGAAGATAATTCCCCGAGAACATCTGCGCGGTGCCGGTGTATCACCCGCTACGTCCATGCTTCGGCGCTCCAACCTTTGACACCATAACCGGCGGTCCGTATCCTGTGCCCGTGACCCAGCCCGACCGCACATACGAAATTCACGAGGTGGCCGAGCTGACCGGACTGGCCACGGCGCGCCTCCGCGCGTGGGAGCGGCGGTACGCCGTGGTGCGGCCGGAGCGCCAGGCCAACGGGTACCGGTCCTACTCCGCCCAGCAGGTGGCGCTGCTCCGGTCGTATGCCCGGCTGATCGCCGACGGCGAGCGGATCGGCGAGCTGGTCGAGCGCCCGGTGGAGGAAGTGATCGCGCGCGCCGAAGGCCGGAGCCTCGACGCCTCGCCGTACGGCGCGCTGCTGGACGCCGTCAAGTCGCTCGACCGGGACCGGCTCGAGGCGCTCGTCGCCCAGCAGCTGACGCTGCTCGGCCTCCGCCAGTTCGCCGAGGATGTCGCCATGCCGTTCGCCCGAACGATCGGCGACCTGTGGGCGCTCAACAAGCTGCCGGTTGCGGCCGAGCATCTGGCGAGCGAGGTCGTGGTGCAGGCGCTCAAGGCCGGGCTCCGGTCGAGCCGCGGCGCCGGCCCCCTCACGGTGGCGGCGTGCCTTCCCGGCGAGCGGCACGAATGGGGAATCCTTTCCGCCCTCACCATCGCACAGGAGCTCGGGTGGCGGATCCACTACCTGGGTCCCGATCTGCCGTTGCAGGAGGCGGTGGAGGCGACATGGCGCCTCCGGCCCAGCGTCGTGGCACTCAGCGCCAGCAATCCGCATGTCGTGGTGTCCTCCTTCGGTCAGCTCGCCGCACTGCCCGGGATGCTTCCTCCCAACGTCATCCCGGCGATCGGCGGCTCGGGGGTCGAACCCCACACCCGCCTCCTCCGCGCCGCCGGTTTCCGGCTCGGCGCCGAAGCGTTCACGTCCCCATGACCGCCACGCTTTCCCGACCCGCCGCCACCGGCGCCGGCTCACGCAGCGTCATCGTCGTCGGCGCCGGGCTCGGCGGGCTCTCCGCCGCGGTCCGCCTTCGCGCCCGCGGTTTCGATGTGACGGTGCTCGAGCGCCATGCGGTGCCGGGCGGCCGCTGCGGGCTGTGGGAGTCCGACGGGTTCCGCTTCGACACCGGGCCGACGTTGCTCCTGATGGTGGACTACCTCCGCGCGCTTTTCGCCGACGCGGGCCGCCGGCTGGAGGACTACCTCGAGCTGGTCCAGCTCGAGCCCAATTACCGGATCTATTACGCCGACGGCTCGACACTCGACGTGAGCAGCCGGCTCAACGTCATGCTCGAGGGAATCGAGCGGATCGAGCCGGGCGCGGGCCCGCGCTTCCTCCGCTTCCTGGCCGACACTGCGAAGCTGTACCGCACCGGACTCGCCTTCGTCGATCGCAACGTCCACCGCCGCCGCGACTTCTTCAAGCTGGGCGACATGAGCCTCCTCGCCGGCAGCGGCGCGCTGGGGCGCCTGCGGAAGCTGGTGTCGAAGTACTTCGCCGACGAGCGGCTGCGCGATGCCTTCAGCTTCCAGTCGCTCTACCTCGGCCTCTCCCCCTTCGAGTCGATGGCGATCTACAGCCTCCTGCCGTTCACCGAGGTGGCGGGCGGGCTCTTCTTCCCGATGGGCGGGATGCACGCGATGCCGGCCGCCATCGCGCGGCTGGCGGAGGAGATGGGGGTCCGGTTCGAATACGACACCAACGTCGCCTCGCTCGAGCGCGACGGTGGCCGAATCTCCGCCGTCGTGCTCGACGACGGGAGCCGCCGCGCCGCCGACATCGTCCTCGTCAATGCCGATCTGCCCTACGCCTATGAGACCCTCCTCGGCGAGCCCCTCCCTCGCGCCGACAAGCTGGCGTACAGCTGCTCCGCGTTCCTCATGTACCTCGGCGTGGACCGCGAGTATTCCGGGCTTCCCCATCACAACCTCGTGGTGCCAGGCGACCTGGCCACCTGCTGCGCCGACATCTTCACCAATCATCGCGTGCCGGCCGAGCCCGCGTTCTACATCTGCAATCCGAACAAGACCGACCCGTCGCTCGCGCCGGCGGGTTCGGAGAACATCTACGTACTGGTCCCCGTGCCGAGCCAGGACCCGGCGCACCCGATCGACTGGCGCGTCGAAGGGCCCCGGCTCGAAGCGGAAATGCTGGAGCGGCTCGAGCGGTTCGGCCTGACCGATCTGCGGCGCCACATCGTCACCCGCCGCGTCTTCACGCCGGACGACTTCCGCGACCAGTTCTCCGCCACCCGCTCCGAGGCGTTCGGCCTGGCGCACGGTCTCGACCAGGTCGGCTATTTCCGCCCGCACAACCGTCACGCGACCTATGAGAATCTCTTTTTCGTCGGACAGAGCACGCACCCCGGCTGCGGCATCCCCATGGCGATGATCTCGTCGCGCTGCGTGGCCGAGCGGATCGCGCAGGAACAGGCGGTGACGCGATGAACCTCGCCGTCGAGCGGAGCTATGCGCGGGCCGAGCGGGTGACGGCCGACTGGGCCCGGAGCTTCTACTTCGCCAGCCGATTCCTGCCGCGGGTCAAGCGCAGGGCAATCTTCGCGCTGTACGACTACTGCCGCCACGCCGATAACCTGGTGGACGAGCGCGGCACCCGGCCGGCCGACCTGGTGCGACTCGATCTCGCCGAGCTGGGCGCGGAGGTCACGGCGCTGCACCAGGGCGAGCCCCCGCGCACCGAGCGGTGGCTCGCGCTCGCCGACACCCTCCGCCGCTACGACGTGCCGCTCGCCCCGCTGCTGGAGCTGCTCGACGGCGTCGCCACCGATCTCGACGACGTCGCGATGCCGGACTTTCCGACGCTGCACCACTACTGCCGCCTCGTCGCCGGCGGCGTCGGCCTCATGCTGGGACCGGTGCTGGGCGCCGAGCCGCACCGGTTTCGGGAGCCGGGCGTCGGCCTGGGGATCGCCATGCAGCTGACCAACGTCCTGCGCGACGTGGGCGAGGACCTGGACAACGGGCGCTGCTACCTGCCGGCCGACGAACTGGCCCGCTTCGGCGTGACGCGCGCGATGCTGGGCGAGCGGCGGGTAACGCCGGAGTTCCGGGAGCTGATGCGGTTCCAGGTGGTGCGGGCACGGGGCTGGTTCGACGCCGCGGACGTGGTCGTTCCGCTCTTTCCGGCCGACGGCTCGCGGCTCACGGTGCGGCTGCTGCAGCGGACCTACGCCGGGATTCTGGACGGAATCGAGCGGCAGCGCTACGATGTATTCCGTGCTCGTGCCTACGTCTCCACCCCGCGCAAGCTCATGATCCTCGGCCGAGCCGTGCTCGCCGAGCGGCCCGCCTTTCCGGTGCTCGCGGCATCGGAGCCCGTCTGATCGATCGGCCGCTCCGTCCCCGGCGGACGACGGCGATCGCGGCGCTGGCCTTCGACCGGTATCTCCGCGGCCAGGCGCGACGGTATTTCAGCAGCGTGCGCTGGGCGGAGCAGGCACCCGCGCCGGATCACTCCCTCCCGATCATCTGCGTCGCCAATCACACCAACTGGTGGGACGGGTTCATCGCCTGCCTGCTGACCCGCCGGCTGGGACTCGAGTTCCGGGTGCTGATGGAGGCGCGGAACCTTGCCCGGTACTGGCCGTTCCTGCACGTCGGCGCACTTCCGCTCGATCGCGGCTCCGCTCGCGCCGCGTACGCCGACCTCGAGCGGGCGCGCCCCTGGCTCAGGGCCGGCACGGCGATGTGGCTCTTTCCGCAGGGCAGCCGCCGGCCGGCCGCCGAGCCGCTCGCCGACTGTGAGCGCGGCACCGCGCAACTCGTTCTCGGCGCGAGCGGGCCGGTGCGCATCTGTCCCGTCGCCTTCCGGTATGCCTTCCTCGGTGAGCAGCTGCCCGAGGCGTTCGCGCTGGTGGGCGAGTCGTGGACCGTCCTGCCCGGCGCGCGGCATCTCCGCCGGCTCCTGACGCGGACCATCGAGGACCGTCTCAACGCCACGATCGCGGCGCTGGACGAGCGGATCGCCGGCGAGCAGCTCAGCGGATTCCTCCCGCTGGTCGAGGGCCGCCTCTCGGTCAACAAGCGGATGGACCGCTTCCGCCACGCGATCGGACTGCTCGACGGGCCGTTCGAGTCGCGCAATGGGTAGTCTGCCGACCCTCAAGCTGCTGCACGTCGCGTCGGCGGTGCTCCTGCTCGGCAATGTGACGGTGACGGGTTTCTGGGCCGCGTATCTCTACCGGGTGCGCGATGCCGTGCCCTTCGCTCGCGTGGCGCGGGCCATCATGCTCGCCGACTGGATCTTCACGCTGGCCGGCGGCGCGCTGCTGACCTTCACCGGGATCCAGCTGGCGCTGCGCGAGGGGCTTCGCGTGCGGGACACGCCGTGGCTGATCCACGGCATCACGGCGCTCGCGATCTCCACGCTGCTCTGGCTCGCGGTGCTGCTGCCCGACCAGCTTCGTATGGAGCGGACCACCGACGGGGCGGCGGTCCGCCGGCTCTTTCTCCGGTGGAGCGTGGTGGGCTGGCTCTCGACCGCGGTGCTGTTCTACGGATTGTACGCGATGGTCACGAAGCACTGACCGCGATACCAATCAGGAGACTTCCGGATGCGCCTCGCCTGTGGACTCACGCTCACTGCGGTCCTCTCGCTTGCCGGTACGCTGCCGGCGCAGGTACCGTCGCCGGTGAATCCGGCGCGGCGGCTGGCGCGGGATGTGTACCAGCAGCTGATCGAGATGAACACCGCCGATTCGGTCGGCGCGGTGACGCCGGCGGCCGAAGCGATGGCGGCGCGCTTCCGGGCGGCCGGATTCCCCGCGGCGGACGTGCAGGTGCTGATACCGGAGGGGAAGCCGAAGAAGGGGAACCTGGTGGTGCGCTTTCGCGGCAGGACCGGCTCGGCGCTCAAGCCGATTCTGCTGCTCGCGCACATCGACGTGGTCCGCGCCAATCGAAATGAGTGGACCCGCGATCCCTTCCAGCTCCAGGAGGCGAACGGCTTTTTCTACGGCCGGGGCGTGTCGGACGACAAGGCGATGGCGGCGATCTTCGTCACCAACCTCCTGCGGTATCGTCAGGAGGGCTGGGTGGCGGACCGGGACATCGTCCTGGCGCTCACGGCGGATGAGGAGGGCGGCGACGCCAACGGCGTCGAGTGGCTGCTGGCGAATCATCGCGCGCTGATCGATGCGGAGCTGGCGATCAACGAGGGCGCCGACGGCGCCATCGAGGGCGGGAAGCCCGCCTATCTCCCGATCCAGGCCGCCGAGAAGGTCTCCGTTACCTACACGCTCACCGCGCTCAATCCGGGCGGGCACTCGAGCATCCCAAAGCCGGTGAACGCGATCTACCAGCTGGCCGACGCGCTGGCGCGGCTGGGACGCTACACCTTTCCGGTGGCGCTCAATCCGGTGTCACGCGCGTTTTTCGAGCAGACGGCCAGGGTCGCCGAGCCCCGCATGGCGGCCGCGATGCGCGCACTCGCCGCCAACCCCGCCGACTCGGCGGCGGCAGCGGTGATCTCGACCGACGACACCTACCGCTCGATGCTCCGGACCACCTGCGTCGCCACCCGGCTCCTGGCGGGGCACGCCTACAACGCCCTGCCGCAGACCGCGACGGCCGCCGTCAACTGCCGCATCGTCCCGACCTCGAGCGGCAACGCGGTGCTGGCCGAGCTGCAGCGGGTGGTCGGCGACACGGCGGTGAAGGTGAGCTTCACGCTGGCGCCGTTCGAGTCGAGGTTCGGCGCGCGGGTGGCCGCGGTCGACCCGCGGCTCCTCGCCGCGGCCACCAGCCTCACCCATACGATGTGGGGTGACATTCCCGTGATCCCGATGATGTCCACCTGGGCCACCGATGGTCTTTTCCTCCGCGCGGCGGGGATCCCGACGTACGGGGTCAACGGGATCTTCCTCGCGCCCGGGGAGAGCAACATTCACGGGCGCGAGGAGAAGATGCGTGTGAAGTCGTTCTACGAGGGGGAGGAGTTTCTGTACCAGCTCGTGAAGCGGATGGCGGGGCGCTAGCGGCCCGCGTACACCGTTCCGTCCTTCATCACGAAGGCCACACGCTCCATCGCGGTGAAGTCAGCGATTGGATCACCGTCCACGGCGATGATGTCGGCGACGGCGCCACGCTTGATCACGCCGATCCGGTTTTCCAAGCCGAGGAGGCGTGCGTCGTTGATCGTGGCGGCCTGGAGGACCTGGACCGGCGTCATGCCGGACTGGATGTAGGCGAAGAGGACCCGCCGCGAGCTGTAGCCCTGCGGCCAGCCCATGTCGATGTAGTTGTCGGAGCCCGCCGCGATCGTGACACCGGCTTTCACGGCGCGACGGAGTCGCGAGCGCTCGCTCTCGAGGAACGAGAGCATGCCGGCGATCTCTTCCGGCCTGCCCGCCTGCTTCATGTACTGGATGCCGGACAGGGTGTCGATATCGGTCGCCACGAGCATCACGCCCTTCCGCGCCATCAGCGCGAGCGTGGAATCCCCCAGCTCGTAGCCATGCTCGATGGAATTGACGCCGGCGTCGGCGGCTCGCCAGACGGCGGCATCGTCGGTTGCATGGGCGGCGACTCGCACACCCATCCGCCTCGCGGCGCCTACGATGGCTCGCAGCTCCTCGGCGGAGAAGGTGCCGCGGTTGGGGGTGTTGTTGGAGTAGATCTTGATCACGTCGGCACCAAGAGTGACGTTTTCCCGTACTGCGTCCGCGGCGTCATCCGGATTGTGCACGATCCGGTACTCGTCGGCCGCGACCGACATGAACCCCTGCTGGAGGCCAGGATACTGCCCGCCGATCGGACTCAGCCCCGGGCCCGACACCACCATGCGAGGACCGTCGACGCTGCCGTCCCGGATCGCATTGCGCAGCGCGACGTCGCCGAACTGCCCGCTGTTGCCAAGATCCCGGACGGTGGTGATGCCGGCGGCGAGATAGGTGCGGGCGCGGGCCGCGCCGTGGAGCGCTCGGAGCGGCGTCCCTTCCATCGTGTTCTGCCGCAATCCTTCCATGACGTCCCCGACCTTCGGCGACACCAGGTTGAGCAGGTGGGTGTGCGCGTCGATCAGGCCGGGCAGCACCGTGTAGCGGCGGAGGTCGATCTCCCGGGCGCCGGGCGGCAGTGCGATCGAAGCACCGACCGAGTCGATACGGCCCCGGCGCACCAGGATATCCACGCTGCTCCGGAAGGTGCCGTGCTCGCTGTCGAAGAGCCTGCCCGCGTGAATCAGCGCTGGTGTCGTGTCGCGCGGCGTCTGGGCTGGCGCCCGGGTGCCGGCGAGCGACGCGAGTCCGAGGAGCAGGGCGGTGCGCGGGAACGTCATGGACACTCCGGGAGGGAAAAGGGTCAAGTAACCGGAATCGTCTCCTTCTCCTGCTCGCTCTCGTCACCGGCCGAATCGGCCGGCACGCTGCTGTTCCAGATATCCGCGGTGAGTCGCCACCTGCCGTCGATCCGCTTCCAGCAGAGGACCAGCTTGCCCGAGTCGGCGGACTCTTCGGCGGTGGCCGGCAGGGTCCACTCGCCGATGGTGTAGGCCACGCCGCCCGCCGCCTCCTGCGCAGCTCGAACCCGCTCTCCAATCCATGGCGCCAGTAGGCCTCGATCGAATCGCGCCCTTCCACCGGCTCCGCCTCCGGCGGCAGCAGCACCGCGTGCTCGTCGTAGAGCTGGGCCAGCGCGTGGGCGTCGCCGGCGCGGGAGGCCTGGACATACTCGGCGGTGGACGCCGTGATGGCGCGCCGCACCGCCGACGGGTCGTCGGAGGCGGCTCGGCCGCAGGCGCCGAGGAGGACGAGCGCCCCAAACCAGGCGTTACGCATCGTCGGGCCCGTCGGAGAGGATCATCACGATCCCGTCGCCGCGGGCGCAGACCCGGCCCGCCTCGTCCTCGACGTCGGCGGCCACGAACACGAGACTGACGCCGGAGCGGAGCAGGCGGCCCACGGCGGTCACCCGGGCGCCGTGGAGCGGCCGCAGGAACTGGACGTTCAGCTGGGCCGTTCCCACTCGACGGCCGGGGGCCTGGAAGTGCCCGACCATCCCGATCACGGCGTCGCAGAGCCCGGCGATCACCGCCCCGTTGACGGCCTCGGTGCCGAGGCCGCCGCGGTGGAACGGCTGGAGGGGGTCGATGGTGACCCGAACCGCCTCCGAGTCGCTGAAATCGGCCCTGGCGCCAAGATGGCGCATGCCGGGAAGCTGGTTCCACTGGTCGGCGGCGAGCTGCCGCTCGGCGGGGCCCAGCGGGATGGTCCGAATTGTCATTCAGGCCCCTATCTTGCTATATTGCAAGCTCGTACGTACCCGGACGGCATCGTGCCGTCCCGTTGTTCAACCCGCAGCCTGGTATTTTGTGGCACGCCGATCACGTAGACAATCAGCAGGTGCAGTACCCGCGTCCGCCTTCCGCCGGTCATCCGGACGCAGCATGCAATCGCATCGCGACTGGCTTCTGTCCCTGCACGGCTCGGTCTGCGCCTATTGCGGCACCGAGACACCCCCCGAGACGATCACGCTCGACCATGTGCGCCCGCGCCGCGGCCAGACCGCGTATGACCGCCCGGACAATCTCGTCCTGGCTTGTCGCGAGTGCAACGCCGCGAAGGCGGATACGCCGCTGGTGGCGTTTCTCATGCAGAAGCGGGCG
>JBBQFH010000014.1:0-69574 GCA_038321865.1 Gemmatimonadales bacterium
TGGAGAACACGTTTCGCAGCGTGAACATCGGGCTCGTGAACGAGATGGCGATCGTGTGTGACAAGCTCGGTGTCGACGTGTGGGAGGTGATCGAGGCCGCGGCGACCAAGCCGTTCGGCTTCATGAAGTTCCTCCCCGGTCCCGGGCTGGGCGGCCACTGCATTCCCATCGATCCGCATTACCTCGCGTGGAAGATGCGCGGGCTCAACTACAAGACCCGGTTCATCGACCTCGCCGGAGAGCTCAACACGGAGATGCCGCTGTTCTGGGTGCGGAAAGTCGTGGCGGCGCTCAATAGCCATTCCAAGGCGATGCGGGGCTCCCGCGTGCTCGTCCTCGGTGTCGCCTACAAGCGCGACATCGACGACATCCGGGAGAGCCCCGCCCTCGACATCATCAAGCTGCTCGAGGCGGAGGGCGCGGAGGTGACCTACCACGATCCGTATGTGCCGCACTTCCGCGAGGACGGGCACGCATTCTCCTCGGTGCCGCTCAGCGCCGAATCGCTGGCGGCCGCGGACTGCGTGGTGGTCGTGACGGATCATTCGTCCATTGACTACCACCTGGTGAAGCGCGCGGCGCGCCTCGTGGTGGACACGCGGCACGCCCTTCCGCGCGACGGCTGATGTGCGGGTAGCCGTTGTGGGGAGCGGGTATGTCGGCCTGGTGGCCGGCGCCTGCCTGGCGGAGACCGGCAACGACGTCATGAGTGTGGACGTGGATGCGGCCAAGATCGAACGGCTGAAGCGCAACGAGCTTCCGATCTACGAGCCGGGGCTCGAGACGCTGGTCGCGCGGAACCAGGCGGACGGGCGGCTGACGTTCACCACGGACCTCGGCGCGGCGGTCGAGCCCGCCCGGGTCGTCTTCATCGCCGTCGGCACCCCGCCCGGCGAGGACGGCTCGGCCGACCTCTCGCATGTGCTCGAGGCGGCGGGCGCCATCGGCGAGCACATGGTGGATTCCAAGGTCATCGCCACCAAGTCGACCGTGCCGGTAGGCACCGCCGAGCGCGTCCGGACCGCGATCCGCGCGAAGACCGATACGCCGTTCTTCATCTGCTCCAATCCCGAGTTTCTGAAGGAAGGGGCGGCGGTCGAGGATTTCATGAAGCCCGATCGCGTCGTCATCGGCGTCGACAGCGACGAGGCGGCCGAAACGATGGCCGAGCTGTACGCCCCGTTCACGCGACAGGGAGGGGAGCGCATTCTGTTCATGGACATCGCCTCAGCCGAGGTCACCAAGTACGCCGCGAACGCCATGCTGGCGACCCGCATCTCGTTCATGAACGAGATGGCGATGTTCTGCGAGGGCGTGGGTGCCGATATCGACCAGGTCCGTTACGGTATCGGGTCCGACCGCCGGATCGGCCGGGCGTTCCTGTACCCGGGCCCGGGATACGGCGGCTCCTGTTTCCCGAAGGACGTGAAGGCCGTCATTGGAACCGCCGCGCGCATGGGGCTGTCGCTGGACCTCCTTCGCGCCGTGGAGGCGGTGAACGACCGCCAGAAGCAAGTGCTGCTCGAGAAGGCGCACCGCTACCTCGGCGCCGGTCTCGCCGGCCGCACGGTTGCGGTCTGGGGCCTTGCCTTCAAGGCCGAGACGGACGACATCCGGGAGAGCCCGGCGATCGCGCTGGTGGAAGGGCTGCTGGCCTCCGGCGCCCAGGTGCGGGTCCACGATCCGAAGGCGATGGACGCGGCGCGCACGGTGCTGGGTGCCCGAGTCACGTACGCCACCGATCCCTATTCGGCCGTCGATCAGGCCGACGCGCTGATCGTCGCCACCGAATGGCTCGTGTATCGCACACCCGACTTTGCCCGCGTCAGGCGATCGATGCGCCGGCCGCTCGTCATCGACGGCCGCAACCTGTACGAGCCCGATCGGATGCGAGCGGCCGGCTTCGAGTACGAGGGCATTGGCCGCCGGCGGGCGACATGTCCCGCGTCCTGATCACCGGCGTGGCCGGCTTCCTCGGCTCACATCTCGCCGACACGCTGCTGGCGCGCGGCGACGATGTCGTCGGCATCGATAATTTCGATGCGTTCTACGATCGCCACACAAAGGAGCAGAACCTCGCGAGCGCCCGCACGGAGCGGCGATTCCGGTTCGTCGAATGCGACATCCACGATGCCGCCGGCATGCGCGAGCTGTTGACGCCGGATACCGCGGTCGTCCACCTGGCCGCGAAGGCGGGCGTGCGGCCCTCGCTGGCCGACCCGGCCGGCTATGCGCACGCCAACGTGGAGGGTACGGCGGCGGTCATCATGGCCATGCGAAGCGTCGGTGCCACCCGTCTCGTCTTCGCGTCATCGTCGTCGGTGTATGGCGATGACACCCCGGCGCCGTTCCGGGAAGACGCTCCGGCGCTGCAGCCCGTCTCGCCCTATGCCGCGACCAAACGCGCCGCGGAGCTGCTGCTGCTTGCCTGCGCCGGTGACGCGGGCCTCCGTGCGATCGTGTTGCGGCTTTTCACGGTGTACGGGCCCCGCCAACGCCCCGATCTGGCGATTCACGCCTTCGCCAACCGGATGGTTGCGGGCCGCGCGGTCACGCTGTTCGGCGATGGGACATCCGCCCGCGACTACACCTTCGTCGCCGATGCGATGGCCGGCATGCTGGCCGCGCTGGGGCGGACGGCGACGCGCCCCCGCGGCTCGGTGGAGACGATCAACATCGGCGGTAACCATCAGGTGATGCTCGACGTACTGGTGCTGGAGCTGGCGGCGGCACTCGGCGTGGAGCCGGTGACCGAGCGGCAGGCTCCTCAGCCGGGCGACGTCCGTCGAACCTGGGCCGATCTGACGCGGGCCCGTTCGGCCCTGGGTTACGAGCCTCGTACGACATTGCCGGACGGGCTCCGGGCCTTCGTCGCCTGGTTCAGGAAGTCCCATGCACTCGCCAACTGATCTGCTGCTGGCTCGCGCCCGCGAGCGGTTCTCGCTGCAGGACTATTACGGCGCGGTCCACATGCTGGAGGAAGTTTTGTCGCAGGGGCACGCCTTTGCCGACGTCCATCACCTGCTCGGCGTCTCACTGTCGCTGCTCTCGCAACCCGAGCGGGCGCTGGCCGAGTTCGACCGCGCCCTGGCGCTCAATCCGCGCTACATCGAGGCCCTGATTCACCGCGGCCTCGTGCTCAACGAAATGGGCCGGACCGAGGACGCGCAGGAGACGTTCGGGCGCGCCGCGGCAATCGATGCCGGTACGATCGCCGGGTTTCCGGCCCCTGTCGCCGCGCAGCTGGCCAACCGCCACGCCGAGCTGGCGCAGGCCTATGCCGACGTCGGTGCGCTCACTAATGCCATCGAGCAGTACGAACGGGCGCTCGAGCTCGGGCCAACGTTTCACGATCTGCGTTATCGCATGTGCCGCCTGCTGCTCGAGGCCGGCCGCGCGCTCGAGGCACGGCAGGAGCTGGAGATCGTCGTGGCCGCGCGCCCGAATTTCGTCGATGCGGAGGCGGCGCTCGGGCTGGCGCGCTATCTGTCGGGGGACGCAGCCGGGGCGCGTGAAGTGTGGGCATCGTGCCTGGCCCGGCGGCCGGAGAATACGCGTGTCGAGGCATACCTGGCGATGGTGGATCGCGCCGAGTGAACCGCCGCTTCCTGTTGCTGCCGGTGCTGGCCGGGTGTGCCGGCGGCGGTGCCCCGGATTCGGAGCTGCTCGGCGATCGGGCGTATGCGGCCGGCCGCTTCCCGGAAGCCGTCATTCACTATGACGCGGGCATCGCGGCGCGGCCCGATGGGCGTCTATGGGCCAAGCTGGGCGCCGCCGCGCTGCACGCCGGCGCGCTGCAACGGGCCGGCGAAGCGTACACCCGTCTTGGCACTGAAGACCCGACGCGGACCGATGAGGCCGCCGACGGGCTCGAGCAGGTGGTGCACGCCGCGAGCTTGGGCGCCGATGGCGCGGCGCTCCGGCCGTCACTGCTGGCGCTGCGGCGGATCGCGCCGGGGCGGCCGGTGCTCCGCTACGCACTCGCAGTGGCACGGGATCCCTCGCTTGGTCCGGCCGACGCCATCACCGTACTGCCTCAGGCGCTCGCCGCGGCGGACGAGCCGCGGACCGTGGACTCGCTGCTCGCCCAGTATGGGCGAGCGCTGGAACAGACAGCGTCGTGCGAGGCGGCGGCGCTGGCGTTCGGGGCCGCGTTGCGGCGCTCGGCGGATTCGGGGCTGCGGTCGGCTGCGCGCAGCGGCTTGGCCGCCTGTTCGATGCGCCTCGGGACGGGTGCGCTGGCGTCCGGGCGCCCGGCCGACGCCGAGCGCTGGTTTTCGACCGTCACCGCGACCGACTCCACGTCGCCGCTCGGGCGCCGGGCACTCGTCGGCCTCGGCGACGCGCGCCGCGCCCGTGCCGACACGGCGGGAGCCATTTCGGCCTACACCGCGACTGTCGCGCTCGGCGGCGGGGCGGACTCCTTAAGCCAGCTGGCGGCGGCGCGGCTCAGCGCGCTCCGTCCGCAACAGACCGCGGGGGATTCCTCCCGCACGGGCATACCATGATTCGTCGCTGTATCGCGCTTTCCGCTGTGCTGCTGGTCGGCTGCGCCCACGGCGTGCGTCGGGAGACGCCCACGCCCGGTCCGGCGCTCATCGCCGAGGCCCGCGGCGCGACGCCGGGGCAGCTGGATTCGCTCTGGGCCGCGGCGGAGACCGCGCACCAGCGCGAAAAATGGGATGATGTCGTGAAGGTGGTGCAGCGGTTCATGCTCGAGCTCCCCGCCGGGGACGCGCGCGCCTCGAAGGCACGCCTGTATCTCGGTGACGCCTACATCGGCAAGCACGAGTATCTCGACGCGGCGCGCGAGTTTCGTCGCGTATCCGATGAGAATCCGCTCGATCCGCTGGCGCCGGATGGCCTGCTGCGTGTCGGGGATGCCTACGCCAAGCTGTGGCGGCGCCCGGAGCTGGACGCCACGTATGGCCAGACGGCACTCGCGACCTACCAGGAGCTCCTCAGCCGGTACCCGGGCACCGAGGCGGCCAAGCAGGCGCAGCTGCGGATCGGTGCGCTCGACAATCTTTTCGCCCAAAAGCAGTTCAAGTCCGCGCAGTATTACATGCGGCTCAAGGCATACGACTCGGCGATCCTCTACCTGAAGGATCTGGTCGTCAGCTATCCTCGCGCGGCCCTTGTGCCCGAAGCGCTCGTCAGGCTGATCCGGGCGTACCGCGGCCTGAGTTACGTGGAGGACGTCCAGGAGACCTGCGAATATCTCAGGAAATACCACCCCACCTACGCGCCAGGCACCGCGACCTGCGCCGGCGTCGCGCCGCCGGCCGCGCCGGCTGCGCCGGCGTCGTGAGCCTGGTTGGCCTGCTGGGTGGGTCGTTCGACCCCATCCATCACGGGCACCTGATCGCCGCGACCGCCGCGGCGGAGGCGCTGGGGCTGGACGAGCTCCGCCTTGTCCCTGCGGTCGAACAGCCGCTGAAGGCCGGCCGGCACGCCGCCTCCGCCGGGCAGCGGGCCGACATGGTCGCGCTGGCCATCGGGGGTCGGGATGGGTTCACGCTGGAGCGGTGTGAGCTCGATCGACCCGGTCCCTCATACACCGTCGACACGCTTCGCCTGCTGCACGAGCGGGACCCTGGTGCCGACTTCGTCGTGCTGCTGGGCGCGGATGCGGCGGCGGAGCTTCCGCACTGGCGGGAGCCGGACGAGGTGCTGCGGCTGGCGCGGGTAGCCGTATTCGGGCGGCCCGGAGCCCCGCAGGTGGACGACCCGGCCGTGTGGCGCCGGTTCGCCGTACCCGCGCTGGAGATTTCGGCAACCGCCATCCGGGAGCGGGTCGCGACGGGCCGGTCGATTCGCTACTGGGTGCCCGACGCCGTCTCCGACTATATCGCCAGGCACAGCTTATATTTGAGTCACGTATGATCAATAAACTGATGACCGCGGTCCTCGGATCCCGGCATGCCCGAGAAGTGAAGCGCCTGGAGCCGGTGCTCGCCCAGATCAAGGAGCACGAGGCGCGGCTCACGGACGCCGATGAGACCACTCTCAAGGCCCAGACCGAGCGCTTTCGTGAGCGGCTGGCCGAGCGCACCCGAACCGTCGCGACGGAGCTGGCCGACGTACGCGAGGCCAAGCACGGGTGCGCCGACCCGGTCGAACGCGATCGCCTCGAAGGTCGCTTCCACACCCTCGAGGCCGAATACAAGAAGCAGCTGGAGGACGGGCTCGATGAGCTCCTGCCGGAAGCCTTCGCAACCGTTCGCGAGGCCTGCCGGCGGCTGGTCGGCACGTCGGTTGAAGTCACCGGGCACGAGCTCGTCTGGGACATGGTGCCGTACGACGTCCAGCTGATCGGCGGCATCGTCCTGCATCGCGGCCGGATCGCCGAGATGGCCACCGGCGAAGGGAAGACCCTCGTGGCCACGTTGCCCCTGTATCTCAATGCGCTGACCGGCCGCGGGGCGCACCTGGTCACCGTCAACAACTACCTGGCCCGCCGCGACTCCCAGTGGATGGGTCACGTCTTCCGCTATCTCGGTCTCACGGTCGCCTGTCTTGACGATACGGAGCCCTCGACGCCGGAGCGCCGCGCGGCCTACCTGTCGGACATCACGTACGGCACCAACAACGAATTCGGGTTCGACTACCTCCGCGACAACATGGTGATCTCGCTGGACCAGCGGGTCCAGCGCCCGCACGCCTACGCGATCATCGACGAGGTGGACTCGATCCTGATCGACGAGGCGCGGACGCCGCTCATCATTTCGGGTCCGGCGGGCAATGAGGTGGATGACAAGTACCAGCAGTACAATCGCCTCGTCCAGGAACTGGTGCGGAAGCAGACCGGGGTGGCGAACACCCTACTGGCCGAGGGAGAGCGGCTGCTGCTGGACCCGAAGACGCGCGGGGACGCCGCGCTCAAGCTGTACCAGGCCCAGCTGGGCATGCCGAAGAACAAGAAGCTGCTCAAGATGCTGAATGAGACCGGCGTCAAGCAGCTGGTGCAGCGCATGGAGCTGGACTCGATCGCCGACCGGAAGCTGCCGATGAAGCAGCAGCGGATGCGCGACCTGGAGGACATTCTCTACTTCGTGCTGGACGAGAAGGGCCACTCGGTCCACCTGACCGATCGCGGCGCCGAGGCGATGTCGCCGGACGATCCGGGTCTGTTCCTCGTGCCCGATATTTCCGAAGCGGTGCACCGGCTCGACCTGGATCCGGATCTCACCCCGGCCGAGCGGGTGGCCCGCCGCCGCGACGTCGAGGCGGAGTACGCCGCGAAGAGCGAGAAGCTGCACATCATCCACAAGCTGCTGCAGGCCCACGCGCTGTACGAGAAGGAAGTGGATTACCTGGTTCAGGAAGGCCAGGTCCTCATCGTCGACGAGTTCACCGGGCGCGTGATGCCGGGCCGACGCTGGGCGGACGGACTGCACCAGGCGGTCGAGGCCAAGGAGAACGTCCAGGTCAAAGGTGAAACCCAGACCTTCGCCACGATCACGATTCAGAACTACTTCCGCATGTATGACAAGATCGCCGGAATGACGGGAACGGCGGAGACCGAAGAAACCGAGTTTTACCAGATTTACGGCCTTGAGGTCGGGGTCATCCCGACGCACCGGCCGGTGTGCCGGCTCGATCAGCCCGACCGGATCTACAAGACCCGGAAGGAAAAGCACGACGCGATTCTGAACGAGGTCGAGCGGCTCCACGGCCTTGGTCTGCCGGTCCTGATCGGCACCGTGAGCGTCGACGTGTCGGAGACCCTTTCGCGCCAGCTGAAACGGCGCGGGCTTCCGCACGAAGTGCTGAATGCGAAGTACCACCAGCGTGAAGCGGAAATCGTGGCCGGTGCGGGGCAGTCGAAAGCCATCGTGATCGCGACCAACATGGCCGGCCGCGGCACCGATATCAAACTCGGCCGTGATCTGGATCTGACGGCGACGGAAGCCGGGCTTCAGATCATCGGCACCGAGCGCCACGAGTCGCGGCGGATCGATCGCCAGCTGCGCGGCCGGGCCGGCCGGCAGGGCGATCCCGGCCAGTCGATCTTCTTCCTGTCGCTGGAGGACGATTTGATGCGGCTGTTCGGTTCGGACCGGATCGCCGCGTGGATGGACAAGGGGGGCGCCGAGGAAGGCGAGGTCATCACGGGCGGACTCGTGACACGCGCCATCGAGCAGGCGCAGAAGCGCGTCGAGCTGCAGAATTTCCAGTCCCGCAAGCGGCTGCTCGAATACGACGATGTGATGAACCAGCAGCGCGAGGTGGTGTACTCATTGCGGCTCTTCGCCCTGGAGCGGGGGGAGGAGCTCAAGGCCGAGGCGCGCCGCATGATCGCGGGCGCGCTCGAGCGGCAGGTGAAGACCTTCCTCACCGGTGCCGACAACCCGGCAGAGTTCGATCGTGGCGGGTTGAAGGAAGCGCTCATCATGCAGTATCTGGTGAACGCGGAAACGCTCGTGGACGCGGCGGCGACACCCTCGCTGGACGCCATTGTCGCGGCCACGATGGCGGAGGGAGAGCAGGCCTTCCGCCGGAAGATCGACTATCTGGCCGAGTTCGGGACGACGATCGGCATCCCCGACGTGGACACCCAGGTACTGTCGCAGGTGATGCTCAACGTGCTGGACGAGAAGTGGAAGGACCATCTCTACGATCTCGACCAGCTGCGGAACGCGATTCAATATCGCGCCTACGGGCAGCGGGATCCGCTGGTCGAGTACAAGAAGGAAGCGTACGAGATGTTCGAGGACCTGATGCGCGACATCCAGTCCACGTTCACCGAACGGTTCCTCAAGATTCAGGTGCACGCGGAGCAGCCGCCGCAGCGGCAGATGCCGCCACCGCCGTCTCGGCCGGCGCCGGACGCCGCGGATGACCTGTTCAACGGACCCGCTCCCCGCGTGCCGCCTCCCGCCGCGCCCGTGGTCAGCAGTTCGCTCGGCCGACTCGACGCCGGACAGGGTCCGTCGCTGAACGGGGTCGGGCGAAACGACCCGTGTCCGTGCGGGTCGGGCAAGAAGTACAAGAAGTGTCACGGAGTCGGCCGCTAGGACCTCTCGGGCCTGCCGGTCGGTTCATCTCAACGCAACTGGCTCACCGTGCGGGTCCGACTGTCGGATCGTACAACGACATGATTCGCGTTGCGCGGAACACGTAGCCGACGCTGCCGGTCAGGTGCCAGACGACCGCGCCTGAGGCATCGTATTCCTCCACCCGCCGTCCACTGCCAAGGGAGGCGAGCACCCGACCGTTGGCCAGCTGCTGCACGCTTCCGCCCAGCAATCCCACCACTGACGGCATCGAGTTGAACGCGCCTACCTGGCGTGCCGAACGCGTCGCCTCATCGAGCTGATACCGCTCGACGCGGGAGCCGGTGACTTCCCCACGGTTGTCGATCAGCAGCAGCGTCCCGGGGCCGGTGATCCGGAGGCCGTGCTGTCCCACAAAGGCCGGCGCGGCCGTACCCTCGAAGGTGAACTGGTTGGCCCGCCCGCCGAGCCGCCAGATCACCGCGCCGGTGCTGGTCGAGAGCTTGGTGATCTCGTTCAGGCTCCGGAAGGAGACGAGCAGATTGCCGTCCGTGTCGAGTGCCAGCGCGTTGCCATGAGTCCAGTTGACGATTGGGCCGCCACGATCCGCGGGGTCCAGATCAGAGATGGCGAAGTGATCGAACGGGCTCCACTGAAACAGGAGCCCTCCCGACGCGCTGATATGCTGCACGACCGTTCCCGTGACCAGCGCGGCCGCCTGCCCCCCATCCGACGTGAGATCCATAATCCGGGTGTCGTCGCACATGACCCAGTACCCGCCATCCGGGTCGCGGATATAATCGTGGAACCGCGGCAGAAGGTTCAGCGCGCAGCCAAACGTCCGGGTGAGATTACCCATCGGGTCGAGCTCGACCCAGGGGTCGAGGTCGCTGGTGCTGGGTGTCATCGGTCGTGCCGCGTAATGACCCCCCGCTGGCATGAAGTTGAGTCCTGGGCCGTCCGGAAACGCCCGGTACCACACGACCCGGCCCGCATTGTCGATGACCAGCCCGTAGTTGCCGGCGGCAAATACCACGTAACCCGGCGATGGATCGGAGCCGCTCACCGTGAACTCGGGGAGGTCGGACGGCAGCGCGCCGGTGGTGAAAGTGACGGAGTCGCCGATCGTGATTCCTCCCGCGCCATGAGCGATGGGCCGGAAGCTGTACTGATGTTCTGGCCGCAGCCCAAGAACCGGAATGGCGGCAAAGTCTCCGGGGGCGGGGATGGATGGGGTGACGAGTTCACCAGCGCCAGGATCGCTGCCGTCGAGGATCTGCACGGACACGCTGTCGGCATTCCGGACGTGCACCCCTACGGTGACACTGAGCACGTTGTACGGATTGGGCGCCAGCCCGCTCGCCTTGATCGACGGCGGCGGTGTCGACGTGGGCGTGGTCGACTCACCCGTACAGGCGGCGATGACCGCCGCGCCGACGACTGACGACGTCAAGCCGCGAGCCAGGCGAAAACTCATGGGCTCCAGGCGGGGTCGGAGTGAAACGAGATCCAGCACACAATTCTGCCGTTGTGACACGGATCGGCGGGAGGATATTGCTCGGCCACATTCAGTCGCATCAGCTCGATATCTCAATCCGCCGGTTCGAGCTCGAAGATCGCCTCGACAGTCTGGTGGAAGATCCGGCTCAATTTCATGGCGAGCGGCAGGCTGGGGTCGGACCGGCCGGCCTCGATCGCGTTGATCGCCTGGCGGGAGACTCCTGCGCGACGCCCAAGCTCGCCCTGTGACCACCCGCGCTCAGCCCGGAGCACCCGCAGCCGGTTCTTCACCCGCGACCAGGTCCCACCAACAGTCCAGGCACCCCGCGAGGCGTCGTCATCGTGGCGTCTCCGAATGTAAGGTTGACCTGACCACGTGTAATGTAAGCATTACATTGCCTCAAGCGGAGGGGCTCACGCCGTCCGCAATGGCAGGGAACGCGCCGACCGATTTGGGCACCGGCAGCCGGGAATAACCGCCTATGCTGCTGGATGCCGAACTGCCTGCGAGCTTCCTCCGAACTTCCGCGGGAACGCCTCTGGTCGCTCGGTCCGGCCGCGTTGACGACAGCCGAACTCGTCGCCATCCTCTTGGGAACCGGCTCGCCCGGCTGTACCGTTCTCGAAACGGCGGGAGCCCTGCTCGCTCCGGGCGACGGCTCCCTGCGGCGCCTGGCTGCGCGACCGACGGCCGAGCTGCTGCGGGCGGCGGGGGTCGGACCTGGAAAGGCCGCCCGCCTGATCGCGGCCTTCGAGTTGGGTGGGCGGCTCAGCCGGGAAGGTCGTCCGGCGCTCCCGCGCATCCGCGAGCCGGAGGATGTCGTCCGGCTCTTCGACGGGCGACTGCGCGACCTGCAGGTCGAGGAATTCCGCCTGCTGGCGCTCGACAGCCAGAGCCAGGTGCTGCGGGAAGTGCTGGTCACGAGAGGGTTGCTCAACAGCTCGCTGGTCCATCCGCGGGAGGTGTTCCGGCCGGCCATCGCGGAGGCCGCCGCCGGGATCATCGTGGTGCACAACCATCCGAGCGGGGACCCGACGCCGTCGGCCGAAGACCGGGCCGTCACCCGGCAGCTGGTGTCGGCCGGGCAGCTGCTCGACCTGCCACTGTATGATCATGTCATCATTGCGGGAGACCGTTTCGTGAGCTTTGCCGCCGCGGGGCTGCTGTGACCGTACTCGCCGACATGGCGCCCGACCTGCGCGCCGTCCTCGAGCGCCATGGGGACCGGCTCGACCTCGATCTGATCGAGCGGGCGTTCCGCTTCAGCGCGCTCGCGCACCGCGGCCAGAAGCGGATGTCCGGCGAGGATTTCGTTTCCCACAGCATCGGCGTGGCCCTCATCCTCGCGGAGCAGCTGCTCGACAGCACTTCCATCGCGGCCGCGCTGCTGCACGACGTGGTCGAGGACTCCGATGTCGCGATGGACGACATCCAGCGCGAGTTCGGTCCCGAGATCGCAGGCATCGTCGACGGGCTCACCAAGATCTCCCACCTGACCTTCCGCTCGTCGGCGGAAGAGCAGGCCGAAAACTATCGGAAACTGCTGCTCTCGATCGCCCGGGATGCGCGGGTGATCATCATCAAGCTGGGTGACCGTCTGCACAACATGCGGACGCTCGAGCACCTCTCGCCGGAGCGGCGGACCCGCATCGCGCTGGAGACTCGCGAGATCTATGCGCCGCTGGCCCACCGATTCGGCATGGCCGGCATGAAGGCGGAGCTGGAGGATCTGGCGTTCAAGTTCCTCGAGCCGGAGGAGTATCGGGAGCTGGCGCAGCAGGTGGCGGCGAAACGTGCGGCGCGGGAGCAGATGATTCTCCGGCTGAAAGGCCCGCTCGAAGAGGAGCTCAAGCGCGCCGGTATCGACTGGTTCGACGTCACTGGACGGCCGAAACACCTCTGGTCGATCTATCAGAAGATGCGCCGCCGGCAGAAGACGTTCGACGAGATATATGACCTCATGGCGATCCGCGTCCTGGTCCGATCGGTGCCCGACTGCTATCACGTCCTGGGCATCATCCACCACAACTGGACGCCGTTGCAGGAGCGGATCAAGGACTACATCGCGAGCCCGAAATCGAACGCGTACCAGTCGCTGCACACCACGATCTTCGGACCGGGCGGCCAGCTGTTCGAGGTCCAGATCCGCACGCGCGAGATGCACCGCACGGCGGAGTACGGCATCGCGGCGCACTGGGTGTACAAGAGCGACCGCCCGGACGAGCTCGACGCGCAGCTCAGCTGGTTCCGCCAGCTGCTCGAGCTGCAGCAGGATACGCACAGTCCGGAGGAATTTCTCGAGTTCCTGAAGATCAATCTCTATCAGGACGAGATCTTCGTGTTCACGCCGCAGGGCGATGTGAAGCGGCTGCCCAAGGGCGCGACCGCGATCGACTTCGCCTTCGTCGTGCACACGGAGGTCGGTCTCAAGTGCCAGGGCGCCAAGGTGAACGGCCGCATCGCCCCGCTCCACCGCGAGCTGAAGAACGGCGACGCCGTGGAAATCCTGACCGGCCCCAATGCCCGGCCGAGCCGTGACTGGCTCAATCACGTGCACACGGCGCGTGCGCGCCACAAGATCAAGCAGTGGATCAAGCACGAGGAGGAGACGGTCAGCCTCGCGCTCGGGCGTGAGATCCTCGCGCGCGAGGTGCGCCGCCGACGGCTGGCGCCGCCCGACGATGCCCAGCTCGAGCAGGCGGCGGCGACGCTGTCGCTTGCCGATGGCCGGGGGCTGGAGATCGCCGTCGGGCGGGGTGACGTCCCGATCGGGCAGGTGATCCGGGCGCTCTACGCCGATCTGCCGGCCGACGAGCTTCAGGAGCCGAAGCCGACGGTGTTCGGGCGGGTGATCGATCGGATCCGGCTCGGGCGCGGGATCAAGATTCAGGGTGTGGACGGGCTCATGGTCCGGTACGCCCAGTGCTGCCAGCCGGTGCCGGGGGATCCCGTCGTCGGCTACGTGACGCAGGGACGTGGCATCTCCATCCATCGCGCCGACTGCCCCAACCTGCTCACCCTCTCGGCGGACGAGCGACGGGTGGACATCGACTGGCAGGAAACTGCGGGCGAGGCATTCGCGGTGCGGCTCGCCCTGAGCGCGGAGGACCGGCGAGGACTGTATGCCGATATCATGGAGGCCATCAGCCAGACCGGCACCAACATCCGCGGCGCCGACCTGCACTCCAAGGACGGCACGGTGTTCGGGACCATCTTCGTCGAAGTGGACAACCTCCCGCACCTCGCGAAGGTGCTCAAGGCGGTCCGCAAGGTGAAGGGCGTGAGCACTGTCGAGCGCCGGGAAGCGCCGGTCAACAACTGATGGCGCATCACTGGATCGTGAAGTCCGAACCTTCAGTCTACTCGTTCACGCAGCTGCAGGGAGACGGGCGCGCGGTCTGGGATGGCGTGCGTAACGCGCAGGCGCTCATCCACCTCCGCGCGATGTCCGTCGGTGACCCAGTGATGGTCTATCACTCGGGCGCCGACAAAGCGGTGGTCGGCCTGGCGAGGGTCGCAACGGGCCCCTATCCGGATCCGACCGCGGGCGATCCGAAACTCGTCGTGGTGGATCTGGTGCCCGAGCGCGCGCTCGCTCGCCCTGTCACGCTGGCCGAGATCAAGGCGAGCGGCGAGTTCGCCGACCTCGGTCTCGTCCGACAGTCGAGGCTGTCCGTCGGACCGGTATCGGCCAGCCACTGGCGCCGGCTGCTAGCCATGTCGGCCCGCCCCTGAATAAATCCCGAAAGCGCGTTATATTCCCCCATGAGCGCGAAATTCGAGGTCGTCGCCCCGTTCGAGCCTGCCGGAGACCAGCCCAGGGCCATCGTCGAGCTCGTGTCCGGCCTGACGCGTGGCGACCGGTATCAGACGCTGCTGGGTGTCACCGGGTCCGGCAAGACGATGACCTTGGCCCATACGATCGCCCAGTACGGCAAGCCGACGCTGGTGCTCTCCCACAACAAGACCCTGGCGGCGCAGCTTTACGGCGAGCTTCGGCAGTTTCTGCCCCGCAACGCGGTCGAGTACTTCGTTTCGTACTACGACTATTACCAGCCGGAAGCCTACGTCCCGTCGACCGACGTCTACATCGAGAAGGACGCGTCGATCAATCAGGATATCGAAAGCCTGCGGCTCCGCGCGACATCAAGTCTGGTCGAGCGACAGGACGTCGTCATCGTGGCGACGGTGAGCGCCATCTACGGCCTCGGCGACCCGGTCGAATACCGGAAGCTGATGGTGCAGATCCAGCGCGGCGAGCAGCGGGGAAGGGACTCGATCCTGTCCGAGCTGGTACGAATCCAGTACGGGCGCAACGACGTCTCATTCGAGCAGGGCAGCTTCCGGGTCCGCGGCGATTCGATCGAAATTTTCCCCGCGTACGCCGAGCAGGCGATCCGGGTCGAGCTCTGGGGTGACGAGGTCGAGCGGATCAGCAAGATCCACCCGGTGACGGGCGAGACGATCGCGGTGCTGGATCAGTGCGCCATCTACCCGGCCAAGCATTTCGTCACGCAGCGCCCGACGATCGAGCGCGCGGTCAAGGTCATTCGCGAGGAGCTGGCTGAGCGCCTGGCTGAGCTCAAGGGGGCGGGCAAGCTGCTCGAGGCCCAGCGGCTCGAGTCGCGCACCAGCTTCGACATCGAGATGATGATGGAGGTGGGCACCTGCGCCGGAATCGAGAACTACTCGCGGCCGCTCACCGGGCGGCTTCCCGGCGAGCGGCCGGCTTGCCTGTTCGATTACTTCCCGGCCGATTTCCTCGTCGTGGCCGACGAGTCGCACGTGACCCTGCCCCAGATCGGCGGCATGTTCAACGGTGACCGCGCCCGCAAGACCACCCTCGTCGAGTATGGATTCCGGCTGCCTTCCGCGCTGGACAACCGGCCCCTGATGTTCGACGAATTCATGGCGCTCGTTCCGCAGCTGATCAGCGTCTCGGCGACGCCGGGCGATTTCGAGCTTGGGCTCTCGGGCGGTGTGATCGTCGAGCAGATCATCCGGCCGACCGGCCTGGTCGATCCCGAAGTGGATATCCGCCCGGTGCGGGGACAGGTTGACGATCTGCTCAACGAAATCCGGATCCGGGAGCAGCGAAAGGAACGGGTACTCGTCACCACGCTGACGAAGCGGATGTCGGAGGACCTGACCGACTACCTCCAGCAGGCCGGCGTGCGGGTGCGCTATCTGCATTCCGACATCGACGCGATCGAGCGGATGGAAATCCTCCGCGGGCTGCGGCTCGGCGACTTCGACGTGCTGGTCGGTATCAATCTGCTGCGGGAGGGGCTGGATCTGCCGGAGGTCTCGCTGGTGGCCATCCTCGACGCGGACCAGGAAGGATTTCTCCGATCGGACCGGTCGCTCGTCCAGACGATCGGGCGGGCCGCCCGGCACGTCAACGGCCGCGCCATCATGTATGCCGATCGCGTGACCGGGTCGATGCGGCGCGCGCTCGACGAGATGGACCGCCGGCGTGGGATCCAGCAGGCCCACAATATCGAGCATGGCATCACGCCGATGTCGATCGTCAAGTCGTTCGAGGAGGTCCGGCTCTCGACCCACGTCGCGGACGCGCGGACCGAGAAGCCGGAGCCGAAGAAGCCGCCGGAGCAGCCTGTCGATCTCCGCGATTCCGCGAAGCGCGCGGCGGTGATTCAGAAGCTGGAGCGCCAGATGCGCGAAGCGGCCGCGAATCTCGAGTTTGAGCGCGCGGCGATGCTCCGCGACCAGCTCAACGAGCTCAAGGCCCAGCATGCACCGGACGTCCAGAGGGGTCCGCGCGCCCGGCGCCACGCGTGAGGCGCGAGCTGACCGAAGGAGAGCTGGTGGCGGAGGGCGAGACCCTGGGCCGGTCGCTCCCGCCGCGCTCGGTCCTGCTGTTCGAAGGCGAGCTGGGTGCCGGGAAGACGACGCTCGTGCAGGCGATCGCGCGGGGCCTTGGCGTCGGGGTGCCGGCGACGAGCCCGACGTACGCGCTCGTGCATCACTATCAGGGCCGGCGCGGACCGGTGTACCATCTCGACTGCTTCCGGCTTCGGAGCCCCGCTGAGGCGGCCGATCTCGATTGGGAGACACTGCTGCGTGATGGAGATGCCCTGTTGATCGAATGGCCGGAGCGTGCCGCCGAGTGGCTACCGGCGGCGACGCGCCGGTTCCGGCTCAGCCACCTCGCCGATCCCCAACGGCGAGGCATCGAGATCGTATGACATGGCTGGCGCTCGACACCGCCACATCCACCGCCTCGGTGGCACTGGGCCGGGGCGCCAGCGATGCAGTGGAAGAGCGCCTGGTCGGCGCGCGGCAGCACGCCGGGGCATTGATTCCGATGGTCGACCGGCTGCTCGCCCAGCGGGGCCAGACGTTGGGGGACATCGCAGGGCTGCTCCTGTCCGATGGTCCGGGGAGTTTTACCGGGCTCCGCGTCGGCGCGGCGTTTGCCAAGGGGCTGTGGGACACGCGGGGCGTGGCGCTTCGGACGGCGCCCTCGCTGCTGGTCCGCGCCATGGCGGTCGCCGAAGCTGGGGGTGTGGTGCTTGCGGCCACCGACGCGCTGCGCGGCGACGTGTACGCGGCCGTCTATCGCTTCGGGGCTGGTCCGATCGAGGTGCGGATGCCGCCCGGAGTGTTCCGAGCTGAAGAGTTCGCGGCGCTCGCGGAGGCGGCGGACCGCATCGTCGGCGATCTGACGCCGGACCAGCAGCGCCTTGCCGGCGTCAGGTATGCGGGGGCAGTCCCGCCCAGCGCGCGCGACTTGCTCGAGCTGCGCCATCATGAGGGGGCAACCACGCTGATCGCCGACGTCCACACCTGGGAGCCCGTCTATGGTCGTCCCGCCGAAGCCCAGGCCAAGTGGGAGCGCGAGCACGGACGCGCACTACCACATTCGGCCGGCGCTCCCGGCTGATGTCGCCGGGCTGGTCGTGCTCGAGCGCCGCTGCTTCAGCGACCCGTGGAGCGTCGCGAGCTTTCGCGAGGCGATCGAGGCGCCGTGGAGCTTTGGTCTCGTGGCCGACGGGCCGGCCACGGTCGGCGGGTACCTCATTGCGCGCGATGCGGCCGGGAGCGGTGAAATCCTCAACCTGGCCGTGGCGCCGGAACACCGCCGCCAGGGCCTTGCCCGGCGGCTGCTGGAGGCCGGTCTCGGCGAGCTGTCGGCGCGCGGAGTGTATGAAGTCTTTCTCGAGGTACGGCAATCCAACGTGGCTGCGCAGATGCTCTATGGCGATGCCGGATTTCGCACGGTGGGCCAGCGCGCCGGCTACTACCGAAGCCCGCGGGAAGACGCCCTGGTCCTGCGCCGCGACCTGAGCGCCACCTGAATCGGTGGGAGCGGCGGCATTTTGGTTGAAGAGAGGATTTGCGCCGTCTATATTCTGCGTGGGTCCGTGATTCCACGACCCGAGAACCCCGGAGGTAACTGTGAGCCGCAGCCTGAACAAAGTGACCCTGATCGGCAATCTGGGCGCCGACCCCGAAGTGCGGAGCACCGCCAACGGCTCCCGCGTCGCCACACTGTCCATCGCGACCAGCCGCCAGTGGAAGAATCAGGGCGGTGAGAAGCAGGAGAAGACCGAGTGGCATCGCGTCGTCCTCTGGAACAACAAGGCGTCGACCCTCGCCGACATTGCCGAGCGGTATTGCAAGAAGGGGGACAAGGTCTACGTCGAAGGCAGCATCGAATACCGTTCCTGGCAGGATCGTGAGGGCCAGACGCGCTACACGACGGAAATCAACGGCCGGGAGCTGATCCTCCTCTCGGGCAAGGGAGACAGCTCCGAATCCTACACACCGGCCAAGGTTGGGGCGGGGGCCGGCGGCGGCGGCGGCGGTTCGGCGCCGCGTAAGGAGGAGTCGCTCGACGATTTCCCGGAGGCGCTCGACGCCGAGGACGACGATTTGCCGTTCTGAGCCGGCGAGCCACAGAAGGGGCGGCGCGAGGCGCCGCCCCTTTTTCGTGCCCGCCTCCGCCGCGCGGCGCCAGAATCTGCGCCGTTCGCAAGACCCCGGGGGAGCCCGGATCGTTGAATCGGTCCGTAAGTTCTTCCAAACATTGAGGATGCGATAGCTCGATGGTGGAACGACGGCTGGCGAGAAAATTGCTTGCCAGCGTCCTGTCGTCGTACCGCTCGCTTGCCCAGCACCTCTCAGTATTGCCATCGCACCGTCGGCGGGAGACTCCAATGGTTCGTACCACGTCTACGCACTCTATCGGCTGGACCCTGGCGCTTGCCCTGGTGCTCCCCGCCAGCGCGGCGGCGCAGGCCGCACGGCCACAGTCGGTCACCGTCAAGGCCGGCGACACCCTCTGGGGGCTCTCCCGCCAATATCTCGGCGACCCATTTCTGTGGCCCGAGATCTATCGGCTGAATACCCTGGTCGTCGAGGACCCGCACTGGATCTATCCCGGTGAGCTGCTTCGGCTGGCATCATCGGATGCGGTCACGGCCGTGCCGACGACCGACACGCCGCCTCCGGTGGATCCAGGCGCGCCGGTGGCGCAGCAGTCCCCCGCCGCGCCGGTGCGGGTGCAGGCTGCCGCGGCGCCCGATTCCGACGGGGCCGACATGTCGGCGCTGTTCTCACAGGGCCGGCGCAATGAACTGATGCGCGAGACGCTGCGGGCATACAGCGATCAGCCGTATCGTCCGCTCCGGCGGAGCGAATTCTTTTCGTCCGGGTTCCTGACCGAGGGGCGTTCGCTTCCGTTCGGTCGGCTGACAGGCCGGGTGACGCCGCCCCAGATCGCGATGATCAGCGACAAAGTCACGGCGAACCTCTACACCGAGGTCACCCTCGCTCCCCCCTCGGGCGGCAGCTACCAAGTCGGTGACTCGCTGCTCGTCGTCGATCTCGATCGTGACGTTGCCGACTTCGGTCGGCTGGTGCTTCCGACCGGCCTGGTGCGGGTGATCGACGTCCGGGCCGGCCAGTATGTGGGATCGGTCGTGGCCGTCTACGGGGACATGCACAACGGGCAGCGGATTCTGCCGACCGAGAAGTTCGGCGATGCCGGTACGGTGCGCGCCGTGGCAGTGGCGGACGGAGTGCAGTCCCGCCTGCTCGGTGGAGCCCGTAACCGTCCGCTCAAGAAGCCGCAGGACGTGATTTTTCTGGACAAGGGCCGCAAGGACGGCGTCGCCGCGGGCGACGTGTTCGAGGTGCGCCGCACCGTCACGCGTGACGGTGACAAGGCGGTTCCCGAGGTCATGGCGACGCTTCAGGTGGTGCACGTCAATGACCACAGCGCGACGACGCGGATCCTCTCGATCACCTCGCCCGATCTCCCGATCGGCTCCGAGGCGCGCCAGATCGCCAAGCTGCCGTCCTGACCTGCTGATCCGCTTCCGTGCAACGCCCCGGCCCTCGCGGCCGGGGCGTTGTCATTTCCGGGATTCGCCTCGCCGCTGCGGTTCCCTCCGCCTGCGCCGCTTCTATATTGCGTGCGAGCCTCCCACCTCGGGCGGCGCCACTACACGGGAGGCGGGCGAGGATGAGGGAGAGCCGGATCGCATGAGTGGACGGGTGCTGGTAGCGGGCGGCGCGGGATTCATCGGGTCGCATATCGCGGAAGCCTACCTGGCTGCGGGGTGGGAGGTCGTGGCGCTCGATGACCTGTCCCGCGGCAAAGCGTCGAATGTGCCGAAGGGTGTCGAGCTGATCCGGGCCGACGTGCGTTCGCTGGAGGCACGGCGCGCCGTCGCCGCCGGCGGCTTCAACGTGCTGAACCAGCAGGCCGCCCAGATCGACGTCCGCCACTCGGTCGATGATCCCGGCTACGACGCCGGCATCAACCTCCTCGGCCTCGTGAACATGCTCGAAGGTGCCGCCGAAGGCGGGGTCCGCCGGGTCGTGTTCGCCAGCAGCGGCGGCGTCCTGTACGGAGAAGCGACGGTGATTCCGACGCCGGAAACGGCGCCCAAGATGCCGGTGTCCCCCTATGGCGTCAGCAAGCTCGGCGGCGAGCATTATCTCCGGGTTCTCGCGGCACTCCGGAACTTCGAGGGCGTCGCGATGCGGTATGCCAACGTGTTCGGGCCGCGCCAGGATCCGAAATCGGAAGCCGGTGTCGTGTCCATCTTCGTTTCGCGGCTGCTGGCGGGTCAGGGCATCACGATCTTCGGCGATGGCACCCAGACGCGCGACTACGTATTCGTGAAGGATGTGGCGCGCGCGAACGTGCTGGCGAGCACCGTGCCGATGCCGGCGGTGACCGATCATGACTCGCTGGCGTTCAATGTCGCGACCTCGGCGCAGATGAGCGTGCTCGAACTGGCGGATGCCGTGGGCCGGGCGCTGGGCCGGAAACCGGACATCGCGTTCGCCGATCCGCGCGCGGGCGAGCTCTCCCGCAGCTCGCTCGAAACATCCAAGGCGGAACGCGTGCTCGGCTGGTCACCGCAGGTGCAGTTCGCCGACGGCCTGGCCCAGCTCGCGGACTGGTTTCGCGCGGAGTGCCCATGATGCAAGTCGGCCGGGCAGTACCCACGTCGTCGTGGGAGCTGGTCACGACCTCGAGCACCGAGACCAAGGTGGTGCTGGTGGTCATCGCGGTGTTCTCGATCGTGTCGTGGTTCATCATCGTGCTGAAGTGGTGGCAGTTCCGCCGGCTCAACCGGCAGGCCGAGCGTTTCTTCCAGCGGATGGAGGAGACGACGCGGCTGGAGGAAGCCTACCAGGCGATTCTGAAGCAGCCGTCATCGCCCTACAACCGGCTGTTCCGTGAGGCCATCAACTTCTACAACGAGCTGCGCCCTGGTGCGATCCACGAGTCGTTCGTCGGTACGCGTGAGATGCTGTCGGCCACCCAGCTCGAGGCATTCAAGATGGTGCTCGGCAAGGAAGTCTCCGCCGAGCGGGACCTCATGGGGCACCATATCCCGTGGCTCGCGACAATCGGGGCGGTCGGCCCGCTCCTCGGGCTGCTCGGCACCGTGCTCGGGGTGATGGACGCCTTCATCGGCATTGCCTCGAAGGGCTCCGGCAACATCGGTGCGGTCGCGCCGGGCGTCGCTGAGGCGCTGGTGACCACCGTCGCCGGCCTCGCGGCGGCGATCCCCGCGGTGATCGCCTACAATCTTTACGTGAATCGCGTCCGGCTCTTTGCCGGTGAGCTCGAGGGCTTCGCCAACCAGCTCGTCGGCACGATGGCGCGCGAGGGGCTGCTCTAGCATGGCGGGCGGGCTGGGGAGCCTGGGCGGGCTCGGCGGGGGGAACGACCTTCCGCTGGTGGCCGATATCAACGTCACGTCGCTGGTAGACGTCGCGTTCGTGCTCCTGATCATCTTCATGATTACCGCGCCGATCATGCAGGGCGGAGTGGACGTGCAGCTGCCCCGGGCCGAGGCGCGGCCGCTGGCGGCGAAGGAGGGAATGGTTGTAACGGTGGACCGCGGCGGCCGGATCTTCATCGATGAAACGCCGATCACCTACAACGATTTCCGCATCACCTTCAAGTCGCTGGTCACCACCCGGAAGCCGACCGGCGTCTATCTCCGCGCCGACAGCCGGGTGGCCTATGGCGACGTGGTGCGGGCACTCGCCGTCATCCGCGCGTCGGGCATCCAGAACGTGGGGCTCGTGGCGGAGGACGAGAGCCAGAAGTAATGAAAGTCCGCAGCGACGCGCGCGCCGGCTCGGGCAAGGCGGCCGGGCTCCTGGGCACGGCGACGGTGCATGCGGCGGCCGCGTATTTCCTGCTCGCGGTGGTGAAGGCGCCGGCGGCATCGCCACCGGTGTACGCGGTCAATCTCGTCGCGGCTCCCGCGCCGGCTCCGAAGCAGCGCCTGGCGCCTGAAGCGACCCCCACGCCGCCCGCCCCCGAGCCGCCGGCGCCGGTGAAGAGCTCGGCAAAGGTGCCTCTCGCCAAGATTCCGACGCCCAGGCCCCGCGAGAACGTCGAACCCACGCCGCGCCACGACCCGACGCCCAAAACGTCCGCGCCCGAGGCGCCGGCCCCCGGCGAAACCCCGAGCACCGGCCGCGATGCGACGACGGTGAAGACGCCGGGACTTGATTTTCCGTATCCGGAATATCTGCGCAATGTCGAGAATCAGATCTACCGGCGCTGGGCCCGCCCGGTCGGCAACGCGGCGCTCCGCGCCGAAATCAGCTTCATGATCGCGCGCGACGGTACCGTTCGAAACATCCAGTTCGTCACGCGGTCCGGCAGCTTCTCCTACGATCTCGAGGCGCAGGGGGCCATCGAGTCGGCCGCGACCTCACGCGCGTTCGGACCGCTGCCCGATGGCTGGCAGGCGGACGTGCTGCCGATCAGCTTCTACTTCGAACCAAGGCCACAGTGATGCGACGTGCTCTACTGCTTGGTGCCGCGACGCTCGCACTGGCGGGCGTGGCGCGTGCGCAGGACGCGGGCAAGGCGAGTGATGCGATCCGCATCGGGATCACCTACCGCCCCGGCACGCGGCCCGGTCTCGTCGTGGTGCCAGGACCCGGCCTCGACTCGGTCCGGGCGATCGTCGCCCGCGATCTCGACTTCAGCGACCGGTTCCAGATGGTCGCGGTCGGTCCCGACGCGATGGCATCAGCCCGGGCGGGCGCGGGACCGCTGAACTACGGCCTGTTTCGCACCTTCGGGGCCGATCATGCCGTCGAGATCGTGCCCGCTGCCGGCGGGGTCACCGTCCGCCTGCACGATCTCGGCACGTCCCGCGTCCGCAACCAGCAGACCTTCTCGCTGCCGGGCGAGACCGAGAGCGGCTTCCGCCTCGCGGCGCACCGGATCGCCGACGAAGTGACCCGTTGGGCCTCAGGTGCCGACGGGTATGCCGCGAGCCGCCTCCTGTACCTCGCCGGTGGCCGGGTATATCGGGTGGACAGCGACGGCGCCGACGGCGCCGGCGTGACGCCCTCCGGCGAGTCGGTGTTCTCGCCGGCCTGGTCGCCCGACGGGTCAAGGATCGCGTACACGAGGCTCGACCGCTGGAGCATTTCAATCCTTGATCTCGCGACGCGCGCGGTCACCACGGTGCCCGGCACCGAGAACGGGCAGAACATCACGCCGGCGTTCTCGCCTGACGGCCGCCTGCTGGCATACGCGCACATGGACGCCAGCGGCACCAACATCTATGCGGCGGATATCGCGCAGCGCTGCTGCGTGCAACGCTTGACCGTGGGACGCTTCGCGGACAACTTAAGCCCCACGTATTCACCCGACGGACGGCGCGTCGCGTTCGTGTCCACCCGTGCCGGGCCGCCGCAGATCTACGTCATGGGAGGCGACGGGACCGATCAGGAACTGCTCGCGTCCTTCGATTTCGGCAGCACCGGCCCGTCGAACGCGCCTGAATGGTCTCCCGACGGTGCGAGTGTGGTGTTTCACCGCGAAGTCTCCCGCAGCCCGCAGATCTTCATCCTGGACGTGGCAAGCCAGCGGGTGAAGCAGCTGACTTCGGTCGGTCGCAACGAGGACCCGACGTGGGCCCCCGACGGGCGCCACGTCGCATTTATTTCCGATCGCACCGGACGTCGACAGGTCTGGATCGTCGACACCGATACCGGCCGGGTTCGCCAGCTGGGCACCGCCGGCGCCGCCCGCCTTCCCTCATGGTCCCGGCGTCTGCACGGTGCCGGGCCCAATCCCTGATCGCTGGAGTGTCTGTCATGCGTGTTCCCGTCCTCTTCGCCCTCGCAGCCGCCACGACGATCGCCGCGTGCGGCGGCAAGCCCGACCCGGAGCAGCCTGCGCCGATCGTCGCCACCACCACTCCGTCGGCCGACAGCATCGCGCGCGCGGCGCGAGCCCGGCAGGATTCGATCGATGCAGAGAACCGGCGCCGGGCGGATGAAGAGGCGCGCCGCCGCGCGGCCGATCTGGCCGGCCGCTCCTCGCAGGTCCTGGCCGATTTGAAGGCGATGATCAACTTCGACTACAACGAGGCCGCCGTTCGGGCCGCCGACCAGGCGATCCTCGACCGCAAGGCAGCGATCATGCAGGCGAATCCGGGACTTCGCATCCGCATCAGCGGGCACGCCGATGAGCGTGGGTCGGACGAATACAATCTCGCGCTGGGCAACCGCCGTGCGGCGGCGGCGCAGCGGTACCTGCAGAACAAGGGGATCGATGCCGCGCGGGTCGACGTGATCTCCTATGGTGAAGAGCGCCCGCTCGATCCGTCCGGCAGCGAGGACGCCTACGCCAAGAACCGGCGCGATGAGTTCGACGTGACCGGCGGCGGCGACAGCCTGGTCGCGCCACAGTGAGTTCGCGCGTCCTCGCGCTCGCCGCCATCGGACTCCTCGGCGGCTGCGCCATGAAGAGCGATGTCGTCCGGGTGCAGAACGAGGTCGCGTTCCTGCGCGAGGAGAGCGCGCGCCAGGACTCGTCCCGCGCCCGCCAGCTGACCGAAGTGATCCGGCTGCAGCAGCGCCTGTTCGATTCGCTGGCCACCACCCGTGAGACGATCCGGACGCTGCGGGGCGACGTCGCCAACGACCTCTACGGCGTGCAGCAGCAGCTGGTCCAGCTCCAGGAGCTGACCGGTCAGAGCCAGCGGCGGCTTACCGAGCTCCGGACCCAGCTCGAGGCCCGCGCCGAGCAGCTGGGAGCGACCGGGTCACCGGCGGCGGGGACTGCGCCGCACGGCGACAGCGCGGTGCCAGCGCCACCCGCGGCCGGCAACGCGTCGGCCGACCAGATGTACGAGGCCTCGCTGGCCCAACTGCGCCGGGGCAGCGCCGCCACCGCGCGGCTCGGCTTCCGGGAGATGCTCCGCGCCTATCCCGGCAGCGACAAGGCACCCGACGCACTCTACTTCATCGGCGAGAGCTTCCGCACCGAGAACGCGGACTCGGCCGCCGCCTACTACGATCAGGTAGCGCGAACGTACCCGCAGTCGCCGCGCGCCGCATCCGCCCTGTACAATCTCGGCCTGCTCAATGAACGCGCGAAGCGGAATCCCGCGGCGCGGGACGCCTACCAGCGTGTCGTGCAGACCTATCCGAACTCGGACGAAGCCGCGCTCGCGCGTGACCGCCTGAAGGCGCTCGGGCGTTAAGCCCGGCGCCATGTCGCCATGACCGGTCCCGCCGGAGAAATGCCCTTCCTCGATCACCTCGAGGAGCTCCGCATGCGGATCATCTGGTCGCTGGTGGCCCTCGTCGTCGGCATTGGCGTGGGCTTCTGGGTGGTTCAGCATTTCCAGCTCGTTTCCCTCCTCAAGACGCCCATTGCTCCCTACCTCGCCAACGGGGGCAAGCTCACCGTGCTCAGCCCGACCGAGCCGGTGATGATCGTCTTCAGGCTGAGCCTGGTGGTGGGTCTGGTGCTGGCTTCGCCGGTCGTCTTCTGGCAGCTCTGGGCGTTTCTGGCGCCGGCGCTGTACGGCAAGGAAAAGCGGGTGCTGGTGCCCGCGCTCTTCGCCGGTGCGCTGCTCTTCATGACGGGCGGCGTGCTGGCGTGGATCTTCGTGGTGCCGAAGACGCTGGAGGTGCTGTTCAGCTTTCAGTCGGAAGCCATCGCCCCGATGATCACCTACGATGCCTATTTCGATTTCATCGTGCAGATCGTCGTGGCCCTCGGCATCTCGTTCGAGCTGCCGCTGGTGATGATCATCCTGGCGTGGCTGGGCATCGTGACGCCGCAGTGGCTCAACCGGTTCCGGCGCTACGCCGTCGTGCTGGCGTGCATCGCGGGTGCGGTGCTCTCACCCGGCACCGACGTCCTGTCGATGATCATGATGACGCTGCCGCTGCTGGTGCTGTACGAGGTGGGTGTGGCCGGAGCCGCGCTGGTCCACCGGCGGAAGCGGAAGGCGGCGGCCGCGGCGCTTCCGCTTCTGCTCCTCCTGGTGCTCGCCGCCGGCCGCAGCGCCGAGGCACAGGATCCGTTCGCGCGGCGTCCGCCAGCGAGCCTGCTGCCGCAGGGCCAGACCACCCGGCCCACGAACGGGCCGATCGACACCGCCAAGGCGCGCCGCGCCGGCATCCCCACCGCACCGACGCAGACGTTCCCGGAACCCGATTCGGCGATGCGAAGCCTGCTCGACCGGCCGGGTTATGCCGCGACCCATTTCGTCGCCGACTCCATCACCCTGTTCGCCGGGGAGAAGCGCGTCGAGATGGGTGGGTCGGCGCTGACCGAGCGTCAGGGCGTGAAGCTCGAGGCAGGGACGGTTCGCTACCGCCAGGAGGACTGCCTGCTCGAGGCCTCCGGCAAGCCCCATCTGTTCGACAAGGATCAGGTGATGCTGGGCGAGGGGATCAGCTACAACACCTGCACGCATCGAGGGGTGATCCGCGGCGCGTTCACCAACTTCACGGAGCAGGGCGCCGTCTGGTTCCTGCGCGGCAACGTCGCGTCCGATTCGAGCTCGACCAGGCTGTATGCCGCCTCGAGCGAAATCACCAGCTGCGATCTGCCGATCCCGCACTATCACTTCGCGGCCCGCGAGGTGAAATGGGTGTCGAACAGCGTGATCGTGGCCCGGCCGGTGGTGCTGTACGTGCGCGACGTGCCGATCCTCTGGCTGCCGTTCATCTTCCAGGACACGCGTCCGGGGCGCCACTCGGGAATTCTGACGCCGCAATTTGGCCTCAACGACATCGTTCGCACCTCGAGCAGCTACCAGCGCCAGCTCACCAACCTGGGCTACTACTGGGTGATGAGCGACTACGCCGACGCCACCTTCCGGGTGGACTGGTACTCCGGCCGTTACCTGCAGGCCAACGTGGGGCTCAACTATCGGGTGCTGAACCGCTTCATGAGCGGGGCGCTCAGCCTGAACCGCCAGTGGCAGAACGGCGGCGGGTCGGGCAATGGCGTGCACTGGACGCACCAGCAGAGCTTCAGCCTGAGCACCAGCCTCAACTTTGATCTCAACTATCTGAGCAACTCCGCCATCGTACGGCAGAACGCGCTCGATCCGCTGCTCAACACCCAGCAGATCACCAGTTCCCTCAACCTGCAGAAGCGCTACAGCTGGGGCACGATCGCGCTGGGCGGCAATCGCCGGCAGAATCTGGGCGATAACAGCTCGACGACGCAGCTGCCCTCGCTGACCGTATCGCCCAAGCCGCTCGATTTCGGACGCAACATCACGTGGTCGCCCGGGCTGAGCCTCACCAACGACCTCGCTCGCGGTACCGCCCTGCCGCGCCTGCTGTTCACGCGGCCGGACGGCTCGCTCGACAGCATCGCGCAGACCGGCACCAGCCGGATCACCGCAGTGAACTTTGACACGCCGATCCGGTTCGGGTCGTTCAGCTGGCGGAACAGCCTGCGTGTCATCGACGGCGATTCCGTGGGCCGGCAGACGTTTCGGCAGCCGGATCTCACCACGCCTGACCCGACCGACTCGGTGAGCCGCACCGTCGCCGGGGGCTTCGGCAGCTCGGTCGACTGGGATACCGGAATCAACCTGCCGCTCCTCTTCCGGAGCACCTGGAAGCTGCAGCCGACGGTCGCGATCCAGAACTCGTCTCCCCTGGCTCCGTTCGCAGTCCGCAATCGCAATACCGATGGCCGCTTCGTCCGGCAGGGCAAGCGGCCCTCGCTCAGTCTGAGCCTCACGCCGACGTTCTACCGGCGCTTCGGCGGGCTGGGGCCGCTGGCCGCCATCCGCCACAGCATCTCGCCCCAGCTCCTCTTCAACTACCAGCCGGCCGCGACCATTTCGGACGAGTTCGCCCAGGCGATCTCGCGGCCGGGCTTTCTGGTGCCGACCCGCAGCGAGCCGCTGCAAACCGTCTCCCTCAACCTCACCCAGACGTTCGAGGGAAAGGCGCGCCCCCGTCCGGGGGACACCCTCGCCGGGATCGAGCCGCGGAAATACCGGCTGCTGAGCATCTCGACCAGCCAGCTCACTTACGACTTCGAGCAGGCCAAGAAGGAGGGCCGCACCGGCTGGACGACGCAGTTCATCACCAACTCCCTGCTGAGCGATCTGCTGCCGGGGTTCAGCGTGAGCCTCACGCACGACCTCTGGCGCGGTGCGGTCGGAACGGATACGGCCCATTTTTCCCCGTACCTGACCCAGGCGAGCGCGGGTTTTTCGCTCTCCTCGCGCACCTTCCGGTCGATTGGTTCGTTCTTCGGACTGCTCGGGCGGCGCGAACGGGAGCCAGGCGAACCGGACGATGCTCGCATTCCCGGCTACTCGCCGCAGCGGAACCGGCCAGGGAGCCCGGGCGCGTTCTACAACACCGATCAGATTCCGCTCTCGACGCAGGGCCGCGGCTTCAATGCGCAGGTCAACTATTCACTCACGCGCACTCGGCCGCTCCCCAACAGCACGGTGGACAATCCGAGCAACGAGCGCCAGAGTCTCGGCTTGAGCACGGTCTTCTCTCCGACGCCATTCTGGGCCATTTCCTGGCAGACTCAGTACAACCTGACCGACAAGCGGTTCGAATCGCACGTGGTGCGGCTGGAACGCGACCTGCATGAGTGGCGCGCGGCGTTCAACTTCGTCCGGAACGCGAACGGCAACGTCGCCTTCTACTTCTCGATCTATCTGACCGACCTGCCGCAGCTCAAGTTCGACTACGACCAGACCAAGCTCAGCCCCTGAGCGTGCCCCGCTGTATATTCTCGCCATGCCCAGCATAACCGTCACCCTCGACGGCCGCAGCCTCACGGTCGCGGACGTGGTCCGCGCCGCGCGCGAGCCTGCCGCAACGCTTGCCGTCGACCCGGCGGCCCGCCGGGCGTTGCAGGAGAGCCGCGTCCTGGTCGACCGCGCGGTGGGCGGTGGACAGACGATCTACGGTGTGAATACCGGCTTCGGAAAGCTCGCGAACGTGCGCGTGCCGACCGATCAATTGGACCGGCTGCAGCTCAACCTGATCCGGAGTCACGCAGCCGGCGTCGGGCGTTCGCTCCCCGCCGACGTCGTCCGGGGCGTGATGCTGCTGCGCGCCAACGTCCTGCTGCGGCCGACGAGCGGCGTCCGGCCGGAGCTGGTGGATGCCCTGGTGGCACTCTTCAACGCCGGCCTGGTGCCGCTGGTGCCGGAGCAGGGGAGCGTCGGTGCCAGCGGCGACCTCGCACCGCTGAGCCATATCGGCATGGCGCTCATCGGCGAGGGCGACCTGATGGGGGCCGATGGGCGGGTGGAACCGGCCGCCGCCGGCCTCGCGCGGGCCGGGCTCCAGCCGTTCCGCTTCGCGCCCAAGGAAGGGATCTCGTTCATCAACGGCACCCAGGCGCAGACCGCGCTGCTGGCGCTGCTGGTGCACGATGCGGAGGTCGTCTGGCGGACGTCCGTCGCGGCGGCCGCCATGAGTCTCGAAGCCCTCCGCGGGACGCCGACGCCGCTGGACGAACGGATTCATGCGGCGCGGCCGCATCCGGGTCAGGTTCGCGCCGCACGGCTCATGCGTGCGCTCGTCGCCGGGAGCGAAATCCGCGAGTCGCACCGCGAGCACGATCCGCGGGTACAGGATGCCTACAGTCTCCGGTGCGCGCCCCAGGTGCTGGGCGCCGTTGCCGACGCGATCCGCTTTGCCGCCGACGCGGTCGCGATCGAGCTCAACGCTTCCACCGACAATCCGCTGGTCTTCGACAACGGCGACATCCTCTCGGGAGGCAACTTTCACGGGCAGCCGGTGGCACAGGCACTCGACGTGCTGGCGATCGGTCTGACGACCCTGCAGGCCATCGCCGAGCGCCGCGTCGAGCGTCTGGTCAATCCGGATCTGTCGCAGGGCCTGCCGGCCTTTCTGACCGCGGACCCGGGGCTCTCGTCCGGTTACATGATGGTGCAGATCACCGCCGCATCGCTCGTCGCCGAGTCGCGATCGATCGCGATGCCCGCCAGTATCGGTTCGATTCCGACCGACGCCAACCAGGAGGACTTCGTCCCGATGGGCATGGCCGCCGCGTTCAAGGCGGGCCGGATCCTGGCCAACGCGCGCCTGGTCCTGGCGGCCGAGCTGCTGTGTGGCGCGCAGGGTCTCGATCTGCTCCGCCCGCTGGCCCCGGGGGCAGGCGTGGGGGAGCTGCATCGACGGATCCGGGCTGCCGGCGTGGCACCCCTCGCGGCGGACCGCCCGCCCGCCCCCGACCTCGAGCGGCTGAGCGCGCTGATCGCTGCCGGATCGCTCGATCCGGCGGGCTGGCAGGCCGGGTGACGCCGTTGCCTTGCTCGCGTCCGACCGGCTCCCTATCTTTCGTAAACCCAAGCGCCACCGCCCTTTCCCCCTTTGCCACGCCGAGCCGAATGAATCTCGAAAAGCTCAAGGATACGGCGCGCAAATTCGAGCAGAAGGAGGATTGGCGAAGGGCGATCGACGTCTACGTCAAAGCCATCCAGGAGTTCGAGTCCGGGCGGGAATCCGCACCTGACCTCTCGCTCTACAATCGTGTCGGTGACCTCCATCTCAAGCTGAACGACCCCGCCGCGGCGCTGCGCTCCTACGAGCGTGCCGCCGATCTGTACGCGGACCAGGGGTTCCTCAACAACGCCATCGCGCTCTGCGGGAAGATTTTGCGGGTGAATCCCGGACGGGTGCAGACCTATCTCAAGCTGGCGCAGCTGCACGCCCGGAAGAATGTTGTCATCGAGGCGAAGCGGAATCTGATCGAGTTCATCGAGCGCATGAACGCGCTGAACCAGCTCGATGACGCCTTCCGCTCGGTCAAGAGTTTTGCCGACCAGTTTTCGGGCAACCAGGATATTCGACTGATGCTGGTCGAGCTTCTGCGGGCGGCGTCCCGCGACGACGAGGCGCGAGAACAGCTCGAGAAGATGGCGGCCGATCTGGAGTCGCACGGCGACCGCGACGGGGCCCGGGCCACGCGCGAGCGGCTGCACGCGATCGACCTGGAGCTGCCCGACGACATGCCCGCTCCGGCCGCGCGGGTGAAGAACGATCTGGTCTTCCTCGACACCGCGCCGGTGCCGGCCGCCGCCCGCGACGTCGCCCCCGCTCCCGGCCTGGAGCTGCCGCCCGAGCCGGAACCGGAGGTGCCGATCACCCCGGCTGAGGGATTCGTCCCGGCCGAGATGCTGGTGCTGGATGAGCCGGTGCAGCCGCTCGACGTGATGGACGATGGCCTGATGGATCCGGAAGAGCTGGCGGACGACGCAGACATCGCGCCGATGGAGGATCTCGAGTCGGCGATCACGGCGCGCATCACCGCAGAGGCCGCTCGCCCGCTTGACGGGCTCGTCCTCGATTCCGCGGCGGAGCTCGACTCGAGCGGCAGCGGTCTGGACGGGATGCTCCTGGCCGACGAAGACCTGGCGCTCGAGCAGGCCGCCCCCGGCGACCTCGAATTCGATCCCGCCCCCGGCCAGCGGATCGAGCTCGATGAACCGGCGAGCGGAGGCGACTTCGCGCTGGACTACTCCGGCCTCGGCGCGGAGTATCTGCCCGAAGGGGATGCGGCGATTCCGCTGGACGAATCGTTCGCCGCAGCCGAGCCCGAGGACGCCCTCTGGCACAGTCAGGCGGTGGAGGCCGACGCATCGGTGGAGCAGCCATCGGTCTCGTCCGAGCTCTCCTTCATCCAGGGTACCGGTCCCGATGAGCTCGCCGCGCCGACCGACGGCGCCGCGGCGTCGATCGAGGCGGCCGAGCCGGGCCCGAGCATTATCGACCTCGAAGAGGCGGTGCTCGACGATCCGCAGAACCCCGATCACCACCGGGCGCTCGCCGACGCCCTCCTGACCAACGACGAAGCCGAGCGTGCGCGCGAGGAGTACGAGCTCGCCCTCGAAGGGTACGCGGCGGCGGAGGCGTGGGCAGACGCACTGGACGCGGTGGACGCCCTGATCTGGCTCGATCCGGAGAGCGTGCGCTATCACCAGAAGCGGGTCGAAATGGTCTTCCGGAGCGGAGACCGCACCCGGCTCGTCGAAGCCTACATCAGTCTGGGTGACACGCTCGCGCGCGAGGGTGCGGTGGATAAGGCGCTGGCCGTGTACGGGCGCGTCATCGAGCATGAGCCGTCCAATGCGCACGCAGTCGCCGCGATGTCGGCGCTGCGGTCCGCGCCGCCGGAGGCTGCCGCTCCGTCCTCGCTCGCGCCACCCGCCGCGCCCCGCCGCGCCCCGCCAATCGACCGGCCAGCCGTAGCCGATCCGGCAGCGGCGGGCTTCGTTGACTTCGGCTCCATGGTGCTCGATCGTGGCGTCACCCGCGACACCCGCATGCGGGTGGAATCCGAGCGGCCGACCGGGGACGAGCAGCGCGATTTCGAGCAGACGCTGGCGCAGTTCAAGCGCGGGATCGAGCAGAACATCGAAACCGACGACTTCCAGTCGCACTACGATCTCGGCGTCGCGTTCCGGGAGATGGGACTGCTCGACGAGGCGATCGCCGAGTTCCAGAAGGCGCTGCGGGCCCCCGAGGGGCGCCTGCGGACGTCCGAGGCGCTGGGCCTGACCTTCTTCGACAAGGGACAGTTCGCCATCGCCGAAACGATTCTGCGGCGGGCGGTCGATGCAGCAGACGGAGCGGAGGACGACAAGATCGGAGCCCTCTACTGGCTCGGCCGCTCCTGCGAGGCACAGGACAAGGCGGCGGAGGCGACCGCCAGCTACGAGCGCGCGCTGGCGGTAGACATCCGATTCCGCGATCTCGGTGAGCGCGTCCGGCGCCTCGGGGCGGCGCGACCGAAATGAGCTTCCAGACCGCGCCGGTGAACCTTGCCGATCTGCAGGCGCCGTTGCGGCACCGTCTCGAGCGTGCGCAGGCTGAGCTTCGGCGGATCGTGGACGCGGACTTCGGGCTCATCACCGAGGTCAACGCCCATCTGTTCCAGATGCAGGGCAAGATGTTCCGCCCGACGCTGGTGCTCCTGGCTGACGAAGCCACCGGGGGGCCCGAGGCGCGCGCGGTCACGCTCGCGGCGGTGGTGGAGCTGATCCACCTGGCGACGCTGGTGCACGACGACTCGGTGGACCACTCGGTGCTCCGCCGCGGCATGCCGACGATCAACTCGCTGTTCAGCCATCAGGTGTCGGTCATCATGGGCGACTACCTGTACTCGCGCGCGGTGATCGAGCTGGTCGGGCTGAACGACCTCGAGCCGCTGCGCGTGCTGAGCCGCGTGACGAACGAGATGACCGTCGGCGAGATGCGCCAGCTGCTGTCACACGACCCGCTGGCCTTCTCCGAGGAGCAGTATGACCTGCTGATCCGCTCGAAGACGGCGTCGCTCATCTCCGGGGCCTGCGAGGTCGGCGCCCTGCGGGCGGAACCGTCCGCGCGCGGCGCGGTGCGGCGCTACGGGGATGCGCTGGGCATGGTGTTTCAGATCGTGGACGACCTGCTGGACTACACCGAGGACGAGGCCGTCACCGGCAAGCCGTCCGGCCTCGATTTGCGGGAGCACAAGGTGACGCTGCCGCTCATCGCCGCACTGCCCCGGATGAGTGAGGCGGGGCGGCGCGAGGTCGCGCGACTGATGCATGCGGAAGCGCCGAGCGAGGATCAGATCGCCCGGGTGGTGACGCTGGTGGACGATGCCGGCGGGCTGGCCTACGCGCGGGAACGCGCCCAGAGCTTTGCCCAGCTGGCCGAAGCCGAACTGGACTCCCTCCCCCCCTCACCCGCGCGGGACGCGTTGCGGGCGAGTGTCACCTACGTCCTGGAGCGGCGGCGCTGATGGCCAGCGGACCTCATCGACCCGGGTTCTACGCCGGCGTCCTCATCGTCGGCTTCATTGCCGGCGGCTTCCTGACCTTCTTCCTGCGCCAGTGGTTGCCGGACAGCGCGGCGAAGACCTTCTTCACCAGTACATGGACCCCGACCTTCGGCCCTGTCTCCGCCGACCTGCTGGTGCTAAACTTCACCCTCGGCCCGGTCGGGCTGCACGTCTCGCTCCTGAGCCTCATCGGAGTGGTGCTGGCCTACCTGATCGCGCGTTCGCTCTTCTAGGAGGCATTTGTGGGCAACCTCGGGGTGTGGGAAATCCTGCTGATCATGGTGGTGGTGCTGCTCGTCTTCGGCGCCAAGCGGCTGCCGGAAGTCGGCGGCTCGATCGGCAAGGGAATTCGCGAATTCAAGCGCAGTCTCACCGACACGTCCGACGCCATCATGAATCCGGACGACCAGCACCGCAGCCAGCTGCCGCCGCGGCAGGTGGATCAGATGTCGCAGCAGCCCTCTCCGCCGACCTCCGGCGAGCCGAAGCGGCTGTCACAGTAGCGGCAGCGCAGCAACAGCAAACGGGCGCCCTCGCGGGCGCCCGTTTCGTGTATGGTGCGCGGTTGGCTCAGGTGCGGACCGGTTGCTGCTGCTGGGCGCTCTGGGTGGTGCCCTGCCGCAGCACCTTGTCGCGGTTGTCCACGATCTTGGCCTGTGAGCGGAGTGCGGCGAGGTAGTTCCGGATCCGCTCGTCGCGCATGTCCCGCACCGTCTTGGCGCGGAACTCGTCGAGGCCCTTCACGAACGCCGCCGAATCCGCCTTCACGTGTTCGAGGCTCTCGACCACGTACAGCCCGTCCTTGGTCTCCAGGACGCCGCTCCGCTGGCCCTGCTGCAGCCCGAACGCGGTGCCGACCAGGAGCGGGATGTCGAGCGGTGGCGAGATCCGCGAGAAGGGTCCGAATTCCTTGTGCGCGAGCCGCAGCGCCGTCGCCGCCTGGGCCGGCGTGCTCCCCTCCTTTACCCGCTTCAGATACTCCTCGGCGACGCCGCGTGCCCGGCTGCGCTTCTTCTGGTCGCGGACGGTGAACTCGACGGCCGGGCGGATCCGCGACAGCTCGGGCACGCCGGCGGGCTGCAGGCTGTCGAGGCGGAAGACGTATAGCGCTTCGGGCGTCTCGATCACCGGGCTCAGCTCCCCCGGCTTGGCCCGGAAGGCCCACACCCCGGCGTCGGGCACGACTGAGGTCCCGACCTGCGCCCGACTCCCCTTCAGCACGGGCGCCGTGCGGCCGATCGGCAACTTGAGCACGCGGGCCGCGCTGTCGAGCGCCGCACCGTCCGTCTGCGCGGAAGTGATCCGATCCAGGCTGTCGGTCAGGGCGTCGAGGGTGTCGCGATGGGCGCCGGCCACCTCGATCGGGATCAGGATGTGACGCCCCTTCGCCTTGTCGCCGGTGCGACTCGTCACCTCGATCAGGTGGTAGCCGAATTCAGTGCGTACCGGGGCCGACAGGGTGTTGAGCGGCATCGTAAAGGCGGCGGAATCGAACGCCGCGGCGAACTGCCCCTTGGTCCACTCGCCGAGATCGCCGCCGCGATTGCCCGAGACGGTGTCGGCGGATTCACGCTTGGCGACTTCGGCGAACGGCGCTCCACCCGAGATTTCCTGACGAATCCTGAGCGCGCGGTCGAGCGCCGCGGCGCTGTCGGCGGAATTGGCCGCGTGCGCCAGCCGCACGAAGCTCAGGTAGGCCGTTTCCGGGCGCTTGAACTCGTCCTGGTGAGCGCGGTAGTACGCATCGACTTCCTGCGGCGTGATGGTCACGCCGCTGTCGGGAATGACGTTGCGCGGCACGATGGCGGTCAGGTCGATCTTCACCTGCTCGTGCTCGTCGCGGTAACGCTCCCAGAGCGCGGCGTCCGAGAGCACGACATCCGCGGTGACGATGCGCAGGAGCTTGTTACGCAGGATGACGTCGCGGTATTGCGCGCCGATGGCATCCACGTACGGGGTGGCGGCGCTCGACGTCAGCCACCGCTGATACTTCGCCATGTCGAACTTGCCATCGGTCTGGAAATCCGGGGCCTGCTGGAACTGTTCCGGGGGATTGTTCTTCACCGCGTCGGCGAGCTCGTCCTTCGAGACCGACAGGTCGCGGCGTTTGAACTGGGACTCGAGGATGTTGGTCGCGAGAAACTCTTCCCAGGCCTGATCCCGGATCTGGTTCTGCTCCTCGAGCGTCAGTGCCGCCGGAGATGCCTTCTGCGCCTGCTCGGTAAGCTGGCTGACGCGTGTCTCGTAGGCTCTGGTCGTGATCTCCTGTCCGTTGATCTTCCCCACCGTCCGGCCGCCGGACAGCCCCATGCTGTCACTGAGCCCGCTGACGGAGCCCAGCAGCCATACCAGGAGGATCACGGCAAAGAAAACCGCGACGACTTTCGTGCTGTTGCGGAACGCTTGCATCATATGCGGGGCCCGAGACTCCGAAGCGATGGGGAAAAGCGAGTCGTAAGCTTAAGCGGGACAACAGGCAACCTCAAGTCCGCCAGCGTATTCCGGAGTTGACACCGGGTGGCGGGCTCGCTAGTCTGGGTGCACACGCCGCACCAATTCGGACCCCCGACTTGCTAACCGTTCTGACCAGCACCGGGAACGCGATGTCCACCAGCGAAATCGCCAAACTCGAGAGTCGTTGGCGGGAGAACCGGCAGGGGCTCACCTTTGCCCCGCTGGCCGAGGCGTACCGCAAGATGAAGGAGCCGCAGCGCGCCCTCGAGATCCTGGGCGAAGGACTCGCGCTTCATCCCGAGTATATCCCGGCGAGCATCGTGCTGGGCCGGTGCCATCTGGATCTCGGAGACGACGTGGCCGCCGAGACCGCGTTTCTGCGCGTCCTGACACTCGACGCGGAAAACGTGATCGCCCTCAAGGCGCTCGCCGAGATCACCGAGCGCAATGCGCGTTTCGGCGAGGCGGAGAACTGGCTCAGGCAACTCCTCACGATCGATCGGAGCAACGACGAGGCTCGCGGTCAGCTGGCCCGCGTGGACGAAGGCCGCCGCCGGGCCGAAGCCGACACGGTTGCCGGCGTCCCGGACGGCGAACCTCCGGAGCCGCTGCATGCCAGCGATGCCGAAGCTTCCGGCAGCACCGACGACGAAGTCGAGCTCGCCGAACTACCCGCAGCGCACCCGCAGCACGTGCAGCCGGAGCCCGTCGACGAACCGGTTGCCGAGCACGAGCCGCTCGGCTCGTTCGACGTGGCGGCACCGAATCTCGCGGCGGAACAGTCCACGGCACATCACGAGGACCCACTGCCGACCGGGGCGGACCGGTGGACCGGCAACGAGGCCGTCGACGCGTCCCTGCTCGATGTGGCGACTCCCGTGGCCCCCGGCCTGGACGTCCATCAGTTCGAGGTCGGTGATATCAGCCCAACCGACGACCGCAGCGCGATCGGACTTGAGATCGTCCATGAGGACGAGGCGGCTGCTCCCATCGCCGATGCCGAGCTCCGGTCGGCCGGGGTGAGTGAATTCCAGATACTGAGCGACGCCGACGAGCTCGGGCTCGGGGCGCTGGAGGCCCGGTCCGAGGCATCCGATTACCAGAGTCCCGACGCCGCCGCCGATCTCGCGCTGCAGGCGCAGGAGGGACCGCGCACGTCGGAGTATCAGGGTGCCGATGCGGCAGCCGATCTCGCGGGCGGCACGTATGGCTTTGGCTCCGCGTCGGACCCGGAAGTGACTGAGGAGTATCCGCTGCGCGGTGAGGCCGACAGCGCAGGCCAGAACTCGGAGCCCGAGGCCGATGCGGGCACCGACGAGGACTCCGACATCACGCAGGAAATGGCGACATCGCTCGGCGCCTATGCGGCCTGGACCGAGCCTGTGGCCGAGCGTGAATCGATCGCGATGGAGCAGACCGGCCTGGACCCGTCACCCGCATCGGTGCCCACGACCGAACCGCCAGCCGTGGTCGCGGGCGAGGAGAGTGACGCCGATGAGCCGAGCGCCGAGACTGCCGGAACGGTGGAGCCGCATCTGGTCGTCACGGAGTCGATGGCAGAGCTCTATCTGCGCCAGGGACATCATTCGGAAGCCCTCACCATCTACCGCGAGTTGTATCTCCGCCGGCCCGATGATCTGCGCCTTCGGGAAAAGGTCGACCAGCTCGAAACCGCGGAAGCAGCTGCTGAATCGGGCGAGGCCGAGCCGGCTGGTTACTCTGCCGCCGACACGGGTGGCCAGTCGGTGACGACACTGTTCCAGCAGCTGCTGGCCGGCCGTCCGGCACCTGCGGGCGGACGGGCAGTGCCCCATCCGGCCGGCGCACAGCCGTCGGCGAGCCGTAACACCTCCGCGGCACCGGCCGGCGCCGGGGAGCCGACACGGCCGGCTGATGACCGGTTGTCGCTCAGCTCGGTGTTCGGCGACGACACCTCACCGGTGCCGCCGGCCGTTCCGGGCGGACCAGTCGGCCCGGCGCCGACCGACGGTATCTCGTTCGACGACTTCTTCGAGGCACCAGCGACCGCGGAGCCGACCACCCGCCGCCCGTCCGCACGTCAGGATGACGACCTCGACCAATTTCACGCCTGGCTGCAGAATCTGAAACGCTGAATGCGGATCGCCGTCCTGAACGGCCCCAATCTCGATCTGCTCGGCCAGCGGGAGCCCGCCGTATACGGCCGCGCCACCCTGGCAGACATCGAAGCCAGCGTGCGCGCTGCCGCCGCCGCACACGACGCCGAGATCGAGTGGTTTCAGTCCAATCATGAAGGTGAGTTGATCGAAGCGGTTCACCAGATGCCCGGGCGGGTCGACGGCGCGCTCATCAACGCCGCCGCCTTCACCCATACGAGCCTGGCGCTCCGTGACGCGCTGATGGCGGCGCCGACGCCATTCATCGAAGTGCATCTGTCCAACATCTTTGCGCGGGAGCCGGCGAGGCGGCACTCACTGCTGGCGGATCTTGCGCTCGGGGTCGTGTGCGGGTTCGGCGCCCGGAGCTACCTGCTGGCGCTCGAGGCACTCGTCGCCGGCCTTCGTGACGCCTGACCGGCGGCCCGACCGCCAGGCCGCGGTCCGGGTCGCGCTCGAACAGGAGGGCCTCGATGCCCTCCTGGTGACGCACCTGCCCAATATCCGGTACCTGACCGGTTTCACCGGCACCGCCGCCTTGCTGCTCGTGGCCCGCGATCAGACGTATTTCGTTTCCGACTTCCGCTACGCCGCGCAGGCGATGCAGGAGATCGGTAATTCCGCCGCGGTCGAAATCGACCCGACGAGTGTCTGGACCCGCCTCGGCCGAATCATCGCCTCGGCCGCGGTGACCGTGGTCGGCGTCGAATCTCACGTGCTCACCCTGCGGGATGCCGAGCGCCTCGGCGGGTTTCCGCGGGTTCGTGTCGCCGGCACCAGTGATATCGTCGAACGCCTGCGGGCGATCAAGGTGCCGGAAGAGGTCGCGGCGATCCGGTCCGCCGCGGAGCTGGGGCAGGACGCCCTGAACGAGATTCTGGCGGGTGTCGCCGTCGGGCAGACGGAGCAGGCGGTGGGCGCCCGGCTCGAGGAGGCGCTCAGGCGCCGCGGCAGTGAATGGCACCCGTTCCCGACCATCGTCGCGTCGGGCGCCCGCGCCGCGCTGCCCCACGCGCACACGAGCGCGCGGGCCATCGGCCGCGGCGAGTGGCTGCTGCTTGACTTCGGGGCGCAGGTGGACGGATACTGCGCCGATCTGACCCGAACGGTCGTGGTCGGCGCCCGGGCGGACAGCCGCCAGCGGCTGGTGTACGACACTGTCCGCTCGGCCCAGAGCCGCGCCATCGCGGGGATCCGCGCCGGCATGAGTGGGCGTGACGCCGACGCACTGGCCCGCGAAGTCATTGCGGGGCAGGGCTATGGAGATGCCTTCGGGCATTCGCTGGGGCACGGCCTGGGCCTGGAGGTGCATGAGGCACCGCGGCTGTCCCAGACGGCGGACGCCCTCCTGCCGGCCCATGCGGTAGTCACAGTCGAGCCGGGCATCTATCTTCCGGGCTGGGGCGGCGTTCGCCTCGAGGACGACGTCTACCTCGGGCCGGACGCCCCCGTGTGCCTGTCCGACAATCGGACCGAGCTGATCGAACTCTTGTAGGAGCGACTGTGGCGTCAACGGCGGACTTCCGGAACGGCCTGGTGGTGGACTTCGAAGGAGCCCTCTACCAGATGGTCTACTTTCAGCACGTGAAGCCAGGGAAGGGCGGCGCGTTCGTTCGGACCAAGTTGAAGAATATCCGCACCGGCGCGGTCATCGATCGCACCTTCAACGCCGGCGAACGGATCCAGGACGTGCGGCTCGAGCGCCGCAAGATCCAGTATTCCTACGCCGACGGCCACTTCCACCATTTCATGGATCAGCAGACGTTCGACGACATTCCGCTCACGGACGAGATCATCGGCGCCGATCAGCTCAAGTATCTCAAGGAAGGGATGGAGTGCGAGGGGCTGGTGCACAACGACACGGTCATCCTGCTCGAGCTGCCCGTGTTCGTGGAGCTCAAGGTGACGCGAACCGATCCGGGCGTCCGGGGCGATACCGCGACCGGCGGCACCAAGCCGGCGCAACTCGAGACCGGTGCGACCGTCCAGGTGCCACTCTTCATCGAGGAGGGCGAAGTGATCCGGGTGGACCGCCGCGAAGACAAGTACCTGACCCGCGTATGAGCGATCCGCACATGAATCCCGACGAGATGCGCCGGCTGGCCGAGCTGCTGCAGGCGATGCCCGGCATCAAGTCGGTGGACATGAAGGACGTCAAGCGTCTCGCCGAGCTGTTGCGGGATGCCCCGGAGATCGGGTCCATCGAGCTCAAGGGGTGGTTCGGGACCGGCGTCGTGATCACGCGCACCTCGCAGGCGGTGCCCGGCATGAGCATGCCGATGCAGGCAATGCAGCCGATGGCCATGATGCCCGCGGCGGCTGGTTCGGCCGCCGGCCCACCGCGCACGGACGCACTGGCGCCGGCGGCGCATCTCAAGGACATCAAGTCGCCGATGGTCGGGACGTTCTACAAGTCACCGGAGCCCGGCGCCGACGCCTATGTGAAGGTGGGCAGCCGGGTATCGCCGGGCCAGACGGTCTGCATCATCGAAGCGATGAAGATCATGAACGAGATCGAGGCCGAGCTCGCGGGAGTCATCCGGGAGGTGCTCGCGGATGACGCGCAGCCGGTCGAATACGGCCAGGTCCTCTACCGCGTCGATCCCAATGGCTGAACCCGCAAGCGCACCGGCGCCCGCCCCGGCCGGCCAGCCGTTCAACTTCAAGCAGGCTATCTCGCAGCTGGTGCAGCGGGGCGGCTCCGACCTGCTGCTGAAGGTCGGTCGCGCCCCGACCGTGCGGCTCAACGGCGAGCTGGCGGCGCTGGACATGCACCCGCTCAAGCCGGAGGACCTCAAGCTCCTCGCCGAGCAGATCATGACGCCGCGGCAGGTGAAAGAGTTTTCCGAGAAGAAGGAAGCCGACTTCGCCATCGGTGTGCCGGGCGTCGGCCGCTTCCGGACCAACATCTACCAGCAGCGGGGGACGCTGGCGTTCGCCTTCCGGGCGATTCCGTACGAGGTCCGCACCGTGCGGGAGCTGCAGCTGCCGGTCGTCCTGGAGGAGATTGCGCTGCGCCCGCGCGGCCTGGTGCTCGTCACGGGCATCACCGGTTCGGGCAAGTCCACCGCGCTGGCCGCGCTGATCGACCACATCAATCATCACCGTCGCGTGAACGTGATCACGATCGAGGATCCGATCGAGTTCCTCCATCGCGACCAGATGTCGAACATCTCGCAGCGCGAGGTGGGCAGCGACACGCTCTCGTTCGCTGCCGCGCTCCGGCACGTGCTGCGCCAGGATCCTGACGTCATCCTGCTGGGCGAAATCCGCGACATGGAAACGCTCGACACCGCCCTCAAGGCGGCCGACACGGGCCACCTCGTGTTCTCGACGCTGCACACGACCGACGCCACTCAGTCCATCGCCCGGGTGATCTCCTTCTACCCGCCGCACCAGCACCAGGAGATCCGGTCGCTCCTGTCCACCGCCCTGCAGGCGATCATCTCGCTGCGCCTCGTGCCGCGGAAGGACGGGCGCGGCCGGGTGCCGGCCGCCGAAATCCTGATCAACTCCGCGGCCGTAGCGGACAACATCCGCGATATCGAGAAGGCGCTCAACATCCCCGATCTGATCGCCGAAGGCACGGTGTCCTACGGCATGCAGTCGTTCGACCAGTCGCTGATGCAGTGGTTCAAGGATGGCATCGTGTCGTATGAGAGCGCGCTCTTCTACGCCAGCAATCCGAGCGAATTCGCGCTGCGGGCCTCCGGGATCAACTCGGCGTCCGATCGCACGTTCACCGAGATCACCGGAAACCAGGCGGCCGGGCGCTCCGGGGACTTCACGCCCTGATGTTCAAGAAGGTCCTGATCGCGAACCGCGGCGAGATCGCCCTGCGGGTCATCCGGGCGTGCCGCGAGCTTGGCGTCCAGACGGTCGCCGTCTACAGCGAGGCCGATCGGGAATCGCTGCACGTGCGCTTCGCCGATGACGACGTGTGCATCGGCCCGCCGCCCAGCCGCCTGTCCTACCTCAGGATCCCCGCCCTCATCGCCGCCGCCGAGATCACCGGTGCGGACGCGATTCATCCGGGTTACGGCTTCCTGGCCGAAAACGCGGAATTCGCGGATACCTGCAAGGCGTCGAACATCACGTTCATCGGCCCCACCGGCGATCAGATCCGCCAGATGGGCGACAAGGCCACCGCCCGGCGCCTGGCGCAGGAGGCCGGCGTTCCCACCGTGCCCGGATCGCCGGGGACGATCGAGGACGTCGACGAGGCCCTGGCCTTCGCCGAGTCGATCGGCTTTCCCGTCATCATCAAGGCGACCGCCGGCGGAGGCGGGAAGGGGATGCGGATCTCCACCGACCGCGACCAGGTCGCCCAGCTGTTCGGGCTGGCGCAGAACGAGGCATTGAGCGCGTTCGGGAACGGGGCCGTCTACGTGGAGAAGTACCTGGAGCGTCCCCGTCACGTCGAGATTCAGGTCCTCGGTGACGAACACGGCCGGGTCGTGCACCTCGGCGAGCGGGACTGCTCCGTGCAGCGCCGGCACCAGAAGCTCATCGAGGAGAGTCCGAGTCCCGCCCTGGATACCGCGCTGCGCGAGCGGATGGGCAACGCCGCCGTCGCGCTCGCGTCGAACATCGGCTACGTCGGGGCCGGCACCGTCGAATTTCTGCTGGACACCGACGGCAGCTTCTATTTCATGGAGATGAATACCCGGATCCAGGTCGAGCATCCGGTGACCGAAATGGTCACCAGCTTCGATCTGGTCAAGGACCAGATCCGTGTCGCGGCGGGCGAGCCGCTGAGCTTCAACGGCGACGGCCGCCGCCTTCGCGGTCACGCCATCGAGTGCCGCATCAATGCGGAGGATCCGTACCGCAACTTCCAGCCGTCGCCCGGGCTCATCACGGCCTACCATCCGCCCGGCGGGCCCGGTGTGCGCGTGGACACCCACGTCTACGCCGGCTACACCGTGCCGCCCTACTACGATTCGCTGCTGGCCAAGGTCATCGTCCACGGGAACGACCGTGCCGAAGCGCTCAGCCGCATGGGCCAGGCGCTCGACAGCTTCATCCTCGAAGGCGTGACGACCACGATTCCGTTTCTCGCGCGCGTCATCCGGCATCCCGACTTCGCCGCCGGACACGTCGACACCCGCTTTCTGGAGCGCGAGCCGCAGCTGCTGAAGCCGGAAGCATGAGGCTCGACGTCGTCTTCAGTCCCCAGGGCCTGCTCCCCGCCGAGGTGGCCGGGCGCACCGTCTTCGTCATCGACATTCTCCGCGCCACTACCGCGATGTGCGCCGCGCTGGCCCATGGGGCAAAGGCGGTCATCCCGGTCGCGTCGAGCGAGGAGGCTGTCCGGATGGCGCAGAACATCGGCAGCGATGACGTGCTTTTGGCGGGCGAGCGGAACTGCGTCCGGATTCCGGGATTCGCGCTCGGCAACAGCCCGCTGGAAATGACCGGCGACGCCGTTCGCGGCAAGACGATCATCATGACCACGACGAACGGCACTCAGGCCATGCTGGGCACCCAGGGCGCCGCCGCGGTCTACGCGGCGGCGGCGGTCAACCTGTCGCTGGCCGGCGCTGCGGCACACGCCGCCCTGCTGGACCAGCGCGACATCCTCATCGTCTGCGCCGGCCGGGACGGTGCCTTCTCCCTCGACGATGCCTATGCCGCCGGCCGTCTCGCCGTCGCCGCACTTGGCGGCCGGAAGCCGCGCAAAGGACTCAACGACGCCGCGCTCGCGTCGCTCGACCTGGTCCGCCGCTATGGCGAGCACTGGCTCCGCCCGCTGACGTACAGCCGTGCCGGACGGGAGCTGATCCGCCTGGGCTTCCGGGCCGATGTCGAGGATGCGGCGCGGCTCGACGTGTATCCGATTCTGCCGCGGCTGCACGATCGCCGCGTCACCGCGATGCCCGCCGCCGCATGACCGGCGACTTCCGCCGCCGGCTCGGCGCGATCAGCGCGCTGGTCCTCGGCTTCTTCCTCGGGCTCACGCTCCTGCCCGGCGGATTCGCCGGGCCCTTTGGGGAGCGCGTCGGGACGACGCTCAAGTCCGCGCTGGGAATCGGCGCGCTGGGTTTCCCGCTGCTCGGGATCGGCGTGGCCCTCGCGGGCTTCGATCGGCTCCCGCGGCTCGACATGAAGCGCGCCGGCGTGCTGGTGGCGGGACTCTCGCTCCTGGTGCCCTGCTTCCTCGGGCTCCTCCTCGTGGCCCAGTTGGGCGATCACCGCTTTCCCCCGAATATCGAGACCGCCTCCGCCACCGCGCGCGCAGTCGGCTGGATTCCCGGTGGGATCAGCAGCACCCTCTACGACAGTATCGGACTCGGCGGGGGGCTGCTCGTGTGGTTTCTGGCACTGTCCGCGCTGACCCTCGGCACCTTCGCCTGGCATCCGCTCCAGCGCCTGGAGCGGCCCGGCGAGGCGGTGCCCGAGTTCGCCGAACCGGAGGAGCCCGGCCGTCCGCGTCGCCAGAAACGCCCGCCGCTGGTCGCGGCGCTGACCGAGCCGGACCGGGCCGAGGCGGAGATGCAGAAGCCGGACAAGGCCGAGCGGGCCGGCAAGGAAAACGGCCGCAAGGCGCGAAAGGCGCCCGACGGGCGCAAGCCGGCGATCGTCGCGGAGCCGGACCGGGACGCGGTCTGGGACGTGACGCTGCTGGAGCCGCCGAAGACGAAGGCCATCGACGCCGGCGAGGCCGAGCTGAATGCGCTCCAGGAGCGCCTGGCGGCCACGCTGAGCGAGTTCAAGGTCGAGGGTGACATCGCCGGGCGGACCACGGGTCCGGTGGTCACCCAGTACGGCGTGCGCCTGCGGCCCGGCGTCAAGATGAACCGGCTGGTGGCGCTGGCGGACGATCTCGCGCTCAAGATGTCCGCCCGCTCGATCCGGGTGGCCCGCATTCCCGGCCGGGACATGGTCGGCGTCGAGATCCCCAATCCGAAGGCGCGAGTGGTGGTGCTTCGCGAGCTGCTGGAGGCGCCCGACTGGGATGGCGAGGAGCGGCTGCTTCCGGTGGCGCTGGGGCTCGATCTTGAAGGCCGGGCGATCGTCGCCGACCTGGCCAAGATGCCGCACCTGCTGATCGCCGGCGCGACGGGCACCGGCAAGTCGGTCGGGATCAACGCCATCATCACGTCGCTGATCTACCGCTACCAGCACAAGGAGGATCTGCGCTTCCTGATGATCGACCCCAAGATGGTCGAGCTGTCGATGTACAAGGACCTGCCGCACCTGCGCCACCCGGTCGTCACCAACAACAAGGAAGCGGCGAAGGTGCTCAAGTGGGCGGTCGGCGAGATGGACCGCCGCTACACCCTGCTCGAGGCCAACGGTGCCCGGAACCTGGCCGACTTCAACCGGAAGGTGTCGGACGCCAAGCCGCTGCGAAATCCCGGGCCGCGGAAGGTCACGCTGACCGAGATCAGCGCCGAGGAGACCAGCTCGCCGCCGCCGGCGCCGAGCGAGGAGGCGTACACCGGCGGACGCCTGCCGCTGATCGTCGTCATCGTGGACGAGCTTGCCGACCTGATGATGACGGTGCAGGCGGAAGTCGAGACGCCACTGGCCCGGCTGGCGCAGAAGGCGCGTGCCATCGGCATTCACCTGATCCTCGCGACCCAGCGCCCGTCGGTGAATGTGATCACCGGCCTCATCAAGGCCAATTTCCCCAGCCGCGTCGCCTTCCGGGTGGCGTCCAAGGTGGACAGCCGCACGATCCTCGACGGCAACGGCGCCGAAGCGCTGCTGGGCAAGGGCGACATGCTGTTCCTGGAGCCCGGCAAGAGCGAGCCGATCCGTCTGCAGGGCGCCTATATCTCCACGGAGGAGACGGAGGCGATCATGGAGACCTATCGCCTGCGTCGGGAAAAACTCGACCGTGACGGCCTCGTGGAAGCCGCCGAGAGCGACATCCTGCTCGAAGTGCCGGATGACGGCGAGGGAAGCGGCGCGCCCGGCGGGTCGGGCGATGCCGCCGACCGCGACGAGAAGCTCCGCGAAGCCGCCGAGGTCTGCATCCAGAATCAGGGCGGCTCCACGTCGCTACTGCAGCGGAAGCTCGGCATCGGCTATGGCCGTGCCGCCCGGATCATCGATCAGCTCGAGGATGCCGGCATCCTGGGCCCACCGCACGGGAGCAAGCCCCGGGATGTGCGGGTCGGGCTCGACATGCTCGACGAGTACATGAAGTAGCCCGTCGTTCCGCTTCGCCCCGCATTTGTTCGATGCGGGCCCGCCGCTACCCAGTGCCTAGCTTCGCCTCATGTCCGCCCCTCGTCACTTCATTCCGGCCGCCCAGTGGTCCGATCCCCGGCACGTCCGCGGGCTCCGCGGCGAGCGTGTGGCGCTCGCCTTTCTCACGGCCTGCGGCTGGCGGATCGAAGCGCACCGGTTCCGGCTGGGCCGCCACGACGTGGACCTGGTCGCGCGCCGGGGCGAGGTGATCGCCTTCGTCGAGGTGAAGACCCGGGTCGGTGCGGCGTTCGGGGTAGCTGCTGAAGCGGTGGGCTGGAGGAAGCGGCGGGCGATCGCGAAGGTGGCGGAGGTCTGGCGGCAGCGGCACGGCCGGCCAGCCGACGTCTACCGGTTCGACCTGGTTTCGGTGTACCAGCGGCCGGGCGTCGCCGATTCGGTGGATCATATACCGGATGCCTGGCGGCTTGGCGAGGCGTATCGCAGGTGACTCAAAACGCTCCACAACTTGCCTATTGCTTCGGTGTCACTTCGGTATTAGCTTGCTGTATGTAACAAAGTGTCGCACAATCGGTCACTCTCACGTGAGGTTCGTATGGCTGAAGAAACCCGTCTCGAAGCCGATCGCCGGAAAGCGCTCGGTCTGGCCATCTCCCAGATCGAGAAGCAGCTCGGCAAGGGCTCCATCATGCGCATGGGCGCCGACACCCCGCGTGTGAAGGTCGGGTGCATCCCCACCGGGGCCATCAACCTCGATGCCGCCATCGGGATCGGCGGGGTGCCGCGCGGACGGATCACCGAGATCTACGGTCCGGAGTCCTCCGGCAAGACCACCCTCACCCTCCATCTCGCCGCCAACGTGCAGCGCCTCGGCGGTGTGGCCGCCTACGTGGACGCGGAGCATGCGCTCGACATCGAGTACGCCAAGAAGCTCGGCGTCAACATCGAGGACCTGCTGGTGTCGCAGCCCGATACCGGTGAGCAGGCGCTCGAGATCGTGGAGATCCTGGTGCGTTCGGGCGCGGTGGATCTCGTGGTGATCGATTCGGTGGCCGCGCTGGTCCCCAAGGCCGAAATCGAAGGCGAAATGGGCGACAGCCATGTCGGCCTCCAGGCGCGACTGATGAGCCAGGCACTCCGGAAGCTGGCCGGCGCCATCAACCGCTCCAACTGCTCGGTGGTGTTCATCAATCAGCTGCGCGAAAAGATCGGGGTCATGTTCGGCAATCCCGAGACCACGACCGGCGGCAAGGCACTCAAGTTCTACGCGTCGATCCGGCTGGACATTCGCCGCATCGGGCCGGTGAAGGACAAGGAGGTCGTGGTCGGCAACCATGTGCGGGTGAAGGTGGTGAAGAACAAGGTCGCGCCGCCGTTCCGCCAGGCCGAGTTCGACATCATGTTCGACGAGGGCATCAGCCATTCGTCTCTCCTCGTCGATCTGGCGTCCGAGGCCAACATCATCCAGAAGTCGGGCGCCTGGTATTCCTACGGCGACCAGCGCATCGGGCAGGGCCGCGAGAACGCGAAGCTCTTCCTCAAGGACAATCCGGCGCTGATGGCCGAAGTCGAGGAGAAGGTGAAGGAGCTGCTGGGCATGAAGGCCGTGGTGGGGGCGGGCGTCGGCGAGGATGGCGACGAGTAACCCCGAAGTTCTGCGTCCCGAGGGGCGGATCACGTCCCTCGAGACCGACCCCCGCCGGGGCGGCAGCATCCGGATCCATGTCGCCGGTCGGCCCTACTGCACCGTTCCGGCCGACATCGTGGCCGCAGAGCGGCTGCGCGAGGGCGAGACGATCTCCGAGGCCCAGCATGACCGGCTGAGTGCGGCAGCCGATGCCGAGGCGGCGTTTCGGACGGCGCTCCGGTCGCTGGAGGCCCGCGCTCACGCTCGAACCGACCTGGCTCGGAAACTCGTGCGCAAGGGCCACCCGCGGCCGGCTGTGGACGCGGCGGTGGAGCGGGTCGCCGACCTCGGGCTCCTCGACGACGCCGTGTTCGCGGCTGACTTCGTGCGTACCCGCTCGTCGCGGGGCCGCGGCCCCGCGCGGCTGATGCGCGACCTGATGGTCATGGGTGTCGAACGGTCGCTGGTCGACGCGGCCATCGCGGCGCAGTGGCCGGAGGGCACCGACGATTCCGAGGTGCCGTTCGCGCTCGCCACCCGGCGCGCCGGCCAGCTTGGCAACCTGCCGCGGCCGGTCAAGCGCCGGAGGCTGCTCGCGTTTCTGGCGCGCCGCGGATACAGCGGCCGCACGGTTAGCGCCGTCGTCTCCAGGGTGCTGAGCGACGCCTGATCCGTTTGTCCTTCCGCCCGGGGCGCCTATATTTGGCCCCATGAAATCCTCCGTAATACGGCGTCTTTTTCTCGATTACTTCGTCGCCCGAGGGCACCGTGAGGTGCCTTCTTCGTCGCTGGTGCCGGCGGACGATCCGACGCTGCTGTTCACCAATGCCGGCATGGTGCAGTTCAAGCGCGTGTTCCTGGGCCAGGACCCGCGCGAGTACGTGCGTGCCACCACCTGTCAGAAGTGCGTCCGGGCCGGCGGCAAGCACAACGATCTCGAGCAAGTGGGCCACACCCGGCGCCACCATACCTTCTTCGAGATGCTCGGCAACTTTTCCTTCGGCGACTACTTCAAGCGGGAGGCAATCGCGTTCGCGTGGGAGTTCGTGACCGGCACCGACTACCTCGGCATTTCCGCCGATCGCCTCCGCATCAGCGTCCATCACACCGACGACGACGCTCGCGGACTCTGGCGCGAGATCGCCGGGCTTCCGGACAGCCGCATTTACGGACTCGGGGACAAGGACAATTTCTGGCAGATGGGCGACACGGGGCCCTGCGGCCCGTCCAGTGAAATTTTCGTCGACCTCGAGCCGTCGAACGGCGCGGCGGAGACGCACTCGCGCGAGGAATTCGAACAACTCGCCGAGGAGGGGCGCTTCGTCGAGATCTGGAACCTGGTGTTCATGCAGTACGATCGCGCTCCTGATGGGACGCTGACGCCGCTGCCGAAGGCGAGCGTCGATACCGGCGCCGGGCTCGAGCGGATCGCCGCCGTCATGCAGGGGGAAAACGACAGTTTTCATGGGGATGCCTTCGCCGCGCTCTTCGACCGCATCGGCGAGCTGGTTGGCCGCGGCTACGACCGCAACGGCTCCGATCGCGCATCGTTTCGCGTGCTCGCTGATCACGTGCGTGCCGTCACTTTTCTGCTCGCCGACGGCGTCTATCCCGGGAATGAAGGCCGCGGCTACGTACTTCGGCGGATTCTCCGGCGCGCCGTGCGCCACGCATGGCTTCTGGGACGCCGCGAGCCCACGCTCGCGCCGCTCACCGCCGTCGTGGTCGCGGAGCTGGGCGCCACGTATCCCGAGCTCGCGGCCAAGGCCGCCTTCATCGCCGACGTCACCCGGAAAGAGGAGGAGCGCTTTCTCGAGACGATCGACGGCGGGCTGCGCCGTTTGGATGAGATCTTCGCTTCGGGCGGCACCAGCATTGCCGGCGACGACGCATTTCGCCTGTACGACACCTTCGGGTTTCCGATCGATCTCACGCAGATCATCGCGGGTGAGCACGGCGTCACGGTCGACCTGGCCGGTTTCGAGCAGGCGCTTGCCACGCAACGGGCGCGCTCGAGAGCGGCCCGTGGTGCTGGTACCGGTGACCCGGCGGTGCGGGTCGCCCAGGCGGGCAAGTGGCGGTCGCTCAAGCGCGGCAAACAGCGATTCACCGGCTACGAGGAAACCGAATCCGAAGGAGAGATTCTCGGTTTCCGCCAGGATGGCGATCACCTGGAATTGCTGCTCAAGGCCAATCCGTTCTACGCCGAGTCGGGCGGTCAGGTGAGCGACACCGGCAGAGTGGAAGGCCAGGGTTGGGCCCTGCCCGTCGAAACCGTGCGCAAGGCGGACAGGGGCACGGTCGTCGGCGGCCGGTTTGCCGAGCCGTTCGAGCCGACTGCCGTGATCGCGGCGGTGGATGCCGAGCGCCGCCGCCGGATCGAGCGCAACCACAGCGCCACGCATCTGGTGCACGCCGCGCTGCGCCGGCACCTGGGAACGCATGTCCGCCAGCAGGGTTCGCTGGTGGATCCCAACCGCCTGCGGTTCGACTTCTCGCATCACGCGCCGATCGACCCGGCGACGCTTCGAGCCATCGAGGACGACGTGAACGAGCAGATCCTCGCGAATCCGGACGTTGTCACCCGCGAGATGGCGTATCCCGACGCTCTGGCGCTCGGCGCCATGGCGTTCTTCTCGGAGAAGTACGGCGACGTCGTGCGCGTCGTGCAGATGGGTGCATCGATCGAGCTGTGCGGCGGCACCCATGTCCGGACGACGGGGCAGATCGGGACCCTCCGGTTCGCGGGGCAGGGCGGCATCGCTGCCGGAGTTCGGCGAATCGAGGCGGTGACGGGATCGGCGGCGCTCGCGGCAGTGCATGACATCGAGCATCGCCTGGCGCGCATCGCCGAGACGCTCAAGGCGCAGCCGGAGCACGTGCAGCGGCGCCTCGAGCAACTGCTGGAGGAGCGGCAGCGGCTCGACCAGCGGCTGCAGCAGGCGCTCCGCGATGGCGCGGCCGCCGGTCCCGCGGCTCCGACCCACCGGATTGCCGACGTGAATCTCACGATCGCCGATACGGCGACCGAGGATCGAGATGAGCTGGGACGGAATGCGGATGCCTTCCGCACCGGCAAGGAAGCCGGGGTGCTGATTCTCTTCGGCACGGCGGGACGAGGCGCAGTCCACGTCGCTCTGACCGAAGATCTGGTGCGGCGCGGCCTGAAGGCCGGCGACCTGGTGAACCGGATCGCCGCCGTCAGCGGCGGCAAGGGCGGGGGGCGACCGCACTTCGCGTCGGCCGGCGCCGGCGATCCGGCGCGGCTCGATGCGGCGCGCGCGGCAGCACCGGCGCTGGTAGCCGCGTGGCTCGGCGCGACCGGGTGACCCTCGACGACGGCTGGCTCGCCGCCCACACGGCTGCGGCACCGCGAGTGCTTCGGGAGCGCGTTGCCGCGTACGCGGCGGCGGAGGGCGGCGACTGGCCGGCCCGGCTTGCGGCGGCCGGCCGGAGCGCGCTGGGCCATGTTCTCGCGCATCCGGGTGACCGATCCGTCGCGCTCGATCTGCTGGCGGCGGATGGCCTCATCACTCTGGCGCTGCTGGCGCAGGCCGAGTCCGGCCCGGCACAGCTCGGCGCGACGGCCGCGGCGCTGCTTGAAGCCGGGGCTCGGCGAGGGTGATCGACCTCCACTCCCACCTGCTCCCCGGCGTGGACGATGGCTCGCGAACGGTCGGGCAGTCGGTCGGCGTTCTGCGGGAGCTCGCCGCCGCCGGACTGACAGACATCTGCCTGACGCCCCACCTGCTCGCCAGCGAAGCGGCGCAGGGTGTTCCAGCCGCGCACGACCGCGCCTTCGCCGCCCTCAGCTGCGTGGCACCGGCAGAGATTCGCCTCCACCGGGGCGCGGAGGTGATGCTGGACCGTCCGCTCTCGGCCGATGCGGCCGCCAATCCCGCCATCCGGATTGCCGGGACCCGATATGTCCTGGTCGAATTCTCCCGCATCGTGCCGGTCCACACCGTGGAGGCCGCACTCCGCATGGTGGGAGGTCTGGAATTGATCCCGCTCCTCGCCCATCCGGAGCGGTACAGCTCCTGCTCGCCGGCCGCGGCGAGGCGCTGGCGAGCCGCGGGCGCGGTGCTGCAGCTCGATGCGACGACGCTGTTCGCGCAGCAGGCTCGCGGCGAGCGCGCCCGGGCGCTGCTGGCTGCGGGCCTGGGCGACATCGTGGCGGGAGACAACCACGGCGACGACCGGTCGCTTGCGGCGATCCGCGCGGCGTTGATCGAGCAGCACGCCGATGAGCAGGCCGCGCTGCTCACCGAGGGGAACCCGCGCGCCATTCTGGAAGGCCGTCCGACCGAGCAGGTCGAACCGGTCACCCTCCGGATCTCATGGGCCCGTCGTCTCCGCGGCCTCTTCGACGCCGGTGAGGGCGTATGATCGATCTTTCGGGCCGAACGGCCCTCGTCACCGGCGGCTCGCGCGGCGTGGGGCGAGCCGCCGCCCTGCTGCTGGCTCGCGCCGGCGCCGACGTGGCCCTCACCTACAACACCCGCGCAGACGAAGCCGAGTCCGCCGCCCGGCAGATTCGAGCAGCCGGCCGGCGAGCCTACGTCGCGGGCGGGGACCTCACCGACATCAAGGTGGTGGACCGCGTCTTCAGCGGCGTCCGCGGCGAATTCGGGCGACTCGACATCTTCGTTGCGAACGCCGGGGTGTGGCCCGCCGAAGAACTGCCGGTCTCGCGGATGCCGACCGCCCGGTGGCGCTCGACCATGTCGGCCAATCTGGACGCCGTGTTCACCACGGTACGGGCCGCGCTGCAGCTCATGAGTGACGGCGGCACCATCGTCCTGGTGTCGAGCACGGCCGCGCAACGGGGCGAGGCGCAGCATGCGGATTATGCGGCCACCAAGGGCGCGCTGATCGCGCTCACCAAGTCTCTCGCCATCGAGTGCGCCCCGGCGATCACCGTGAATTGTGTAGCGCCCGGCTGGGTGGACACGGAGATGACTGCGGCCGTGCTCACCGGCGGGCGGCGGGATGAGGTGGCGGCCAGCATTCCACTCGGCCGCATCGCCACGGCGGACGACATCGCCGGGCCCATCCTGTTTCTCTGCAGCCCGCTGGCCCGACACCTGACGGGCGAGGTCCTGAACGTCAACGGTGGGAGCGTCCTCTGCGGATGAAATGATCCACGTCCTCTTCACCGGCGGCACCATCTCGATGCGCCACGACGCGGCGCGCGGCGGGAATATCCCGCGGCACGGCGGTGCCGACCTGGTCGCGCTGGCCGGCATACCGTCCGGGGTGCCTTACCTGGTGGAGGACTGGGCGCAGATGCCTGCCTGTCACCTCGACGCCACTCGCCTGTGGGCGCTCAGGAACCGGGTCGCGGCGATCGCGGCCTCCGGCGAGGCCCAGGGAATCCTCATCACGCACGGCACCTACGTCCTCGAGGAGACGGCATACCTGCTGGGCCGGACGATCGCCGCCCAGGTGCCCATCGTCCTGACCGGCGCCATGCGGACCGCCGACCATCCCCAATGGGATGGCGGCCGCAATCTCCGTGATGCCATGCGTGTGGCGGCGGATGCCGGGAGTCGCGGCCACGGCGTCATGGTCGTGTTCGCTGGACAGGTGTTCGACGGCATGGAGGCGGTCAAGATGCACGCCAACGATCCCGAGGCGTTCGCCGCACCGCACGGCGCTCCGGTCGGTGACGTCACGCCCGACGGGGTTCGCTTCGCAGGCGCCGCACGCGCGCGCCGCACGCTCGCGCCGGCGGCGCTGGACCGGCGCGTGCTCGAGGTGCCGGTCGTGGTCGGCGACGACGGTTCGTTGCTGGACGCGGCTCAGGAGCTCGGCGATGGCGTCGTGGTCGTCGGATTTGGGAGCGGCAACATCCCCCCCGGCGCGGTGCCCGCCGTCGAGCGGTGGGTGAGGGCCGGCAAGTCCGTCGTGCTGGCGAGCCGGTGCGCCTACGGCGTCGTCGAGCCACTGTATGCATTCGACGGGGGTGGCGCGGGGCTCGTGCGTGCCGGCGCGATCCCGGCCGGTCCGCGGTCGCCGGCGCAGGCCCGGATGGAGCTCCTGATTTCACTCTCCGCCGGCGTCGCATATGGAGCTGCGGCGTGACCATGGAACGGCTTGTGGTGCCTCCGGAAGTCATCGCGCTCATCGAGACGCTGACGAGCTCGGGCCACGAGGCCTGGTGCGTCGGGGGCGCGCTCCGTGATGCGCTCCTCGGCGTCCCGCAGTCGGACTTCGACGTGGCCACGTCGGCCACGCCGGAGGAAGTGAAGCGGCTGTTCCCACGCACCGTCGGCGTCGGGGAACAGTACGGGACGATCGGGGTGCTCGATCGAAACCGTGTGCTGCACGAGGTCACGACGTTCCGGCGTGACGTGTCCACCGATGGGCGGCGCGCAGTCGTTGCGTACGGCGTTTCGCTGGATGAGGACCTCGCCCGGCGCGATTTCACGATCAACGCGATCGCGTACCAGCCGGTGACCGGCGAGTGGCGCGATCCCTTCAATGGCTCGGACGATCTGGCGGCCCGCGTGATCCGGGCCGTGGGAAATCCGCTCGAACGGTTTCGGGAAGACTATCTCCGGATCCTCCGCGCGCTGCGGTTCGCCGCCCGTTACGATCTCTCGATCGAACCGGCGACGTGGTCGGCCGCGAAGGAATCGGCCGGCGGCCTTTCCACGCTGTCCGCCGAGCGGGTGCGGGATGAATGGTTCAAGGGCCTGCGCACGGCGTGCCGCGTGCCGCAGCTGGCGGCGCTGTGGCGCGACGTCGGGGCGGCGGAGCTCTGGCTTCCCGGCCTTTCGCCCGACTTGCCGGACTCGCTGTCCGCCCAGCCGCGGGATCCGGTGCTGCTGACCACCCTGCTGGTGTCGGACCCGGTGGAGCTGCTCCGTCGGCTCAAGTCATCGAATGCCGAGCTCGCCCGGGCCGCGGCAATCACGGCCGCGCCAGGGGAGCCGGCGCAGCCCGACCCGGTGGCGGTGCGCCGCTGGCTGGCCGCGGCCGCCGGCGCGGCCGACGATCTGCTCGTTCGCTGGGAGCTGAGGCACGGATCTGCCGCGCCGTGGGCCGCGGAGGTGGCCGGCGTGCGGGCACGCGGGGAAGCGACTACGAGGAAGCAGCTCGCGGTGAGCGGGTCAGACCTGCTCGCTGCCGGGCTCGCCGGACCGGCGGTGGGGCAGGCACTCGATCGGCTGCTCGAGCGCGTGCTCGAGGAACCGGCCCTGAACCACCGGGACACGCTGCTCGCGCTGCCGGAAGTCCGGCCATGAGCCCTCTCGCCTTCGCCATTCTGGCGGCGCTGGGGAACCTGGCCGGTGCCTTCATCGTCGTGCGGCATCAGCGCCGCGAGCTCCGCGTCGTCGAGGCGTTCATCGCATTCGGCGCCGGGTTCATGGTTGCGACCGTGGTACTCGGCATGCTGCCCGAGGCGTTCGGCAGCGCCGATGCGGCGTGGTACGTGCTCGGCGGGTACCTCGCCGTGCACCTGGCCCAGCACGTCCTGACGCCTCACTTCCACTTCGGCGAGGAAACGCACCGCGTGAGCTCGCGCGCGGGCGTATCCGCTCTGGCCGGGCTCTCACTGCACACCTTCTTCGATGGGGTCGCGATCGCCAGCGGGTTTTTGGTGTCAGGCCGGCTGGGGATCCTGTTGTTCCTGGCGGTCTTCCTGCACAAGCTGCCGGAGGGCGTGACCATCGCCAGCGTCATGCTGGCGGGCGGGAGCAGCCGGCGGACCGCGGTCGCCGCCGCTGCCCTGCTTGGCCTCGCGACGATCCTCGGTGTCGCGATCACCGAGGTCGCCGCCCCGCTCGTCCGGCACGGTCTCGCGATCTCGGCCGGTGTGACGCTGTACGTCGCCGCCTCCAACCTGGTCCCCGAGTTCCAGGCCAAGCGCGGCTGGTACACCCCGCTCGCCTTTTTCGGCGGCGCGGCGATCTTTCTGGTGACGCAGCAGCTGCTGACACGCTGGGTGGGATAGCCGCCTGAAGGTGACCTGATGCCACGCCGCTCCGCCTCGTCCGCCGACGAGGAATCGCTCTTCAGCACCGCCGCACAGGCCCAGCCACTGGCGGCGCGCATGCGGCCCGGCTCACTGGACGAGTTCGTCGGCCAGCAGCACCTGCTCGCGCCGGGAAAGCCACTCCGCGACGCCGTCGAGAAGGGGACGCCGGGCTCGGTGATCTTCTGGGGACCCCCCGGCTCCGGCAAGACCACTCTCGCCCATCTCATCGCCGGCACCACCGGCCGCGTCTTCGTCCCCTTCAGCGCCGTGACCGAGGGCGTGCCGCGCATTCGCGAAATCGTGAACGAGGCCCGCGCCCGCCTCGCGTCCGGCGGCCGCCAGACGATTCTGTTCGTGGACGAGATCCACCGGCTCAACAAGGCGCAACAGGACAGCCTGCTGCCGCCGACGGAGCAGGGTGTCGTCACGCTGATCGGCGCCACCACCGAGAATCCCAGCTTCGAGATCAACGGGGCGCTCCTCTCCCGTACCCGTGTCTTCGTGCTGCAGCCGCTGTCGGCGGACGACGTCGCCTCGGTGGTGCGCCGGGCCCTGGGTGATACCGAACGCGGGCTGGGGGAGCTTTCGCTGTCGGTGGACGACGATGCGGTCGGCCTGCTGGCCGCGGAAGCGGATGGCGACGCGCGGCGCGCTCTCACGGTACTCGAGGCCGCGGCTGCCCACGTCGGTCCCAACGGGACGATTACGGCGGACGTGGCGCGGGAGGCGATGCAGAAGCGATTCGCTCGGTATGACAAGGCCGGGGAGGAGCACTTCAATCTCCTCTCTGCCTATCACAAGTCCCTGCGCGGCAGCGATCCCCAGGGCGCGCTCTACTGGATGGCGCGCATGCTGGACGGGGGCGAGGACCCGATGACGCTGTTCCGGCGGGCGATCGCGATGGCGGCGGAGGATATCGGGCTGGCCGATCCCAACGCGCTGCCGATGGCCGTCGCCGCCCGCGACGCATTCCACATGCTGGGCCCGCCCGAAGGCTATCTGCCGCTGGCCGAAATGACGATCTACCTGGCGACGGCGCCCAAATCCAACAGCACCAAGCGCGCGCTCGACGCGGCTCTGAGTGCGGCGCGCGACACGCCAGCGGCACCGGTGCCGCTGCACATCCGGAATGCGCCGACGGCCCTCATGAAGGAGCTGGGCTATCATGCCGGCTACCGCTACGCCCACGACGCGCCCGAGGCCTACATCCCGCAGGAATACCTGCCGGATGAGCTCCGGGGCCGGCTGCTCTACGAGCCGGGTGTGTTCGGCTATGAAAAGAAGATCGCGGAGCGCCTCGAGTGGTGGGCCAAGCTCAAGGCGCGGGAGGCGAGCGGCCCGGAGGCGTGATGGGGGCCACGGTTTTTTCCGCTCGATTCCCCGATGCTGAGGCCCGGAGCTTGCATAGCGTGCCTGGAGCGCGCACATGTCCCCTGTTCCGCCGCGCTATATTTCCCCTGCGGGGACGTTACCTGACGGAAGGATGGACCTCATGAAGGCCAAGCTCGCTGCCCTGTTGCTGCTCGCACCGGCCGCTGTTTTGCTCGGCTGCAGCGGCATCCCCAACAACTTCCGGGACCCCGAAATCCAGCTGTCGCAGGTTGTGGTTCGCGGTGCCGGGCTCACCGGCGGGACCATGGATCTGGTCGTCAACGTGCGGAATCCCAACGATTTCGACCTGCGCGGCACGAAGCTGCAGGTGGGCTTCGACGTGGAGCACTCGCACGTGGGCGACATCACGTATCAGGACGAGTTCCAGGTGAGGAAGAACGAGGTCACCACCCTTACCCTGCCGGTGCGTTTCAACTGGATTGGCGTCGGCGCGGCGGTGCGCTCGGCGATCGGCTACGGGGACATCCCCTACACGATGCGGGGCCAGGCGACGGTTCACACGCCCTGGGGTGACCGCGTCATCCCGTTCACGCGCGAGGGCCGCGCGCCCCTGACCCGCGGGCCGAGCGATGGCTCGACCGGCGCCAGCTCACTCCCCCCTTCACGCTAGGATAGCGAGACATCAGAGACTCCATTCCGGTCCGGGATCCGATCGAGCGAGCCGTCCTCGTCGCGGCGCCCCGCAAGGGGTCGCCGGACGGGCGGCATGTGGCCGAGCATCTCGAAGAGCTGACCCGGCTGGTCGATACGGCCGGCGCTGAGGTGGTCGGCCGGGTGACCCAGCAGATCGCATCGGCCAGCGCCGCCACCCTCATCGGCGAGGGAAAGGTCGAGGAAGTGCGCCAGCTCGTCGAGGAGGTCGGCGCCACGCTGGTGATCTTCGACGAAGAGCTTTCTCCCGCCCAGGGAAGCAATCTCGAGCGGGACCTCAAGGTCCGCGTGATGGACCGCGCCGAGATCATCCTCGACATCTTCTCGACGCGCGCGCGATCCCACGAAGCCAAGCTGCAGGTCGAGCTGGCCCAGCTCGAGTACATGCTGCCCCGCCTGACCCGGATGTGGACCCACCTGTCCCGGATTCGGGGCGGCATCGGCCTGCGCGGTCCCGGCGAAACCCAGCTGGAGACCGACCGGCGCATGATCCGGAAGCGGATCCAGCTGCTGCGGGGGAAGCTCAGGGACGTCGAGCGTCACCGGGAAAACCTGCGGGCGGGGCGGGACCCGATGCTCAGCGTCGCCCTCGTGGGGTACACCAACGCGGGCAAGTCGAGCGTGCTTCGCGCGCTGTCGGGCGAACACGAGATCCTGGTGGAGGACCGTCTCTTCGCCACCCTGGACACGTTGACGCGGGAAGTGGACCTCGGCGAGGGGATGCGGGCGCGGGTGACCGACACCGTGGGGTTCATCCGGAAGCTTCCGCACCATCTGGTCGCCAGCTTTCGCGCCACGCTGGAAGAAGCCCGCGAGGGCGATGTGCTCCTGCACGTGGTGGACGCGAGCCATCACGATTGGGAAGGGCAAATGCGGGTGGTGGACAAGGTGCTGGCCGAGCTGAACCTGGCTGACCGGCCGACGATTCCCGTCTTCAACAAGATCGACGCCGTCGCCGACCCGGCCGCCTTTGCGGCGCGGGCGCGTGAGCTCTTCCCCGACGGCGTCATGGCGACCACGATGCGCACCGACGGGCTCGGCGCGCTCAAGGCCGCACTCAGACTGCGGGAGCGCGGCGACCGGCCAAGCGTGACGATCCGCCTGCCGCTGAGCGACGGCGCCCGCGCCGCGTCGATGTACCGGCTGGGCGAGGTGGTATCACGGGCGCAGAGCGGGGCGGGGTACGAGATGGTAGTGCGGCTCGACCGGTGGCAGGTCGAGCGATTGCGGGCCCAGGGCGTGGATGTGGAGGAGACAAAAGTGACGCCCTCCCGTCGCGCGGCCGGCTAGATTGGCCGCGCTAGAGCTGGCGCGCCAGCACGATCACCGTCAGCAGACTCCCCAACAGCTGGGCGGCGGTTCCCAGAATCGCTGACGCGCTGTTGGCGCCGGGGGCGCCCTCGGGCACCGTCACCACCGCACCCGGCAGCGGGTACGGGTTGTCGTCCGGCAGAAGGAACTTCCGGTTGACCGCCTGCTTCTGGCCATTGGGCTGCACCACGAACGCACGGTTGCGATCGCCCTTCGTCGAATAGCCGCCGGCGCTCCGCACATACCAGTCGATCGATTTGCCGGGCTGATAGGCCACTGCGCCCGGCGAATTCACGCCGCCCCTCACCAGCACCACCGGATCGAATTCGGGGATATTGACCGAGTCGCCGGCGGCGAGAATCAGATTATCGCGGTTGCGAGGGTCGCGGAGGACGCGCGGCAGGTCCAGCCCGATGCGGCCCGCGCTGTCCTGCATCCGGAAGAACTCGACCCCGTTGGGATACGCTTCCTTCGTGAGTCCGCCAGCGCGCTGGATGATGTCCATCAACCGCTCGGTCTTGGTGCGCAGCGTGTAGGGACCGGGATACTTCACCTGGCCGGTCACCTTCACGATGCGCGGGAGCTCCCAGTCGGGTTGGCGCAGGATGAGCAGGTTGTCGTACGGCTGCAGAGGCACCTCGCCGGCGCCGCTGGCCAGGGCTGGGATGCCCGGCGGGCCGACATATTCGCCGGCCGCTCCCCGTGCGAAGAGATAGGTCGAATCGAGCGGCACATGAATCGTCGTGGCGAGCGCGCCCTGTGACCGGTCCTCCGGCACCCGCGCGATCTCCGCTTCCTTGAGATAGGCGTCTTCGCTCAAACCGTCGGCCAGGAGGATGGCGTCGCGAACGGTCATGCCCTCGCGATAGCGAATCCGGCCCGGCTTTCGCACCGCACCGGTGACGGCCACATACCGCTCGGGGCGGAACGTGGTCCGCGAGAAGACGACGATCTCGTCCTCCTCTTCCAGCGGAAGGTCAGTGGTGACACGGCCGGTCGAATCGGCGAAGGCGGAGCGAAGCTGCACGCGGGTCGAGTCGCTCCGGAGCCGCGAGATCAGGATCTGTCCGAGATAGACATCCGGCTTCACTCCGCCGGCGAGTCGCAGCGCGTCGCTCAGGCGCATCCCGGGCGACCAGCCGGTCGGCCCCTCGACCCATACGTCGCCATGCAAGGTGACGAAGTTTCGCACCCGCTCGTCCACCCCGAATACGCTGACCGAGTCGCCCGGAAACATCGGTACCGCCGGCACGATGCCGCCGGCGAACTGCTCCGGCCCCACCTCGACGACCACGCGCGCCCGCCCCTGCTGCTGCGACTCGGGTGGGAGAATCCGATGGATCTGCACCCGCTGCCGCGACGCCGACGCCGTGAAGCCGCCCGCGTCCCGCAGGGCGTCCCGCAGGGTCTCCTGCGGCTTCATTTCGTAGATGGCCGGACGATTGACCTGACCGGTGACCTTCACCCGGGCCCCGTGCACCGGGACGAAGACCACGTCGCCGCTCCGGAGTGGCACGTCCGTCCGATTGATGCCGTTGAGCAGGTAGCCGTACAGGTCCACGCTATCCACCAGCGACCCGCCTCGGCGCACCTGTACACCGCGGAAATTTCCGTTCGCCGTCGGCCCGCCGGCGGCGTAGAGCGCGCTCAGGACCGTGCCCGCCGCGGACACCTGATATGCACCCGGCCGGGCCACCTCCCCCGCCACGAAGATCTGGATGTTTCGCAGCTTGCTGACGGTGGCTTCGAACTGGGTCGTGCCACCCGCCCCGCGGCGAACGCCGGAATAGGACCGGGCGAGCCGGGCGTACAGCAGGTCGTCGAGCTGTGCCATGGTGAGGTTGGCGACGTAGAGCTGCCCAACGCGGGGAATGACGATGAAGCCGTCCCGGCTGACGTCGAGCGAGTAGGCCGCCTGCACGTCACCGGTCAGGATGAGCGCGATGCGGTCGCCCGGGCCGAGCCGGTAGTTTGCATCCACCGGGCCGGCCTGCGTGGCCTGGAACTGGGTGGTGCCGCGGCGGCTGAAGACGTCGAGCCCGAAGAGACGCAGCGGCCGGGTCCACGGAAGGTGCAGCGAATCGGCGCGCAGAGAGTCACGGACGATCCGGTCTTCGTCACTCAGCTGGTAGGATTCGCCGCGCGGGCGCAGGAGGCGCAGCGAATCGGCTTCGGCGTCCCCCACGAGCCCGAGCGCCCGCACGACATCGATGTCTCGCGTCGGATCGCCGCCGGACGTGAGACCCGTGCCTCCGGAAAGCAGGCCGTTGGCGGCATCGGCGCCGCCGGTGGTGCCGCTGGTCGAGCCGTTGAGGTACTGGTCGAGCGAGTTGTCGGGATAGCCCGCGGCGCGGAGGCGATCGCGGATCTGGTCGGGGGTGAGGCCGGACTGCTCGATCCGCTGCCGGAGCTGCTGCTGCAGATCGGGGTTGTTCTGCAGCAGCTCGCGCGCCTGCGCCGGCGTCATGCCGTTGAGGGGATCCTGCGCCTCGAGCTCCCGGGCGAAGCCGGCGGCGAGGGAGACCGTCAGCCCGGCGATGACTGCGAGTGAGCGCGCGCGAAGACTGGGCAGTCGCATGAAGGCCGAAGATCGTTCCTAAGTAATTAGAAAGTCAATGGCTTGCGGGCGTCCTGGCGACCCGCGTCAGGGGCTGAGCGTCCGCCAGAACTCCAGCTGTCGGCGGGCCACCGCCTCATTGGTGAACTGCGCCATCACGCGGCGCCGCCCTTCCGCGCCGAGGGCCGCCCGGTCCGTTGGATCGTCGACCAGCCGCTGGAGCGCGGCGCTCAGCGCACCCACATCGTCCTCCGGCACCACGAGGCCGCCATCCTCGACGATGTCGCGGAGTGCCCCGGTGTCAGCCGCGACGACGGGGATCCCGTGCGCCATGGCCTCGACCGCGGCGAGTCCCTGCGTGTCGACCCACGCGCGCGTGGCGCGGGACGGCACCGCGACGCAGTTCAGCCGATCCCATACGCGGACCAGCTCGTCTCTCGGCAGTGCGCCGTGCCACGTGATTCGGGCGGCGACGCCGAGGCGCTCTGCGAGTGCCTCGAGCTCGATCTGGGCGGGCCCGCTGCCGACGACGTGGAGGCTCCAGTCGCCCAGCACCTTCACGCAGGCGCGGAGGAGCACGTCGAGGCCGCGCTCGGGCACCAGCCGCCCGAAGAAGCCGATCACGAGCGGCCCGCCGACGTCGGTTCCGGCCGGCGGGAGTGCGACGCCCAACTGTGGCATGGTGGCGCGCCGAACCTCGGGCCGCGAGACTGACGCCAGCGCGTCGGCCAGACGGTTCCCGCTGATGACGCCGGTCACCGACTTGTAGACGCGGGCCCGCCGCATTCGCTCCGCGATGGCGAGGGACGGTGGCAGGCTGGCCCAGGTGAACACGATCGACGGAATCCGGAGCCGCCGCGCCTCCGACGTCGCGCCGGCGGCGGCCCGGGACCACGGCTCCTCCTCGATCTGCAGCAGATCGGGGCGAAAATCCTTGAGCAGGCGTCTGAGTGCCTTGGGATCCCAGCGCAGATTGGCGGGGTCGCCAGGGTCGCCCTTCACCGGAATCGGAACGACCCGGATTCCGGCGTCCTCTTCCCACTGGGTCTCGATCTCCTCGCCCCGGCCTTCGAGCCAGCGGTCCGGAACCGCCACGGCGACGCTGCAGCCGAGGCCCGCCAGCGCGCGCAGCTTACCGCGATTCTGTCGCGTGGCGTAGGCGTGGGAAAGGAGGACGGCGCGCATGAGGTCCCCAAACATGGTGGCCACGGGCAGCGCCTCCAAGCCCCCTGCGGTTGACACCGTTCCCGCGTTGCGCTCAACTTGGCGGCACTCACGGCGGGCGAAGGACCCGCGATTCATGCGAATTCTGCACCTGGCGAAATACTACTGGCCGCGTTCCGGCGGAATGGAGCGCGTGGTCCAGGACCTGGCCGAAGGCGCCTCGCTGCTCGGGCACCAGGTCGAGGTCGTCGCCGTGCAGAGCGTCGGCCGACAGGGGGCAAGCGCGCGGCAGCGGTCGTCGGTCACGCGCGCCTTCTCGTTCGGCGCACTGGGAACGCAGGAGTTCGCGCCGGGGTACATCGCCGCCGCCTGGAAACGGGCCGACGTCATCCACGTGCACCACCCGCACTCGCTGGCGGACATCGCCTGTCTCCTTCGGGCGGGACGCACCCCCGTGGTCGTCACCCAGCACGCCGACGCGAAGCGCTCGGCCTCCCATCTGGCGGCCCGGCTGGTGCTTCGGCGAGCCCGTGCGATCGTCGTGCCCAGCCAGGCGCACCTCGCCCTCTCGACCGAGCTCCGCGGCTTCGAGTCCAAGGTCGAGGTCATCCCGTTCGGCATCGATGAGCAGCGATGGAACGTGGTGCCGCCGCCGCCGCCGGGCGTGCCGCCGCGAGCGCTCTTCATCGGACGCCTGGTGCCGTTCAAGGGCGTGGACTTCCTGCTGCGGGCACTCGAGCGGGTGCCCGACCTCCGGCTGGACATCGTGGGGAGCGGCCCCGAGATGCCCCGGCTCCGGACGCTCGCTCAGGCCCTGGCGGTTGCCGACCGGGTGCGCTGGTATGGCGAATATCCGGACGAGGATCTGGGCCGGCGAATGGCTGACGCGGACTTTCTCGTCCTCCCGTCGGTCACGGTCGAGGAGATGTTCGGCCTGGTGGTGCTCGAGGCGATGGCGGCGGGCAGACCCGTCATCACGACCGCGGTTCCCAGCGCCGTGCGCGAAGTCAACGTTCCCGGCGTCACGGGCCTCGAAGTGCCGCTGCGCGACATCGGGGCGCTCGCGACCGCCCTCGACACCCTCGCGCGCGATCCCTACCGGCGGCAGGCGATGGGCGAGGCGGGACGCGCACGGGTGCGCGACCAGTTCACCCGGACGCTCATGGCGGAGCGTCACATCGCGCTCTATCAGCGGGTCCTGGCTGGACGCGCCCCGTACGGTGCAGCGTAGTGGCTCACCCAGCGGCATCGCCGTTGTACCATTGCGTGCCATGGAGGGGTATATTCGCAGTCTGTGCACGGAGATAGCGCCTCGCTCGTCGTCCTCGAGGTGCGGGTGTGCCGCCGGCATTCTCCGCGGTGGGCGGACGTTCAGGAGAGATCTGCTTGGAACCTGCTCAGCAGGCGCATGAACGCCGGAGCGATCTGAGCGAAGGCCTACCGGGGCTCGATCCGGTGACAGGTCGGGGCGGCGCCTCGGCGGTGCTGGAGCCGGCTCGCCGGCCGGCCCCGTCCGCGGCGGATCAGGGGGATGGCGATCATACCCGGGTCCGGCTTCGCCTGCAGCGGCGCGCGGCTTCCAACGTCCGGCGGCACCTCGTCCGGGCGGCCCGCCGCCTGTCCGTGCTGTTTCTGGCCGACCTCGCGGCTGTCTGCGGCATCGATCTGCTGGTTCGCACCGTCCGCCAGGGCCGCCTGCTCGGCGGCGACGTCGCCTCGTTGTTCCACGCACTGTTTCCAGCCGGTTCGATCGCCACCACCCAGTATCTGGTCGCACTGTTCATCGGCCTGTACATGATGGGCAACTACGGCACGGGAGACCAACGCCGGAGCCCGCGCCGGCTGTACGGCGCCGTGTGGCTCGCGGCCCTGCTGCAGGTGTGGACCGCGGTGTGGTCGCGCGGACTCGACCTCGGTGCCCTGCAGTACTTCTGCACGGCCGCCGCCGTCTGGGCGGCGCTCCTGTTCGACCGACTCACGGTGGATCGCATCGTCGCATGGCTGGCACCGCCGGGGGCGCACGCCGCCCGGACCGTATTCATCGGCCCCGCCGAGGATTGCCGCGAGGCCGGCGGGCACCCCGCGTTCAAGCCGGGCGGGGAGTACAACCGCAAGGGGTTTCTCGACGTGCGCTCGCCCGCCGCGGCCGATGCCCTCGGGACCATCGGGGATCTGCCGCGCGTGCTGCACGATATCCACGCCGAGACGGTGGTGGTCTGCGGCTATCTGCCTGATCGTGAGCTGCAGGACGTCGTGAACATCTCGCTCGCGGCCGGCTGCCAGCTCCTGTCAGTCCCGCGCTCGATCGAGGTGGCGGGGGTACATCCCTCGCTCGTCTGGCGCCGGGGGCGGCCACTGATGGAGCTCACGGCGCCCAAGCTGCAGGGCCAGCAGCTCGCGATGAAGCGGGCGGTCGACGTGATCGGCGCCGTGGTCGGCCTGGTGCTGCTTGCGCCGCTGCTGGCGTTGATCGCGCTGGCGGTGAAGCTCGATTCCACCGGGCCGGTCTTCTTCCGCCAGGAACGCATCGGCGTCGGCGGCCGGCGTTTCCGGGTCTGGAAGTTCCGCACCATGCAGCACGGGGCGTCGGAGAAGTCACACCGCGACCTGGTGACGCGGATGCTCGCCGGCGACGAAGACAGTACGTCGCACACCGGCGCGGACGGCCGCGACGTCTACAAGCTCCAGAACGACCCGCGCGTGACGCGGATCGGCGCGCTGCTTCGGCGTACCTCGCTCGACGAGCTGCCCCAGCTGATCAACGTACTCACCGGCGCGATGAGCCTGGTCGGACCGCGGCCGCCTGTGCCGTACGAATTCGAGGCATACGACCACTGGCAGTTCGATCGCCTGCAGGTGCGGCCGGGCATTACGGGCCTCTGGCAGGTGTCCGGGCGGAACCTGCTCTCCTACCGCCAGATGTGCGAGCTGGACGTAGAGTACGTGCGCCGCTGGTCGGTCGGGCTCGACTTGCGCATCCTCTTCCGCACCATTCCCGTGGTCTTGTTCAACTCCGGGCGCGCGGCGTAGGCGGCGACCCTCAAGGACGGTTCATGAAGACATTCGGCGTGGGTGTGATCGGCTGTGGCTACTGGGGTCCGAACCTGGTGCGCAACTTCGCGCGGAATCCGCGCACCCAGGTGCTCGCGGTGTGCGACGCCCGTCACGAGCGGGCGGTCCGCGTCGCCGCCGAGTATCGGGTCCCCACCGTGACCGACCAGGTCAGCGAGCTGATCGCGACACCGGGTGTGGACCTGGTTGTCGTGGCGACGCCGTCGTTCACCCATTTCGAGCTGGCTCGTGCGGCGCTGCTGGCCGGCAAGCATGTCCTGGTCATGAAGCCGCTCACGACCACCGCCGAGGATGCCGAGGAGCTTTGCCAGCTTGCCGAGCGCATGGGACTGCTGCTGGCGGTGGACCACACCTTCGTGTTCACCGGTGCGGTCCGGCACATGAAACGGCTGATCGATGCGGGCGAGATCGGCGATCTCTATTACTTCGACTCGGTGCGGATCAACCTGGGCCTGATTCAGACCGATGTGAACGTCATCTGGGATCTGGCGCCGCATGACGTGTCCATCATGGACTATCTGATCGGCCAGGAGCCGGTGAGTGTGGCGGCCCAGGCCGCCGGCCACGGCGGCAGCCCCACGGAAAACATCGCGTACGTCACCGTCCGCTACGCCGGCTCGCTGCTGGGCGCGGTGCACGTCAACTGGCTGGCTCCCGCCAAGGTCCGCCGCACGATCGTCGGCGGCTCCAAGCGCATGATGATCTACGACGACATGGAGCCGAGCGAGAAGCTGAAGGTGTATGACAAGGGTGTGTCCATCTCGAGTGATCCGACCGGCGAGAACAACGAATATCAGTTCATGATCTCGTATCGCTCCGGCGACATGCACGCGCCGCAGCTCGACACCCGGGAAGCGCTCGGCGTCGAAGCCGAGAATCTGGTGGCCGCCATGGAGGGCCGGGAGCCGCTGGTGTCGGACGGGCGCGCCGGATACCGCGTGGTCCGCATCCTCGAGGCGGCGCAGCGTTCCATCGAGCAGGGCGGGGCCCTGGTCGCGCTGAACGGCACGGCGGCGGTCAGCGCCTGATGGCCGAAATGAGCGGCGCTGAGCGCGACGCCCTGCTGCGTCGCGTGGCGCCCGACGTGCGCCTGGGCGAGGGCGTCCGGATGTACGCCTTCGTCAATCTGTACGGCTGCAGCATCGGGGACGGCACGTCGGTCGGCACCTTCGTCGAGATCCAGAAGGGTGTCAGTATCGGTGCCCGCTGCAAGATCCAGAGCCACACCTTCATCTGCGAAGGCGTGACGATCGAGGACGAGGTCTTCGTCGGCCACAACGTCAGCTTCATCAACGACATGTATCCGCGCGCCACGGCGGCCGCGGGCCAGCTTCAGACCGAGGCCGATTGGCAGGTCGTGCCGACGCGCGTCCGGCGCGGAGCGTCGATCGGCACCGGCTCGACCATTCTGGGCGGAGTGACTATCGGCGAACGGGCCATCGTCGGGGCCGGCGCCGTCGTCACGCGCGACGTCGCGGCGGATACGATCGTGGCAGGGAACCCCGCGCGCGTTCTCCGGTCGGTCAAGAAGTGACGTTCCATCGCGGCATCCACGCGAAGGCCGCTCCGCTGCTGGTGCTGCTCCTCGTCCTCGTCTTCTCCGCATGCCTTGACTCGGGCTTCCAGGACCCGCTCGGCAATGTCGGCCCCGATCCGCTCAACCGGCAGCAGTGGACCGTCATCCTGAGCGATTCGGCCGGACGGGTGTGGATCGTCCAGTCGGACTCTGCGTTCGCCGTGCACGAGGACCCGCCCAGCGCGGCCTCGGCGGCGCTCTGGTCGGTGCTGGACAGCGCGCCGGACCTTCGGAAGCTGACGCTGGCCGCCACGATCCGTGGCCGGGAGATGCAGTGGACGCTGTCGGGCCCCGGCGGCGCGATCGGCGCCGGCACCGGCGCCCTGTTCTCATACGTTGGTAACGACGGCGCTCCGCGGTTCACCGGCTCCGCCACCATCACGCTCTCGGGCGCCGAGCGCACCGTGCGGTTTGACGCCCTGGGCGGCGTGCCCATGCCGGCGGAGCCGGTCGTCATTGGCCCGCGTTCCCCGACGCCGCCCGGGCGCACCATCGTGTCGCTCCGCGCCGACGACTGCCCGGCAGCCGAGTCCCAGGTGCTCGGGTTTCTCGCAACCAACCGGCTGCGGGCAGAATTCGCGGTGCCGACACGCCTCGTCGCTCGCAACGGGCTCCGCCGGTGCTCGTGGGCACTGGTGGACAGTCTCGCTCAGGCCGGAAACGACATCGCGGCTCATTCGCGCTTTCACGCCCGAGCGCCGGCCGAGTTCGTCGGTTTTTATCTCGAAACGGTCGGCGCGGCGCGTGACCTGACGACTCGAGGCCACCCGCCTCACCTCTGGGTTCAGCCGGGCACCTGGCTCAGCGGCGCGGCGCATCTCGATGGCCCGGACAAGCTGCGCACGCCGTACGCGGCGCTGCTGCGCCGGGTCTACGTCGGCATCGAGGCGTACGCGGTGCCGGGCACGTTCGTCTCGTATGTCCAGGGCGGCACCGGGGGTCCCCCGGTCTACTATCTGAAGGATTTCGACCTGCCGACGCTGCGTGCGCTGCTCGATGACGTCGCGAGCCGGCCCCAACCGCAGTGGATCGAGTTCTTCTGGCACACGGGTGACCAGCCGCTGGACCGGCTCGGAGCGGAGCTTGCCGTGATCGCGGAGTATCGCGATCGGGGCGCCTTCGACGTCCTGCCGCTGTACGACGCCGTGCTCGCCGGCGCGACCGGGATCAACTCCGGGTCCGGTACCGGCACCCCGCTCGGTGGTGAGTAGCCCCGCCGCGCGACCTCCGCGGCCGGAACCGTCCGCTGTGCCAGGCTTCGTTTCCATCGCCTACACCCATGCCCCGAGCGACCCGCGCGTCCGGCGCGAGTGCGAGACGCTCACCCGCGCCGGGTGGCGCGTCGTCCAGATCGGGCTCGCGGCCCCGGGAGAG